>JALHMY010000013.1 GCA_022843805.1 Fuerstiella sp.
GGGCTCGCCGGGTGTTGCACTGAACGCCGTCCCAATAACACCTGCGTCCCGTTGTTCACCAGCCCCCTCCCGATCTCGCTGCCGCTCGCTCGACCTCCCCCAGCTTTGCTGGGGGAGGAGGTTGTGTTAACCTCCCCTCCCGCGCAGCGCAGCGGAGTGGGAGGGGTCGGCCGAAGGCCGGGGGAGGGCTCGCCGGGTGTTGCACTGAACGCCGTCCCTATAACACCCTCGCCCTCAGTTCACCAGCCCCCTCCCGATCTTGCTATCGCTCGATCGACCTCCCCCGGCTTCGCCGGGAGAGGGGGGTTCCAATATCCTCCCCTCCCGCGCAGCGGAGTGGGAGGGGTCGGCCGAAGGCCGGGAGAGGGCTCGCCGCGGGTTGCACTGAACGCCGTTCCAATAACACCCTCGTGCCGCAGTTCACCAGCCCCCTCCCGATCTTGCTTCGCTCGATCGACCTCCCCCGGCTTCGCCGGGAGAGGAGGTTTAGCAAGCACCCCCTCCCGATCTCGCTGCCGCTCGCTCGACCTCCCCCAACTTCGTTGGGAGAGGAGGTTTAGTGAGCACCCCCTCCCGATCTCGCTGCCGCTCGCTCGACCTTCCCAAACTTCGTTGGGAGAGGAGGTTTAGGGCTGACGGTGCGTTTGCAAACTCAGCCTGCCTACTTCGGCGGCTCGGGATTTTTCTCTTCCGGAGCAGCTGGAGTACTGGCTGTGGAAACCGCTGCAGAGACCTGCTCATTCAGCCAGGCCACTGCTTTTCCCAGCTGCAAATCGTCAAATTTCTGTTCCGGAGCTGGAGTTCCAGCGGGGCGGATGATTTCCTGCTGCCGACGTTCGCGAAACCACTGATCCATTTGTTCGCTGGTGAAAGACACTTCAAATCCTGTGCTCGGTTTCACACCCCACTCTTCGTCTTCCCCCGCGCCTGGAAATCGGTGAATGTTGATGCCGCTGGGGCGATGATAACTGGCTGTGGTCAGCTTGAGCGCGCTTTCATCAGACTCCAGGCGAATCACATTTTGCACGCTGCCCTTGCCCCAGGTGCGTTCACCGACGACGATCGCGCGATTGTTGTCCTGCAGGCAGGCGCTCAGCACTTCACTTGCTGACGCACTGAATCGATTGACCAGAATTGCCATGGGGAAGGCTGGATATGCAGCGTCGCCTTTCTTTGCCTTCCAGGATCGGAACGGCACATTGCGGCCTTTCACACTGACGATTTCCCCGGACTCCAGGAACAGGTCGGCAATTTCGATGGCTGCCTCCAGCAGTCCGCCTGGATTCGACCGCAGGTCGAGCACAAGGCCTTTCATGCTGTGTTCTGTCAGCCTCGAAAGGGCTTTCTGAATCTCTTCTACAGTGTGCCTGCTGAAATGCGACATGCGGATGTAACCAATCTTGTGTTGCTCATCCAGCATGAATTCCCATTCACCACTCTCATTAAAATGGTGACCATGGACGGTCGGCACCTGAATGACTTCGCGAGTCATTGCAATCTGTTCGACGTCTCCTTCACCCCCACGGCGAATTCCCAGTGTCACTGGTCGGCCCGGAGGTCCCTGCAGAACCTTGACGGCATCAGGAACGCGGAATCCCTCCGTCGACGTTCCGTCGACTTCAACGATGACGTCGCCGGGACGAATTCCGGCTCGAAACGCAGGAGTTCCTGGTAAAGGGCTGATCACCGTCAGCCGATCTCCTCGAATACTGACGTCAATACCAACCCCACCAAACTCCTGCTCCACAATCTGTTCGAAACGTCGTACATCCTCGCGCGGTATGTAGGTCGAATACTGGTCCAGATGGTCCAGCATGCCCTGAATCGCAGCCTGCATCAGTTCGCGACGATCCACGTCCCGAACATAATTGGTGTCGATCTGTTCAAACGTTTCCACGAACTGTTTCATCAGTTCGAAATCTTCCTGGACACGGTCTTTTTTGGGTTCTTCATCGGCGAATGTCATTGCCGAGCCACTGCCGAGGCCACATGCCAGAAGACTTCCCAGTAATGTCTGGAAGAGCTTGCCCCACAGCGAATTCATCCGTGTCATGTCAGATCTCCGGTCTTCAGAGTTTCCCATTTCCAAAGAGTGCGGACGACAGGGGTGAGACGGTCGCGGGACCATCGCTTTCATGTGTTTTTCCGAGCGTTCGGATCACATGTCAACTTCTCAGGACCTGATTGCCGCAGATGCCGACCGGCAATTTTCCGTTTCGCCGATGCGGTCTCCTGTTAATCTTAGAAGGATAGCGGAGAAAGTGGAACGGGGTCGAGTGACGATTTCGTCGTCATTCGGTGCGTAGTCCCGGCCTCAGCCGGAAATCAGTCGTCGTTTGGCCCGAAATGCCGTCTTAACGCAGTACTGATCAATTAAAACACGCCTGAACCTCTTCGAGCTGCTGGCTGGTAAACTCAGTGTTTTATCGAATGTGGTGCTGTTCAGTGATCTGTTCGTCTGTTCTCCAGTGTCGCTCAGAAGGCACGTATGGAGAAACGCCGGATAGCTCGGGCTGTCCGATGATCAGGTGGAAATCGAAGGACTTGCTTAATATTTGAGGAATCATCGACTTGTCGGCGGTGTCAGAGAATAATTCGCGAGCGAGCATCCTGACTGGATTGAGGAATAAGATCGAGAGATGAGAGAAGAGATCCTTGTCACAACAATTCAATGAGCCCATTGCCTGGATCAATGGCGAACTGCGTCCCTTTGCTTCGGCAGGGCTGCCTTTGTGGGACCTCGGGCTTGTGGCCGGTGCTTCCGTGACTGAGATGGCCCGTACATTTCGCCATGAGCCTTTTCGCCTGGCGAAGCATCTTGACCGCCTGCTGGACTCCTGCCGTGTACTTGGTTTTCCTGTTGCTGCGAATTCCGAACAGCTGGACAAAACTGTCCGGGAAGTTGTGAAACATAATGCTCGTCTGATTGGCCCCGATCACGATCTGGGGATTGTGATTTTTGTGACGGCCGGCGCAAATGCGACGTATCTGGGCAGTCCCGGTCTGCGAGGTGGCTCAACCGTGATTCATACGTTTCCTCTGCCATTTACAATGTGGAGGGAATCGCTGGTACACGGCGTGCGTCTGCGAGTTCCCCGCATTCGTCAGCTTCCTGATGATTGCCTTCCGGTCTCGCATAAGATCAGGAACCGACTGCACTGGTGGCTGGCAGACAATGAAGCAGCGCAGCTGGAGCCGGGCAGCAAAGCTCTGTTGCTGGACCATCGGGAATGTGTAACGGAAACCAGCACATCCTGTTTTTTTGCTGTGATTGACGGCGAGGTGCTCACTCCTGCACGGCATGTGCTCAACAGCCTCAGCCGAAATATTGTTGAAGAATTACTTCAGTCGTGTGGGATTCCTTTTCGGCGATCCGACATTCCTGCCGCTGATCTGGTTCGTGTTGACGAAGCATTTCTGTCATCAACTCCGGTTTGTCTGCTGCCCGTCAGTCATATTGACGGACGTGTTGTGAGTGAATTCGTGCCTGGTCCGGTTTTTCGAAAACTTCAGGCGGCATGGAGCATACTGGCGGGTGTGGATATTGATGCACAGATCCGCGGAATTTCGGTGAGCAGAGTCGCGACGTTCTGAGCCGGACGCTGTGCGTTCCGGCGGACAATGCAAACCGTCTGTAAAGCTAATCTCAGGTCCTGACCCTGACCGAACACGAGAGAATCCGACTCTGTCGTCTGTCATTTGTCAACAATCGGTGTTGCTTCCGCAATCCGTTCCGCTGTTGGTGCAGAAGGTCTTACAGCGTCTGAATCCGCTTTCGGAGAGGCAATCGATTCTTTCAGACTGATGAAGTCCGACAGCAAAAAGATGACGGTTACAAATGCCAGCAGCACTTCTGTCATGGTGAGCAGCTTGGCAGGAATCGTGTGCGGAGTAACATCTCCGTAACCGAAGAACGTAAAGTTCAGAACACTGTAGTAGCAGAACTCAAACACCAGTTCCCCGTACTCATACGCGGGATCAATGCTGCTGAAGCTGTCGGGCCGAAGGACGTGCAGGCAGTGGTAGTCGAGTCCGAAGGACAGGATGATCTGGGACATGTTTACCAGCATCAGCAGCATGAATCGGTGATATGGCATGTTCTCCCGCGATGCTTTCCAGAGCTGCCTCAGGTTTTCACCACCAAAGAACAGCGATTTGATCCATGCCAGTGAGAGAACAAAAAGCATCATCCACGAGTGGCTGAGCGATGCTGCTGCGATCATCTTCTGGGTGAGGAACCAGACCACGACAATGACCAGGTACTCTGCGATGTTACGCATAATCAGCATTGCGGTCTTTCGATGGAGACAATTCGGTACCGATTGGATTTGCCGGAAGGCAGTCGATGACAGGAATGCGGTTATATTATCAGGGCTGTCCGCCTTTCCCAGTCATTGACAGGCCGAATGAATCCCGCCAGACTGACTTCAGTACAGTCATTTGGTACTCGTGGCGAACAGGCAACTTTGGATTCGGGGGCGATTTGCGATGCAGCGGCTGATCCTGTTGTTTTCCGTGCTGTTGATGGTCGTCCGAAGCAATCTCGGCCAGCCGTTATTCGCGTCTTCGAAAGACGGTCGACTCGATTTTTATTTCATCGACGTCGAAGGAGGAGCTGCAACTCTGATCGTGACGCCCGAAGGAGAATCGTTGCTGATCGATTCGGGCTATCCGGACAATCAGGGTCGCGATCTGCATCGCATCATTCATGTGGCGAAGGACGTTGCAGGGCTGAGCCGCATCGACCATGCATCCGTTTCGCACTGGCATCTGGATCATTTTGGCAATCATGCCGCGCTGCAGGCGGAGTTCGGCATTGGAACGTTCTGGGATCGGGGTATTCCTGATTTGCTGGAAGAAGACGCAAAATTTCCTGATCGTATTGTCGCCTATCGGGCAGCGTCTCAGAATGGCTCAAAGTCGCTCAAAGTGGGAGATCGCATTCCGCTTCGTTCAGGGTCAACTCGGCTTGATGTGGTGGTTCTGACATCGGGTCGTGAAGTTGCGGAAAACAAAGGTCCGCTGAACCCGTTCAAAGACCGTCATGTTGCCCAGCCTGAGGATCCGTCTGACAACGCGGCCAGCGTGAGTCTGCTGTTCTCATTCGGAGACTTTCGCTTTCTGACTTGCGGCGACCTGACATGGAATATTGAAGCAAAGCTGGTGTCTCCGCGGAATCCTGTCGGCACCGTTGATCTGTTTATGGTGACTCACCACGGACTGCCTGTCAGTAATAATCCAGCTCTGGTACTGGCGATTGATCCGACGGTCGCTGTGATGTGTAACGGTCCTTCGAAGGGTGGTGCAGAATCGACGATGAAAACACTGCGGGAAGTGAATTCGCTCAAAGACTGGTACCAGCTGCACCGGAATCTTTCACTCGATCCATCGCTGCAGGCACCTGCGGAATTCATTGCCAATCCGGGAACGACTGAAACCTGCAAAGGTGAATGGGTGCTGGCTTCGGTTGCACCAGACGGGAAGTCATACACGGTGCAAATCGGGGCGGCCGGTCCGCGTCGCGAGTACCAGACCAGAACTCACGTCAGGAATTGAGTTGTCAACCGGCAACGTTTCGAAATCAGACGACTGATGGACGAAATACCAGGGGATTACGATGAAACAGTTTTTTGCAAATACAATACCAATTGGTCTGATGGGTCTGACAAAGCAGTTTGGCAGTCTGCAAGCGGTACTGCTGCTGCTGGTTCTGCTCGCGTGTCAGCCAGCCTTTGCACAGGAACCCGGGCATCGAGCGGTGGTGCCGATGGCTCGGTCATCCATCACCATCGATGGCAAACTGGACGAAACTGACTACGCCACGGCGCTGTGTACTCCCATTGAATACTTTCATCCGGACGCGCTGAACAGAGCGGCCCATTTTTACTACCTCTGGGACGAAAAGGCCTTTTATGTGGGCCTGAGAACGCTCGATCAGCATCAGTTTTCTCCGGTGAAGCCATTGTGGGAAGGTGATGCCGTCGAATGGTATTTTGATACTCGACGAGGCGACCAGTTTCTTGGCCGCAAGTGGAGTCACGGGGCCAGCCATTGTTTTTTTACTCCCATGGAACTGGATGTGCTGAAGCCGCGATTCACGGTGCGTCCTGGTCAGGAAGGCTGGATCTCAGAAGAGGGTGTTGAAGTTGCCGCCAAAAAGACCGAAACAGGACTTGAGGTGGAATTTAAGCTGCCCTGGGCCTGCTTCCCTGACTTTGCAGCCAAATCGGGCGAAGTGATCGGCATGGACGCGGAATTGTCATACAGCGACGGCGGACCAAGATCATACCGCTCGTTCGTATTTGGAAATCCACTCTCTGTCGCAACTCCCTCCAATCTCTCTCGCGTCAAACTGGTGGACAGCATTCAGCGAGAAGACTGGAAGCGGACGGGGCCGGTTCTGATGCCCGTTCGAGTTGACGTGCCCTGGCAGCAGCCCGGCGAGCCGCAGGTGATTGCAAAGATTTCCATACCGCCGGTCACGCTGGTGAAGTTTGGTAAAGTGGAATTCCATGTGAGCGATCTGGAAGGGCATTCTCTCGGTGTCTATACGGCGGGAGATACCGAGACACTGGCAGACTCAAAGTGGTTTCAGTATCGCACGGCTGCCTGGCCACTGAGCGTCACTCCAGGCGGCGCCTATCATGTCCATGCGGTGGTTTATGATGCGGACGGCAGGGAATTGACACGGGTTGCTCCTCGAATGATCAGCGTCAACATGCAGCAGGGGTATTAAGACGCGTTAAGAAGACTTCCTGCCGTATCGTTTCGGCTCCGGTCAAAGTAGCCATCACTCTCCGAGTGATGAACTGCGATTCAGGGCGCGGCGACGAATCGTCATCGCCGGTTTAAGAGCGTGCGGCGGGAATCGCAAAGCGTCACTCGGAGAGTGACGACTACTTTGGATGAATCGCAAAGCGTCACTCGGAGAGTGACGGAAGCAAAAAACATGGACGCTTACGGAAATCTGTTTTCTGTGAACGACTTCAATTCGTCGAGCCACAGGAGGGCGTCGTCGAATCCATGCTTCTGAAGCTGTGTCAGCGTGAGGGGCCATTCGGGCAGTGATTGCAGCACAACGGGCAGATTGCGAGGATTGCTGCTGCGCAGAACTTCTCTCGCTCGTTTCAGTATTCGATGTATCAGCTGCCGGATCTCCACGCTGGAGATTGCCGCCGTACATCGTTCAATCTGGCAGCAGACTGCGTCATAGGATTCCCATGGCAGCTGATCGCCGACAATCACGTGTTCATAAAACAGAAAGTCGTCCTCCATTCGCGTTTCACGCACAAAGCCGCACAATGCGGGATGGAGAAAATACCATGCTGACAGCGGCAGATCGGCGCCGGAGTGGCTCACCATATCGTCGGGCTGCCGAAACTTTTGAATCGACAGATCGCCATCCGACAGTTTCCAGACGACACCCAGCAGTCCTGCGAGATACAAATCCTGAAACGGATGAAAAATTTCGTTTGCCGCATCGCCGAACGAATTGACCGTTTCTTCACTGATGCCGTTGAACCGTGCACAAACACTGACGGCTTCCTGGCGGCTAAGGATATTCGCGGGCAGGCTGGCCAGAAATCGCGACCGAGTTTCCCGATTGTCCAGGCAGTCGAGAAACATTCGGTTTTCTTCAAACAGATTCGCTACGAGCCGATTCGCGCTGGCTCGCCGAACGACTTCGCAGAACTTTGTCTCGGTCAGTGAAGTTCGCTGAGCGGACAGTTCTGCGGCGATGACGACAAGATCGCGAGGGCGGCCGAAGGAGTGGCGTCGGATGAAGCGAAAACTGTCTTCCGGGACAGGACGACGTTCGTGTTTCAGCACTCGAATGCCGAGAAAGTCCTTGAAGTCACTGGTGGCCTCATAACAGGATGACAGCCGGTCAAGCAGTTCTTCCAGTTCATCGTCCGAGTACCGCAGAAAGGCGGTGGCTCCCGTCAAATTGGATTTGATATCCGACTGGTAATTCACAAACGCTTCATGGCGGATGGACGCAAAGATTTTCGCATGGCTGTTGGCACTCATCATATCCCATGCGGCTTCAATCAGTCCGGCCTGGATATTGATCCATGCGTCACGGGAAAGTCGACGAACGGCCTGATCGACTTTGTCGATGAAGAAATACGTTGAGCTGTGGATACCTCGAAGTTTCTGGTCGAGAAATGTTTCCGTATCATCCACCAGAGCATTTGCCTGGCTGATCGAAAGATTCGTCAGTTCACGAAACACGACTGTGGGTTCAATTCGGCTGCCCTTCAGCCATCGACGGAATCGCGGAGGAAATACTGCCAGTTCATCCTCTTCATCGGCTGCAATGATACCCGGATGATTCGCCAGTGCGGAGACTCGCAGAGCCATCGTCCAGAATCGTTTTGTAGTGGAAAGGTCAGCCAGCGGTTTTTCGAAACGAGCGGACAGCGATTTCAGCTCGCTCATAAAATCCAGATAAGGACGACCCTGAGGAATAAAGCAGAGTCCCGCGGATGCGTGTTCCCGTGCGTGCAGCTGACTGAGCAGATGTCGTTTGTAAGTCAGCAACAGAGTTTTTCCCAGACCCTTTGTTGCTGACAAAAAGAATTTGCTCCTTCGATTCAGAAACTCTTCCACAATCTGATTGCGAAAGACCACCTGCTGCAGATCGTGCACATCAATCTGGCTTGCGTCAGTGGCCCAGATCTGGCCATGCAGGGATCGGAGAGGCCGATCGGGCGGGCGAACGACGATTTCTCCGGGCTGCAGTCCAACGACCGTCAGCGCCACTGCCACTCGTTCAAAGGTGTGTTCCGGCTGGTTTCGATCGGGAGCGATGATGGAAGCCGTCCCAAGCAGAGATCTCCAGACAGGATGATGGCTTTCAAATTCTTCCAGTGTCATGCCGATCAGCAGCGGCATCATCACGATGCTGCATCGGGCAGCTTCCTGGATTTGGCGACCTGCTTCTTCGGAACGGAGTGTCTGGTGAGAGATTAGAATGATAAAGGCGCCGGATCGACGAATTGCCTCGGTGGTTTGCGTGAGGAACGAAATTCCAGGCAGTGCATCTCGCTGATAGTACCAAGTGGAAAAGCCCTGTTTTCCAAGATAGGTTGCCAGCTGGCTGGCCAGAAGCGAATCATCTCCCGAACCGCATACGTAGGCGGCAATCTGTTCCTGCAGGGGAACCGTTGACAATGTTCGCAGAAAGGCGGGTTCTGCCTGATTGCCCTGCAGCGCCATGGCAAACTCCTGACAGGTGGCGAATCGCTTCGAAGGCACCTTGTGCAGAGCCCGATGGATGGCGGCACCCACTTCTTCCGGCAGGTCTTCCCGCAGGCTGCACAGGCTGACGGGGTTTGACTCGCAATGCAGCTGAAGCAGTTGCTGCGGATCTTTGCCGTGAAAGACTTTACGCCCTGCCAGCATTTCGTAGGCCAGCAATGCCAGCGCGTACTGATCGGTTCGGCCATCGACAGCCGAACAGGAGGCCTGTTCGGGGGAGGCATACTGCGCGGTCCCGCAGAAGCCCTCGATCTTGAATTCTTCACGAAGATCACGGGCGATGCCGAAGTCCAGAATTCGAGGCTGTCCGTTGCGGGCAATGCAGATATTTTCGGGCTTCAGATCTCTGTGAATCACTCCCTGGCTGTGAGCAAAATCCAGTGAGATCGCAAGAGCTGCGATGATTCGGCGAACATCTGTCAGCGGCAGCTGATGGCATCTCTGCAGGATCTCACGCAGAGTCTGTCCGTCAACGTATTCAAAGATCGTAAACGACTTGCCCGCGTGAATGCCGAAGTCAAAAACTGTGGCAATCCCCGGGTCGTTCAGAGAAGCACCAAGGCGAGCTTCTCTGGCGAGAGCTTCCTGCAGGAGTTTTGCACTTCCCTGCCAGCGTACGGCCACAATCTTCATGGCGACCTGACGATTCAGCAGCTGATCATGAGCCAGCAGCACGCGGCCCATTCCTCCGCGGCCCAGGTTTGCCGTCAGCAGATAGCGCTCATGGATCGTGGCACCAATCTGAAAATCCTGATCGACTTCAGCGTTCAGATCGTCATCGAAAAGTGCCAGCGCCTGACCATCGCTTCCAACAAAACAATAAGACCCCGCTGCCGTGGCATGTTCAGACAGCCCTGGCACCCATTGCACCAGAGTGGCGTCCGGATCGTCAGCGAAATCAGAAGACATTCAGAAATTACTCCGGATTCTTCGGAGCCGGGTCATTGCCGTTTTCCTGTGCCGGGGGCTGCTCCTTCGAGGCGGCAGCGTCCCAGACACCCAGATCGTAGCGTTTCCAGAAATCGGCCGCATCAATCATGGTATCCATGGAGGGCTGGATCTGGGTCAGTGTCTGCATATTACGAATAACGTCGATTCCTTTTTGAATCCTGTCGGGGCTGAGTGTCAGGCGTTCCAGCTTAAGATCCTTCAGCGGGGTGAGATCTGACACATCGGTTCCGGCAATATTCAGACGTCGAAGAGTTGTCATCGCTGCCAGTGGATCTAGACTGGAGACCTTTGTGTCCTGCAGATCAAGGCTCTCCAGTTTCATCTGCGACAGAGGGGTCAGGTCCTGGATTTTCGTTTTGGGAATCCACAGGGTTTTCAAAGGCATGCCGACAAACTGCCGAAGATCCTCCACAGGAGTACCCATCAGGTTAAGCTGCTTCAGGGGCATTCCCTGCAGAGGCGACAGATCGGTGACTTTTGTATTCTGGAGTTTCAGTCCTTCGAGAGCGATTCCTTTCAGCACGCTGATGTCCGAAACCGGAGTATCTTCCAGGATCAGTTCCCTCAGCGGCATGCCCTCCAGCGGAGACAGGTCAGTGACGGCCGTCATCCCGAGATCAAGATACTGCAGAGGAGTACCTTTCAGAGCTTCGATTGACTTCACGCCTGACTGAAACAGTTCGGCCCGGACGATGTCGTTTCCGGAATATTCAAACTTCGCCTGTTCGTTGGCTTTCAGTTTCTGACGAAGTTCGCCGGGAGTCTGGCGATAGGTTGTTGACGTATCTGCTGCCCGAACGGGAGGTGGCGTTTCAGAGGACATTGAACTGTCAGTGGAGGTTTCGCAGCCGGTGCTGGTCACGACGAGCAGCAACAGGAAGACGAAGTCCGACAGCCGTTTCTTTTGTGCTGCGGCGGGTCGCAGCAGGGTTGTCTGTTGTGTGATTTGGAATTGTGGTCCGGCGGAAAAATTCATGCAGTCCATAGATTTGCGTTTCATGATCAGGCAGGATTCCAGTCCTGAGCCATCTTTAAAAACAGATCACCACGTTCCCGGTAGTCTCGAAACCAGCCATAGCTGGCACAGCCCGGCGACAGCAGCACGATATCGCCGGGCTGCGTAAGTGCAACCGCCTGAGAAAACGCATCAGAAAAATCCTGTCCAATTCTGATTGTCGGTCGATACTGCTGACCGGGATTCTCCAGCAGTGTACGCAGCTGTTCGGCCGTTTGTCCCATCAGAATAACGGCGGCTGCCCGCTGAGCGATTTCTTCAGCAAAGGCGGTCAGATCCTGTCCCTTGTCGTAGCCACCAGCAAGTAAAACAATACGGCCCGGAAAGACTCGAAGAGCCTGAATGGCCGATTCCGGTGTTGTCGCGATAGAATCGTTGTAAAAACGGCGACCAAATCGCTCGGCGACCTGCTGCAACCGGTGGGGCAGGGGAGTGAATGTGCGAATTACGTCAGAGAAGCGGGCCGGATCAGCACCGGCGAGCCATGCTGCACAGGACGCAGCGGCGATGTTGAGTCGGTTATGGCGGCCGGGAAGCTGAGCTGGCTGATCAAAACGGAGTGCTTCTTCAAAGCACCCTCCTTCGTCCGTAAACTGTCGACCGGGAAGAGATAATCGGGCTGGCGGATGAATGTTTGGCAGGCCCGGTCCTGCAGGAGTTACCGGCAGCGATTTGGATCGCAGAGACAAAATGCCGTCTTCAAGAAAGGCGCCGTCGCTGCCACTGTCGACGACGTCGAAGCGATAAACGCGTCCCCGTGTTTTCCAGTCGGTACGCATATCCCGGTCATTGTCGTCATCGCCAAATTCCGGGAGTATTGCTGCGTCGGACGGCAGCTGAGCATTCAGAATTCCCTGCTTGGCAAGACGATAAGCGTCCAGAGTCTCATGCCAGTCGAGATGATTGGGAGTAAAGTTGGTGATTACAGCAATGTCAGGTCGAAATCGGCGCTGGCGCAGAATTTCCAGCTGAAAGCTGCTGAGTTCCAGCACAACTCGATCGTCGGCTGAAATATTTGTCAGCTGATCGAGCAGGCTAATGCCAATATTCCCTCCCAGCCATGATCGGCGAGATTCGTTTTGCCATGCATGAGTCAGCAAATGATGAATGAGTGCCGTGGTTGTCGATTTTCCGTTGCTGCCCGTGACGGCAATCAGTGGAGCCCTGTTGAAACGGCAAAAGATCTCTATTTCGGTCGTTACTTCGATGCCGCGGGACTTTGCTTCAGTGATTCCGCCTGAGCTGGGTTTGACGGCCGGATTTACAATCAGAAGATCGCATTCGCTGAACACTTCCGGGGGATGGTGACCGAATACCCAGCGGTCGATATGGACATCGGAAAGCTGTTCCACGGAATCGTGAAGCTCTTCGGCGGGTTTGGTATCGGTGACTGTTACACGAGCGCCATTCCGGGCAAGAAACCGGGCGGCAGCGACTCCACCGCCGAATTTGCCCAGTCCCATCACAGTGACGCGGCGACCTGTGCAATACTCGGCGATGTCTGACAAAAGCTCGTCTGACATGAAAGACGGGTCATTCGGTATGAATAGCGATGGATTGAGCTGGACAAGGGCCAAACGGAGTCTAGCAGAATACTGCTCTGTTTTGAACAGGAGCAAACGGAGGAAACAGAGATGAACACGACCTCAGCGCATTCCCCGTGATTCCTCCGTTCCCTCTGTGAGCTCCTGTTCAAATCAAACAGAATGATCAACGGTATCAGGCACCGAAGTTCCATATTCGGCGGGTTTTGTTTTGAAGGTGAGTGCGTCGAAGCCCATTCTTACGAAAACACAGATTAAATCAGATTGTAAACTTCCGGAAAATTCTGTGAAATGGCGGCCGGTTTCTGAGTCTATTGGTGCCCGGAGAATACATGGGCAATTGCATCGGGGATCTGCAGCGTGGCAAACGGCTCTGCGAGTGCTTTTCAGTCGCCCACGCCGGAGGAGCGTTCCTTCAGGGAGCTGATCAGTGCTGCGCGGGCTGGAAGTGCGGACGCTGCCAGTGTTCTGATTGAGCAGTGTCGGGACTACCTGCTGCTGATTGCAGGAGAAGATTTGGGGCAGCATTTGAATGCCAAGCTTGGCGCTTCAGATGTTGTTCAGCAAACCCTGGTGTCAGCCTGGCAGAACTTTCAGCAGTTTCGAGGTGAGACACAGGAGGAATTGGCTGGCTGGTTAAGACAGATTCTAAAAAATGATTTGCTGAATGCTCATCGATATTTTCAGACCACACAGCGACGTGATGCTCGCCGCGAACATCGACTCAACGATTCCCGGCTGATTCAGCCGGATTTGGTGGATCAGGGGCATACGCCAGGGACTGACGCACTGATCCACGAGCAGGAGATGCAGCTGGAGCGAGCGATGGCGCAGTTGCCTGAAAACTATCGACAGGTGATTCGGCTGAGAAACTGGCAGGAGATGCCGTTTTCTGATATTGGCAGGCAGCTTGGGATGAGTTCTGAAGCGGCCAGAAAAATCTGGTCTCGAGCCATTGAGCGTCTGGCAGACTTAATCAGGTAAGATGTTTTTTGGGCATGATGACGAGTGAGCAGTACGGCGGAACGATCGGCCAGTCAGGATGATGAAGGCGGTGCTGAAGATTCCCGAGCGAGAGAGCTTGAGCAGCTGCATGAGCAGATCCTTGCGAAAAGCCGTGACAGCGCCTCCCTGCCTGGTCTTTCGGCAAATATTGATGAACAGGATTCCGTCGGTCCAGCCCGTCGAGTCCTGGAAATGATGGAGAACGTCCGGCGTCGGAATCGTCTGCCTCCTCATTCGCTGCGGAGTGGACTGCCGCCGGAAACATTTGCGGGGAGCTCGATTGCTGAGCCGGACCATGCGCCGGACCATGAGCCAGCTAAGGCGGGCGCTCCGGGTGCTGCCCGCACATCAGATGGCCTGAGCGACATCAGCACATCGGAGCGTATGTTCCACGACTGCATTTCCGCTGATGTAATCTCCGGACCAATGCCTGTGCGGCTGCCCTCACAGGACAGTGCATCGCATTTTGATGAGGACGAGAATCGGAGGGATAGTCGGCCGATTCCGCGTCGAATCGGCCGGTTTGAAATTCGTCGCGTGCTGGGTACAGGGGGCTGCGGCATCGTATTTCTGGCCGACGATCCTCAGCTGAATCGTTCAGTCGCGCTTAAGGTGCCGCGTCCTGATACTCTGGCGACGGCCGATGGGCAGGAACGCTTTCTGCGAGAAGCGAAGGCGGCTGCGATTCTGAGTCATCCGAACATTGTTACTGTGTATGAGGCGGGTCGTGCCGGGCCCGTGCTGTACATAGCTTCGGAATTTGTGAATGGACCATCTCTTGCACAGTGGCTTCAGCAGCAGACGGTGGGAGTGGACTTTAAAGGGGCTGCCAGTCTTGTTCGAAATCTGGCGATAGCGGTTGAGCATGCTCACAGTCGCAGTGTGATTCATCGGGATCTTAAGCCGGGAAACGTACTGATCGATGTTCAGGGGTCTCAGCGAACTGTTGCTGAACTAACCGTTGATGACCTTGCCGGGCATGTCAAAGTCAGTGACTTTGGGATGGCTCGTCTTTTGACGGAGGATTCCCGGTCGACATCCCCGGGCGTTGTGATTGGCACTCCAAGTTACATGGCACCGGAGCAGGTTGGGACTGGCGTTACGATGGCTGGCCCTGCAGCCGATGTCTATGGACTGGGAGCTGTACTCTATGAACTGCTCACGGGGTTGCCTCCGTTTCGTGCATCGACGATTGTGGAGACGCTCGATCAGGTGCGACATCAGGAGCCCGTTCCGCCTCGAAGAATTCGACCGGCGGTGCCACATGATCTGGAGACAATCTGTCTGAAGTGTCTCTGGAAGGAGCCCTCGCGGCGATATGTTTCGGCAGGCGCTTTGGCAGACGATCTGGAACGATTCCTCAGTGATCGGCCGATACTGGCACGAACCACCAGTACTCTGGAACGAGTCTGGCGGTGGTGTCGGCGTCATCCGATGGTTTCTCTGCTGGCAGTGATGTTGCTCATTGTCAGCATTGGAGGCGCAGCCGGGGTCACCTGGAAATGGCGGGAAGCAAGTTTGCAGCGGGAGCGGGCGGAAAGCAGTGCCCTGCGATTTCGGATGGAACGTGACGTTGCCCGACAGGAGAGGGAACGTGCGGAAGCCGAACGTATCCGGGCAGAAGACAATAAGCGGCTGGCGCAGGAGAACGAACGACGAAACGAGCGAACTCATTATCTGCATCGCATCGGTTCGGCCATGGGAGAATGGCAGTCGAACCGGGTCGGCAGAACCAGTCAGCTGCTGGACGAGTGTCCCGAACATCTGAGAGACTGGGAGTGGAGTTATCTGCGATCACTCTGCGACTACGGAATTCAGACCCTTGAGGGGCACAAGGACTCCATCTGGTGCCTGGCTGTGAGTCCTGATGGAAAAACCATTGCGTCCGGTACAGGAAACTGGGGTCAGGATCAGCCGGGTGAAGTAATTCTCTGGGACGCACAGACCAATTCCTTAATTGCCAGGATGTTCGGGCATTCATCCGGAATCATGGGTATGGACTTTAGTCCGGATTCACGTTCACTGGCGACGGCAGGAGTTCGCTGGGAAAGCCGTGAACCGGGAGGCGTCCGAATCTGCAGTATTCAGGGTGACGATGTTCTGACACTGGCACCTCCCGGAAACGATGCGGCCGACGTTGAGTACAGCCCCGACGGAACTCAGCTGGTGACCGCCCATATGAACGGTACGCTGCTCTTCAGAGATGCGGCTACCGGCAGGCTGCTGCACACGGTCGTGGCACACGAGAGTCATGTCTTTAATGTGGAGTTCAGCCCGGATGGCAGATTTCTGGTCACTGTCAGCCGTGATGGAACCGTTCGTCTGTGGGATGCAGGAACCAGAGAACAGGTGGCTATGTGTGGAAACTATGGAGATGTGCGAGAGGTTGAGTTCAGCCCGGATGGCAACACGATCGCCTTTTCAATATACGGTTCCGCCATCTGCCTGTGGCATCTGGATGCACTGCATGACAATCCCGTTCCGAACCACTATCCAATCTCCACGATCCGTTCCATTGCCTACGGTCCGGATGGGCGACGAATCGCAATTGCCAGTAATGATGGTCTTGTCCTGCTGATTGATGCTCGGACCGGTCGCGAGCTTAAGAGGCTGCGAGTCCATGACGGAGTTGTCCGCGCGATCTGTTTTACTCCGGACGGTCGCGAGCTTCTGACAGCCGGGACTGATCGCCTGGTTCGACGTATCCGTGTCAGTACCGACTGGGATATCGAAACAATTGCTCCGGGGCCACCAAATTCTTTCGGCTGGATTTACAGATTTGCGTTTACCCCTGACGGCACGCATTTGTTGCTTCCCGGTGGACTGAATCGCGGATCATACGGAGTCGGCAAAAAGAATCTGTATCTGTGGAATATGGCCCAACAGAAGATCGTTCAGACGTTTGAAGGTCACACTGGCTGGCTCAATGACGTGGCGGTCAGCAGGGACGGTAACACGTTTGCCACAGCCAGCGATGACCAGACAATTCGCCTGTGGCGATCCGATGAAAAGGATTCTGTCCAGGTATTGAAGGGACATAAGGCCAGTGTTTTGAGCGTGGCATTCCATCCGCTTTCCGACTTAATCGTCAGTGGAAGTGCGGATGGCACAGCCCGCGTCCAGAACTGGAAGAGTGGCCAGCCGCTCGCCGTGTTCAGCAAACATCAGGGCGCAGTTCGGGGAACTGTTTTCCTGCCGCACAGCAGCAGTTGTGTATCCGGAGGTGATGACGGAAGTCTGAGAATCTGGGATTTCACCACAGGTGAAGAGCTGAAAGTGCTGACAGGCCATACCGGGCCAGTCACTTCCGTTGCGGTCAGCAGCGATGGACTGTTGCTGGCCAGTTCTTCGCAGGATATGACAATCAGGCTCTGGGAGGTCGGATCAGGCCGTCTTCTGCATACTCTGACGGGACATGGTGGTATCGTTACGCAGGTTGCCTTCAGTCGAAATGATCGCCGCGTGGTGTCATGCAGTCAGGACTATACCGTTCGAATCTGGGATGTTATTTCGGGTGATCAGGCACTGACATTGAACCACAGTGGCAGCTTGCTGGCAGTCGGGTTCAATCCATCCGGAACCGATCTTCTGGCATCGTATGGCAGCCGACTGCATCGCTGGACCATCCATCCGGATTATGAAACTGAAGAGGCGGAACAGGCATCCCGGACTGCCACGGCCCAGTGGCACGCAACGGAATCTCTGCGCCTGTTCAGCAGGCAAAGGTTTACTTCCGCTCTCTTCCATTATCACCGCCTGATTGAATTCCAGCCATCGATACCACAGTTCAGAATGGCTCGTGCCAATGCGTATGCCGAGCTGGGTGAGTATTCGTCTGCGGAAGCCGATTATATTGTTGCCCGGGGACTAAAGTCCGACGAGTTACTTTATGCGCAGAACGCCTGTTATGCGGCTGTTGCTCAACTGGGCGGAGGTCGGATGAATGAGTATCGTCAGAGTTGTCGACAGCTTCTGACAGAGATGCAGCGTCTGGTTCCTGCAGAGTCGCTTCATAATCTGATCCGGGCCTGTATTTTAGTGCCTGATGCTGTAGAAGATTTTCCGGCGATCGTCATCGCCGGACGGAAGATGATGGAATCGACATCTGCAGAGAAACGAGCCATGCACCTGGGTACGCTGGGTGCCGCTCTTTGTCGAAACAGTGAGCTTTATGAGGCGCGAGCCGTGTTGCTGCAGGCCATTGACCTGAATGGTAAAGGCGGACCGATTGAAGACCGGCTGTTCCTGGCAATCGTTGAGTTTCGTCTGGGAAACAGGGGTGCGTCTGAGGAATGGTTTAAGCAGGCCTCTCGGGCAATTGAGGAGTCGCTGAATCCTGACCAGGACACGAACACCCCGCGGCCTCACTGGACCGACCGCTTTATTCGTAACCTTTTGTTATCCGAGGCTGAGTCACTGTTGCGAAAGCCGGATGCCGTTCCGGCGGCGGAAGTGCGGTGAATGACTGCAAATAAATGCGTGTGAGTTTCGAAACGCTGAATAACCGCGTAATATCATCGAGTTGTCAGGGGCGACCGACTGAGCCTGTGTTTGTGGTGAGGTGAAACAGGCACTGGCCGGAGTCCTGAGAGAAGTATGTTGAATTGACTTCTGTTCATGCGGAAAGGCGTGTCATGCTGCGTCGAATTGTTCCTGCCTGTGCTGCATCACTGCTGATGCTTGGTGCATTGGCCAGCTCGAATTCCCGGATTGCAGCAGAAGAGATCTCGTGGCAAGCCGCGGGCCACGGGGGTGCTGTGGCCGCGGGCCAGGCTGGATCAGCTGCGGCTGGGGTGCGAATTCTCAGGGAAGGCGGCAATGCGGCGGATGCTGCTGCCGCTACCATTCTGGCACTGTCCGTTACTGACTATGGCTCGTTTGCAATGGGGGGCGAAGTTCCCGTTCTGGTTTATGATGTCAAAACGAAAAGCGTTCGTTCGCTCAGCGGAATTGGCGGGGCGCCGCTTAACCCGGAGGCCATCAGCTGGTTTTACGAGAATGGAATCCCTTCAAAGGGCAGTATGAAGGCTGCTCCTGTTCCATCAGCCGTGGATCTTATCGTGACCCTGCTGAAGGAGTATGGCACGATGTCGTTTGAGCAGGCGGTCGCTCCCACTCTGGAACTGCTTGACAATGGCAAAGAAGCGTGGCATCCAGATCTGGCTGTCACACTTCGTAAACTGGTTCAGGCCGAACAGACTGCACAGGGAGATCGCGCGAAGAAGCTGACGGCAGTTCGCGATCGATTTTATCTGGGTGATGTGGCTGATGAACTTGAAGCGTGGTACATCGCTACGGGAGCATGGCTGCGAAAATCCGATCTGGCTGCTCATAAGACGCTGATCGAGGAACCGGTTTCCGTTACCTATAAAGGTTATACGGTTTACAAATGTGGGCCGTGGACTCAGGGGCCGGTGCTGTGTCAGAACCTGCGACTGCTGGAAGGATTCTCACTGCGAGACATGCAGCACCTTTCAGCCAGTTACGTCCATGTGGTGACTGAAGCAATGAAACTGGGATACGCGGATCGCGACGAATACTATGGAGACCCCCGGTTTTCAAAAATTCCCATGCAGCAGCTATTGTCTGCAGAATACGGGCAGATGCGAAGTCAGCTGATCGATATGAAGGTGGCATCAATGGAACGGAGGCCCGGCGATCCATGGAAAATGCAGCCGCTGAAAAAGCAGGAGGCTCCTGCCACCGGCGATAAGAATATCCCTAAACAGGATACAACGACATGTGTTGTGGCCGATCGCTGGGGCAACGTTGTCGCTGCGACGCCCAGCTGCAATTTGCTGACGAATACTCCGGGACCGTCCGGTGTCAATACCGGAAACCGTGTGCGAAGTCTGAATACCGCAAGCGGACATCCGAATCGAGTTGAACCAGGAAAGCGTCCCCGAATTACTCTGACACCCACGCTTGTTACGAAAGACAATAAACCGGTGATCGCCATCAGTGTGGCTGGCGGAGATCTGCAGGATCAGACCACCCTGAATGTGCTTCTGAACCATATTGAGTTTGGCATGCTGCCCGCGGCTGCCGTCACTGCGCCGCGTTTCAATACCAATCATCATGAAGATTCCTTCAATCCTGATCCCGATCGAAATGCCGCATTTGTTGGCCGAGGTGAACTGCGGGTTTACGAAGAAACTCCGGCCGAGGTACGGGAAGATCTCGCTCGTCGAGGTCACCTGATCAGCACAACCAAAGGACCAATTGGCAATCCTGTGATGATCCATATTGATCCGGTCACGGGCCTGATTTCTGCCGCAGGCGATCCAAAGGCATCTCGCCATGCGGCGGCATTGCCGTAGGTGCAGGAAGGCAATTAGCGGTGTGCGGCATCGGGAGAAGGCGATGCTCGATGAGTGGGCGAAAGCCCTCGCTGCGCGAAAGCCCACGCTACAACTTTAGCGTGGGCTCCAGCCCACGACTCGCCTCACAGAAGTGGTCCCATTCGTTCCTGAAATTCCACGCGGGCGAGCCAGAGAACAATGAACAGCGGAATGCTCACCAGGATCAGTCGAAGCAACGCAGCCTGAAACGCTGAGACTCTCCTGAACGGCTTTAGTTCCGTGAGCCAGCACAGCATTGGCGAGAAGAAGATAATCACTGACTGCGTTGTGCTGATCGCGCCGAAGAATTTTCCGATAAACAGCAGGCTGAAAAGGCACACCACTCCAGTTCCGGTGATGCTCTCAAAAGGAGAACGGGTTGAGGCCGGGCCATGATCCACTATCTTCCGCAGGCCCATTGTGGTGGTTACCGATAGCAGCGCACTGCCGACCGGAATTGCAGCTGCACCACCTCGAATGTATCCGGCCAGTGCGACAGCAATTCCGGCAGACAGAATACTCAGCGAAATCGACGCTGGCACCGTCGCGGGGGCTTTGCTGGATAACAGTCGCGTCAGCAGTATCCACATCAGCGAAAGGCTCAGGCCTGTGATCAGCAGCAATGTCAGAATTCTGAGGAAGCTCCAGCCTTCGGTGTCGCTCGCCAGATAAACGGAACCATGCAGCAGAATTCTCCCACATAACATCGCAGCGCAAAGTCGGAGAAACCATAATGTCGCGCGGGGAACTGCTGGTACACAACCAGCCAGTTCGATCAGCAGGCTGGTGGGCAGAATCAGCCACAGGAAACGATCCAGCGCGCTGGTCAGCGACCATTCCATCTGTGGGAACAGGATCCGGCAGCCCGTCGATATGCCTGAGGCAAGGGCGATCAGGCTGCCCGGCGAGTCGCTGAGGGATGCGAGGCTCCCGGTCGGGAATCTGACGGTCCGGAATACCCCGAGCCGGAATTTTCCCATCAATTTCGTTCGAGCCAGAACGCCGAACGCCAGCGCGATGATCGCGCTGGCGCCGGCGGAACAGATTAATGCTTTGAGATACAGATCAGTATCCGGCATCCTGTTGAACCTGAGTGAGACGTATTCCTGTCAGCGGTTTCAGGACGATTTTCGCATGCCTTCGCAGTCGATCAGAATAATGGCTTCATCGCCAATTGGGCCGATTGCATTTTTATCAAAGCCGTAGTCGCTGCGTTTGAGCTTGAGTTCGGTAGAAAACCCGACCCGCTTCACCCCTTTGACTTCGATTTCTTTTCCGCCCATCAGCCTGATAGTGATTTCTTTGGTTGTGCCATGCATCGTAAACTTTCCGGTCACCTCATAGCCACCTTCAATCGCTTTGACTCGAGTGCTGCGGAATTCGATCGTCGGGAATTGCTTTGTGTCAAAGTAATCCGGCTGACGAAGATGTTCATCTCTGGCTGCATTGGCTGTGTCAACGCTGTCTGCCTTGATCGTCAGCTCAAAAGTGGACTTTGACGGATCCTGACGATCGAGTGAAAACTTGCCGTCCACCTGATTGAACCGGCCATGAATCCAGCTGATATCCAGGTGTCTGGCTTTAAAGCTGACCGAAGAATGCACGAGGTCATAGGCGTATTCATCAGCAGCGAAAACTGCTGATGCGAAAAAGTTGCCGCTCAGTGCGATCGTCAGCGACGCTGCACACGCAATACACAAACGCTTCATGACATAAATCCTTATGAAGGAAAAACACAGGCAAATCGCGTCAGAACGCTTAAACAAGTTCCGGCATCGGAACAGTTTTCTCAAGAAGGTATTGTGGACGGCCGGTCAGATCGTTCAGTTTGGTTGCATCAGGATCAATTCCGAGGTGACGGTAAAGCGATGCGAGCACTTCGCTGAAATGGACCGGACGTTCGGCAATCTCAGCCCCCAGACGATCGGTCGCACCGATCACCTGACCGGTGCGGAAACCTCCTCCGGCCAGCAGTCCGCCGCCAACCTGAGGCCAGTGATCTCGGCCAGCGTCCGGATTGATTCGAGGTGTTCGACCAAATTCTCCCCACGCAATGACTGCCACATCGTCCGCCATTCCTCGCTGATGAAGGTCTTCAATCAGTGCCGACAGGCCCTGATCAAACTGAGGCAAATGAGTGTTCTTCATGCCGTTAAAGTTATCGCTGTGGAAATCCCAGCGTCCGAAGTTTAACGTAACGATTCGACATCCGGCTTCGACCAGACGTCGAGCCATCAGGAAGTGTTCAAGATTTCGGGGAGCTCCATCGCCGAAGCGGTTTGAATCACCTTTCCCGTAGCGTTCACGAACCGAAGCTGGTTCTGAGGAAAGATCGAGAGCTTCGACCAGGGCGCTGCTGGTAAGAATGTTAAATGCCTGCTGAGATAAAGCGTCCATTCCTTCCAGAGTACCGCTGGCATCAATGTCCCGGCGTAAACGATCGACACTGGTCAGCAGAGCCCGACGGTCATTCAGTCGCTCACTGGTGATGGCCTGAAGTTTCATGTCGGCGCTCGCCGGTCCGGACGGTCGAAATGCGGAATTGGCAATACCGAGAAATCCTGGAAGTCCGGGTGACCCATACGGAGGATGGCCGGCATCAGGGCTCAGACCGACAAACGGCGGAACTGCCTGATTGACGGGTCCGAGCAAATGCGATGTCACTGAGCCCATCGATGGCCAGCCACCAGCCGGCTGATTGCGTTTTGAACGTCCGGTGTAGCAGATGAATGAATCGTGATCACCATCCGGCGATCCGTACACGCTGCGAAGCGGCACACATTTGTCCATGATGGTTGCCAGCCGCGGCATATGCTCACAGATTTCAATTCCATCCACGCTGGTCGCAATCGGGTTAAACTCCCCGCGAATTTCGGCGGGAGCCCCTGGTTTCAGATCGTACATGTCCTGGTGTCCCGGGGCACCACACATGTAGATCATGATCACAGCTTTATGCGATTTTCTGATTCCCGCCTGCTGCTCCGCACGCAGCAGTTCGGGAAGTGACAGTCCGCCCACTGTCAGTGTTCCAAGGCGTAACATGTCACGCCGGGTAATCCCGTCACACAAGCGGCTGCCGTTACCAAAAAATGAGAGCATCCTGGTGGGACTCCAAAAGCAGTTTTACAGACGGTGATTGCCGGAATCGGTTGTCAATGCGTAGCAGGGATAGAATTCGCCATCAGGCCCCGTCTTCGACACGGAAAACCGGATCAGTGTCATTGCGACCGATGATCGCACCTCGGCAGGCTCTTTTGATCCAATGACTTTCGTTCAGGATCATACTCCGAGCCAGCACTTGCCGCCAGACAATGTCAATGCTGATGTTCTTCCGCCATCTGTACTTCCGCCATCGTTATTGATCGTTAAGTTCTGCTGACTCGGGATAGTGCTGATTCAGGATACGATCCCGGCGACTGTCTGGCCATGGACATCTGTCAGCCGATAATGTCGTCCCTGAAACTTGAACGTCAGTTTTGTGTGATCAATACCCAGCAGATGAAGAATAGTGGCGTTCAGGTCATGAACATGGACCGGATCACGGGTAATGTTGTACGAGAATTCATCGGTTTCTCCGTAAGTTGTGCCGGCCCGAACGCCCCCGCCGGCCAGCCACATGGTGTAACAGCGAGGATGATGGTCCCGGCCGTAATCCGTCGGAGTCAGTTTGCCCTGACAATAGACGGTGCGTCCAAATTCCCCGCCCCAGACCACCAGGGTGTCCTCCAGCAATCCTCGCTGCTGCAGGTCCTGAACGAGCGCCGCTGAGGCCTGATCGGTGGTTTTGCACTGCAGAGCAATTTGTTTGGGCAGGTCGAGGTGCTGGTCCCAGCCGCGATGAAAAAGCTGCACAAACCGTACGCCTCGTTCACACAGTCGTCGAGCCAGCAGACAGTTATGTGCAAAGGTGCCAGGCGTCCGGGCATCTTCTCCATACAGATCAAACGTGTGCTGGGATTCAGAGGAGATATCAGTGAGTTCAGGAACGGATGTCTGCATACGAAATGCCATCTCGTACTGTGCAATACGAGTGGCAATTTCCGGGTCACCCGACTCAGCCAGTTTCAGCTGGTTGAGTTCGTTCAGATCATTCAGGAATGCTCTTCGCAGCTCAGAATCAACTCCCGGAGGATTGGAAAGAAAGAGAACGGGATCTCCCTGCGAGCGAAATTTGACACCGGAGTATCGTGTTGGCAAAAAGCCGCTCCCCCACAGTCGATCGTAAAGTGGCTGGTCGCCGCTGCCGGAAACCATTGCCACAAACGCCGGCAGGTTTTCACATTCACTGCCAAGTCCATATGACAGCCATGCGCCCATGGTGGGACGGCCTGCCAGCTGAGCACCGGTCTGAAAGAACGTGATGGCCGGGTCGTGATTGATTGCTTCCGTATGCATTGATCGGACAAAACACAGGTGATCGGCCACGCCAGCGGTATGAGGCAGCAGGTCGCTCAGCATTGCCCCGCTTTGTCCCTGAGGCGCAAATCGGAACTGCGATGGGGCGATGGGAAATCGCGACTGTGAGCTGGTCATGCCGGTCAGCCGCTGACCCTGTCGAATCGAATCGGGCAGGTCAGTACCTCGCAGATTTTCAAGATTCGGCTTGGGGTCAAATAAGTCCAGTTGCGAGGGTGCACCGGACTGAAACAGGAAGATAACACGTTTGGCCTTCGGGGAATGATGCAGTGAAGGCAGCAGGCCGGCGGTGGCGGAATCCTGTGCCGACAGCGGGCTGATATTGGCAGAATGTCCGAACAGAGCGGCCAGGGCGGCAGCCCCCATTCCGCCGACATTCTGATTCAGAAAACTGCGTCGCCGAATTGCAGCCGGTACTGGCAGAATGGAACCATCAGACTGTGTTGTCGCCATTATCATCCCCCCGTTGCGGAGCGCTGTCAGATGCCGAGTTTACCCTAGACGCAGCGACATCGGATGCAATACCGGATTCGCCGCGGATGTGTCGTCAGGTCATTATTCTCTGTTAATCACTTCATCCAGATTCAGGATCAAACTTGCAGTTGTCGTCAGTGCGGCCAGTTCCACAGCATCGAGCTGACTGTTCGGTACCGACTGACCAATCCGAATCAGCTGTGCAGCTGCTTCCGGACGAGCTGAGTATGTTTGCCTCGCCCGTTCCAGCTGGCGACCAAGAATGATTCGCTCTTCCTCACGCGGCTGACGGGCTGTTGCAAGAAGAAATGCGTGGCCAATTCGTTCCTCCGCACTGAGATTTGGAACTGCCAGCACGCGTTCAGCCAGCACCCGGGCTGCTTCCACAAAAGCCGTTTCATTCATCAGCGTCAGAGCCTGCAGAGGTGTATTGGTACGGCTCCTTCGGACGATGCATGCTTCGCGGGCTGTGGCATCAAGCGTGACCATTGTGGGCGGGGCGACGGTGCGTTTCCAGTAGATGTAAAGACTTCGCCGGTAAAGGTCTGAGCCGGTTGACTGCTCATAAGCAGTGTCCGTCGCAATCTCCTTCCAAAGGCCATCCGGCTGATAAGGTTTGACGGAAGGGCCACCCAGTTGTTCTTTCAGCAGCCCGCTGACATACAGCGCCTGATCACGAATCACTTCAGCCGGAAGTCGATGTCGAGCGCCTCGAGCCAGCAGGCGATTTTCCGGGTCGGCGCGGAGCAGATCCGGAGTGACGTGTGAGGACTGCCGGTATGTGGCACTGCTCATAATCATCTTTTGCAGAGCGCGGACATTCCAGCCGCTTCGAACAAACTCAACAGCCAGCCAGTCCAGCAGTTCCGGATGAGTTGGCGGTTCGCCCTGAACACCAAAGTCCTCCGGAGTTCGAACGAGTCCGGCACCAAACAGCTGCTGCCAGAATCGATTGACGGCCACTCGCGCCGTCAGTGGATGATCGGGGGACACCAGCCATTTCGCAAAACTCAGCCGATTCTGTTTTGCATCGGCAGGCAGTGGCGGAAACACAGCGGGAATTCCCGGTGTAACCGGATCACGCGGCTGATCGTACTGACCGCGATGCAGGACAAATGTCGGCCGCGGTGTTGGCATATCCTGCATGACCATTACTGTGGAAATGCTCTCTTCGAACGCGACTCGCTGACGGCGGAGCCTGACCAGCTGCTGTATCACGTCCCGAGTTTCCTGGGGAGCCTGCTGATCAATATAAAATGCGGTCAGTTTGTGAGCCTGTTCTGCGGTGCGGCTGGCCTCCGGGATTATCACAATTTCAGTAATAGTTTCTGCAGGAGCGATGGAACTGACTTCGTCGGCAGTGAGTGCACGTCCATAAACCTGCACTTCATCAATCGTTCCATGAAAATCACTGTGCCCTCGTCCAACCCGGAAGGGCTCCTTCAGTTCGGCAAACGTTTGATTCAGTCGATCAAGCCGGACCTCCATTGGTACGGGCCGACCGTTAAGGTACACGCGAATTCCTTCGGCAAGACGTGAACCATCGTAGGTCACCGTGACATGCTGCCATTCGGACATCGGCAGAGGATCACGACTTTCGACGCGGATCGAATCGTCCAGCCAGCGTTTGACCAAATTTACCTGCAGATGGCCATTATGCAGATGCACATAATAGCCCGCACCTTCTTCGACGGGTGTCATCCGCGAAACAATCGTTCCGCTGGGATTATCGGGCCGGATCCATGCCGCGATGGAGAATTTGTCGAAGTAACCAAAGTTGCCTGCTTCCGCTGCAGCTACCGCGCTGTTGCCCTGAAATTGCACTGCACGCCCCGGTTTGCCTTCAACAAATGGCAGGTCGGCCGCCTCGGCAGTAGCTGCAATACCGGTGACCGAGTCCTGCAGTGAGTCTTCAAAACGAAATCGATGAAGCAGGCCGTCGGTGCTCGTCCAGTCCGCGCCAGTAATGTTTAAGCCGTCCTTGTTGATGCCGATCGAACCTGATGCCTGTACATTCGCCGACAAGGTCGCGGCCTGCGACGTTTCCCATTCACGCTGCAGTTTTTTCAGAGTATCCTCAAGGGCGGTGACCTGCTGTGTGAGTGATTGAATCTGCCGATCAAGGAGTTCCAGCTGCTGCTGTTCCGCGGCCGTTGGAGCTTTGACCCAGGGCGGAGAGTTGCCTTCCTTAATTGCCCGTCCGCTCTCAGGAAGATTGTTGAAGAACGCAAAGACCTGATAATACTCCCGCTGAGTCAGTGGATCGTATTTATGGTCATGACAGCGAGCGCAGCCCATTGTCAGTCCCAGCCAGACAGCAAACGTGGTATCGACGCGGTCCACAACATATTCGACCTGATACTCTTCAGGAATGATGCCGCCTTCCGCGTTACCTCGATGGTTTCGATTGAAGCCCGTGGCGATGCGCTGCTGCAGTGTTGGATTCTCCAGCAGGTCTCCTGCAATCTGTTCGATCGTAAACTGGTCGAAAGGCATATTGGCGTTGAACGCATCAATGACCCAGTCTCGCCATCGCCACATTTGCCTCGGACCATCGTTCTGGTATCCGCTGGTATCGGCATACCGTGCAGCGTCCAGCCAGTCCATGGCCATGCGTTCCCCGCATCGTGGAGAACGCAGCAGATGGTCCAGAGCATTTTCCCACGCATTGGGAGAAGTGTCCTCGACAAAGGCCTTGACCTCTTCCGGAGATGGCGGCAGGCCGGTCAGGTCCAGAGATGCCCGGCGAATAAGGGTCGCCCGGCTGGCTTCGGGTGATGGCTGTAGTCCGGCCTTCTCAAGGCCAGCCAGTACAAACGCATCAATCGGATTTCGAATCCAGTCCACGCGGCTGGTTTTTGGTACCGGAGCCTCCTGAGGCGGAACAAACGCCCAGTGTTCGTTCCATCGCGCACCCTGCGCGATCCATCTGGTCAGCAGTTCGATCTGATCTTTTGAAAGTGGACGACCGCTGTCCGGAGGCGGCATAACAACGTCCGCGTCGCCGGACGTGATTCGTTTTACCAGGTTGCTGGCCTGCGGATCGCCCGGGACGATCGCGTGATGACCATCTTGTTCAGCAAAAGCCGACTCGCGAATATCCAGCCGATATTCGGTTTGGCTCTGACTGCGATCAGGTCCGTGACACACAAAGCAGTGGTCTGAAAGAATTGGTCGAATTTGCCGATTGAAATCCACCAGATTATCAGCGGCCACAGACGAGACGCACACCAGACACAATGAGGCTGCAATGGCAGCATGACGGAGTAGACAGCCTGAGACCATTTGCGGCTCCGAACAGTTCGGCCAGAAAACATTCGACAATGGCAGCCACACATTCTCGCCGTCTGCATTCCAACATGCAACGAACTTCTGTATCTCCCGCCGACAAAGTAGCCGTCACTCTCCGAGTGACGAACTGCGATTCGTACCGAGCCCTGAACAACTTCATAGCAATTTTCGGACGGAATTTTCCAGATCGTTAATCGCTTTTCGAGCCTGTTCGAAGCCGCCCATGGCTTGTACAAATTTTAATGTCTCTCGTTCGGCGCCGGATGCGTCTGCGGGAAGGCGGTCCGGAGTGGCCCCACGAGCTGCAGAGGATTCGGGTGAATGTGATCCGCCAGCATGCAAACCTCCGGTCAGCGAAATATCGGCATGCTTCAGTTTCAGAATCGGTTTTTCATGCTCCGTCGGCGCCTGAAGCATTTCGTGATAAACCTTTTCCACCATTGAGGAACCAACCAGCAGACCGAATCGCTTCTTCACGAGTTCAGCAACGTCGACGAAGTCACCACCAGTCCCTTCGCTCAGAATCAGTCGAATGGCCTGTTCTTCTGTGAGTTCGCGGTTCATCGCAGTCTCCTGATCGAAGTGTGAATGATTTTAATCTGACACCATAAGCTCGAAATAAGCCCAAGCATAACGAAGTGTGGCATAATCCGTGCCAAAAGTGAAAATTGGCCGATGGTTTTTCGCAGGTGATTTGTACGCCCGACGGGAGCGCTGAACTGTGCGGTCAGGCACGGAAACTGTGCGGACTGGATTTCCGTTGCCCCGTTATTGTCAGCGCCATGGTCAGCGTCTATGTCGGCGATTCGACAGCCGGGACACTTGTCGTACCGCCTGCTAAAATCGCCTGCTGCCGCTGGCTTGCCTATAATTCCCGATGTGCGACCGGGTATTTGATCCGGTATTCGACCCTGTTCCCACAATTCCTGTTCTTAACGAATCTCTTTCAAACGGAAGATCTCCAGTCACTGATGTCACTGCCTGCCTCGTCATCTTCTGCGTCGTTACCGTCGGCGTCCTCTCTGATCAGGGCGGTCTATTCCCCGGAGACTTTTCGAGCTGCTTCAGCAATCTGGCAGAAAAAACTGTCCGATCATTTGCAGCAGGTGGTTTCGGGTGAGGGAGTGGTGCTGAACTGGACAGAGCCAGAGCAGGCGATCTCTGCAGCCAGACGTTTTATGGATCAGGGCATCAGCACTGATGGCCTGGATGGGATACTGAAGCGATTCTCGGCTCTGCTTGATCAGACACTGCGATCCGGGCAGAACCTGCATCATCCGCACTATATTGGTCATCAGGTGCCCGCGTCTGTTCCTCTGGCTGGCCTGTTTGATGCGATTGGGGCGATTACCAATCAGGTGATGGCCATCTATGAAATGGGTCCATGGTCAACGGCCGTGGAGTATGCGCTGATTGACAGATTGTCACAGAAGATTGGATGGGATCCGCGGGACAGCACGGGCCTGCTGACTCACGGCGGATCACTGGCCAATCTGACGGCGCTGCTGACGGCTCGCAATGTCTCGCTGCCGGGCAGCTGGGAAAATGGACTGCCTGACAACGCTGTGCTGATCGCTCACACAGATGCTCATTATTGTGTGACTCGGTCGGCCGGAATTCTGGGGCTTGGTAGTCGGCAGGTGCTGAAAGTTCCGCTGGACGATCAGCGGCGGATGAACGCTGATACGCTTCGGCAGATTCTGAAAACGGCGATTGCGGACGGACGAAAGCCCATTGCTGTTTCATGTTGTGCATGTGCCACTCCAACGGGCGCGTTTGATCGGCTGAATGAGATTGCCGATCTATGTGAACACTTCGATGTCTGGATGCATGTGGATGCTGCTCATGGCGGAGCTGCTTTAATGAGCCGAAAGCATCGCCATCTGCTGGATGGTATTCATCGGGCAGACAGTGTCGTCTGGGATGCTCACAAAATGCTGTTCGTTCCGGCACTTTGTGCAGCAGTGCTCTATAAGAAACGAGATGTCCGTTTCGAGACCTTTCGTCAGAGCGCGCCCTATTTATTCGATCCATCCGCGCCCGGGATGGCCGACTATGACAGTGGTATGCGGACGATCGAATGTACCAAACGTGCCACAGGATTTGCCTTGTGGGGCCTGTGGTCTGTTGTGGGGGAAGAGATTTTTGAACAGCTGGTTGATCATGTTTTTAACATGGCCCACTATTTCTGGCAGCAGCTGAACGACGCGCCCGACTTTGAAGCACTGCATCAGCCCGAATGTAATATTGTCGCATTTCGGCATTTGCCAAAATCTGTTGCAGACAGTGATGTGGAAGTGCAGAATCGTTTTCAGAGAGAACTGCGGACTCGCCTGATTCGCTCCGGAAGCTTCTATATCGTACAAACTCAGCTGAATCACCTTGCTGCTTTGCGCGTTGTGCTGATGAATCCTCTGACGACAACAACCGATATGGCGGAGCTGCTGGATGAAATTCGGAGAATCGGAATCGAGGTCGCCTCGACGCTTTAAGACCTTTTACCTGCCAAAGTATGATGCCATGCGGAATACCACGAGCGAATTGCTCATCAGTGTTCGAAACCGTCGGCTTCCGTTCTGTATGGTCGGGGTCTGTACGGCCAGGATTTGCAACGTCGCGTTAAGTCTCCGAAGCAGTGCACTGTTCCTGTACGTCGGTGTTCTTCTGGCCTGCCAGACGTTTGCCGATGAGCGGATTCAGTTCAATCGGGATATCCGACCAATCCTTGCAGAGAACTGTTTCCTGTGTCATGGGCCGGACGCGAGCCATCGCAAGGCCGACCTGAGGCTGGATCTGCGCGACGCGGCGATCACCCGTCAGGCGATTGTGGTCGGCGACGCCGCGGAGAGTGAACTGATGCGGCGTATTCTTTCCGACGATCCGGAATTGCTTATGCCGCCAGCCGATTCTCATAAAGCACTTTCGTCAGAACAAAAAGCCCTGCTGGCTCGATGGATCACAGAAGGTGCCGAATATCAGCAGCACTGGTCTTATGAAAAGCCGGTACGTCCAATGGTACCGGCAACTGAAAATGGAGTGGACTATCTGGTTCAGTCCCGACTGGCATCGATCGGACTGAAACCGTCTCCTCAGGCGGACCGGCGAATTCTCATTCGACGTCTGTACTTTGATCTGCTGGGATTGCCGCCGACTCCGGAAGATGTGCTGGCATTCGAACAGGATTCGGCTCCCGATGCGTGGGAACAGCTGGTGGATCGCGTTCTGCAGAACCCGCATTACGGCGAACGGATGGCAATTGGCTGGCTGGATGTGGTGCGATATGCCGACACGATTGGTTATCACAGTGACACACCTCGCAACGTCTGGCCATGGCGTGACTGGGTCATCCGGTCGTTCAACGAAAACAAGCCGTTTGATCGATTTACTGTGGAACAGGTGGCTGGCGATCTGCTCCCGGATGCCAGTCAGGAGACTCGCGTTGGTTCAGGCTTTAATCGACTGTTGTTGTCAACGGAGGAGGGCGGGGCACAGCCGAAAGACTATGAATCGCGAATGCTGACCGATCGTGTTCGAGCGATTGGCACCGCATGGCTGGGACAGACCACTGGATGTGCGCAATGCCATGATCATAAGTTTGATCCGTTTACCACACGCGATTTTTATTCAATGGGTGCTTTCTTTGCCGACATTCAGGAAGCTGCAGTCGGCCCGCGTGAAGAAGGCATGCCAGTGCCGACGTCTGAGCAGCAGCGACAGCTGACAGAACTTGACGCTGCCGTCATGGCCGCCAAAGAACTCGGACAGAAGGACGGAATTGCAGCCGCGGAAAAGGCTCGCCAGGAATTTCTGAAAACCGTTCCGAAGTGTCTGGTGAGTGTGAGCAGCGATTCCCGGCGAGTTGTACGAATCCTGCCGCGAGGCAACTGGATGGATGAAAGCGGAGAGGTCGTGAGACCCGCTCTGCCCCATTATTTGCCTCAGCCTGAAATTCAGGGACGAGACCTAACACGGCTGGATCTCGCCGAATGGCTTGTTTCCCGTGAGAACCCTCTGACTGCTCGAACTGTGATGAATCGATTGTGGAAGCAGTTTTTTGGCAACGGACTCAGTCGGGTTCCTGAGGACCTGGGTACTCAGGGCGAACTCCCATTGAATCCGGCACTTCTCGACTGGCTCGCCTGCGAGTTTATGGACAGCGGCTGGGACGTAAAGCACATGATTCGAACGATTGTGAACAGTCAAACTTACCGGCAGGTTTCAACTTGTTCTGCAGATCTTGCAGCCGCTGATCCGCAGAATCGTGAGTATGCTCGCCAAAGCCGATTTCGTCTTGAGGCCGAACTGATCCGGGATAATGCTCTGGCGGTCTCCGGACTGCTTTCGCAGCGTATCGGTGGCCCCAGTGTGAAGCCTTATCAGCCCGCCGGATATTGGGAGAATCTGAATTTCCCCACTCGCGATTATGTGCCTGACACCGGAGAGAGTCAGTATCGCCGGGGGCTCTACACCTGGTGGCAGCGAAGCTTTCTGCATCCTTCACTGCTGGCATTTGATGCCCCAGGCCGGGAAGAATGCACGGCTGATCGGCCCCGATCCAATATTCCACAGCAGGCTTTGGTATTGCTGAATGATCCGAGTTATGTGGAAGCCTATCGTGTGCTTGCCGCCCGAGTGCTCACTGAGCCGCATGGCAGTGAGCAGCAGCGAATAGAAAGGATGTTTCAGCTGGTCCTGCAGAGAACTCCGGATGCGAGAGAATCAAACGCGCTGAGCTCGCTGCTGAATCGGCAGCGACAGGAATATCGGAACGATCCGCAGGCAGCCGAACGACTGTTAAAGACAGGGCAGTCACCAGTCGCTGAGGGCATCGATCGGTCTGAACTGGCCGCATGGACGCATGTCGCGCGAGTGCTGCTGAATTTGCATGAAACGATTACACGCAGTTAACGCCTGCGTCTGTTGAAATATTCCGTTGAAGTGCCCCGGTTTGGTGCATCGGCTAAAGCGAATCAGGAGTCAGTCATGAGTTTCAGAATGAAAGAAGTTCGCGATGTGACACGGCGAACGCTGTTGCGTCGCGGTGCTCAGGGACCTGCCATGCTGGCTCTGGCGTCACTGTTGAATCCTCTGTTGCTCCAGCGGCAGGGTTCAGCGGCGGAAAGTACGCGAGGTGTGATTGAACCTCCAGTGTTTCCTCAGAAGGCGAAACGCGTGATCTGGCTGACGATGGCTGGCGGACCATCACAGTTTGAGACGTTTGACCCCAAGCCAAAGCTGGCGGAAATGGATGGGCAGCCAATGCCTGAGAGTTTTACCCGCGGACAGCAGCTGGCGCAGCTGCAGGGACAGGCACTTTTTTGTCAGGCACCTCAGTTTAAGTTTCAGAAGCATGGACAGAACCAGACCGAGATTTCAGAGCTGTTTCCGCATCTGGGCGGCGTCATTGACGATATCTGTCTTGTAAGGTCGATGACCACTGAGGCGATCAATCACGATCCCGCTCATATGTTTATGAACACCGGATCTCAGATTGCGGGGCGACCCAGCATGGGGGCATGGGTGACATATGGGCTTGGCAGCGAAGCTGAAAATCTGCCTGGGTTTGTGGTGCTCGTCTCGACCGGAAAGGGCCGTTCCCCGCAGCCCATCTCCGCCCGGCAGTGGGGCAGCGGATTTCTTCCCGGTCGTTATCAGGGAGTGCAGCTGAGAGGGACAGGGGACCCGGTTCTGTATCTTCGCAGCCCTGAGGGAGTGACTCAGGAACGGCAGAATGCGGACGTTGCCGTCATTAACGAATTGAACCGCGGTTATCTTGAACTTGTCGACGACCCTGAAATTGCCACCCGAATTGCTCAGTACGAGCTGGCCTGTCAGATGCAGGTGAGTGTGCCGGGGCTGATGGATATTGCTTCGGAGACGAAAGAAACGCTCGACCTTTATGGATGCCAGCCGGGAGATGGTTCTTTTGCCAGCAACTGTCTGCTTGCACGCCGACTGGCTGAAAGGGGAACTCGGTTTATTCAGCTATATCATCGGGACTGGGACCATCACAGTCAGCTGAAGGAAGAGCTGCCGCTGCGGGCAAGGGAAGTGGACCAGGCTTGCGCGGCACTGATACGCGATCTGAAACAGCGAGGTCTCTTTGAGGAGACGCTGATTGTTTGGTCCGGTGAGTTTGGAAGAACGCCGATGGCTCAGAAAAATAAGGGCACCGTGGGCCGCGATCATCACAACAAATCCATGTCCATGTGGCTGGCCGGTGCCGGTATTCGCGGCGGACTGGTTTACGGTGCCACCGATGATCTGGGTTACGCGGCCGCCGAGAATATTGCGACGGTCCATGATCTGCATGCAACCATGCTGCACCTGCAGGGAATACGGCACGATGAATTCCACTTCCGGTTTCAGGGCCTTGACGCAAAACTGACAGGTGTGGAAGGTGCAAAGGTTATGGAGGGAATTTTGAGCTGAGTTCTTTACTCTGGCATTGAGCAATTTTTGCTATGTGCGGATTCCTCCCCCTCCCGCGCAAATAACCTCCCCTCCCGCGCAGCGAAGCGAAGTGGGAGGGGTCGCCCGGCCGGCGGGGGGCGGGCCCGCCGCGTGTTGCACTCAACGCCGTCCCAATAACACCCGCGTCCGTCAGTTCACCAGCCCCCTCCCGATCTTGCTATCGCTCGATCGACCTCCCCCAGCTTCGCTGGGAGAGGAGGTATTAAAACCTCCCCTCCCGCGCAGCGAAGCGAAGTGGGAGGGGTCGGCCGTCAGGCCGGGGGAGGGCTCGCCGCGGATTGCACTCAACGCCGTCCCAAAAACACCCGCGTCCGTCAGTACAACCACGTGGGAACACTACGTCGGCCTGATTAGCCGATTGTTTGGTTCGACCACCGAAACCCGTCAATCGCGTACCGGGAAGCTGACGCATCCCGCTCTCCAAAATCCTTTGCGATTTGGCGTTACCCTTTGCGATTTAGCGAGCGGCCGGTGTCAGCCGGCCGGTACAATCTCGGTTGGGAACACCACGTCGGCCTCATCCACTGATTGTTGTGTTCGAACACCCGAACACCCGGAATCGCGTACCGGGAAGCTGACGCATCCCGCTCGCCGGGTTTCCATTTTCATGTGTCGAATTCGCGTGCGTCGAAGGGTGATTTGCCAACTTGCGATACGTCGTGTCAAATTTGCCCCAAAGACCAATGAACCGGAAAGTCGACGCATCCCGTTCACCGCGCAGATGGAAACCAACAATGACTCAACAGGACAACGATCTCAACTATGACTGGTTCTGGTTCCTGACATGGACAACCTACGGAACGTTCCTTCCGGGAGACATACGCGGAGCCACGGGCTTACTTCATGATGAATCGGGAACTGTCATCGAACACAACCAGCCTGGCCAGGATCACATTCCACACTCGGTTGCGTTGGCCAAATGGTCCAAACTGCAAATGAAGGGTGATGCCATTCGATTAAATTTGGAACAAGCCCGAGTTCTGCTGACTCAATTCCACTGCACCGCCTCATTTCGACGCTGGCGACTGCTCGGCGTTGCCATCATGGATAACCATATTCACGTCGGCGTGAACGTTCACAGTGATCCGGATCCCGAGACTATCCTTCGCGACTTCAAGAGCTATGGAAGCCGAGCCCTGAATCTTCAGTGGGGCAAACCTGAGTCGGACTCACGATGGACCGAATCCGGATCGAAACGCAAACTGGATTCCGACAATTCCGTAATCGCATCCATCCGCTACATCATCAATCAGCAATCACCATTGCTCGTATGGACGCTCGAAGATGGAATGATCATTCCCGTTAATCGCCTACCGGGAAGCTGACGCATCCCGCTCGCCAAAACACATTGCGATTTGGCGAGCGGCCCGGTGTCAACCGGCCGGTACAAACACGCGGGAACATCACGTCGGCCTGATTTGCCGATTGTTTGGTTCGACCAGCGAAACCCGTTAATCGCCTACCGGGAAGCTGACGCATCCCGCTCGCCAAAACACATTGCGATTTGGCGAGCGGCCCGGTGTCAACCGGCCGGTACAAACACGCGGGAACATCACGCCAGCCTGATTTGCCGATTGTTTGGTTCGACCACCGAAACCCGTTAATCACATACCGGGAAGCTGACGCATCCCGCTCGCCAAAACACATTGCGATTTGGCGAGCGGCCCGGTGTCAACCGGCCGGTACAAACACGCGGGAACATCACGTCGGCCGGATTTGCCGATTGTTTGGTTCGACCACCGAAACCCGTTAATCACATACCGGGAAGCTGACGCATCCCGCTCGCCAAGACCCTTTGCGATTCGGTGGGCGGCCCGGTGTCAACCGGCCGGTAGTTCCCTCGGCAACAACTTACCCCTCGCCCCGTACTCTGCGAATTGTCTCCAGCAGCAACTGCCTGCCGAAGCCTTTTCCCTGATAGCTAATATCCACGGCCAGTCGAACCAGACGCAAATCCATCCAATAATTCAAATTGTCACTAAACCCGCACTTCTAATTATCGTCGAACGGTCTGTCATCGATATTGAGAAGCTCAGATGCATCAACTTCACTTTCTCGCTGGGCGTCGGAGGAAACGCGGCAGCAGGAAAACGAGCAACAAAAACAAAATTCCGTTTGTAATCCAAAAGACAGGGCGAAACGACGTGGTCGTTGGTGCGGATGGCGCTTGTTTTAATGCATTCTCGACGAGTGCAACCGTTTCATCCGGAACGCCCGGAAGCTGCACAACGACATCCTGCTGACCACGGGAATCCAGGATTGCGTGGGACCCTTTTGGCACATCCAATGCCGCCAGGGTAAACTTCTCTGGCGGGATTTCCTCGTTCAGCGAATACCAGGTGAGAATAAACGAATACGACGCATCGGCATCCAATTCCGGCGCCTTTTGCCCCTCTGGAAAAGACTCTATGTGAATCGCCTTAGGGATCCTCACATTTGCCACTTCATTCCATTCGATGACAGTGCGAGCATGAGGTGATGCCCATTCGATCATACTGGGATTCGATGGATCCCTGCGCCCCAGCCTGTCTTCACTCATGACTAAGTCGCCATGCTCGCGATGAATATGATAGGCCCTTTCAGCGACCTCGTTCGACCCGACAACATCCGTCCTCCATCGCAGGAACGTGAAGTCCGCGTTCCGCTCCAGGGTTACTCGATTCTCCGAATCAGCCTTACGCAAGCCATTCAATATAGTCTCGAAATCTCGGAAAATACTAATGTCGTGAATTCCCGAGAAAACACTGGCTCGAGGGTCAAACAACATTCGAGAATCCGTTGGTCCCCTGACGTTAATCTGCGGGCCGTTCTGTTGTTGCAGGAGAGTGGTGTCTCGGGTATACACAGAAGTGCCCTTCAGCCAGAAGGGCAGCAAATGCTTTCTGTGACGCGTTTTCTGGTCCTCCCGCAAAATCGTATTGCCAAAATCTACCCGATCCACGTTGATGTAGTAGCAGCCGCGATCAAAGTCGCATGTAACCTGCATGGAACTGTCAGCGTGGTATTTCTGATCTTCAATAAGCCGCCATGCTGCACAATCGACTCGGCAATCAAACGTCCGGATAGCTCCCATTGAGGACTCAATTGCGTTCAGCTCACGAGCAACCGAGTCATCGGCCACCAAGGCAGATGGCGGTCCCATGAGGCAACACAGAACTCCAGCATACAGAAATGAATCAAATTTCATGTTGTCTCCGGAAAGACCTTATCGTCTGCGGCAGAGAAAATAATACATGCCCGCAACCCAGATATCGGATGGGGAAATCCGCATCTGCTGCATGTCGGTTTCAGGCCGCGAACGATCCAGGGCTCAGTAAAAAAAGTTGTCTGCTTCCCGCGTCTGCTTCTTGCGGTGTTTCCTTAGAGAAGGTCAACTCTCCTGAATGTACTTCTGCGTTTCCTTCCTTGCAGTTTCTGTTCGCGAAGCAAATTGGTAAGTAACGGCACGAGTCTTTCGCGAACGGGTTGCAGATATCGCGTCAGGGTGTTAGGGTGTAATGGCGTCAGGGCGTCAGGGCGTCAGGGCGTCAGGGCGTCAGGGCGTCAGGGCGTCAGGGCGTCAGGGCTATTCTGATTGCCTCGAAGAGAATGTCAATTGGATTTTCAGATATTCATGCGGTTTCTGTTCTGATTTTCTTGCACGGGCAAAGTGCCTGTGGCAATTCAGGATAGGTACAGCATATGTGTTTTCTGCCGCAATGGCCGGAGCGGGTGTATTCGTATTTTGTTGCGGGCGCGGCTCGTCGAATTCCCGGCAACCTCAGAATCCGGCCGCTCCGCCCGCCCGCTCAAACGGAAGTACAACGCTCGCCATCTCGCCATTCCTGCGAAACTCGCTGTGACAGTTCAAGAGCGATGGATGTGGTTGCAGGCAAACCGACAGAGCAGTCTTGTGCTTCATCCGCGATATCCGCGTAATCCGCGGTTCATTTTTCACCACAGATAACACAGATGAAACGATAACACAGATGTAACGCAGGGATTTCTCATGTGGGACGCGGGCGCACTTCCATTGGCCCTGAGTCGTGGTTAACCACTTCCGGAAGAAGGATTGGAAGCAGTCGTTGATGGCGGAATGACTGCGATTTGTCCCCTCCCGGCGCTGTGTCGGAAGAACCAGAGATTGAAAACTACAGGCGTATTAAAACCTCCCCTCCCGCGCAGCGAAGCGAAGTGGGAGGGGTCGGCCGAAGGCCGGGGGAGGGCCCGCCGCGGATTGCACTCAGCGCCGTCCCAATAACACCTGGGTCCCGCCGTTCCCCAGCCCCCTCCCGATCTTGCTGACGCTCGATCGACCTCCTCCAGCTTTGCTGGGAGAGGAGAATTTCCCCATCCCCCTCCCGATGTTGCTGTCGCTCGCGGTGATGGTGTGCATCGGGGTTCCCAGTGCCCCTGGAATTTGCAGCGCTGATTCAGAACCCCGGAAGGACAAACGGCCCTTTTTTTATTCAGTCGTAAGCCGTCCATGGATCTGCTCGGACTCGTTCGTCCACAGCCTCCGCGTCCTGCCCGATGACAACTCGCCATTCGCCATTGCTGACAGCGTTCAGGATCGCTTCCGCTGCCTGGATAGCGGACACTGGCTGATAGTCAGCGAACAGTGAGTTGAGTGCACGGCGCCATGACCGGGGTGGAGCCGGCATGCCGGTGCGAACGTGCCCAGGCATGACCAGGACAGCAGAGACATGGGGAGCATGCTTGCGGAGATCGATAAGAAGGGATTCCGTAAAACCACGGACCGCGAACTTTGCCGATGAATAGGCGGTATGCGGCGACCCTGCTCCAAGGCTGGCCCATAGTCCGCTTACCGAGGACGTGTTGACAATGACTGCCTGATCAGCAGCAATGAGCATTGGCAGAAATGCTCGAGTGCAGTTGTACGTGCCGAACCACGAGACAGCGAACGTCCGCTCCCATTCGTCGCGCTGCCCGGTAACGAACGAACCACCACCCACCACGCCAGCGTTGTTGAACAGCAGATGAACGGCATCGCTCTCGTGGTCTCTGGCGACCTCCCTGGCGAGTTGCTCCACAGCTTTCTCGTCGGACACATCATGCAAATGCGTGGTCACCCGGACGGCAGGATTACTGGATCGCGCACGCCGGGCTGCCGCCTGCAGACCTTTGTCATCAATGTCGCAGACTGCCACATGCGTGCCTCGTCGCACGAGCTGCAGCAGGATCTCCCGGCCGATACCCGACGCGCCGCCAGTCAACACTGCGATACGGTTACTGAACGTTGCGAACGCAGTCATTTCAGCGGTGTTCCCTCTTCCGGAAAGATAAAACCGTTTTCACTGAATTAGTGGTCAACTCCACATGAATTTTTTCCGCGGACAAATTATTGTAGATCGATTGTTCACCGCTGCGGTACTGAGAAATTGATGACAATGGTTTGGCCTGAGACGAGTGGCGGTGGCACACCTGGCGGAGCCGTTCACGTTCTGTTCAAAATTTGGGGTGGCTGACTGATATGACTGACTCGGCATTATCGCATTTGAATCGTCGTCACTGGCTTGCACAAACCTCGGCCGCGGGCCTTGCACTGATGGCACAGGGCAGAGTTGCTTCGGCGAGCTTCACGACGCCCGAACCGGCGGTCGGAGTCATCGATCTGGAATCCCGGAGAGAACTCTTTGTTGATCGATTCCTGATTGATCAGCTGCAGAATGTCGGGCTGAAGCTGCATGAACCGCGTCTGGCTCCTGCGATGACTGAGCCCGCGAACAATATGGAATACGGGACGATCATTAAAGACGGCGATTTGTTCCGGTTGTACACACGAGACGGCCGGGGTGCGAAGTTCGATGGTGACAAGCCGGAAGTGACTCGCTATTGCGAAAGTCGGGATGGAATTCACTGGACAAAGCCAAATCTTGGTTTAATCGAAATCGACGGAAGTCGGGATAACAATGTCATCCTGCATGAGTCGCCGTTTTGCCACAATTTCTGTCCGATGCTGGATCTTCGGCCGGATGTTCCTGCTGATCAGCGGTTCAAAGCACTGGCAGGGACCGTCAAGTCCATGCTGTATGCTTTCGTTTCACCGGATGGGATTCACTGGACGAAACTGAGCAATGAGCCAGTCATTCGCTACACGAAGGAATACGCATTCGATTCGCAGAATGTGTCGTTCTGGTCGACCAGCGAAAACTGCTACGTCTGTTACTTCCGCCATTTTCTGGAAGGGAAGCTCCGCTCTGTCTGTCGCACAACGTCGTCTGACTTTCTGACGTGGACAGAACCAGTGCCACTGAAACCGAATTTTCCGGGCGAGCATATTTATACGACGCTGACACACCCGTACTTTCGAGCACCTCATATTTATGTTGCGACTCCCACTCGTTTTCATCCTGAACGCGGCGAGAGTACCGACATCCTGTTTATGACAGCGAGGGGTGACGGGCCTTATGATCGAACATTTCGGGAAGCGTTTATTCGTCCGGGGCTTGATCCTGACCGATGGGGTAATCGATCGAACTATGCGGCACTGAATATTGTGCCGACCAGTGTGGAGGAAATGTCGATCTATCTGACCCCTTTCCGACGATTTGTTATGCGAACCGATGGGTTTGCTTCACTGCATGCGGGGGCGGATGCCGGTGAAATGATTTCTCATCCGCTGAGATTTTCCGGTCATCGCCTTGTGGTCAATTATTCCACAAGTGCCGGAGGAGTCCTGCGAGTGGAACTGCAGGACAGCAACGGGCAGTCGCTTCCAGGATTCTCGCTGACTGACTGCATGCCATTAACGGGTGATAAAATCGAACAGACCGTTCGCTGGAAAAGCGGTGAGGATTTGTCGACTGTAACGGGGAAGACGGTTCGAATGCGAATCGCAATGCAGGAAGCAGATCTCTTCGCATTTCAGTTTCCTGCCTGACTCGATGAGGAAAGAGGTGACCTGTGAATACCGAATCGAACACGGCTGTATCGAAGACCATCGAATCGAAGAAAGCCGAAACCGGACGACGCGAATTTCTAATCAGGTCGGCCCATTCGGCCACCGTGCTGGCTGCTGCATCTCTGGGCTCGGTGCATGTGTCCGGCGCAGAACAGCCGTCGACTTTGCGGCTGGGGATCATTGGCTGTGGCAGCATCATGACGCATCATGTCCGGGGTCTGGTGAGCCGCGGAGAGAATGTACAGTTCAGCTGGCTGTGTGATGTGGATCCCGCACAAATGGAGCGGATGTCAGCGCTGATTACATCGGGATTTCAGACTCAGGCACCTCGTCGCACATCACGTTATGAAGATGTACTGGAAGACGACGGTGTTCATGCCTGCATCATTGCAACTCCTCACCACTGGCATGCTCCCATGGCTCTGGCCGCGATGCATGCTGGAAAGGACATCTATCTTGAGAAGCCCATTTCGCATGTTTATGCAGAAGGTCCGCTGATCATCGCGGCGGCAAAGAAGTACGGGCGAGTTGTTCAGCAGGGCAGTCAGATGCGAAGCAGTCCGGTCACTGCCAAAGCACGCAAACTGCTTGATGATGGAATTATTGGCGAAGTGAAGATCGCCCGCGCCTGGACAGCGGAGACTCGCACGGTTGAAAAGCCGTTGCCGGACAGCGAGCCGCCTGCCGGGGTCGACTATGATCGCTGGCTGGGTCCCGCTCCCAAACGTCCGTTCAATCCCCATCGATTTCATCAGACGTGGCGAATGTTCCGCGATTATGGAAATGGCGAAATTGGTGATGACGGAATTCATGATCTGGATATGGCTGCGTGGGGTCTGGGAGTCGACGCACTGCCAAAACAGATCACGGCCCGAGGCGGACGGATGATGCTGGATGGTCATGCAAGTGATTATCCGGACAACATGAATGTCACATGGGAATATGGTGATGGGCGTCTGCTGATCTACGAAAATTATCCGTTCACGGCTTACGGACTGCATGGTTTCGACAATGGAAACGTGTTCTACGGGACAAAGGGATATATGATCTTCAGCCGACGAGGAGCCTTCAGTGTCTTCACCGGCCCAAAGAATACTCCAGGGCCGACGGAGGGGAAGGAACTGCGGGGGCAGACCGGATATCCCGAGCATATGACCAATTTTCTGCAGGCCATCCGCACCCGATCAGAGACTCGTGCGTCGCCCGAAGTTGCACATCGCAGCTGTGCTCTCGTGCATCTCGGTGAAATCGCCATGCTGACTCGCGGACGTCTGGATTTTGATCCGCAGGCCGAGCTGTTCAGAGACTGCAAAGAGGCCAATGACCTGCTGACGAAAGCCTATCGCGAGCCCTATGGTCTGCCGAAGGACGTCTGATCCGATGCGATGCTTAACCAACATCACTAACATCAGGGAGTTCGTGTGAAACTGTCTTTGTCTGTTCGAATTGTGGAAGCTCCGTGCAAAACGCGGCTGCAGGTACCTTTTGAAGACGTGGTTCGAATCGCTCATGAAACGGGCTATTCGGCGATTTGTATGCGAGCCAGTGCCGGGGGTGTGGGAACTCCGCTGAGTCGGCTGCGGGAGATGCGGCAGTGTGTTCAGAATTACGGACTGACGGTCTCCATGGTGACAGCCGACTTTCATGTGCCGCTGAATGACGAAGACGGTCCGGGCAGTCTGCGAAACATTGAACCCAGTCTGGACGTTGCAGAGGCGCTCGGATGCGACCTGATTCGTATTTGCATGAAGAAGCCGGCCGATATTGCCTGGGCGAAGACGGCGGCAGCCAAAGCCGCAGAACGTGGCATACGGCTGGCTCACCAGTGCCACACGTCATCATTGTTTGAAGAGGTGGATGGCATTCTGGAAGTGCTGAAAGCGATTGGCAGTGCAAACTTTGGCATTATCTGTGAACCTGCAAATCTCCTTTTATGCGGACAGACGTCTGGTCTGGAAACTGTGAGGAAGCTGCAGCCGTATCTGATGAATGTTTATGTGCAGAATCACCGTTTGAATCCAAATGGTACCGATGAACTGCCCACGTTTTGTCGGGGAATGGTGAGATTTGACCATCTGGATCCGTGGACTCCGGGTGGCGTGAACTTCGATCAGTTCTGTTCGGCTTTGCAGGCGATCGACTACACAGGAACTCTGACGATCCATCAGGCGCAGGGGATCACAACGTCCGAGGCTGCTCGGGCTTTTGCAGATCAGTGTTCGCGATATTTTCGCCGCTGGTGTCTGGCATAAAAAAGATGACGATCATACCGGCCACGTAGATCAGGCTCGTCAGCCTTCCGATCATTGCATAGTTGCCTTCAAACAGACTGTGCATTTCGCTGGCGAAGATTACTCCAGCGGCCGTAACAATGCGTCCCCAGTTGAAGCTGATTCCGGCACCAGTCGAGCGGACTCGGGTTGGAAACAGTTCCGGCAGGCAGAGCGGCAGCCATCCAAAAAAGAATCCGCTGCACAGTCCCAGTACAGCAAACCAGAAAACGAACCACCATCTCTGGCCATCCGGTGTCAGAAAACAGAAGAGAATTTCGGCACTGATCAGGGATCCCAGGCTAAGTAAAAAATACGAGCGGCGGCGTCCCAGAAGTACGGCCAGGCCTCCTCCCAGCAGACTGCTGATTGTGCCGGGCAGTGATCGAGCCAGCGACAAATCCGCCTTCAGGCGTGGATCCCCAATCTGCTCACCGACCTGCGATGCCCAGGGCATCACCCAGTTTGAGTTACCCCAGCCTCCGAACAGCGGAATGGTTCCCAGAGCGATACCGAGCAGAGTGATTTGAAGAATGGGAGGTTTGAAGACGTCCCCAAGGCCAACAGGTTCTGCAGTGCTCTGTTTCGGACCGGAGGAATTCAGGGCCTTCCATTGAGGAGATTCGGGGACCAGCAGCCAGACAAGAGCTCCAAGTATGGCAGGGCTGGCTCCGAGCCACATCACCCAGTGCCAGTCCTGCACTGTGATCGCGCGTTCGCGGGCGATCGCTGAAAGTATCATAATACCCAGGTTGGCCGATGTTCCAATGGCACCTGCAAGAATCGGCCTGGACATGCCGGGCCAGACTTCCGAGACCAGAGCGATTCCGTTAGGCCACATTCCGCCAACGCCCATACAGCACACGAATCGTACAATCCACAGCTGCCATGGCTGCTCAACATACACAGCTGCAGCGGAGAAGACGGAATAGAACAGAATGCTGCACGCCATTGCTCTTGCGCGGCCGTAGCGGTCTCCCACCCAGCCGAGCACATAGCCACCGAATGCCGCTCCCAGCAAAAAAGCAACTGTCAGTCGGCCATACCATGCTGCGATTGTTTGTTCACTGGCGCTGACCAGCAGGCTGCTTGCGGCTTCACGCATCGCAAGCTGAGTGATCGCCAGCTGCCAGCCGGCAAACATCCATCCCAGAAAAGCGGCCGTCAGAACCAGCCAGCTGGCGGTACGATTCAGCGCGGGAACCGGTTGATCGGGCTGATTAAGAAGGTCATTGTGTGCAGTCACAATCGGCTCCGAAGCAGGCGGCAGAATTCCCGCATCAGAAGTCCGTTTTGCTGCCATCCTTTGGCACTGATCAGATTGTCATCCACGACGACATCTTCATTAATGTACATTCCACCAAACTGTGTAATGTCGAGCGCACATTTGGGGACGGTCGTCCCTTTTCGACCGACCAGACAGCCAGCGGCCGCGGGAATTTCGACTCCATGGCAAAGCATGCCCACAGGTTTACCGGAGTCGAAGAAATGGCGTGTCAGATCCAGCAAATGCGGGTCGTACCGCAGATATTCAGGTGCCCGTCCACCGGAAAAGAATGCGGCGAAATAGTCGTCCGGGCGGACATCCCGAAAGGCGACCGTTGCCTGAATATGATAGGCAGGCTGTTCCCGGGTGATATCCCACGGGATGACGCTGTCCGGGGGAACTTCATGCATCACGCCGTGATAAAGTCGAGCTTCCGGGCCGGAGACAACGACCTCAAATCCTTCTTCCTGAAGCCGAAGGATCGGATACAGAGTATCCATAACCTCGGTGCCGTCCCCGATCGGGAAAAAGATCCTGTGCATCAATGGCCTTCCTCAGACGCTGCTTGAGTGAAATGGTGCCGCACTTGTGACTTGCCGAGAAACAGTCAGTGTCCTCATTTCCTGCGGATTTGAACAGTGAAGGGCAGTTGAATCTGAGAACGGTGCGATCAGATCGCCGTCGAATGCTCGACGAGCCGCAGCAACTGATGGATACTACTGGTTCGCCAGATTCCTGGCAGATCCTTTTTCGGTCCCGGCCCCGTTTTTATTGTGTACAGGCATGTCATCACTTTCTTACACCGTCATCATCGGTCTCGAAGTTCATACACAGCTCAGAACTCGCAGCAAACTCTTCTGCGGGTGCTCGACGGATTTCCGACCGGATGCTCCAAATTCACAGACATGTCCCGTTTGTCTGGGGTTGCCGGGTGCGCTGCCCGTAATGAACCGGAAGGCGTTTGAGCTGTCGGTTCGCACGGCCCTGGCTCTCAACTGCCGAATCGCCGAGTTTACCAAATGGGATCGAAAGCAGTATTACTATCCCGATTTGCCGAAAGCCTATCAGATCAGTCAGTACGATTTGCCCTTCAGCTCAGGCGGCTGGCTGGAGATCGCGGCTGATGATCCCGGTGAGCCGGTACGAAGAATTCGCATCACCCGCGCACATCTTGAGGAGGATGCCGGAAAGAACATTCACGACGAAACGGGACGCGGCGGTGACAGTATGGTGGATCTGAACCGTACGGGCACGCCATTGCTGGAGATTGTCAGCGAGCCGGATCTGCGTTCGGCCGCAGAAGCCCGACGTTATCTTGAAGAGATGCGAACCCTGCTGCTGTTCATTGGTGTGTCCGACTGCAATATGCAGGAAGGAAGTCTGCGCTGCGACGCCAACGTCAATCTGCATATTCATCACGCTGATGGATCCAAAACGGCAACTCCCATCGTGGAACTGAAGAATATGAACAGCTTTCGCAATGTGGAGCTGGCGATCGAGTACGAAGTGAAGCGACAGGCCTCTCAGTGGCAGAAGACCGGACAGAAAATCGGTGATGTGCCGAAGCAGACACGAGGATGGGACGCGGAACGCGGCGTGACGTTTGCGCAGCGTGAGAAGGAAGAGTCTTCGGACTATCGATACTTTCCGGACCCGGATCTCGTTCCGGTAGTTCTCACAGTGCAGCAGATCGAAGACGCTCGAAAGCAGCTGCCCGAGACGCCTGCCGTGCGACGAGACAGGTTTCAGAATCAGCTGGGTCTGACCGCTTATGATGCCGCCGTGATTATTGATCAGGGGCCTGAGATGACTCAGTACTTTGAACACACGGCTCAGCTGTGTGGCGATGGCAAGACAGCTGCCAACTGGGTGACTCAGGATATACTGCGCGATCTGAATGCGGCCGGGACACCGGTCTCCGAATTTCCCGTAACTGCTGAGATCCTGGGAACGCTGCTGAACTGGATCAGGGAGGGTCGACTGACCACAAAGAGCGCGAGAGATGTGTATTCAGTGCTGAAGGAGCAGGCAGCTTCCGGGCAATCGATTGCAGTTGGCGATATTGAAGTCATTGTGCGGGAACGAAAGCTGGAAACTGTTCGCGATACGGGGGCTCTGCAGGCGGCCATCGCCGCTGCAATTGCGGCTAAGCCTGAAGCCGCCGCCGACGTAAAGTCCGGAAAGCATGCGGCTGCCGGACCACTGATTGGCATGATTATGAAGCAGGTTGCCGGAGCAGATCCGAAAGCCGTCAGAGAACTGCTGCTAAAGACACTTGCAGACTCCTGAGGGAAAGCGGCCGCCGAACTCATACCTGGGGAAAGTCCCTGCCATGGATAAGGGAAGTGCAGCGACCATTCTGTTTGCAGGCGACGAAATCCCTACGACCGACACGCTGATTGATCCGCGATCATGCTCCTTTTCAGAAATTCCCGACTGAATGGAATGCTGACATAAATAGGAGTAATGAGAGTTCTCTGTTGCGCAGGGAATGAATTCTGTTTCAGCAGTGAGGAAGTCAGCAGTGATTAACCACGTTCCAAAAGTGATTTTTGCACTCGTCATGGGAATTGCGGTGTATGTATCGGCGGAAACCGGACCCCGGTTTGTGAAGAACGATACCGTGACAGTGTGGTATGAAGGAGTATCGGAGACGGATGCCAGGAAATGCCTGAACAAGGCCAGTGAGATTTGTACTGCCTCGGAAGAGAAGTTAAATGTGCAGCTTCGCCTGACACGTCGGCCAAACGGGCTGCGGCTTTCCTTTGAGAAGCTGAATACTGCAAATATCCGCGACGCTCACATCGAGTGGTTTCGGGAATTTGCGACAGTTCTGGCAGAGGCTATGCAGGTCCGCGAAAACGTTGAGATCGAACTGTCGGGAAATGGCAGTTCCCGGATTATTGGAACAGTTCCGGATGCAGGTACACCGGCAGAAGTTTCATCCGAATCCGTCAGTTCACTGTAGACCGCCTGTAATCGCCTGCCGCTTGTCGTGTTGCCTGTTGCCTGTTGCATTCCGTTAGTCCAGCAATCAGAAAGTTTTCCTATGACCGATTTTGCGAGACAGTGTCGAATGTTTTCCCAGATTTCTCTTGGAATGCTGGCTGTCGGCATGTTGTTGCCTTTGGCGCTTGCTCTGGCCGCACCAGGTATCATTGTGTCCCCGTTCGTCTGGAATGTCCTGCAGATCGGTGGACTATTTGGGTTTATCGTATTCTGGGTAATCACCCGATTCACCAGAAATTCAGCAGACTCCGGACCAGCACCGACTCTCGCAAAAAACACCTGACGATTCCGCCGCCTGCATCTGTTGCAAAAAGCCATCTGCGTGACCATGGGAAGTCTCGCAGATGGCTTTTGATTTTGATGGAACGGGCAAAGTCTCTTTCGTGTATCGTTTCTTACCCGACATTAAACTGTAAAGTTGGCGCCGCTGAAAAGTTCAGGATAACTGAAGCATTAAGGAAGTGGGAGTTGTCAACAATGGCGGGACAGGTGACGGAACAGATTTTCTTTTCGGGTATCGTTCAGGGCGTGGGGTTTCGCCAGTCGACTCAGCGACTGGCAAAGGATTCCCTGGTAACCGGATATGTGCTGAATCTGGCTGACGGTCGAGTTGAGATGGTGGCTACGGCAGAACCTGCGGCGATCAAACGGCTGATTGACCGCCTGCGAGGCCTGTATGGAGATGCGATCACCGATATCGAAAGAATACCGCACGCCGAACCGGAAAAGTTCAGTGACTTCACGATTCGGCGGACTTAGATGATCACGTAGTCGTCGCCACAAAAACTCGCGGGGATTCGTGTTTTGTTTTTCGGTGCGATTCCAGGAAACAGATTGCGAGCTTATTCGTGGTCACTCGTATCGACGGTTCCTGGTTCAGGAAGCATGCTGGTCAGGACGGCACCAATGACAGCGTAGACGCCTGCGACGCATGCACCGACCATGGCAATGCGAGCAGGGTCGGGTTTGTCAGACGCTGAGAGCGTGATTGTGATAAAGGCGGCTGCGGTTCCGATGATTCGACCGCCGATATTCGCAGCAAAGCTCTCTCCGGTTCCACGCAGGTGCACCGGAAATACCAGCGGAATATAATTACCCCAAAAGCTGAATTGCCCCACCACCAGGATGCCTGCGACAAAAATACCGACTTTGATAGCCAAAAGTGAATCAGACTGCAGTGCGCCGGCAATCCAGTAGAACAGAGCTGGCACGATAAACAGCGCTGGGATCTGAAACACTCGCAAAAGGCTGCGGCGGCTTACAATTTTAATCGCCAGAATCGCCAGTAATGCTCGTCCAACGAGTCCGCCCAGTTCCTGCCACAGTGTAACTCCGGCGACAACCGCGTCACTTTCGTTTCCAGCAGTCTTACGCTGTTCAGGTGTGTATTCCGGCTTACCAGTATCCTTGTTTTTGCCGGCTGGTTCTCCAGCTTTTGACTTCGCAGCAGCGATCACCTCTGAATGGCCCGCTTCTCGCGGAGTGCCCAGGGCCTGAGCGCCCAGAATCTGTGGCAACTGCTGGATTGCTCCAAAAGCCAGGCCATAGCTGGCAGCAAACACCAGTGTTGTCACAATGGTCGTTTTTCGCAGAGCAGGGCTGAACAGTTCGGCAATCGACGGTCGCTTCAGAGTGCCCGCTTCCTTCTTCTTTTGCCATTCCGGAGATTCAGGCAGGAACGGGCGGATCAGCAGGAGCGGCAATGCGGGGATGACGCCTGAAATCAGAGTATACCGCCATGCTTCGTGGCCCCCGGCGATTTCCGGAAGGCTGGCGGCCACGCGGCCCGCCAGAATATTCATGCCGGCCACCATCAGTCCTCCGAGCGAGGAGAAGGCCTGAGTCCAGCCCAGAACTTTTTCGCGCTGCTCGTGATTGGGGAACAGTTCAGCCAGCCATGCAACGGCAGCGACGAATTCCACACAAACACCGACAAACACAAAACAACGGCATATCAGCAGGGCCGGCAGAGATGTGACAAAGCCCGCTGCGAATGCTCCGAAGGCGTACAACAGGATACTGAATGTCAGCACACGACGGCGTCCCAGCCGGTCAGTCAGCCAGCCTCCCCACAGCCCAAACACACCGCCAACAATCGCGGGGACAAAAAACAGAACGCGAGCCCATTTCACATATTCCAGTCCACCCGGTACCCAAAGGGCCATGGCCTGCGGACGAGCCATTCCTCCGCTGACCAGCTCATCAATAATTGGTGCGCTGAGAGCAGCAATCGCTGGTTTAATAATCAGTGGCAGCATCAGCAATTCATAAATGTCGAATGCGAAGCCAATTGCCGCAATCACACAAACCAGCCACTGAACGCCTGTCAGGCGTGTCGCAGAAGTGGAACTCATCAGGTCATAACCTCAATGCACGATAAAAGATTTGAGAAGGCATGGGCATGCAGGATCAACGGCCAGCAACCATTCAGCCCGAACTGCCTCCTGCGAGGAAGCTCAAATCGTATCGGGATGCCACATCGAGTTCAATCGACGCACTCAGCACTCTGCGTACGGCGATTCACTGCTGACCCAAAGTCTTCCAGCGTTTGACAATTTCAAGCTCGATCGGCAGAAGAACAAATAGCCAGAGCCATGTCAGATTGACGAGGCAGCCAAGCAGCAGTGTTCCGCGGAAATTGTGGCTGCGCGCAACAATATCGGTCAGCAGGAATGTCGTCATTGTGAGCATGGGGCAGCACAGAAAACTGCCAGCGGTCAGAAGGATAGCAAGGGGCAGGGCGGCCCAGCGAGTGTATAGCGATAACAGTATCGTCAAATGACTGCTCAGCAGGACCACGGTCAGCCATGACATAATCATTGTCGCGGACAGCTGTCCGGAGATTCCTGACGGATCCATCAGGAAAACGATCAGCAGGCAAAAGATTGCAGGCAGAACGGCAATCACACAGGCTGCAGCTTTTTCCAGCAGGATCCGAACGGGACTCACGGGGAGCATCGCAAGCGATGACAGAGTGGACTGTCGAACCTCCGCGAACAGTATGCCAGAGGAGTACAGCAGAATTTCTACCTGAAGCAGGATCGACAGGGTTACAAATGCGGTCCATGCCATGTCTCCGTTCAGCCGAATCCCCAGCCACGGAGTTGTGAGATACTGATACCATGCGAATCCGGCGATCAGCAGAAAGCAGATCAGAGCGTTTGATGCGAGAAAAAGTCGTCCGCCGGTGAAGAACACGAAATCCTTCCACGTGAGCGACAGCGACCAGCAGCGGCCCACTGTCAGTCGTCGAGTTGTCGGCGATTCTCCGTGCATGGCGGTTTCTGTTTGTGGCGACCAGCGATCAAACATCACGGTACTGATCAGAAACAGAACGATCGCGGTACCCAGATTCCACCAAAGTTGCGGGCTGGTGAGATCCGGTGTCGCACTTTGGACTTCAAGGATTTCTGTCAGCCTTCGGAAGACAGAAGCCTCGAATTGCCAGACGGCAATTTTTTCAAGGCCCGCCACAATGACCGGAGGCATCCATCCAGGGGGCAGCAGCGGCACGCCCATCGTCACTGCCGGACCGACAATGAAGAAGAGCAGCAGCATCGCTCCCGCGAGTCCTGCTGCTCTTCCCGGTGTCTGGCATCGGACGCTGCTGAACAGTGCGATTGTGGAAACAAATGCCATCCATGCTGCCAGTGCCACATAGGCTGCTGCAATCTGCTGCCACAGGACACCCCCCAGAGTGATGGCCAGAATCGTAAATGGAATCTGTACCATCAGCAGCATCAGGGAGCTGATCAGCCGGGATGTGGATTTACCAAGAATAATGGCGAGAGGGGTTACGCCCGCCAGCCGCAGCAGGGCCAGTGTTCCGGCTTCCTTCTCCTCAGTGACAGCCGAAACAAAGTAACTGATTCCGGAAGCGGAAATCAGCAGAACGTTCAGTATGCAGATATTGTGGAAGAATCTCAGACCGGCGCCAGATGCGCCGAAAACGTCGACATAAGCCGCTGCGATCGCCAGCAGCATAAACAGGGCGAAACACGCGCGAATTACGTGAGGCCAGGGCGAACGTGAGTCTGCTCTCAGTGACCAGTTAAAAAGTGTCAGAGAACCGGAGATCACGTGCGAACTCCGCGACTCGTCAGATCCATGAACGCCTGATTGAGATGACGGCGCTGCTGGCTGAAAGCCACGATTGGCACTTCCAGTGTCAGAACCGAAGCCAAAAAGGAATTGGCACTGGTTTCGGCAGAGAGCTGGATAACAAAGTCGCGTCCCGTCGCCACTTCCGGTTCCGAGACCTCCTCGACACCGGCCAGGCTTCTAAGCCGTTCGATGACATGTGCTTCAACGCTGGCCAGTTTGAGGTTATACGTTGGATGGTCCTGCGAATTGTCAAGAAGCGCATCCATGGGACCACTGAATCGAACCTGTCCGCGGTCGATGATGGTGACACTGTCACACAGTTCCGCAAGTTCGCTCAGAATGTGTGAACTGATGAAAATGGTTTTTCCCATTCGTCGAAGTTCACGCAGGATTTCCATCAGTTCAATTCGGGCTCGCGGGTCGAGTCCGCTGGCGGGTTCGTCAAGCAGCAGCAGATCGGGATCGTGAACCAGAACACGGGCCAGACTGACACGCTGCTGCATGCCCCGTGAGAGTCCGCTGATCAGATCGTTTCTGCGTCCATCCATATCTGTCAGGGTGAGCACATCATGAATCACCTGATCCCGCTGCCCCATTGAAAGTCCATACGCTGCGGCGAAGAAATCCAGATACTCAAAGACTGTCATTTGCCGATACATACTGAAATGATCCGGCATAAAGCCGATACGTTTTCGGACGCTGACGGATTCTCTTCCAACATCATGTCCAAAGACCTGAACCTTCCCCCAGTTCGGTTTCAAAAGTGTGCAGATCACCTTCAGTGTGGTTGTTTTCCCAGCGCCGTTGGGGCCTACGAAGCCGTGCAGCGTCTGCGGCATGACGCTGAATGCGACCTGATTCAGAGCCTGATGACCCTTGAATGAATGAGAGAGGTCCATGACCGAGATTGCGGGGACGATTTCTGTGGCTGTTCGGCCAGGGCTGAGATCAGACATTGTGAGAAAACCTGTCGTGCTGTTTAGTTACTGAACCGTGGCAGTGCCGGCAGAATCCGGATCGAGCAGAATGTCGCGAATAAACAGGGTCCGACCCTGTTTAAGCGAATCAACGTTCAGAGAGGGAAGAATTTCTTCCGTGGCAGGCGTGTAGACGAAAAGACGAATTCGATCGGCTGGCAAAACAAACTGGCTGGGCTGAACGATTCCATCGTCCAGCAGACTTCTGTGGATGAGCGGGTGAATTGAGTACCTGTAAAAACGATCGATCTGCGAATCGCTGTCACTGGAATATTGCTGCTGCTGCCCAAAGAATCCAAAACTGTACTCGGGTTCCGCACGAATACTGCAGTAATCTGCCAGTGTCTGGAGTGCGGAACCCAGCCTCAGCTTCAGATCTTCTTTTCGAAATACGGCCGTAGACAGCCTCTGACCATGCAGGATCAGATACTGACAGTCCGGATGATCCGGAAAAGTCGATCCAGTGGTTAACTCCAGTTTCGTCAGCACGCCTGAAGTGATCTCGATGTCTTCCAGAACCAGTGCCCAGTCCGGCTGCGTGAGGCGTCGGGCTGAAACGACGGATTGTGAGCTAAAAGGCGGGATGCGAGTTTCAAACATCGCGTGATTGCCACTTTTGACTGCAGCGACGCCACGGTCATCCGCATCACCGGACGCCATGAGTGCCTGCTGATTTTCGCTGGTGACCTGGTAATTGTCGCCCGATACCACAAATAAATTCAGCCACTGCATTGCATTCCAGTGAGTGGAATCTTCAGACCGGGCGATTGTCAGTGAATTCATCACGGTTGATTCACCGTAACCTCGTCTTCCAATCATTAAAAAGATCAGGCTGAATAAAACGGATACTCCTGCGATGGCACCATAAGTGACCATGAAATGGAGCGTTTTTTTCCGGGACAGAATCCAGCAACCCGGAAAGATCAGTCCGACGTATACAAGAGACAACAGGAAGATGGCCCACCACGCATGTTCGGGCTGAGTCAGCTTGCGCATGGAAGCAAAAGTTTCATCGTCGTTCGCAGATGGATTGAAGACCATCAGATTTTGCTGCGCGATGGAGTTTCCGAACTCGGCGGCCGGATTATCCTCATCCTGTCCGCCCGGAAGCTGTACGAATGGCCGGACGATTTCATCGGACAGCTGACCCCGCTGCATGTCCAGACGATTGACGGTTCCAAAGCCGGTCCGGAAGACTGTAAACGGTTCGTTAAGCGGTGAAAGGACTCCGGAAAAACTGAGTGTCTGACCATTGGAATCCAGCAGCAGACAAAGCCTGCCTCCTCGTTTCAGCCATGCCAGCAATGCCTGCTGCCGCGGTGTTTCCCAGTCAGGAACATGATCGAGGAACAGCACGCTCAGCCCTGATGTGGCTGTGGAAAAGGGCGGAAATATCTCCGCCGGCATATGTTTGACTGAGATTGGCTGCTGAGTCGCCATTCCGGTTCGGTCCAGAATGACGGCAGAAACCCTCCTGCTGTCGGCATCGTCCAGTTGCAGGCCAAATACGCCGCGCGGCGGATCGAAGCTGGCGGTGAGAATGTTCGATCCTCCGGCCCGGACGCTCAGCCGCCAGTCTGCTGATATCTGTGACACGTAAGGATAGAACTGAACCCAGCGGCGAGAGTTGGGAGCAAGATACAGGGGTTCCGAAAGAGTGCCGCCGGACTCCCGAACCATGCCCTGAATCGATCTCAATGTGACCTGACCTTCAATCGTTTCGTCGCTGAGATTATCAATGAGGACTGAAAACGGGTTGAACTGACCGACAACAACGCGACCGTCAAACCCCCAGATTGTCTCGGCGATCTTGAGTTTCGGCGGCTGTGCAGAACAGTCGTCTGATGTTGTCAGACAGCTGAGCACCAGAAGACATCCACATATCGGAAACCGCATCATAAACTTGAACACGTATCGAATCCTCAGTACACAGGCTGTGATGACAGAGCAACCTGCGATAGTTCGGAATGATCAGGATGACTCTCAAGGCGATTCAGCAGCCGAGGTGCAAGACGGAGTACGATTATCCGAATCAGGTACAACAGGAAAATCTGAAACGCAAGCACAACAATGGTCAGTCCGAAGAGCGTTGCCGGGGAGTCAGTGAGCCGGGAGAAAACATTCCATCGCTCGAAGGTACCTGCTGCGGAATTGAGTGCCATTTCATTGAACAGAACGGGGCCTGCCGGACAGCACCACAGCGGAATTGACACCATCACCAGACCTGCGGTTCTGAATGTTGATTGATCGTAGGGCGACCAGGAAGACTGTGAGGGGCCTGACACCGACAACAGAAACAGCGATACAAGCATTGGAATAATTATCCATGCAACAATGATTGTAATGCCTGCCATCAGCGACTTTGTCTGAGAAAGAAACCGCATGCCAAATCCTGCAGAGACCCATGTGATCATCAGCATGGAATTGAACGTGGCGACGACGGCCGTGATTGCGTAGAGAATACTGAGCCTGGAATTCATCAGCTGCATCAGCGTAAAGTGAATTGTTAACAGCGGGACAGACAACACGATCATTAGTCGTCTCATGCCGACGATCTTTTCGGAAATGATCTGAGCTGCGGTCATTGGAGTGGACAGCAGCGGCTCAATGGTTTCTCTGGCCCGTTCGCCGGAAATCGCGGTCGACGCCTTGACAGTCAGTACCAGCACGGTCAGAACCCACATCATTGCAAGCAGAGCACGCAGTCCGGAGAATCCGGTTGCTGCGGAAGAGATCGCCGTCAGTGCACAGATAAAGATTGTGGGTACTTCCAGCACTGTTAGTATCCGAAACAGGTATCTGGCCTTTCCCAGTGATTTTCGAGTGCGTTCGCGCCAGGCGATCGGATCGAACTCCGGCATGGCGTTCGAATCCTTCACTATTTCGATTCCTCTGGTGGTGCCCTCATTCAGTTTCACAAAGAAACGGTCAAGTACCCTGAAGAGTTTCAGCAGCGGTGATGACGATGTCACAAAGGCCCGTCGAAACAGAAAGAATCGTGCGAGTGCCACAAAGGTGACGGTTACAAAAAGGGAGGGCAGCGTACTGACTGCCAGTTGCAACAGCAGCGAGAAGTCGATTCCCAGCCAGGTCAGCCGACTTTCCATGACAGTGGACACCCTGCTTGCCGCCCCTGTCACCATATTGAGCAAAAACTGAGGATTGGAAAAATCCAACCCCTGGTATTCGGCCCGCCAGATGTCATATGGCGTGGGTGTCAGTCGTCGAAGCACAACGGACGATAACTGCAGAATCAGCACGATCACATAAGAGGCAATAAAAGCACTCACCGTCGTGCGGAACCACGAACTGCACAGCATGCCGATCGATGCATACAGCAGGCATTCACAAAGCAGCAGCCACAAAGTGCTGGTGAGGATATTGGTATCCACGCCGCCCAGTGAATACACATAAGCCAGTACCGGAAATGTCAGAAGCAGAAACGTGAGCATCGGAATGAGCCGACTGCCCAGTTTTTCAAGAATGATGGCCATTGGCGAAAGACGTGTCAGCAGCAGGGTGCCGAGCGTGTTTCGTTCCTTCTCCATGGTGATCGTGCCACAGCAGAGTGCCGGCATCAGCAGCTGAATCGCATGAAACAGCCATGGAACAATGGACGGAAAGATCTGTCCGCCAATTCCAAGCAAACGAATGCGGGCGACAGCTGGCGGCATGCCGGGTATCGCCGGCATCGCAAATCCTCCGGGTCCACCCATACTTGTCGCCCGGGCTATGGATGTTCGCAATACTACAAACACGATTGACAGCAATATGACAGCGCCGATGATTCGAACAATATAGGTACGCCGACGATTGGCCAGTTCTGTCAGTTCTCGACGCAGCAGCGGCAGCTGGGGAATCAGATTGAATCGCATCAGGCTGTTTTTCCTTCCGTCAGCTTCATGAAGGCGGTCTCCATATCCATCGCTTCCGGCTGGAACATGACGATTCGTGCCTGCTCCTGAACCAGAGCCTCATGCAGTTCGGCGATGGAAGTCTGGTCTTCATGCAGCCGAATGGCCCAGCGGTCCACCTGCTGTTCCACAGAATCCACGCCCCGGATCTTCCGTACCCGATCGAGAAGATCGGCCGGCGGGTCCTGACAGCGAATGTGTACCACTCGCTTCAGCTGCAGCTGGCGATAAATGTCCTTCAGGGAACCTTCCGCAACCAGATGGCCCGTTTCAATAATTCCAATCCGGGTACACAGCTGACTCAGTTCTTCCAGAATATGACTGCTGATCAGAATCGTCTTCCCCATGGCGCGCAATGCTTTCAGCAGTTCACGCACTTCAATTCTCGCGCGGGGGTCCAGTCCGCTGGTCGGCTCATCCAGCAGAAGCACCTGAGGATCATGCAGCAGCACGCGTGCCAGAGCCAGCCTCTGCTTCATGCCGCGGGACAGTCCTTCAACTGGTGAATCGGCTTTGTGGGAAAGGTCGGTCAGTGCCAGAACATCGTCGATCACTCCCCGTCGCTTTGAAAGGGGCAGCTTGTACGCGGCAGCAAAGAAATGCAGATATTCCAGTGCCGACAGATCCTCATAAACCCCGAAAAAGTCGGGCATATACCCCATGACTTCCCGCACCTTCTGCGGACGGCTCAGCACATCATGTCCGCAGACCATCGCGAGTCCGCGAAACTTCGGCTGCAGTGTTGCCAGCACACGAATGGTGGAGGATTTTCCTGCTCCATTGGGGCCGATGAATCCAAACACTTCTCCCTGAGGAATATCGAGCGAAATTCCCTTGACTGCTTCAAATTTTCCATATGTCACCCGCAGGTCACGAATGCAAACTGCCAGAGGTCGGGCAACGGGAGATGGCACGGCTGGTGCAGAATCAGCAGCATTCACCGGATGCGCGAGCTGAGGTTCGGTTGCAGGCAGACTGAGCTGATGTGAACCGGAAACTTCCGACATAACTTAAACCTGTTCTTTCTCTGCAACCGGGACAGCATTTGGCCTGACAGCATTAGGCCTGATATGGTAGAGCTTTCGCCACACCCTGTAATCAGCAGCCTTAGACTGAATAATCACCAGCACCCACTGAGTTTCGTCCGTAGGGTCGAGTATTGAAAGATCTTCCAGAAGTCCTGATCCTTCGGGAGAAACCTGTGCCACCAGTCGAAAAAAATCGACCCGTTCCCTGCTGGACGTGGAATTGATTACTGTCGCCGGAATCGACGCATTATTCTGACCGTATTGCTGCGGCCAGAACCCGGGAACACCCTGATTCATTCCATTTGCACTCCAGTTGGAAAGTTCACCGGTCCTTAGTATCGAAATGCTCTGATCCTGATGCAGAATGGCCGCATGGAATCTTCCACCCAGCTGAACTTCGACCTGTTCCAGCGCTGTGGTCAATCGTCTCTGACCTTCAGGTGTTGTCAGAAGGGAGGTATCAGACCAGTCCAGCCCAAACGGAACATCTGCGTCCTTCGGCTGCAGTTCAAACGTTCGCATCAAAGTGGGTGACCATTGCTGAACGACCTGTGATACTGAGTAACTGCCGGGAAAATGGCCCGAATAATGCAGTATCGGTGCGCTGCCTGCGGCGGATTCATCGGCACCAAACATTCCCGACATACTGGCACCGGCCAGCATTGGATCAGTGACCGGAACAAGCAGTTGTTGTTTGTGCTCACTGCTGTGAGTGGCACGGGACCCGTAAAACAGCATCTGAATGCGGCTGCGTCGAGCGGGCATGCCATCATCCACGATGTCCGTGATTTCGATTGAGCCTCCCGTCTCTTTGCTGCCCATATACCAGTGAGCGATCCAGATGGTGAGGATCGTAAAGCCGGCAGTTACGAGCGGAAACAGGATCCATGTGGCCTTTCGCAGCCGAAATAGTCCCAGAACAACGTAGTCAATCGGCCCAATTGTCAGTACATAGGCAGCCAGAATCAGACCGATCATCCATGTCGGCACCATCTCCACATCGGATGGTACCAGCTGTGTGCCGGCAACTGTGACCAAAGGATCCCGGTTTGGAGCGAGATCTTCATCTGACAGTCCGTACATATTTATTACCTGTTCCGGTCTGACGATTCCTCGCTGGCCCGGCGAAAACTCAATGGAGATATTTCCATCCGCTTCGCGTCCTGCGTTCAGCCCGCGACGACGCAGTTGTTCCACCAGGTCCTGTTCGCCCCATTGTTTTCCCTGCCAGACTGGTATGTTCTTTTTTACCTTCCAGAGATGAGCGACCAGCCGGCCGAGCTGTTCGGGACTGAGCTCAGTCTTCAGACTGTCTGTTGCCGGAAGAAGTGCGGCGCGTCCAAGTCCGGGCCGCCCAAGAATAACTTCTGACGGATTGTCAGTTACTGTAAGAAGCTGTCCATCGTCATCAAGCGTGAATGGTGTTTCTGTGCCGTCCGGATCCGGCTGACTGCCGCTCTGTTCAAAAAGACTTCGAACAAAATCCAGATGCTGTGGCTTCAGAGAGGAGTCGGGCACGATGCAAACACTGCCGCCAGCCTTCACCCAGGACAGCAGAGATGACATTTGAATGGTACTGAGTTTTGCAAACGCTCCATCCACAAGCAGTACAATGTCGAAACTGCAGTAGCTTAAGGGGTCTTCCGGCAGATCACGGCTGCTCCACGTGGACGAATAGAACTGAATGTTCTTCCCAAAGCTTCTTGAATTCCTTGGTCGCGTTTCCGCGTCCGGCTCGTCTTTCTCCTTCAGAGGATTGTAGTTTTCAAGAGAAAGCGCCGTGTCCAGAAATATCTTGTTGGCGGATGGTGACTGAAAAGTGGTGGCGCCTGTGCACGAGCACAACAGCGAGGCACGTTCAGACGGGCTGATCATCAGCAGGTCATGCGGCCTTGGGGGATTCGTTTCCTTTGGCGACGAACTCAGCGGAATGAGTTCCTTTTCAGTGCGAAAGTATCCCATAATCGCCAGGTTCTGAAGCCCGGATGTCTGCATGGGAGGAAGAATCGTATTGAAGATCAGGTCACCTCCGGAGAGCACCAGGTCCTCAATTTTCAGCGTTGCCATCAGGCCTTCCTGATTGACAACGTCCAGAGCGTCGTGGAACGACAATTCCAGATCGCCTTCCAGAATCTGCGTCTGGTTGTATTCCATCTTGATCTGTACAGGAATTGGTGCTCCGGAACGGTTTCGAATCGACAATAGCTCGACGCGCATGCGAACCGGATACTCTGTCTGCGCCACTGCACTGTCCGTCAGCCACAACACTGCCGCCAGTGTCAGCGTCAGCAGCCGGAGAATTCGGTTGTGGCGAAGACCGGCATTACTTTTCAATAAGCATGCCTCAGGTGGCCAGTTGGATGTTCGGCGGACCTCCATCATGTCATTGCTCCCCTTCCTCGCTGGAAGTACCACCATTCTGCCAGCATCAGCACGAATGCCAGCATGGCCAGCAGCCACCAGAGCGGCTGATCGCTTTCCAGTCGACTGGTATCCGTTGACGACACACTCAGTTCCGTAAATCGCACTTCATCTGCGACCTGAAGTGAACTTTCCAGAGGGTTCAGAAGTCCGGTACCAATTGATGTGGTCAGGTCCGAACCGTCGAACACGTCGTACCGGCCTGCATGGGCTGCGGGCACTCCGGTGAGCACACCGGTTGTTGACGATCGGAACGTGACTTCTTCGCCAGCGGGATTTTTGACCCGATACTCCCGATCCGGCTGCAGGCTGATCGGTGGCAGTACTCCGGTGGGTGCCGCCGCAACTTCCGACAGAGATGCCTGCTTCAGAGCGGCTTCGACGGCGTTTGCCGCTATGATCGGAAATCCCAGGCGATAAGGCAACGTTGACCGGTCTGTATGAAACAGGAACCAGTAGGAAATCTTCAGCCCTTCACGGCGCTGAAGAAGTAACGGACCCGTATTGCCATCAACCAGGATTTCGTATCCCCGCTCTTCAAGATCTTTAGCGCCGATGCCCGGAGCAAACGTTGGCTTTTCGCCGATTTGAACATCGGTCATCTGCACATGTCGCAACAGTGGGGCTGTACGGTTCCAGTCCACGACGCTGGCAACGTCCTCAGCGGGTTCAATCAGCGGCTGCAGATCAGAAGGAATCACACCGACAAAGATCTGTATGGGGGCTTCCACATTTGTCAGCTTGTCGTCGTCAGAGATCAGCAGATCATACTCTGGTGCCGGAGGGGGAGTGACCGTGTTAAGGTCAATTCTCGGCAATACGCGGACTGCATGCTGCCAGGAAAATAATTCAGTGGAAATCCAGATCTTCAGAGGTCTCGCGGCGGGCAGTGTCAGCCAGACAGAATTATCAATATCCAGTGCATCAAAACCGGCGGGAACGACTCGAGCTTCCAGAAGGACTGCATCCGTTGAACTGACAGGGAATACCAGCCTCTGTGATTCATCCGCTGCCACTTCAATCGTTTCAGTGGCCGTTCGAATTCCATTCTCAAACAGTTGCAGCTCGCCACTTCTGATATCCGCGGACGAACCTGCCACGCGCACAAAAACTTCCCATTCCTCAGCACTGCTTCTTCTCGCACTCATTTCTGTAATGCCAATGTTGGGTCCGCCAGGCGCGATGCGTTTGATATCCAGTCCGAAGGGCAGTTCAAAGTCAACCTGATCGGGCAGGTTGCCATCGGTCAGAATCATCACCTTTTCGATTGTGAAGGTTCTGGTGTACGCGGCCGCCATTCTCAGCACGTCATCCAGCTGACCGGGAAGATGAGATGGTTCCAGTGAAGCCAGAGCACGGGTGAGCACTCGCCGATCATTGGTGAATTCCGTCAGTCGGCGGCCCGTGGCGGAAAACGAAAACAGGGCCAGCTGCTGATCGCCGTGCAGCCCGTCGATCATTTCCCGAACCTGCTCGCGAACCAGATCCAGACGGGATTTCCCCGTCGATTCATCAACCGCCGACATACTCGCGGAACAATCAATCAGGACCGGCAAGTACTCGGCCCTCGCTGCATCGGCTCGCAGAAATGGCTGCATCAGCGCGGCGACGAGCAGAGCCAGCAGCAGGAGCTGCAACAAGAGCAACAGGTTGCGTCGAAATTTCTGAAATGGTGAATTGACTCGCTGGTCATTCACCACTGACTGCCACAATGCCAGCGAAGACACTTCCAGCCGCGGTCGCTTGAGCTTCAGAAAGTACAGAATGATGAGCGGCACCATCGCGAGAAAGAACCAGGCGCCAAACAGATTGGAAAACCCCGGCCAGTTCATCGCAGCACCCAGCCCAGTCGACACAACTGATCAAAAAGGATAGTACTGAGCGAAGATGCGGAGCTCAGTGAAAGGAACCGCCCATTCCGCCGCCGACACATCGTGTCGAGCGATTCCTGAAGCCAGAGTCTCTGATCCTGATAAATATTAAGCAGTTCGGCAGCATTGGTAATGTCCAGAGTTTCCCCTGTTTCACTGTCCACAAATCTCAGATCCCCCTGAACATTCGGATTGATTTCGGAATCGCTGAGCACCTGGACTCCCCAGACTTCAAGTCCGCTGCTGTAGAGCAGATTGAGAGGACGGGTCAGATCGCCGAGCGTCAGGAAATCACTCAGCAAAACAGCGATGCCGCGGCCCCGGTGAAACTTCAGCATTGTCTCGATGGCACGCTCAACAGGAATATCTCCACCGCCTTCAACTTTCTCCAGAAACGTAAGCAGCGATCGAATACGAGCTCTCCCGGATCCGGGTGGCAGCATCCAGGGCTGGTCCGCCTTCTGATGAATCGCATAGGCACTGACTTTCTCAACACTCAGCAGCCCCATAATGCCAAATGCAGCAGCCAGTTGTCGTGCCCGCAGCAGTTTATCATCAAACAACATGGAAGTTGAAGCGTCGACAAGCAGAACAACATGCAGTTCCTCTTCATGCTGAAACTGTTTGATATACGGGCGATGCAGTCGGGCAAAAATGTTCCAGTCGACATAGCGCAGATCGTCGCCTGAAGCGTAGTCGCGGTAGTCTGCAAAGTCCGTGCTGCTGCCACCTTTGCCCGACAGATGCTCACCTCGACTGCGGTTCGTCAGACGCCGCCGGGGCTTCAGCCGCATGCGTTCGATCTGGTTGAGTATCGCGTTGTCAAACAGCGATGTCAGTTGTGTTGAACCGCCGGTGCTCACTTCGCCTGCTGCCTTCACTGAAAAAATGGACTATCGTTACACAGCCGTGTCCCGTTTCTTCCTGCTGATCTGCCTCCGATCTGATGCCGAAAACTATGGGACAGCAGAAGATCCAGGGCAGCGGAAATGATCATCCTCCGGTTGGGAGTCCGGTGATACACTCCTCAATAACCTCCTGAACGGAAATATTTTCGGCCTGCCCATCATAGTTCAGCAGTACGCGATGCTGAAGAACTTCTCCGGCAAAGTAACGGATATCCTCGAATGCCACATGAGCCCGTCCCTGACTGAGCGCGTGAACCCGGGCACCCCGGATCAGGGCCTGTGCGGCACGCGGACTTGCACCCCACCGCAGAAATTTCTTAACCCGGTCGGTGGCGTACGAACTATCCGGATGAGTTGCAAGAACCATGCGACAGGCATAGTCTCGCATCGGATCACTGACGACAACCCGATCCAGTACTCCCCGCAGGTGCAGAATTCGGGGTCCGTCCAAAATGGATTCTGCTTCGTACTTCTTCTTCAGAATGGTGCGGCTGACCACTTCGTTCAGCTCTTCCCGATTCAGAAATGGAACCACCACCTTGAACATGAAGCGGTCCAGCTGCGCTTCCGGAAGTGGAAACGTGCCTTCCTGCTCGATGGGATTCTGTGTGGCAAGGACGAAGAACGGAGGTTCCAGACGATAGGTCGTTCCACCCGTTGTCACGGTGCCTTCCTGCATCGTTTCCAGCAATGCTGACTGAGTTTTGGGAGTGGCCCGGTTGATTTCATCGGCCAGCAGCAGCTGAGTAAAAATCGGGCCCTTGCGGAACTCAAAGCGATAGGAACCGGTTTCGTCAGACGTCATCATGTTCGTGCCGATTACGTCAGCCGGCATGAGGTCAGGAGTGAACTGAATTCGCCTGAAATCCAGTTTCAGGACACTGGCGAGTGCTTTAACGAGTTCGGTCTTGCCCAGACCAGGAACACCCTCCAGCAGCACATTGCCGCCGCAGAAGAGAGCTGTCAGCGTTGCTTCAACAACTCGCTGCTGACCAACAATCACTTTTCCGACTGCTTCCTTAACAGCCCTGTATTCATTTCGAAACTGATCTGCTTCGGCCTGCAGTTCCGCCGGGCTCAGGGTTGTTGTCCGGGTTTGGTCACTCATATTCCCAGTTTCTATTGATAAAGTAGCCTGTGCTTCAGGTTGAATGATCTAATACGCTGTGGCCCGTGATTCGGACTTCGAAAAACGTGTCAGGACTCTTATCTTTTCTTTTGATCTCCATCGCCTTCCTGATCCCGTTTTCGTTTTAACGCCAGCAGTCGCGAGGTCGTGCTGCCATCATCTGCAGGAACGTTTTCAGCAGGTTTCGGCGACGGTGTTGCCTGAGCAGAAGGTTTGGTTTCCGCAGATCCGGCCGTGGCATCCGCAGGTCGCCGCGGAACGGGACGAGACTGCATCGGGCGTTCGCCTGATGATACAGCCGGTGGTCGCACGGTCCCATCCTTCTGACCGGAAAGAGACGATCGAACTTCGCCCGCTTTCTGCAGCAGCTGACCCAGTGTGGCGGTGGATTCTCGCTTGTCACGTTTGAAGAACGCTTTGAGCCCGCTCAGATCGATCTGTACTCGTCGCAGCGCCACATCCAGTGGCAGCATGCATGCAAGAGCCATCAGGAACCAGTCAAAGACAGGGCGGCTGCTGCGTTTGGGCTGACGATCGCCATAGATCTCTTTAGCCACCTCTTCGGGATCCAGATCGGCATCCAGCTCTTTTCCGCTGGTGCGACTGGCGATATCCCGAAGGACAATCGGATTGGCTCGAAACCGCAGATACTCGGGAGAGTACGATACAATGAACCCGGCGTAGGCCGTCTCTTTTCGGTCGGATCCCACCGCTGAGATTTGGACCTGATAACGACCTTCCCCCTTCAGCGGCATGCTGGCCTGATATCGGCGTGGTGCAATCTGGCGAACCTGCTGACTGTGCTGAAATGAATTTGGTCCGGAAACCGAGACATTGATATCCAGCAGACTCTCTTCGGGATGAAAGTCTTCCACCACAACCACGCCTTCATTGGCATTCGTGTATGTATACACCCGCAAAAACTGTTCACGTCGAACACGGCCAATACGGGTCAGCATCTGATTGACGAGCTGCTGAAACTGGTCCCACTGCAGCCAGTCATTTCCCCAGCGGGACGTCAGATCCGAAGTAAATGCGGCCGTTACTCCCAGACCATAACGCCAGACGGCCAGAATCGGATCAGATTCTCCGTCGGTCACCGTGGTGTCGCCAGCAGCCGCTGGTGCACCAAGAATCACCGTGGCTCGAGCATCTTCTTTGGGGGATGTCAGAACGTAGCCATGCAGCTGAGGCGGCACTCCAATGTCGCGAATCATTGGATCCACGTTCTGAAGCTCAGGAACGAAATCACGATTCTGGATCTGACTTCGGCGAAGAGTTTTTGCTTCCTTGATAAAAATGGAAGGTAACTGATTGGGATCAGCCGGAAAATAGAAGCGGCCCTGAGTGACGGCGGCGATGGATTCGAGAGTGCGGGTGTTGCCGTCGTGCGGAAAAATGGCGACCGTCGAGACGCTTACCTGATTATCAATAAATTTTTTCAGGAGAACGTCACTGGGTGGCTGAGCGTCTCCGTCGGATATGATAATCATATGACGGCTTGCAGCGTCCGTTTCAATCAGCCCCTTCAGACCCATTTCCATCGTGCTGGCAAAGTCCGGCATATCTCCGATGGCCGCCGCATTGATCTTTGGAACAAGATCGCTGTACTGACTTGCCGGAGTCATTTCAAAGATCCATTCCTCGCCCATCATTCCATAGGCCAGCGCTCCAACAAGGTCCTCAGAGCTGAGTACCTGAATGGCTTTTTTGGTGATGCGTTTGGCCCAGGAGTTTCCCTGAGGAAACTCACAGGTATGCAAAATAATTGCCAGTGCTCCCTTCGGCAAAATCTTTTTGTTGCTGATTTCCATGGAAATCGGCAGAGCATCCTCAATCACGGATCCCTGATAACCGCCTGGTCCGAAGCTGTTGGGCCCACCCACCATCAGAAATCCGGTCCCCAGGTTTCGGATGGCGTCATGCAGTGCCTGCATCTGTACCGAGGTCAGCGAATCGGCAGCTACGTCGGCAAAGATCACTGCGTCGTACGGCATCAGCGACAGCGGGTCGACCGGAAATTCCAGTGCACTCAGCAGTTCAACTTCGCGATCTCCCTGTCGCAGTGCCTTTTCAAAATATGTCCATTCGGCCGGATTTCCCTGCGGGTCAGTCACAACCAGAACTTTTCCAGGCCCGTCGATATAGAGGTAATTGCGAACCTGATTATTCTCCGGGCGATTGTCAAACTGCGAAGGCACTTCAATGCGTGCGCTGTATTCATAATAGCCTGGAGCATCCACTTTAATGGGAATCGCGTAACGGCTCTTTCCCGGCTCGAAACTGACGTCCCGCCGCTCGAGAATTGTTTCGCCCTGAGTCAGCACCAGACTGCCGGTTCCCTTTGCCAGCGAACTCAGCACGATCGACGCTTCATAAGTCTCACCGAGCCGCACGAACCGAGGCAGGTCGAGCCGCTCCAGCAACACTTCGTGCTGATAGTCATATTCAATGGGAACAACACTGACTTCAACGCCCCGGGCCTGCAGGTCGTCGACCACATCCTTCAGCTGCCCGACGGTTTCCGTACCGTCACTGATCAGCACAATGCGGCCGTTGTTCTCCTCAGGCAGCATCGCTGCACTCAGAGCGAGCGACTGTTCAAGATTGGTGGCGTCCTGACTGACGCGTGAATTGATGAACTTCTCAAATGGAAAGGTTTCGCGAGGCGGATACTCGACTGCTGCCGTTCGACCAAACACCACAAGTCCTGCCTGATCTGCAAATGGCTTGCGGGCAGCCGTCTCAGCGACAAAGTCGAACGCGCTGTTTTTCGCTTCATTCACCGAATCGGACACGTCCACCGAATAGACAACGCTCACCACGTCACTGGTGCGTACGGCACGTGGTTCCGCCAGAACAATAATCAGCAGTCCGCAGATTACCAGACGGCAAAAACAGGCGATTGCTCCACGCACTGATGGCAGTCCGGAGTATCCTGCAGCATGCATCCACCAGATCCACGGCGTGACCACACTCAGAATAAACACCCAGGGTCGGGCAAACTCCGCCTTCTGCAGCATTACAACTGCGACGCAGACGCCGATAAACAGGACCAGAAACAAAATCAGCGGAATCGTGGCCGCGCGACTCACTGGCCGGCGCGGTGGAGGAAACAACTGACGCATCGTTCTGCGCAGCCAGATCATGGGGTCAGCTCCACCAGTCGATGGTTGCCTGTATCAGCCACAAGTACTCTTCCGTCAGTCAGCACCGTGATTCCCCATGGCGTATAGAAACCATCCAATCCCCTGCTGGGTCGGCCAAATCGGCCCACGATTGTTCCGTCAGGCTTAAGAACCGTCAGCCTGGCTGCCTTGTTCTCCACCACATACAGGTGACCATTCGGAAGTACCTTCAGTCCGTAGGGAAACTGCAGAGGATTCGATTTCTCCGGCAGCCGAATCACCCGCAGGAATTCTCCCTCATCACTGAAAACCTGAATGCGATTGTTAAAGGCATCCACAGCGTAAACAGTTCCATTGCTCCATACAATCGCGCTGGGTCGCTGAAATTCGCCTTCGGCCGTTCCATGCCTTCCAAACTGTGTGACAAACGTTCCGTCCAGCTGAAATTTCTGAATTCGCTGGTGATCACCGTATTCACCCACATACAAAAATCCGGATGGGTCCTGAGCAATCGCGACAGGGAAAACAAACTGTCCGGGAGCATTGCCTTCTGATCCAAACATCTGACTGACCGTACCGGAATTGTCGGCCTGAAATATGACAACCCGATGATAATGAGTATCCGCGACGGCAATTCGACCGTCCAGGAGCCTGCAGATTCCTTCCGGCCGACCTACCTTCCAGTCCGGCATATACCAGCTGGCCTGAAGCTTTCCGTCTGACGAATAGACGAGGATACGTCCGGCATCGTCCAGAACATATACGTTGTCATGTTCATCTGAGTACAGTCCGCGAGGCGCGGGCAGATGACGGCCGGCAGCGGGAATCACCCAGGCGTCCATTCGGCTGAACTTCAACTCCGGATCCGACGATGTTCGACCGCACCCGCAGACAGCAGCGACGATGGTCAACATCATGAACCAGACCGACAATGTGTTCAAATGAAGGCACGAAGGTGCAGAGTGTCTGCGCAGGTGGCCAGCTTCTGATCTTCGCTGCAAATTAGTCATAGGGTCCTGCAAACAGCAACACGCACACGGTCACCTGGCGAAACTCCACCGTTCACTGAACAATGAAGAACGTTTCGTTCCTGACGGAGATTCCGATGCCATATCCGAGTTTCAGAAAACGGGCCTTCAAACGCTGATGAAATCACTTCCAGTTCGGATTCTTTTTCGAGAACAACTTCCAGACATTCCGGCCTCAGCCCACGACCGCATTCCGGTATCTGCAGTTCCTGATTTCCCCTCAGCCAGTCCAACTGGTCTGCGGGACCAAACCAGTTCAGCCTCCCAAGAAACTCGCCGCTGATCCGGTTGGGTGGATTTCTGTAGAGTGTGATGGTGGATCCTGAAAATACAATCTTACCCGCATCGAGGCAGACCACGGTTTGTGATTCCCGAATCACTTCTGCTGGCTCGTGCGAAGCAAAAATCAGAGAAGTCTGATGCTGATTCAATTCCTGTCTGACGTACTGCCAGTAAGGCGTGCGGCGAGCACTGTCGACATGCGCGAAAGGTTCATCCAGCAGCAAAATCCCGGCTTGCGCGGCCAGTGCACGGCCAATGGCAAGTCGCGATCGTTCGCCCTGTGATAATTCTCCCGGGAACGCCTCACGGCGGTGTTCAAGATCCAGATGACGCAGAATTTCGTCTAAAGTTTTTCCGGAATCCCGGTCTTTTCGAGCTGCACTGACCGCGGTCAGGTGTTCCACGACCGTCAAATGCGGCCATAAACCGCCTCCCTGAGGAGCCCAGAAGACGGGAAGATGACGGTTTCCGACCGGCACGTTGGGTCGTACAGGTGGTCGAAGGGTTGCTGCATCGACCGCGAGACCGGAATCGACTGCGTTTCCGCCAGAGCCCTGCATTCCAACGGAACGCTGATCCAGTCGAATAATTTGACCGCGAGTGGGTCTCTCGAAGCCGGCCAGAAGGCTGAGCAGTGACGATTTCCCAGCTCCGGAATACCCGATGACAGCTGTGACACCCGCCGGAATGGTCAGCGAAATATCATCCAGTCGAATCCGCATTTGTGTCTGAAGAGACACGCCAGTCAGCTCAAACAGATGCCCGCCCTGGTAACAGTTTTTGACGACCCTGTTTTCGTCGGTCGCATTACCTTCGCCGGTCGCGTTACATTCGCCTGTCGTCTGCTCAGTCATATTCGTTTTGCAGACGTCAGGAATTACGCCGCGGCGTGTGACGCCTGTTCGTCTTCAGGTGCCGGATATCCGAATCGGTCAAATGCGGGCCTGAGGGTATCATACACCTCCGCCATCTGCTCGGCATCATGCTGAAACCGATTTTTCTTATAACGTTTCAGATGCAGCTCTTCACGTTTCAGAATCTCCTGGACGGTCTCAAATCCCGGCAGACTAAGGTTCTGGTAGACCCTGGACATTTCCTGCATCGGGTCGGTCTCAAGATCCTCGAATCGCACCTCCGTCAGGTTGCCCTCGGGGATCAGCATTCGGTCTCGCTCGTAAGCTTCAAATCCGAGCTGATAGCTTTTCAGGATTTCCTTTTCCACATCTTTAAAGACCGGGCGGCCCAGTCCATTTTCCTGAATCACGGTTTTTCGCAGATGAACGGCCGATCGAAACACGTCGTAAGGGTTTCGATAGATATAGACGAACTGCGCGTCGGGAAACATTTCCAGCAGCGTGGGAATTCGAAACGTGTGGGATGGTGATTTGAGTACGATTCGCCGCTTGTCACGAAAACTAATCTTTTTCAGCAGCAGCAGCAGACATTCCTTCCATCGCTGTCGTTCAGATTCTGACAGTTTTCGAAAATCCAGACTTCGCCAGTACTGCGTAAAATCCTCGGGAGTCGCCATGAACATGTAGCATGAAACCAGACTCATAATGCACAGGGCAATGTCATCTTCCTGAGTGGCGTCCCATGACATGGGGACATTGTCCATCGGACGTGATCTGGGGATTAGCCATCGAGTTGCTTTGCTGACGACTTTTTCTGTTGTCAGAAAATGCCATGGAAAGAGTGTGCGGTACATCGTGGGTGATGTGAACTGCGGATCTTTGCTGAGCAGATTGTGCAGAAGCGTGGTGCCGCTTCGCCAGAAACCCAGCACAAAGACTGGAGGACCAGCCAGTTCGGTCTGCTGTACGGCCTTTCCAAATCGCCAGTTTTCAATGGCACCCATCAGGGAATTGTAGACTGCCATTGGCGGCAGAAGCGCAAGACGGTTCCAGCGAGTCCAGTGAAGAGCAGGATTCATCCGGAGCAGTTCGCACAGTTCTGCAATGCGCATTCCATGCCAGATCACAAAGCCGTTTTGAGATGACTGCTTAATGTTTGGCAATAACTTCGACTGAAGCATAGGCGCAATTCTCCCGAAACAAGACTCAGCTGCCTGCCTTGCAGCATCGACTGTTTCTGCGACTGTGTTCAGAAATAGCCGGTCTTCCTGACGAGAATCCCCTGCCACGCATTGACTGTATCGATTACCCGGATTTCATAACTGCATGAAACCGCCCGAGCCCGGTGCTCCGCTTCAAACGGTCACCTTATCCAATTTAGTCGTTTGCACGCCTTTATGCACGTCGGTCGCACAACCTTTTCGCTCAACCAGCGAGACAATCTGTCGGGCTTTGCCTCCGTCTCCGATACGCGGAATTTCCTCAACGGATTCCACATTCAGGCAAACCGACCGGCCACAACCGTTCTGTCTCAGAAATTTCGTGAATTCTGCCTCGGCAGATGCTGTTACCAGATTACTCTGCGTCCGATTGATAGGGATGCATCGGATCCTTAAGACATTTTGAGCCTCGTGCAGAACCTGAAATTGTGCCAGTCCCTCAATATTCAGCATCACTGTGACAATGCCCAGTGGGGGAAAAGTGATCCATTCGGATAAATCGTTCAGCAAATCCAGCACACTGTCATTGCGTCCTCGCAATTCAAAAACAGGGAACGATCGCCCACATTCACACGGCTCATCCTGAATGCGGATGGAATCATCGATCCGATATCTGATGATGGGCTGAAATTTGTTCACCAGATTTGTGATCAGGATATGATCTGAGAACTGATTTCGCGGTGTTGGAGCCCCCGATCGCTCGGTCGGTTCGATCAGTACATAGTCAGTATTCAAATGCATTCGACCGGCCGAACACTGGTTGCCGAGTGGAATACATTCGGTGGACCCATACTGGTTCGTCAGCATGGCTTTGGGGAACGCCTGTTTGATAACTCGAAGCGCTGTCGGCAATAAGGGTTCACTTCCCACGGAGATAATTTCGGGAGAAAAACGGACTTCTTTTCCAGCCAGCTTCTCGACGGCAATCATTTCCAGATAGGTGGGGTAACTGTGCAGGAAATGCGGTCGAAAGGCATTCAGCTTTTTGATCGTCTGATCAACAGAATCTCGTATGGAGATCGTTCGAATGCTGGCGAACAGCCATCCCGTCTGTTTTGAAGTGGCGGCTGACTGACCAGACACTGAAAATGGACAGTCGGTGACCAGAAATCCCATCCGGTAACGTCTGCCAAATGCAAATCTGGCCAGTTCGCTGGGAATCAGCCGGTCGCGAATTGTTCTGGCCATTACGGCAGCCCGCTGAATGGCCCACGATCGGCCGTCATTCAGAAACCAGCCAGCTGTTCCTGTAGTGCCGCTGGTTTTCGACAGTAAATACTGATTCCGCAGCCACGGAACGCTCCCGGGCTTCGTGTTTTTGTCAACTGCGTGAACTTCTTCGATCGTTACCGACCTGTCGGTGATCGTCTCCTGAAACTTCCGCATCATTTCTGATTTATCAACAGGAGCAATTTCAGAGAATTTCTCGAGAGACACTGAAGATGTGTCCCGAGCGGAACCCATTCCGGCTTTGCGAAGTCTTTCCGCCTGGAAAGGAACTCGGGCTGCTGCATGCTGTATCAGGTCGTTGAGCCGCTTCGCCTGAAATTCCCGCAGATGTTTCTCGGATGCGCGGCGGTCTCGCCAGACGGCGCGGCAGAGTTCGGCTGCAAAGACAACCTGAGACATGGCAGGCATTCCGTTGAAAAGGGCGGCCAGCAGCATTTTCTGCCGAATTACTCAGGAGGCGGATGCTGTGGAAATGTCGAATGCTGTGGAGATTCAGAGGGAATGCGATCGATTGACGATCTTCCTGACTCGGTCCGAACAATCCGTACCCATCCCTCTGACAATGTTATCGTGCGCCAGGGTTCTGAACATTGCGTCGATCCCGCCGCAATGGTCCACTTTTAGGCGAGCGTCAACTAAAGAGATACCTCGGAGAAAACTCGTTTAACCCGTGGCCGCCAGGTTTTGAAGTTGCACACTTTCAGCACCGAACGGAAGAACAGGATGCCAGATCCCGTCGGCGAAGCGACGGGTGTACCGTACACCCGTCGCTCCGCCGACGGGATTGCCTGGTACGTTGTGGCAACTGCAGGCCATATACATCCACGAAGCCCCGGATTTATTGATGGATAGGTTCTAAAAGAGTTCGCCATCGGTCAGAGATTCATCCGAGATTCATTTTTCTGCCCTCAAATTTTTCTGCCAATTCTTCCTCCTCGCTGCAACGTCATGGCCGCGCCCGGTGCGGACAAACCTCGAATGCGTATCCACATGCATCATTTGTCATTGCGTCGCATTTTTTAACCACAGATGACGCAGATTCCCGAGCCGCGGACTGTCACAAAAGCTCGTACGGGACCTGGCCGCCTGGAACCAGATGAGTTGGGCGGCCAGACAGATCGATTACCTGATCGTCAGGTTTTAGCCCCATCGCGTGATAGACAATCGCACAGAAGTCCTCGACACCAACCTTGCGTGATATCGGATACTCGGCCTTGTCGTTGGTGCTGCCAATGATTTGCCCGTGACGAAATCCTCCACCTGCCAGCAGTATGCTCTGAGCCTGAGGCCAGTGATCCCGGCCTGCGTTGTCATTAATGCGAGGCGTGTGCCCAAATTCCCCGGCTGTGACAACCAGCGTATCATCAAGCATGCCCCGTTCTGCCAGATCCTGAATCAGCACACCCACACAGCGATCATGGCGAGGAAGCTTGTCTTTCAAAGCGGGTTCAATGTTGGAGTGATCGTCAAAGTAGCCCGTGTTGAGCGAAACATAACGGACGCCTGCCTGAATGAGTCGTCTGGCCAAAAGAGCCTGCTCGCCCCAGCCTTTTCCGTATCGTTCCCGCAGAGCAACATCCTCTTCAGATACATCAAACGCCTTGCGGACTCGCCCGGAGAGAACGAGATCCATTGCCTGCTGATCAACGGCGTCCATCTGTTCAAAGAGCCGGTTTCGATCAATTTGCTTCTTCAGGCTGTCGAGCTGGCCGCGCAGCGATGCTCGGTTGAGCACCCGGTTTTCTGACAAGCCATCTGTGAGCGAAAAGCTGGTATAATCACCCGTGGGAAGCTGGCCTGCTTCGTTTCCATAGCTGTAATCACCGTAACGAAACGGATTGTAGTTTACTCCAAGCCATGCTCCGCCGTGAAATCCGAAGCCACCATCATTCATGTTCACATTCGCCAGTGATCCGTCCTGCGTTGGTCCCAGCAGGTGAGCTGCCACCGCCCCCATCGAAGGCTGTCGAGGCATTCGGTCACTGCCGTTGGCACCGAGACGCCCGGTGAGCATCCAGTGAGCAGCCGCCCAGTGATCTCCGTTTCCATGTGAGAAACTTCGAATGACCGTGCACTTGTCCATCACTTTTGCATGTTCGGGCATTAGTTCACAGACATCCAGCCCCGGAAGTCGGGAGGCGACAGGTTGGAATGGGCCCCGGTATTCCGCCGGCGCACCCGGCTTCATATCAAATGTATCAAGCTGAGAAGGTCCGCCATGCATCCAAATCAGGATCACAGATTTCTTTGAACGAGCGGACGGATGCCGCAATGCCGACTGCTCTGCTCGCAACAATCCCTGCAGATGCAGGCCAAACGGACCCAGCGTACCAATCTGCAGCATTCGCCGACGTGAGATCCCGTCACATAGTTCACTACGGCCCGAAGGCTGGCTGAGAATGTTGAGCACGTTCAGATCCTGGCCAAAGAAGATTCAGAAGATTGATTAAGTTTTATGTACCGTGGAAAAGATTTAATTGTCGCCTTTTGCTCCGCAAAAGAACGGCCTTTCGCGGAGCGAAAGGCGACTATGGCGGAACCTTTTTATTTCCCAGGTCGTTACGATCCAAATGCAGGCTGCGGGACGATTGTAAGCAATCTTTCGCCCGAACAAAGTCGAATTTGTCGGCCGCGGGGGCATGGCGGCTTCGGATTTCGTTGTGCGGCAGGCTTCCAGCACACTGTTGAATCGCACAAACCTGTTTTGCAGAACCAATGGATTTGCTGATACAGCATCAGGAGAAAAGTCAGCCCGTCAGGGTCCCAGCCACGAATTCAGCATCTCGAAGAACGGCACACCTGAGGTTCTGCACTCGCATCATGTTTCTCAAAAGCGTCAGAGTGAGGCGAACAGTCCTCTCAAATTGATAGACACTTTGCCGGGGCTTTCAAAAAAAGCCTGGTCTGTTCAGTGTCAAAAGAGACTCGCTCTACTGGTACGAGAAATGCACGCCAGCGTTCACCAGTGTATATGCCCTTAAAGAAAGGCGGTCAGTATGATCTGGAATTCAGGGACAATTTTGCCTCGGGGTGTACTGAGGTTTAGGGTAGAATTAGTTCGTTCCCAATCCGAGATACCAGAGCTGTATCGCCACAGACGATCGAAGGTTAACGAAATGAAGAAAAACGGGATCGCAACGATTGCCGCGATGGCCATGATTCTGGTTGCCAATTCTGTGCAGGCGGGGTTCAACCTTATTGCACCAGCGGCAGCCCCTGGCGCAAACATCACCGGAGCCCTCACTGGTTTCGATACAGAAGGATCGGAAATGGATGGTATGCAGGTGACTGTATACTGGGCTGCAGGCGGCAGTCAGACGTTGGGATGGGCTGATATTGATGCCTCGTCAGGCGGCGTATCTGCGCCAGGCGCGTGGTCACTCAGCCAGGTTGGCGACACTTTCGGAAATCCCTGGTTGTTTGAAGCCCTTGTCCCGGTCAGCCGCCTGGTGATCAATGCGATTCCGGGAAAGACTGTCTTCGACATAGTGGACAATGTCGAGTTTACTGCTGGATCAGCGCTCGGACAGGCAATCTCGTCTGTAATGGGTATCGATGATTACGATGTTGTCGCTCAGTACTCCAATGCGGTCAGCCTGAACGGCGTGTTCCACGGCGATCTGTATGGAATGCTAGATATCACCTTCAATCGGGGATTTTCGGGAAGAATGACTTTTGTGGCTGACACCGATAGCGCAGACGCAAACAGCGTTATTATTCCTGATGCCGTTCCCGAACCAGGTTCAGTAATTCTGTGGAGCCTGTGTGCTGTTGGCGCCGTATTTGGTCGCCGACGCCTGATGAACGTTGCCTGATTGTTCGGCAGCTCATTCTCGAAGACGACTGGCATTAGTATTCACATGGGACATTGCTGGTGAATGGAGGCGCTGAGATGTTCAAACAGTTGCGGACAGACGGTGCAGGGATTGCATCGTCTGTCACGTGCCAGCGTGAGGTCACTTCCGATCTCAGTTAAAGATTGTCAAACTGGTGGTTGCGCAACACGTCCGTAGCGCTGATTGCTTGTTTTGACGTCTCGAGAATCGGTGACCCACTTCCGATGAAGTTGCTTTTCTGCTCAGTCCATGTTCAGGCAACCCTGCTTCGGTCTGCCTTGTGTCTCAGCATCCTGATTGTTCTGTGCCAGGGTCTGTCCGCTGATCAACTCGTGGCTGACAACGTCGAAAAATCGACGAGAACGTCTCCCGCACGGCCCAATGTCGTACTGATCCTCGCCGATGACCTCGGTGCACGTGATCTGGCCTGCTATGATGCTGATCTTCACGAAACACCACATCTCGATCGTTTTGCGTCTGAGAACCTGCGGTTTCTGAACGCTTATGCGATGTCCGTTTGCTCGCCGTCCCGTGCGGCACTGATGACCGGTCGGCATGCTGCCCGACTGAGGATGACGATCTGGTCGGAAGGATCGCTGAGCGGGCCGAAGGATCGTCCGCTGTTGCAGGCAGAGTCCCGACATGATCTGCCACTTGAAGAATTAACGCTCGCAGAACAATTCTATGCGGCCGGGTATCTGACGGCCCTGGTTGGAAAATGGCATCTGGGTGGCCCCGGCCACTTTCCGGAAGCTCAGGGGTTCGATGTCAACATCGGAGGAAACCACTGGGGAGCTCCTCAGACGTTTTGGTGGCCATGGAAGGGAAACAAGCGGTATGGCGGTGAGTTTCGCTATATTCCCCATCTGGAATTCGGAAAGCCCGGTGATTACCTGACCGATCGGCTCACCGATGAAGCCATTCGTGTCATCGACAGGTCGCAGGGCCAGCCGTTTTTTCTGTGCCTGACGCATTATGCACCGCATACTCCACTGGAAGCGAAGTCCGACGATGTGCAATATTTTCAGCAGAAGATTCGTCCGGAGTTCAATCATCAAAATCCTGTTTATGCAGCGATGGTCAAATCACTGGATGAAAGTGTGGGCCGCGTGCTGCAGCATCTCGATGCTCTGAAGTTGTCGGATAACACCATCGTGATCTTTACCAGTGATAATGGTGGTTCCCTCGGGATTGACCGCCTGTCCGGAATGACTGTCCCCAGTTCCAGCAATGCGCCGCTTCGATCGGGCAAAGGATCACTGTATGAAGGCGGCATCCGAGTCCCTCTGATCATTCGCTGGCCCGGAGTGACCGGTCATGGAGCTCATTGTGCTGAACCGGTTGTGATTATGGATCTGTTCCATACTCTGGTGAGAGTTGCTGATCCGCAGGTGGCTGCTGATCGTCATTCCAGCGGCGCCTCAGGTGCAGCAACAGGGGCCGATGGCCTTGATCTGATGCCGCTCATGCGTAATCCGCAGGACACTCTGGATCGTGAGGCTCTGTATTTTCATTATCCTCACTATTACGACACAACGACACCCGTCAGTGCTGTCCGGGCAGGACAATGGAAGCTGCTGGAGTATCTTGAAGACAAGTCGCTTGAACTGTACGACCTGGAATCGGATCCATCGGAATCCAGGAATCTCGCAATGCAGCATTCTGAAACGACAGCCCGGCTTCGGCAACAGCTTGAAGACTGGCGAAAATCGGTTTCAGCGGCGATGCCCGTTCCGAATCCGCAATGGAAAGCGGTGAAAGCCGACTGATCACTGGCATTCGGCGCGGCCGACATTCATTCATTTAGTGTTTGTCGTTCATGTCGATCAGCACAGCTTCTTCATTGAACATGAAGGAGCAGCCACCGGTTGCAAAGTTCGGAACATCAGCAATGGCTGCCTGTCCTTCCGGTGAGGCGAGGATGGCTTCAAGGTCGGCCCGAGTGTCTGCATACAATCCAACGATCATATAGTGCGGCGGCAATTCGCCAGGCACAGCCGATTCACACTTACCGATCGTCCAGCCTTTCAGCCCCTTCATTTTCCGTGCAATTGGAATATGCACTTCGAAATAGTAGCGGTCGAATTCCGCCGCATCGAGCGGATGGCCATAAAGTACGGTCAGGCGATACATTGTCTGTTCCCCCGGGGGCGGATTCGAAGATTGCTGGCATTTCGATGAGCCGGATTCCGCTGCGATTCAGGCTCTCCCAGGGCTGAATCTCACCCCGCTGACTCGCCGCACTGCAAGCAATAATATACGAATACTGCGAGCTTCCTGAAACGCAATTGTTCAAGTCTTCGGGCCATCAGGAAGCATTTCGTTGTTATCGTGCTCGTGCTCGTGCTCGTGCTCGTGCTCGTACTCGTACTCGTACTCGAAATCCGCGTGGATCATTCAACGAGACTTCACAATGCCGAAGAGCCCCGTACGGTCAGCTTTCCGAGACACAATTGTTCAAGTCTTCATGCCATCAGGAAGCGTTTCGTTGTTATTGTCTCCTTCGAGCACGAGTACGAGTACCGCGAAGCTGAGTACGAGTACGAAAAGAGAGCTTCGGAAGGGGCAGATTGAATAACGTTTGCATTCTGCCTCAGATCCGCACCGAAGTGCTGATGCCGGAGATGGAGTTTGCCGGCATAACCCATGGCCTATGCCAGGACCCCATTGACCAGCTCGCCATGCACATCCGTCAGCCGGTAATCGCGGCCCTGAAATCGCCATGTCAGCCGGGTATGGTCCAGCCCCAGAAGGTGCAGTGCGGTCGCATTCAGATCATGAATGTGAACCGGATCACGGGCAATGTTGTAAGAGAAATCATCGGTTTCTCCATGAACGTGGCCTTTCTTTACGCCTGCCCCAGCCATCCAGACCGAATAGCATCGAGGATGATGATCGCGTCCATAGTCTGTCCGGGTGAGTGTGCCCTGAGAGTAAACCGTGCGGCCAAATTCGCCTCCCCAGATCACAAGGGTATCATCCAGAAGGCCTCGTTCCCTGAGATCCTTCAGCAGAGCGGCGGTTGGCTGATCCGTGTCGTAACACTGACTGGCGATGCCTGATGGCAGACTGGCATGCTGGTCCCAGCCACGATGATACAACTGAATAAACCGGACTCCGCGTTCTGCAAGACGGCGGGCCAGAATACAGTTGGCGGCAAACGTCCCGGGTTTGCGGGATTCCGGACCATAACTCTCGAAGACGTGAGCTGATTCCTGTGACAGGTCGGCCAGTTCGGGAACAGCGGCCTGCATGCGAAATGCCATTTCATACTGATCAATACGTGCCAGAGTTTCCGGGTCCTGAGTTTCTCTGTAACGCAGCTGATTCAATTCGGCTGCGTCGTCCAGCATTGCTCGTCGTCGCCCGGGAGTCATGCCCTGAGGATTCGACAGGTAAAGTACCGGATCACTGCCCGAGCTGAATCGAACTCCCTGATACCGTGACGGCAGAAAGCCCGAACCCCACATGCGTTCATGAAGCGGCTGTGCATTGGTCGGACCGCTCGGTCGTGAGATCATTGCGGCAAAAGCCGGCAGTTCATCATTTTCTGAACCCAGCCCATACGAAATCCATGCGCCAAAGGCCGGTCGACCGGCGATCTGATGACCCGTCTGCAACAGTGTCATTGCCGGATCATGGTTAATGGCTTCGGTATGCAGCGTCCGGATCAGACAAATTTCATCCGCCAGACTCCCGGTGTGTGGCAGCAACTCGCTGAGCCACATACCACATTCTCCATAAGGCCGAAAACGCCATGCCGACGGTGCCACCGGAAGCCGTTTCTGTCCGGATGTCATCCCCGTCAGCCGCTGTCCGGCACGAACCGAGTCCGGAAGATCCTGATCAAAATATTTGACCAGACCGGGTTTATGATCGAACAGTTCCAGCTGCGAAGGAGCACCGGCCTGAGTCAGCCAGATAATCCGTCGAGCTCGGGGAACAAAATGAGGTAGTGGTCTCGCTGCCAAAGGAGACGCTGGCTGTTCTGCATCGCTGCCGAGGGCCGGGCCAGACCTGACCGAGGAGGCCATCAGTGTTGCCAGAGCCGCACCTCCCACAAGGCCCTTTTCCAGAAACTGTCGGCGAGCGATCTGCATTTCGGAATTTACATCTGTCACGGAATTCATTCTTTCATCACCGTTTCATCAAGATTCAGCAGAGTGCTGGCCACGACGGACATGGCCGCCAGTTCTGCTGCGTCGAACGACGAATCCGCCGGCTGGTCACCAATACTGAGCAGTGCTTTGGCAGAATCGGCGTCCGCCCGAAAATCTGACAGTGAACGCTCAAATGCCGCCCGCAGCACACGCTGTTCGGCTGCATTCGGCATTCTCGTCAGCAGCAGGCGAAAACCATATTGAATCCGTCCGTCGGTCTCCGCACCACCTTCTTTCATCATACGTTCTGCGAGGAATCGGGCGGCTTCCACATACGTCGGATCATTCAGCAGATTCAGCGCCTGAAGAGGAGTATTTGTTCGCGGCCGTCGAAGCGAGCATGCTTCGCGGAACGGAGCATCAAACAGAAGCATTGCGGGATGCGGTACCGACCGTTTCCAGTAGGTATACAGACTGCGGCGATGCAGGTCTTCACCCTTGCCCTGAACATAAACATTGGTTCCGCTTCCTGCTGTGATTTGTTCATAGAGTCCGGCGGGGTGATAAGGCCTGACTGAAGGGCCGCCCATTTTTCGAACCAGCAGGCCGCTGGCGGCGAGTGCCTGGTCACGTATCGTTTCGGCACTCAGTCGAAATCGCGGGCCTCGCCCCAGCAGCCGATTCTCCGGATCGCGTTCCCGCTGGCTCAGAGGAACATGCGACGTCTGACGATACGTCTGGCTGGTGACCATCAGTCGAAGCATATGTCTGATATCCCACCCACTACGGACGAATTCACCCGCAAGCCAGTCGAGCAGTTCCGGGTGACTGGGGGAATCTCCCTGGGATCCAAAGTCTTCCGATGTCCGCACAATCCCGGCACCAAACAGCATCTGCCAGAAACGATTGACGGTCACTCTGGCCGTCAGAGGGTTTGCGGGGTCCACCAGCCATTTTGCCAGGCCCATGCGATCTTTCGGCAGGTCCGGATTCATCGGGGGCAGTACAGCCGGAGTTGCCGGACCAACTTCGGCTCCAGGCCGGTCATAAGCACCTCGCATCAGAACGAAGGTCGGTCGGGGCGTTTCCAGCTGGGACATCACCAGAGCTGTTGGTATCTCACTTTGAAGCTGATCCAGCTGTTTCTTCAGATCCGCGATTCGGGTATTCAATTCTTTCCGGCGATCTTCCGCATCGGCACCTGTTGCTGTTTCGGCCAGTTGTGCGGTGGCTGAATCCAGCTGAGTTTGAAACGATGTCTGCTGAGCCTGTTGCTCGGGGGACGGCAGTTTCAAAAATGGCGGATTACTTTCACGAAAGGATTTTTCATAGTACCCTCGGCCGGGTTCCGGAACACTGTGGAAGAAGGCTTTCAGGCTGTAAAAATCCTGTTGCGTAAACGGGTCATATTTGTGATCGTGACAGCGTGCACAATTGAACGTCTGGCCAAGCCACACGGCAGCTGTGGTTTCAACTCGGTCGGCCGTGTATTCTGCGAGAAACTCCTCCGGTATCACTCCCCCTTCTTCGTTCATCATATGATTTCGATGGAAGCCCGTGGCAATCTTCTGAGCGAGCGTCGCGTCGGGAATCAGGTCTCCGGCAATCTGTTCCACGGTAAACTGATCAAATCGCATATTGCTGTTGAACGCCTGAATTACCCAGTCGCGCCACGCATACACATCGCGATCGCGATCCACCTGATAACCGTTGGTGTCCGCAAACCGGGCGGCATCCAGCCAGTCCACAGCCATGCGTTCGCCATAATGAGGAGACTGCAGCAGTCGATCCACCACTTTTTCCCATGCGTCAGGAGCTGTATCCGCAAGGAATGCATCAACCTCGGCCGGTTCCGGCGGCAGGCCGGTCAGATCCAGAGTGACTCGCCGAATCAGTGTGAGTTTGTCAGCATTTGCCGACAGAGTCATGGATTCTGACTGAAGTTTTTGACGAACAAACCAGTCTATCTCATTACCTTCTGCCGCTGAGGCATCTGCGGGCGCATCCTGAGCCGGCGGTGTGATGCTCTTCAGCGGGGCAAAGGCCCAGTGCTGTTCATAGGCTGCTCCTTCGGCGATCCATCGCTTCAGTCGTTCCTTCTGCAGAGCGGACAGAGTTTTGCCTGTGGATGGCGGAGGCATGACCAGATCTGTATCAGACGATTCGATTCGCTCAAGCAGTGTGCTCTTCTGTGGATCGCCGGGGACAATTGCTGAGTTTCCGGATTCCGCGGGGCTCAGAGCGCTTTCGCGCGAGTCCAGTCGCAGGGCAGACTGTCGCCGCGACCCGTCCGGACCATGGCAACTGAAGCACGCATCCGAAAGGATTGGTCGAATGTCACGGTTAAACTGAATGCTGTCAGGCTGACTTTTGTCATCGGCCTTCAAGCTTGTGGCAAAGGGCCACCAGCCGCCCGAGTCGCGGTGCTGCTCATTAAGCGACACGCTCTGAATGACAATCATTGCCAGACAAATCAAAGGGAATCGGATCGCCTGCCGCTGACCAGTCTGATGACCAGTCTGAAGAAGCACTGAGGCCAGCGTGCTGGCCCGCGAGTCACGCTGCTTTACTGAATAAATTCTAAATCCTGACATGGGCGATTCTGTGATGGCTGAGTGACAGATGGCTGAGTGATAACAGAGAAGCAAGGAAGTTCCGGGACTTCGGACATCTGAGTATCGAACGATGTTCTACCCCAGTGATTCTAACGCAATGATTATTGTTGTTGCTTTCTGGCTCGGCGCTGCTGTTTCTTTGTTTCGGCCGATTTTCGAGTCACTCCCTGATGCGGAAGAGGTTCAGGCATATCGGCCAGAATGGATGCGAATCGAGCTCGGGCTGTCTGAACAGTCGCATCAGAGGAATTTGTTACTTCCTGAAAGGCTGAACCGTTTCGGTTGTCTCCGCAATCAAAAAAACGTTCTCCTTTGCCGCCTTTTTCGATCTCCAGGAGCCAGCGTGAATCTCTCAGAATGCGACCATCATCCAGATGGCTGTAGATCCAGTCGCGATGAGCCACCTTTTCGCCTCGCAGTACAGGGGCAAAACTGTTTCCGTCGAAAGGGCGATCTTTGGGAAGCTCGGCCCCGGAGTATTCCGCGAGAGTCGGCATAATATCGGTCAGATCTCCGAGTGCCGGGGAGACGACTCCAGGGCGCACACCGGGACCGACAACAATACAGGGGACTCGAGCACCCAGTTCGGTCACAGTTCCCTTGCCGTCTCCTCCGGTGCCATTATCCCCGACAAAGATCACGAGAGTGTTCTGATCGAGTCCTTCGGACTTCAGACCGGCCATCAGCTGGCCCATGAGGTGATCGAGATATTCGACACTGGATTTCAGGCCAGCTTCCCAGCGTTCGCCCGGTTTTCCGGGAACGGGAGTTTCCACTCGGGGGCCATGTGTCAGTACAGAAGTGTAGTAGACGAAGAACGGGACTTCTTTATGTCGCCTGGCGAAATCAAGGACAAAGTCGTTGAACAGATCCGGCCCGAAGTCATCCGGATTCGTCGGCAGATACTTACCGTTCTCGATGAGGCTCGGGTGCCAGTAACGAGACGTGTTTCCTCCATTCTCGTGGGCCGGATGTTTGACGCCATCCGGAAGATTGTGGTCGTACGCCCACATGCGATATTCGTCAAATCCGCAGTCATAAATCAGAGTGGGAAGCTGACCGGAGAGCTGCCATTTTCCGGCCATTGCTGTCGCATAGCCCTTCGATTTTAACAGATCGGCATGCGTAAAATGGTTACTGATGCTGGCCTGCGGGGAGTCTGGCAGAGGTCGGAACGCCGGGTCCTGCATACCCAGAAAGCCGTTGTGAAAACCGTATTGTCCCGTCATCAGAGCGACACGCGTCGGAGTGCAGAGTGGCATGGCGTAGAATGTTTCAAAACGCAGGCCACTGGCTGCCATCTGATCGAGATGAGGCGTTTTATGGCGGGTGCTGCCGTAACACGACAGTTCCTTTGCTCCCAGATCATCGGCCAGAATGAGAATAATGTTGGGTGGTCGTGTATCGCTGGCGTGTACCTGCGCTGGCAAAATTCCGGCCAGCCAGAGCAGGATCATGCACACCGGTGTTCGTTTTCCCATGAAAATTCTCTCCAGTTATCTATTGGATCGACTTCGATGTATTGTTCACAGCATATTTGTCCAAAGGGAAGTCATCCATCAGGATTTCCTGGGGGATGGTGTCACGAGTGATGCGTTTTGGGAATTCGGAAGGGAATTTGAGACATGTTAGAGCCTGAAGGTTCGCCAAAATACTGGCCACCACTGGGACTGCCCGTGGGGAGCGTGCGAGCGATTCTGACGCTTTTTATTGTGGCGGTGGTGACGGTCAATGTTGCACGCGGGCGTGATCTTGATTTGATCTGGACGGAGACTCTGCTGATTGCACTGGCTCATTATTTTACATCACGCAGATTTGTTGCATTACCGCCGGACGTTATGAAACGCATTCAGCAGGAAGGGATTTTGGATCAGGAAGCTCATCCGCTGTATCTGCCTCGCCATAGTATTCGCTTTCTGCTGCTGGCGGCGTTTGTGGGCCTTGGGGTTTACCTGTATCGCGAACATCGGCTGATGGAGCCGCGTGCGGTGTCACTTCTGGGGATTGTGACCGCCTATGTGCTGGGTTCGATGGTTCGCGGATTCAGCAGCTGGTGGGGACGTCGAACATCACGTCGTCCGTCTTCGATGTGGGGAGATATCAAGGCAATCATTGTTCTGCTGGCAGTGGCGATTGCCGGTCTGCCCGAGCTGCTGACGATGCCCGAATTTCTTCCCCCTGAAGCCCATCGAATCGCCCTGAGTCTGATGCTGTTCTACTTCGGGTCACGATAGATGTGCTGATCGCGGTCACCAAAGTAGCCGTCACTCTCCGAGTGACGCATTGCGATTCCCTGTCACCCGTGGCGTCGATTTCCTGTTCAAGCCAACTTACTGGTGCCGAAGAAGTTGAAAATCGAAAACCCCAGGTCTAATAGAGCGGACACGGTACTGCGATGCGAGTTCATCGATTCCGCTCCAGCAGAAGCTCTTGCTGCCGCAGAGAAAGAAGTTCTTCGCCATCGAAGAAAACACCAAATCACAAGGTGCCATGCACCTGAATCGGGCTTCGCCAGACTTCGCGACCTTTAGATGTCGCCCATGGCATTCATGGAGCCGCGACTTCTGAGACCTGGGGATTCCTGGTGCCAGGCACGCAATCAGGTGTGGGTGGATCTGGTCAGGAATTTCCGCAAACGATTTCGCGCAGAAGCCTTGCTGTCAGCGTCGGTTCAGGTGTTCTGTTGGCTCCGACTGTCTCGCTGATCCGCACAGGCTTCGATTTCCTGACCGAGATGTTCGGAAGATCGGGGGCTGACGACTGCCGCCGGACGCCCCCAAGTCAGCCTGGAAAGGCTGACGTACGTCCGGCTTTCCAGCCGGACTTTGCATCTTCCGCCATCAGAAACCGGCATGTCGCTCCTTCCCTGATGCCAATGGCCCCAATGGCGTGGACTTAAGCTTTTTTGATGGGGGGGATGTCTTGTGAACGGCAAGGCGTTCGCCCAATCGCAGTCAGTCATGACGGCGAGTTACCGTTGCTGGAAGGCGCGGGGAAATACGCGTTTGTCTGCTTTGCCAGCTTTGCATCAGAATGGAGAATTCCGGATGTGATTTCAGCGGTGCAAGGTCCGGATCATCGTCTGACGGAGGTGGCTCTTCGGACTGTTTTCCCGCAAGTCGAATCAATCGGATTGCAGCGTCGGAATATAGTTCCGCGAGTCCGGGATCTGATTCTGCCACTTTCGCACAGATGCCATAAAGACGAATACAGTCGGAAAGGTTTTCGGTGTCCAGCAGGATCCGGTCTTCAAGATCCTGTGCTTTTTGCCACGCAGCCTTCACATCTCCTGATCGAGCCATGCAGTGAGCCAGCTGCAGCTGATATCGTGGGGTGTTTTGGCCTGGCTTGCCGGAAGTATCGCGATCGGCTTCAATCATGTCCTGCCAGAAGGCGACGAGTGCGGTTGTGATCGCTTTTCGCAGAAGTTGTGAGTCCGCGGGTTCTTTGGTTGGATCCGTGTAGAGTTTTGTGAGGACCATTCTGACAAGTTTTGAGGCTGCCTGTTCAAACAGGAAGTACTGCTGACGCTGGAACTGGTCAACCCGAAAGGTTTGGGTTAGACGACTGATATATGCTTCTTTTTGGCGGAGTTCAGTGCGGACTCGCTGTTCGGAGATATTGGCCTGAACCAGAGCCCATGCCGTTCCCGCCAGCCCTGTCAGGAGTGAGGCGAATATCACAGCGACAACGGAAAGAGCCACTCGATGACGTCTGGCCAGTTTTCTCAGGCGGTAAGCAGGCGAAGGGGGGCAGGCCAGAACCGCATCATTGCTCAGATATCGACTGATGTCATCGGCCAGCGCAAGAGCCGACTGATAGCGACGATCACGTTCCTTTTCGATCGCTTTCATGACGATCCAGTCGAGTTCGCCGCTGACAAGGCCACTCAGATTTTTTTCCTCACTCCGACGATTGGCGGCAATTTTAGGCAGCAGTGTGCTGCTGCTCAGTCGGGCACTTGGACGCGGAGGCTCCTCATTTCGAATGATTCGCAGCATTTCATCAATTGCCGCCGAGTGAAGTCGTTTTCTGTCGAAAGGCGTCTCCCCTGCGAGCAGTTCATACAGCAGCACGCCGAGCGAATAGATGTCACTGCGGGTATCAACATCAAGCTGATTAAAAGTTGCCTGTTCGGGACTCATGTAGTCGATCGTGCCCACAATTTGCCCGAACTGCGTATACATCGTACGTTCGGTCAGTTTCTGACCAATGGCTTTAGCCAGCCCGAAATCGATGATCTTCGGCACGGGGCTCGAATCAAACTGGGCAACCAGAACATTCGAAGGTTTGAGATCGCGATGAATGATTCCTTTCTGATGGGCATGCTGAGCCGCACGACACACGGGCAGGAAGAGTTCCAGTCGCTCCGTGAGAGAAAGTTGCCGGTCATCGCAATAGGTTGTAATCGGAACCCCCTTGACGAGCTCCATGACAAAATATGGCCTTCCCAGACGATCAGTACCGGCGTCAAGAACTTTAGCGATATTCGGATGATCCATCATCGCGAGTGCCTGTCGTTCGGCTTCGAAGCGAGCGAGGATTTCTCTGGAAGCCATTCCGGGTTTGATGATCTTCAGCGCAACACGTCTGGCCACCGGCTTCGTCTGCTCTGCCATGTAGACGAGACCCATTCCGCCTTCGCCGATTTTCTGTAGCAGCTTGTAATTGCCGATCACGGACTGGTCTGTCGTTTCGTCCTGCGGACTCAGCCTGCTGTCGATGCTGTCAGCTGGCGCCGACTGAATGGCAGTTTCCTCGGCGACGATTTTTTCGCGGTATTCCTGCTGCAGTTTGCGAAGGTCGGCAACCAGAGCATCATTCCCGGGCAATTTGCGTTCCTGCAGGAATTGTTCCGCGGAGAGTCGACCACCATTTTGAAGGTGGCGTTCGTATTCATCGCAGTGAGCATCGATTTGTTCGATATTCATTTTTCACCTCTGCAAGGTGAACAGGAAGATTTCTCGTGCATGTGAGCGACCCTGTCTGCCCCCAATATTGACGAAACGATTTCTCCCGGTGAGTGATCATGGGGTCGTGCTGACAGGTTTTCCGCCTGGCTTTGGAAGAACTTTGTCAGGGGGTGATTTCCGGTTTTCCTGACGATTACAGCCGCTGACGGCGGTGCTCAGAAAGATTATAAGCAGGGCGCTGACGACGATTCGAAAACATCGCCGGAGCTGATCCGACAAGTTACAGCTCTCCATGAGTGATCTCCCCGCTCCTGCAGGTTCCATGTGCACGAAAGACTCCCCGATCAATGCTGTAACTGGCAAACCGAACACTTCCATCAGCAAAGAGCATGTAACTTCCCCCTGGATGGGCTGACCAGAAGTGCCACGTATCCCGATCAGTTCCGTAACCATCGTCTTCAAAGCTGAAGCTGCCATCCTGATACCACGACTGAAGGCCGGCAGGCGAGCATACACCATTTACAGCAATCCGTTCCTCTGTGCCGAGAACGACGTCAATGGCGCCGAAATAGGGATATGGTCCCGCGCCGGCAAACCACCAGCCCCAGTAGCGGTCATAGTCCTGAGGGCGTTCGCCCACAAGAAATGTGTTGGACGTCCCGTCAGCAATGTCTCCGAATTTTGTTTTGGAATTGACGTGCAGAATTCCATCAAAATCAAACTGGGTTGTTCCGCTGACACCCAGATAGTTCGTGTGCGTAAAAGCGACATCTGGTGGAATCGTGATGACCAGAGCAGGATTACCTCCGGGGATGCTGGGACACTGGAAAACGGTCATTCGCTGTTCGTTGATAAATCCCCCTCCTGTGAGTCCGGCCGAGGGATTCATGAAAGCCCATTCGTCAAAACGAATCTGATTGTAGAGAGTGCTTTGTTCGACGTATGGGAGGATGCGCGACATCCAGCTGAACCAGTAATCCTTGTTATAGGGACGAGGCAGTCCAGGATAATTGTCTGAGACCGAAAGCGGATCGTGAGAATGTGCTGCGGGAAAATGGCCGTATGTATCGGCGAAGTTGTGCAGGCCAAGTCCGATTTGTTTCAGGTTGTTCTCACACTGTATACGACGGGCAGCTTCCCGGGCATTTTGAACAGCTGGCACAAGAAGCGAAACAAGCACTGCGATGACGGCGATGACCACCAGCAGCTCGATCAGGGTAAAACCGGTGCGCTTCGGTGCTGTGCAGAACGTTTTCATCAGATGTTTCCGAGATGCTTTCAGTTCACAGGGTGACGAGTTAAGTGGCTGATAAATTTGAAGTTATCGGATCATTCGTGTCTGCCATGACTGAATACAATCCCTTTAACTTTGGTGGAGCGGCGGAGGCGTGTACAGGGAAGTTACAGGGAAGTTTTCAGATACTTTGCCGTTTCCGGTGATCATGAATTTTACTGCTGCGAAAGTTCGCCATTCTTAAGGATAGAGTTGTATCAGTCGGGCGAATTCAAGTGTGTCGTATTCCACCTGATGATCCACGATCAGTTCCGCCTTGAATTTAAAGATATGAATGCAGGCCAGAGGTGTGAGCTGGCCATCAGGCAGACAGAACGACTTTTTTCCGTTCAGAATTACGGCATCATCACAAACGAAAAGGCTGAAATCCTGAGTACAAATGGGCGCTGTATTGCAGGATGACCAGGCGGTCAGATTTGCCGTGCGAATCTGGCTCTTTCCGCGGAAGGTTCCACCTGTTGGCAAACTGGGACCACCTGGAAGGCGAAGAATGGCTTCTTCATCATACAGCGTCAGGAGTGCCTCGATATCCTGATCGTCCCAGGCCTGATGCCACTGCATGACGGATTCGCGACGTTTCAGTTCAGAGATGTTTTCGGCGTTTGTCGGTATGATCAGATGCAGCAGGCTGGTCTTTAGTCCATAGGCCACACGTGTGAGAGTTCCGAGGTCCAGTCGTTTCCCCTGTTCTGCCTTACGAATCGTCTTAACATCAACATCCGCCAGTTTTGCCAGCTGTTCCTGAGTCAGACCGAGTTTAAGTCGTGTAGCCTGAACATTCTCTCCGTTTGCCAATGCTCCTCGCATATTTCTGGCTTTGCCGGATTTCATGACATGTTCTGACTCAAATGTGTGATTAAACTGGGGGTCTGCCGAATTGAAACACGACAGGCAGCCGTTTGACCCTTCACGGATTTTCACCTTTTTTTCGACTGCATTGAAATAACCAACGAAATGAACTGAAAATGTCTGACGGCAATAGCTCGCCGAGTGACGGCCATTCGGTCACCCGAATGATACAGGATCTGAAAGCGGAGAATTCCGAGGCTGCCGGCGCGATCTGGAATCGGTTCTTTTCCAAACTGCTGCCAATGGCACGAGCTCGACTGCGAGGGCTTGCGGATCGCAGCGTGGACGAAGAAGACCTGCTCGTTTCAGTCTTCGATCGTTTCTTTGTGGCAGTCAGTGAGGACCGGTTCGCTCGACTCAACGATCGAGATGACCTGTGGCAGATTTTACTGATGCTGACGGATCACAGGGTGTCTGAGCAGTATCGTCATTCAAATGCTCAGAAGCGGGGAGGCGGACAGGTAATGACGCTCGACGCTGCCACAGCCTCAGAGCCCAGCTGGCGGGAAATTGCAGACGCGGAGCCATCGCCGGAATTCGTGGCTGCGTTTAATGAGAATCTGTCGAGGGCAATCGACAGGCTGCAGGAAGAGAAAACACGAAACGTGGCGATCATGAAGCTCGAAGGGTTCGAGAATCGGGAAATCGCTGAACGGCTCGGAATTGGCCTCAGTTCCGTTGAACGCAAGATGCGAGTCATTCGGGAAAAGTGGCGGGATATCTGGGACGTCTGACGCTTTTCCTTTCCGGGCTTGCTGTCGTTCTCGCATATCGCCGCGTCATACATTAACGTAGAGCCGCCCCGGAGTCGGGTGACGGAAAAGTCAAACTCTGCTGAACTCAGGAACCTGTGACGATGCACTCATTCTACTTTAAAGAACTCAACGCTTACTTTGAACCCGGCCGCGCGAGGCTGGATATCGGCTGCGGACGACAGGTGAGTCTGATCGCCGGAGTTGAAACGGGGCAGCTGGCGGGATCTCTGCAGACACTGGAGAATGTCGCGGCATACGCGACCGGCAGTGGTGCTCGTTCCATGATGATTTCCAACTATTTGCTGCATGGACCGGGTCATGGAGACAATGGTCGGATCGTATTCCGGGATCCAGCTGAGATACGGCAGGTTTTGTCAGCGGCCGGAATCATTGCTCCCACCATCAGCGCTCATTGTGCCGCTTATGCTCACCTGAGTGCTCACTGGGGGCTGGAGTATGCGGAGAAATTCGTGCCGGCGGCGGTACTGGCCAAAGGAGCCCAATATGTGGAAGACTGGTCCGAACAATACCTCCTTGGTCTGCTGGAAACCGGGACGGCAGCAGGCATTCATATCTTCGGCTGGTTTTGGGGTCTTTGGGGACATCCGGTCCTTCACAGCGGGTATCCGTGGGTATTCGGCTGGGATGGAATGATGGCTGCCGGGCTTGAACGGTTTCGCACCCGGACGGCTCAGATTCGGGAACGGGCCAATCAGCTGGGTGCGTATCTGGCTCATGAAATCCATCCGGGCACGGGGGCGATTTGTGCTCGCGATTTCGGTCTGCTGCTGATGGCGGCGGACTATGACAAATCTCTGTGTGTCTGGGGTGATCCCAGTCACTGCTGGGCGGGAGAGAACTGGACGCAGCGTTTCACCAGCCCGTTTGTAGCACCGCGGGTTATCGGCAGCCATGCCAAGAATTTTAAATATCTGCATGGTGCTTCCACGCTGATGATCAGCGAGGACTGGCCGCAGCGTGGTCACCAGTTCTGCGGTCATGGGGAAGGGGAAGTCAATCTGGAAAGTTATGCGAAGATGCTGCTGGCAATCGGAGTCGGCGACCGATTCTGCGCAATCAGCGGCGGTGACTTGATGCCGATGTACAGTGAGGCGGAAGACAGTATCCTGCCACTGACAGCTCCGGCACCGCATCTGCTCGGCGCCTGCAGCGCTGGTATCAAGTGGGTTAACGATCATCTGACGGGAATGTCAATGACTTCGGCCACATTCACTGATGGTATGGCCGGGTAGTCAGCAGCCTGTTGATAAAGCGTCTTCTTCCTGAAACTTGTCAGAAAGTCCCGGAAATGCAGCGACTGACGTTTATCCTGCTGTTATTGATAGTCTGGATGGCTGGCAGTAAGGCGTTCGCTCAGAATGACCGGAAGCCTAACGTACTGTTTGTGCTGTGCGACGACCTGCGTCCCGATGCGCTAAGCTGTTATGGGTCGTTGCATGTGAAGACGCCGCATATTGATGCGATTGCGTCCGGTGGCATACGATTTTCCAGCGCATATTGCACGACATCACTTTGTTCGCCCAGTCGAGCCAGCATTCTGACGGGACTTTATGCTCATCGTCATGGAGTGCGTGACAACTTCACCGAGCTGCCCGCGGCTTTGCCGCACTGGCCGGGCAGGCTGCAGGAGCAGGGATACCGAACTGCCTGGTTGGGGAAATGGCACATGGGCGAAGACAACGACGAGCCACGGTCAGGGTTCGACTGGTTCGTTACTCACAAAGGGCAGGGGAAGTATTTTGATACCGAGTGGAATGTTAATGGGCAAAAGCGGGAGGCTCCCAAAGGTTATTACACTCATGTGGTCACTGACTATGCGATTGACTGGCTGAAGCAGCAATCGGCGGATCAGCCGTGGGCTCTGTGTATCGGACAAAAGGCTCCGCACTCGTTTTACTTTCCCGAGGAAAAGTATGCTCACGCATTTGACGCCGTGCAGGTTCCTTATCCGCCCAGTGCGTTTGCTCTCGACGGGAAGCCGGACTGGATTCGTCAGCGACTGCGAACATGGCACGGAATCTACGGACCACTATTCGAGTGGCGCAAGGAGTTTCCGAACGACCGACCTGAGGCGGTAAAGGATTTTGAGAACATGGTCCATGCGTATTGGGGAACCGTGCTGAGTGTTGATGACAGCATGGGTCGACTGACGTCCTTTTTAAAGGAGTCAGGACAGTACGAGAATACGATTATTGTTTTTATGGGCGATAACGGTCTTCTGGAAGGTGAACATGGTATGGTTGATAAGCGAACCATGCATGAACCCAGTATTCGAATTCCTGTGATTGCGCGAGGCCCCGGTCTGCCGGTGGGTCGAATTGTGAGCGAGCAGGTGCTGACGACGGATATTGCGCCGAGTCTGCTCGAGTTGTGTGGTGCTCCAGCGCTGGCGGATGTACAGGGAAGCTCGTGGGTCCGGCTGGTCAGTGAATCGGATCCATCGTGGCGGAAGTCGTGGTTTTACGAATACAACTACGAAAAGCAGTTTCCGTATACTCCCAACGTACGTGGAGTTCGCACTGACCGATGGAAATTCATTCGATATCCGCATGGAGACGGCAGTCCGGACCGGCATTTGGCCGAACTTTACGATCTGAAGAATGATCCTCAGGAACTGCATAATCTGGCGGTTTCTTCCGAACATGCCGGGATACGAAAGAATCTTGAGGCAGAACTGGATCGGCTGCTTGCCGCCGAGGGTCTGACGGCTGAGAGTGATCGAATGCCGCTGGATGAAGGTATCAAAACTCAACTCCCGGATAAGAAGATTCGTTGAACAGGCACTTCATGCGCCTTAAGGTTCGGCCATTCGAATGTCGGTCACATCTGCCTTGCAGAACTTTTGCAGGTCCTGCCCGGACTTTCCACGATTCTTTTCCCAACTGAGTGTGTAACTGGCATGATCAGCTCGTTAAACCGCCCGTCTTCAAGTCGTTACATGTGGACGGTCGTCGGATTGCTGTGGCCCGTGGCGCTTCTGAACTATCTGGATCGTCAGATGCTGGCCGCCATGAAATTTTCTGTTATGTCCGACATACCCAGTATTGGCACTGACGCTAACTGGGGATACATGCTCGGTCAGTTCAAGCTGGTCTATGCATTTCTCAGTCCGGTCGGTGGTCTGATTGCCGATCGCTATAGTCGGCGATTGACGATCTGTGGCAGTCTGTTCGTCTGGTCGGCAGTGACGTATGCGACGGGATATGTGACCACCTACAATGGTTTGCTCTGGACTCGCACACTGATGGGTATCAGTGAGGCATTTTACATTCCGGCCGCACTTGCGCTGATTGCAGACTTTCACCATGCGGGAACTCGTTCGCGTGCCGTGGGGATTCACCAGATGGCAATCTATACGGGCATCATTGTCGGTGGATTCAGCGGTTTTGTGGCAGATGCTCCTTCACTGGGATGGAGATTTGCATTTGATCTGACGGGACTGGTGGGGATCATTTATGCGGTACCGCTTCTGTTTCTATTGAAGGATGTTCCCGCGAGAGAGCCGGAAACGGAAGCGTTGAGGGAGTCTTCAGCTGCCACCCGGGATGCTCGACAATCCGTGCATTCTTCACTTACGAATTCTCAGGAAACCAGTGATCCGACTGGTCGACAGGCAGCATTGACGATTTCAGCATTTCGCTCCATGACCAGCCTGCTGACCAACGGTTCGTTCATTCTGCTGGTTCTGTATTTCACGCTTCCGGCGATGGCTGGCTGGGTGGTGAAAGACTGGATGCCGGCAATTTTGAAAGAGAAATTTGATATCGGACAGGGGATGGCCGGTGTATCTGCGACGCTGTATGTGAATATTGCCTCGATTCTGGGCGCCGTGCTTGGGGGCGTGCTGGCGGATCGATGGCTGAAACGTTCGATTCGGGGGAGGATCTACACCAGTGCAATCGGAATGACTTTGTTCATTCCGGCGCTTTTTGGAGTGGGAAACTCAGGCAGTCTGATGATGGCAGTGTCGTTTCTGATGTTGTTTGGTCTGGGGTGGGGCTTTTTTGACTGCAATAACATGCCCATTCTGAGTCAGATTGTGCGGCCCGATCAGCGAGCGACCGGGTATGGGATCATGAATCTGATCAGCATTAGCTGCGGCGGATTTGCCGACTGGGGATTCGGCGAACTCCAGGATCGAAATGTTCCGCTTCAGGCAATTTTTGGAGTGTTCGCCAGTATTGCAATGGTGTCCGTCGTGCTTGTACTGCTGATTCGGCCCAGGACGGAATGATCTGTGCCGTAGAATTCAGGGGGATTCCTGCTGAAAATCGCCTCAATTCCTGGGAAAATGCCTCCAGATGCGATTTTGTGAGCTAACCTGACAAACTTATTTTCGCAGGTGTCTGAACCTCATTTCACTGGCTCACAGTGAACCGCCGGATTCGCTACACTGTCCGCAGTTCAGTTGTAATCAGTGCAAAAAGCCTGATCATCCTGTATTCCTGTTCATGGTTCCTGTCAGCAGGTTGGAATTTCGATGTCGCGGAAAGTCTATGTTGCCGGAAAGCTGGTTCCTGCGGATCAGGCAACTGTCAGCGTATTTGACCATGGTTTGTTGTATGGAGACGGGATTTTTGAAGGGATTCGAGTCTACAGCGGTCGAGTTTTTCTTCTCGGCGAGCATATTACGCGACTGTACGAAAGTGCACTGGCGATCCGTCTGCAAATTCCGATGACTCCGGAGGAAATGACGAAGGCCGTCGAGGACACCGTTCGCGAGAATGGTATTGAGGATGGTTATGTGCGTCTGGTTGTCACGCGGGGTGCCGGTTCACTGGGGCTGGATATTCGCCGTACCAGCAATCCTCAGGTGATTGTGATCGCTGACACGATTTCCCTGTACCCCGCCGAACTTTATCAGACCGGGATGAAGCTGATCACGGCCAGTACCATCCGCAACCATCCGGGCGCTTTGAGTCCTCGGATCAAGTCACTGAATTACCTCAACAACATCATGGCCAAGATTGAGGGCACTGACGCAGGAACCGTTGAGGCCCTGATGCTGAACCATAACGGAGAAGTATCCGAATGCACGGGTGACAATATCTTTATCGTGCGAAATGGGGTATTGAAAACTCCTCCCACGGATGCAGGAATTCTGGAAGGAATCACGCGAAATGCCGTGATTCGGCTGGCTCGTGAGGCGGGTATCGAAGTTCGCGAATGTGTGATGGTGCGACACGACATCTTCACAGCTGATGAATGTTTTCTGACGGGAACGGCGGCGGAAGTCATTGCCGTGATCAGTCTCGACGGAAGGCAGATAGGGAATGGCAAGCCTGGGCCGGTCACCTGCGATCTTCTGCAGCGATTTCAGAAACTGACACGATCCGTCTGACAGGTTGCCCGGCAGGGCGCCGGAATTCATCAGTCTGAATCAACGAAGTACAGAATGAACCAGGGACATTGAAATGGCTCGGTCTCGCGACTTGTTCGATGACACAACGATGAGCTTTGGTGAGCACCTGGAAGTGCTGCGCGTGCATGTGTTTCGAGCAGGTCTGGGGGCCATGTTGTGCGTCATTGTCTGCCTGTTCTTTGGAGATCGGGTCTTCTCAATTTTGCGGGCACCCATCGAACGGGTTCTGGCAACACGCGGTATCTCCGTGGAGAATGATGCGCCGACGCAGACATTCTGGGAATACCTGCAGGGGTTGTTTGGCAGTGAGCCGGTGACGCCGGATGCTGATGTAAAAACCCCGGAGATGGCTGCCGAGCTCCGTCCGGATCAGTTGAGGGTTTCGGTTTCGCGGGAGGAGCTGCGGAGGCACGGAATGGTGTTGGCGGCAAGCGATTCCGCATTGCATGACCTGGATACTAAGGGCCAGGACAATAAGAGCCTGGATAATTCGGGCCAGGATGTTGCGGCCGCAGACACTTCGAAAAAGGGTGAATCGGTGCAGATGGTGCTGACCGCGCCGGAGTTTGCTCAGCTGCATCAGCTGATCAAGGAGATGAGTCAGGTAACCACGCTGAAAGCCGAAGAAGGATTTGTCACATATATCAAGGTGTGTTCCATTGCCGGATTTGTTGTGGCATCTCCGTGGGTTTTCTATCAGCTGTGGCTGTTTGTTGCTTCAGGCCTGCATCCTCATGAACGCAAGTATGTTTACGTTTACCTGCCAATGAGTCTGGTGCTGTTTCTGGCCGGAGCGTATGCTGGCTTTTTCTATGCGTTTCCGCTGATGCTTCAGTTTTTTGTGTCGTTCAATACCTGGCTCAACATTTCCATGCAGCCAAGGTTGTCCGAATACATCAGCCTCGCCCTCATTCTGCCGCTGATGTTTGGCATTAGTTTTCAGCTGCCTCTGGTCATGCTGTTTCTGGAACGAATAGGTATATTTACGGTGGACCAGTATAAGGGTAATCGGCGAATGGCGATTCTCGTGATCGCAATCCTGTCGATGGTGCTGACCACGTCCCCGGATCCCGGCAGCATGATTCTGATGATGATTCCGCTGATCTTTCTGTACGAAGTCGGGATTCATCTGTGCCGTTTCCGTATCAGCGCGCCTCCCGCGCCGATTCAGTAGAAGCCTCAGTAGCCAGTGATTCCTGAATCGTTTGCTAAACTGGTGGACGCATGCTCTGTTCTGCGTGACACTGAGTTGGGGATCATCTAGAAATATCGGGCGACAGGATGACGGATAGAGACCGCTGCAGGGTGCTCCCCGGGTTGATGAGGAACGTGATGCTACTGAACTGGTTAAAACAGAGTAACCGATTTAAGCAAGTCGCTGAGCCGTCCGAATTCCCCGGTTCAGTGACCACACGATTTTTTCCAATGTTGCGCAGAATTGGAGTTCTCTGTTGCGCCTTCCCTGTGTTGTTTTTTCTGGTGGCTGAGCTGAAGGCGGACGAGAAATCTTCAGCTGTCCAGCAGCGCACCGCTACCATTATTTGTCCGTGGGCGCCGGGGGGCGGGACTGATCGAGTCGCCAGGTTTTGGGCGGATGCCCTGCAAAAGGAGTATGGAAAACCGTTTGTGGTCGTGAATCGCACTGGCGGAGCGGGCGCGATCGGACATTTTGCGGGTGCTCATGCCAAACCCGACGGCAACACTCTGACGCTGATCACGTTTGAACTGTCCACGATGCACCGGATGAAGATCTCACGGCTGACATTCCGCGACTATGAATGTGTGCTTCAGATGAATGCGGACCCGGCTGCGATCATTGTGCAGAACGATGCTCCGTGGAAAACCGTGCAGGAATTTGTGGATGCGGCTCGAGCAAAGCCGGGCCAGCTGAAAATGTCGGGCACTGCCACAGGAGGCGCATGGGATCTGGCCCGCATCGGGATGCAGAGAGCTGCCGATTTGCCGGTTGATGCCATTACCTGGGTACCGCATCAGGGGTCAGCGCCGTCGCTGGTGGAGTTGCTGGGTGGGCATCTGGACGCAGTGTGCTGCAGTATTCCTGAAGCCATCGCTCAGGTGACCAGTGGAAAACTGAGGGTTCTTGCGGTGATGTCGGAAGAGCGTATGGGCGACTATCCGGATATACCCACCGTCAAAGAACAGGGAATTGACTGGGCCGCAGTTGCATGGCGGGGCCTGGCACTTCCAAAGGGGACTCCGGCCTCGGTGATGGATGGCCTGACAGACGTTTGTCTGAAAATTGCAAACTCGGATGAGTTTCGGGCGTTCATGGCAAAGAATGGATATGTATTGAAGATTCGAGGGCCAGAGGAGTTTGCCGAGTTTTTGGCGCAGCAGGATGAGCAGTGGAACGAGGTTGTGCAGTTTGCCGGATATCAGAAGGGGTTGACCGGGAATAACGATCCGGGACCACTCGCTCTGCCGATGCTGCTCGTCGCCGGACTGGCGGCGGGAGGAGCAATCGAATTTTTCCGGAGTCGGCACAGAGCGACAACGGAATTGAAGGATGACAGTGCGACAGGATTGGCTGCGGCCCCGGCGTCAACTCTGGCAGAAACTGAGTCGTTGGCTTCCGGCGGCAGCAGTCCGGTCGCGGTATCGCAGTTTGGCTGGCTGATACTAGCAATGATCGTTTACGTGGGGGCGATGCCCTGGACCGGGTTTGCGATCAGCACATTCATTTTCGTGACGCTGCTGGTCCGGCGATTCGGCGGAAGTCTGGCTGGCGGAGCCCTGAGTGCAGCGATCATCATACTGATTATCTGGTTGCTGTTTGTCAAAGCGTTTCTGATTCAGCTTCCTGCGGGAGTTCTGGGTTTGCCTTTCTAACTGCCATAGGCTGCTGGCAGGTGATAATGAATGTGAGACCAGAGCTGCGTACATATGGAACGAAATTGCATTAAGTGCGGGCGTGGTTACTGGCTCTTACGTATTTGGTAAGTATTCTGAGCCTGAAAAACAGGAAGATCGTGACAAGCCGTGATTGAACAACTTCTGACATTTGAGGTTTTGGTTCCCTGGCTGGCATCCATGGCCTTTGGTATCTTCGTCGGAGCGACGCCAGGCCTGACTGCGACCATGGCGGTTGCTCTGATTGTGCCGATCAGTTTTCAGTTTTCGAACCCGAACGTCGGGCTGGCGATGATCATCGGGGTCAGTTTCACGGCGATTTTTGCGGGTGATATTCCAGCGACCTGGCTGCGCATTCCCGGCACACCTGCTTCGGCCGCGGCGACGCTTGATGGCCATGCGATGGCCAAACAGGGCAGGGGAGGGCTCGCGCTGATGCTCGACCTTATCTGTTCCTGTCTGGGCGGACTGATTGGCGTGATTCTGCTGATCCTTGTGGCACAACCGCTCGCGACTCTCGCCCTGAAGTTCAGTGACTTTGAATACTTCTGGCTTGGGGTGCTGGGCCTCAGTATGAGTGCCCTGGTATGTCAGGGCAATACAATGCGTGGTCTGATGGCTGCCATGATGGGCGTGCTGATCTCTACAGTCGGCATGGATGTTGTTACAGGAGTACCCCGCTATCCATTGATGGAAACGCTGGGCAGCGTGGATCTGATGGGTGGATTCAATTTTATTCCCGTAATGATTGGACTGTTCGGCATTGCCGAGGTGCTGCGGAATGTGACGGCAGGAGCATCGTGGTCGGGTGCAAGCATTGATGCTTCGGAGAAACTTTCGACCAAAGAAGCACTGCGAACTGTTGTTCGATATAAATGGACGGTACTCAGTTCCAGTCTGACCGGCACCTTCATAGGCGCATTGCCGGGCGCCGGTGCGGATGTAGCGGCCTGGGCTGCTTATGGTCAGGCACAGAAGATGTCGCGACATCCGGAAGAGTTTGGAAAAGGAGCGATCGAGGGCGTGATTGCTCCAACGAGCGCCAACAATGCAGCGGTAGCCGGCGCATGGATTCCTGCTCTGGTTTTTGGTGTTCCCGGGGATGCTGTAACAGCGATCGTTCTCGGTGCGATGCTGATGTACAATATTACCCCAGGACCACAGCTGTTCGAAAAGGACAACGATCAGGTGAATGCAATCTTCATGATTGCACTGGTGACACAGTTTCTTCTTCTTCCGGCGGGTTATCTGGGAATCAAAACGTTTGGCTGGCTGCTGCGTTTGCCTCGTCGAGTGATCCTGACATCGGTCGTCGTCTTTTCCGTAGTCGGCGCTTTCGCATTGAACAACAGCATGTTTGACGTTTACGTGATGCTGGCCTTTGGGGTGATTGGTTTCTTTCTGGAGACTCGAGGTGTTCCTCTGGCGCCGCTTGTGCTGGGGCTGATTCTTGGCGATCTGGTGGAACGAAAACTGCGAACCGGGCTGATTAGTTCTGGTGGTGATCTGACACCGCTGTTCACTCGCCCTTTATGTGCATTCCTGGTGTTGATTCTTGTGAGTGCGCTCGTCGCAACTCCTCTGATGCAGCTGATCAGGAAGATCGGCCGTCCGACTCAATAATTCAGTTCTGCACTGAACACAGATTTCGGATCTCCCCGATCTGCCAGTGATCGGTAAATCGTTCTGATCGTACGGCGGGCTTTTACCGGAGCGGCGACTGATCCGTTGATGACCGGCTGAATGTCCTGATCGAGGTTCAGCATCTGATCATTCAGAAGGACGGTGACCTTAGTCTCTGCAGGTGCATTGATTTCAATTCTCTGGCCATCTCGTGAAGCTCGGATTTCGCAGCCGGGTGTTGCGGACTCCTGATCCGTGGCAAGCCAGTAGAAACGCTGGTGCGTAACATCGTCCTGATACCAGACGATTTTTTCGGGAAGGGCATTGCGAGTATGTTTTGCCATCCACGGCACGGCGGCCGCATCTTCCCGGTCCATCCAGTGTCCTTTTCCAGCATGAATTTTTACCCAGTGAACATATCCGGCGGGATCTTTGGACTGCAGATCGGCCAGTTTTTTCTCCCACTCGGCCGCCACCGTGTTTCGCTGATAAGCACTGTCATCCGCACCGACCTGAAGTGAGAACGGAAGATTGCGAAGACCCAATGGAGACGCTTCGTTCGGATGGCCAGCCATCATTGCTGCCGCGGCAAAGCGATCGGCCATTCTTGGCGCTAACTGATAGACACCGTCTCCGCCGGCGGAATATCCCATCAGGAATACTCGGTCAGGGTTGACATCTTCCAGAACGATCAGATTCTCAATCAGTCGATCAAAGAATGAATCGATATGATCCTGGTGCCACAGATTCCACGTGTCCGTCGGGCCGCGAGGTGAAAGGTAGATACCTTCTTCTGGCTGATAAAGTTTCTTCTGGTTCTCCCACTGCCGGTCATTCACCTGCTTCGGTGCACTTCCGCCGCCGTGCATGGAAATAAACAGGCTGCGACCACCATGCGGTTTCTCTCCAAAAATTGTGTAGTCGAAAGGCAACGACAGTTCGCCGATTTGAATGACTCGATTTGCCATTTCTTCAGCTCGCGTTCGGCGAATGCGGTTCGCATGATCGATCCAGAGAAGAGCCTGGGCTGCAGCTGTCTGGTCCTTTGAGAGTCCTTCCTGTGCAAAAGCCTGTTCGTCGATGCTCGGACGCTGGTCTTCTGGAATTGTCAGATACTTTTGCAGGCCGTCGACAGCTGAAAATTCGCTGGCAGGCTTCCCAGACGCCAGTTCAGGATCCACTGAAGTGGTATCCGGCGGCGGGGCTGTGACCAGTTTTTGGAGCAAATCCTGCGCTGAAGCAGGAATAAGGCAGAAACAGGCAATCAACACTCCGGCCAGAACAGGATATGCAGTCAGCTGCCTGAGCATCGTATGGTCCTTTGACAGGGTTTCAGGGAAACCAGCAGGGAGAGAAACCAGCGGGAAGGAAAGTGGCATTCAGATCGAGCTGCAGCCAAATATTTTTTGAGGCCAGTCAGGAAAAAAGTGGGCTCGCTGCGTCAGACCCTTTGAAAATCATACCCGACAACTCACGAAATTTGGTATCATAGCGGACTGTGTGAGGCTCAATTGAGGCCAGTTTGAGGTGCCTTCCGAAAGTTGCGATCATGATTCGTGTGGTGACAGGAATCCTGCTTTTACTGCCAGTACATTTACTGCCAGTATTGGTATCGGCAGCGGAAGCTTCTGATCAGTTCACGTTGAGCGTTATGCCTTTGCTGCAGAAATACTGCGTCAGTTGTCACAACGATCTGGATAAGAAGGGCGAATTTTCGCTGCAGCAGAAGTCAGCTGCAATGGAGAGCGGACACATTGTTGCCGGGCAGCCGGATGAGAGTGGATTGCTGGCAGCTGTTATCGGGCACGATGGACGACCAGCAGCGATGCCAAAGGATGGTCAGCCATTGTCTGAGGCAGACGTGGACATCATTCGACGCTGGATTCAGGACGGGGCGGAATGGCCGGATGGTCAGAAGATCACGGAATCTGTTGTGACAGATATGGACTGGTGGTCACTGCGACCGCTGAGTCGGCCTCAGATACCTCGGCTGCCTGATCATCTGAAATCATGGGTCGGGACACCGGTGGATGCATTTATTCTGCAGGCTCTCCAGGACCGCCAGCTCGCACCGTCTCCTGAAGCCGACCGGCGGACATTAATTCGCCGTGTTTATTTTGATCTGATCGGTTTGCCGCCGACTCCTGAACAGGTCGCGGAATTTGTCGCCAGCAGGGATGAACGGGCGTGGGAGAATCTGGTGGAGTCGCTTTTGCTGTCACCTCATTATGGCGAACGCTGGGCTCGTCACTGGCTGGATGTTGCCCGGTATGCAGACACCAGTGGTTATGATAAGGACAAGTTGCGACCCAATGCATGGCCGTACCGGGATTATGTGATCCGGGCATTCAACGACGACAAGCCCTACGCTCGTTTTGTTCAGGAACAGGTGGCCGGGGACGTGTTGTTTCCTGGAACTGCAGACGGAATACTCGGCCTTGGATTTATTGCGGCCGGTCCGTGGGACTGGATTGGGCACGGTGAAGTGCCCGAGTCGAAGATCGATGGAAAGATTGCTCGCCACACGGACCGTGATGAAATGGTATCCGGGACGCTCAACAGTTTTTGTTCGGTGACGATCCAGTGCTGTCAGTGTCATAACCATAAGTTTGATCCGCTGACGCAGGAACATTATTACAACCTGCAGTCCGTGTTCGCGGCCGTAGACCGGGCCGAACGCCCATACGATCAGGATCCGGAAGTTCAGAACCTGAGACTTGCTCTGCAGGATGAGGTGCGTCAGGCGAAAGAATCATTAAAAGCGATCGACAGCGCTGTACGATCCGAAGGCGGTGCGGCTCTGCAAATGCTTGAGAGTCGGATCAGTGAACTGACCCCAGTTTCCGGACCCGTGTCAAAAGCGCCGGAATTCGGGTATCACAGCGCGATTTCCCCTGCGTCTGACGTGAGCAAATGGGTTGAACTGGACCTGGGTCGCGAGGTGGAAATTTCCCGTGTCATTCTGCGTCCCTGCCACGATGAATTTAATGGTATTGGAGCAGGATTCGGGTTTCCGGTGCGTTTTGTTGTCTCTGCTTCGCTGACACCTGCTTCACTCGCACCGGCCGCGGAATCACCGGTTTCAGAGAAAGTGAATTCTGCCGAAGCTGCTGCCATGGTTCTGTTTGACGCTCGCACTCGCGACTTTCCCAATCCGGGGATGTTGCCCGTTGAGCTTCCAGTGGCTCGAACCGGTGTGGCGGGTTCCTCTGAAGGCACAGGTTCCTCGGAAGGCACGGTTTCAACAGACGGCAGGGTCTCAACAGAGGGCAAAGTGCGAGCCCGTTATGTTCGTGTGACGGCAAATCGACTGGCGCCTCGAATGAATGACTTCATTATGGCGCTGGCAGAGGTTCAGGTGTTTGATCAGTCAGGTACCAACGTGGCACTGAAGTCCAGGGTGAACGCGGCTGATTCAATTGAAGCACCGGTTCGATGGACCGCTGCAAATCTGACGGATGGCATCTGGGCAGAAGCTCGGGACGAACAGGCGGTTCGTCAGCTGGCTGAATTGAAGAAGGAGCGGCAACTGATACTCGACAGATTATTGACGGAGGAACGACGTCAGGAGCAGCTTCGGCTGCAGGATGTAATCTCTGCTGCAGAAGCCCGTCTTCGGACACTGCCGGCTGGCAGGATGGTGTATGCGGCGGCAACGGACTTTGCACCCCAGGGTGCCTTTGTGCCAACAAAGGGTCAGCCAAGATCGATCAGTGTTCTGCATCGTGGAAATATTCTGCAGCCTCGCAGCCCCGCGGTTCCGGGAACATTACCAATCCTTGCCGCAGGTCCGGAATGGGATGCAGCGGGTCGATTTCAGCTGCCGGAAAACCACCGTGAAGGAGATCGTCGCGCGGCACTGGCTCACTGGCTGACACACAACAACAATCCGCTGACATGGCGATCGATTGTCAATCGAATCTGGCAGTACCATATGGGACGAGGAATCGTGGATACTCCAAATGACTTTGGTCGAATGGGACAGCTGCCAACTCACCCGGAACTGCTGGACTGGCTGGCAACAGAGTTCCGTGACAATGGCCAGTCGTTTAAGTCGCTTCATCGGCTGATCGTTTTAAGCAGTACTTATCGCCAGTCGAGCGCGATGAATCCCGAGAGTGCTGCCGAAGATTCTGAGAACCGTTATCTGTGGCGAATGAACCGGCGGAGACTGGAAGCCGAAGAACTCCGCGACGCGATGTTATCCGTCAGCGGAAGGCTTGACACCACGATGGGAGGACCGGGGTATTATCTGTTTGTACTGGAACGCCCCGAACATTCGCCTCATTATGAATACCACAAGTTTGACGCCGAAGATCCCGCCTCTCATCGGCGATCGATTTACCGATTCATTGTGCGATCGCAGCCGGATCCCTGGATGACGACGCTGGACTGTGCGGATTCTTCGCAAAGCACGCCGCAGAGAAACGAGACTCTGACATCTCTGCAGGCGTTATCACTGCTGAATAATGGCTTTTCAATGTCCATGTCAAAGCATTTCGCGCAGCGAGTCAGAACGGAGGCGAGTGATTCGGCCGGACAGGTGAGAGCCGCATTTCTGCGGATTTCCGGTCGAGAACCGGAGGCGACGGAACTCGCCGAACTCACGGCCTACGCAGAACGGCATGGGCTGGAGAATCTTTGCCGTGTGCTGCTGAACCTCAGCGAATTCGTCTATCTGGACTGAAACTCGTTTTCGATTCTATGGAAAATTCCCGGATGCTTCATTCGACTCGACGCCACCTTCTCTTCCAGTCTGCTCACGGTTTTGGCAGTTTGGCGCTGGCTTCCATGCTGTGTCGTGACGGACTGAGCGGCGAGCCTCTGCCAGCCAGCCGTTTTTCGGAAGGCGGCATACTGCGGACGCTTCATTATCCGCCACGGGCCAAACGGATCGTGCAGCTGTTCATGGCCGGAGCCGCCTCTCATCTGGATCTGTGGGACTATAAGCCTGAGCTTGAGAAGCATCATGGGGAGAATTCTGACTTCGGCGAGCATGTGGAGGCATTTCAGAATGGGCTTGGACCATGGATGAAATCGCCATTTCGGTTTCGCCCCTATGGTCAGACCGGGAAGATGCTCAGCGATGTTGTGTCGCCGTTTGGCGAAGTGGTCGACGATATGGCATTCGTCCATAACGTCACGGGAAAAACGGGAGTTCACAGCCAGGCCACTTTTTTGCAGGCCACAGGGTTTCAGAATCCTGGGTTTCCAGGCATGGGCGCCTGGATCAGCTATGGTCTGGGTTCCATGAATGACAATTTGCCGACTTTTGTCGTGCTGCCCGATCATCGGGGATATCCGTCGAATGGTCCTCGCAACTGGTCGTCCGCATTTCTGCCGGCATATGCTCAGGGCACAACCATTTTTCCTCAGCGAGACATTCCAATCGACGACCTTTTGCCGCGTGCGGATTTCGTGACGAAGGAAAGCGACCGGGAAGGGTTGCAGCTGCTCAGCCGTCTGAATCGTGGCTTTGAGCAGCAGCGTCCCGGAGATTCCCGGCTGGATGCTCGTATTCGTTCCTATGAGCTGGCGGCAAAAATGCAGCTCAGCGCACCGGAGGTTCTTGATCTGTCACAGGAGCCGGACCATATTCACAGGATGTATGGACTGGAGACTGCCGGGAAGACCTATGGAGCGGAGATCAACGTGCCGGAGGAGGCTGAGTATTTTGGGCGCAAATGCCTGACGGCTCGCCGGCTGCTGGAGCGTGGAGTTCGATTTGTGCAAATCTGGTCGGGCAACGACAACAGCTTTCCTCGTCGCAACTGGGATAGTCACGAGGACGTGGAGCGTGATCACGGTCCTCTGGCGATGGGAATGGCAGTCGGTGCCGCCGCATTAATCAAAGATCTGAAACAGCGGGGGATGCTGGAGGACACTCTTGTGCTGTGGACGACCGAATTTGGTCGAATGCCGTCGACTCAGGGAAGCAAAGGCCGGGATCACAATCCCTTTGTATTCACGAACTGGCTGTGTGGTGGCGGAATAAAGCCGGGCGTCAGCTACGGACCGTCAGATCAGTGGGGTTACAAGCCACTGGATCGCAATAATCCCACTCAGGTCTATGATATTCACGCGACGATGCTGCGTCTGATGGGAATTGATCATACTCGCCTGACGTTTCGCAGTAACGGAATTGATCGTCGGCTGACTGATGTGCACGGGCATGTCATTGAGGATCTGATAGCCTGAGATTTGCTGGCCTGAGACGGGCTGCCGCAATCAGGCACGACGTGCACACAGAACCGAAGGAGCGCTGACGATGCTGGTGACCCGATTCGAGCTGAAACTGCCGGCATGGCTGCAGACGATTGCCGCCGGGGACCTTCAGGTGCCAGCGTCTCTCAGGCATCGAATGCAGTTTGTTCTTGATCTGACACGGCAGAATGTGGAACAGTCAACGGGCGGACCATTCGGTGCTGCTGTTTTTGACGAGCAGTCGGGGGCTGTTGTTTCGGTGGGTGTGAACCTCGTCGTTTCATCCGGACTCTCGATCGCGCACGCTGAGGTTGTGGCATTGTCGCTCGCACAGCAGGCCATCGGCCGATTTGACCTTTCGACACGGCCATATCAGCTGGTGACCAGTGCTGAGCCATGCTGGATGTGTCTGGGAGCAATTCACTGGGCAGGCATCCGATCGGTTGTCTGTGGCGCTCGTGATTCCGATGTGCGGGCCATTGGCTTTGATGAAGGGCATAAGCCGGTGGACTGGGCTGCCGAGTATACCGCTCGCGGCGTCAATGTGATCCAGGACATTGAACGCGATGCTGCTGCTGAAGTGCTCCGCAGCTATCTGCAGCAGGGAGGAGCGATCTATAACGCCGGGAATCGTGATTCACACTTGCCTCAATGAAACTTTGAGGGGAAACTGCAGGGCAACAGTCTGAAAATGCCTTGAGTCACTGCCGGGCAGGAAATCCTTCAGGAAATGCGATTGATGCATCGTAACCGGGCGGTGGCGGGCGATTTTATGTTTCGGGGGCGCAAGATGATTCAGGCGTTTTCAAAGCTTGTCGGATCTCTCCTGATTCTGCTGTGGTGCTCTTCGTCGACAGGTCAGGAGTTGCCAAAAGCCGCGGAACGTGCTGTCGACTTTGCTCGTGATGTCCGGCCGCTGCTGGAGAAGCACTGCTGGTCGTGCCATGGCAGTGAAAAGCAGGAATCAGGGCTGCGGCTCGACAGGCACGCGGCACTGCTGGAAGGAGGAGATTCCGGAAAGGTCGTTGTGCCAGGAAATAGTCAGGATAGTCGGCTGATTCATTTTGTATGGGCAGTCGATCCTGACCGCGTGATGCCTCCGGAAGGGGACCGTCTTTCCGCAGAGTCCGTAGGTGTACTGCGTGCCTGGATTGACCAGGGCTGCGACTGGCCTGAGTCAGAATCCGAAACGGATTCGCGCAACAATCACTGGGCCTACCAGCCACTGAATGTCAGTAACCCGCCAGAGGTTCGACAGACAGACTGGCCTGTAAACGGAGTCGATCATTTCGTGCTGGCTGAACTGGAGAGTCGTGGTCTGAAGCCATCGCCGGAAGCCGATCGATTTACTCTGATTCGCCGACTGTCACTGGACGTGACCGGGCTGTTACCGTCTGTGGCTGAGGTCGACAGCTTTGTGAGCGATGTTCGTCCTGAAGCATGGGAAGTTCAGGTCGATCGGCTGCTGGCATCGCCCCACTTTGGCGAGCGCTGGGGACGGCACTGGCTGGATATGGCTCGCTATGCGGATTCCGATGGTTATGAAAAGGATAACCCCCGTCCGGATGCATGGCGCTGGCGAGACTGGGTGATCGATGCGATCAACAGCGATATGCCGTTCGATCAGTTTACCGTGGAGCAGCTGGCAGGTGATTTGATCCCCGATGCAACTCCCATGCAGCGTCTGGCGACGGCCTTTCATCGTCAGACTCTGACAAATACCGAAGGAGGCACAGATCAGGAACAGTTTCGTGTCGAGGCTTGTTTTGACCGTACGGAAACAACCGGGGCAGTGTGGCTGGGACTGACTGTGGGATGTGCAAGGTGTCATTCGCATAAGTACGATGCAATCAGCCAGCGAGAATATTACCAGCTGTTTGCAGTCTTCAATAATGGGGATGAACATACAACAGTGATTCCAAAGTCCGATCAGGAGATTGCTGAATATCAAAAGGAGAAAGCTCAGTTTGATTCGGAACTTTCCGCTGCAGAAGCGGAATTGAAAGAGCAGCAGTTGAAGCTCAAATCTGACTTTGCCGACTGGGAAGAGAAAGCCGGGGTTTTGCTGACGAGTGCACCTTCAGATCCTCAGGTGAAGGATTTTCCTGAAGCCACACGCAGCATTTTTGCCATCGCTGCTGACAAACGTACGATGGCACAAAAGCAGCAGCTGCTTGATTACTTCAGCCTGCAGCAACCGGCTACGAAGCCGCTGATTGAAAAGCGTGATGCCCTGAAGAAAAAGGAACCTGCAAAACCGGAACTATCTGTGCGAGTGATTGCTCAGCGGACGAAGGATCCTCGAACAACTTATGTTCTAAGACGCGGTGAGTTTCTGGAGCCATTGCGTGAACAGGAAATGGTTCCGGCAGGCCTCAGAGTTCTGCCGCCTATGAGCAGGAGGAACTCTGATGGGATGGGTGATCGGCTGGATCTGGCCCGATGGCTGGTGTCGGCTGAGAATCCGCTGCCACCCCGGGTCACCGTGAATCATTTCTGGCGGCTGTTGTTCGGCCATGGACTGGTTCGGACACCATCGGATTTTGGAGTGAGGGGTGATCGGCCAACTCATCCGCAGTTGCTGGACTGGCTGGCGGCCGAATTCATTTCAGGAAACGCCAGCGCGGGGTCGGCGGGTGCAGTTCGACCGTGGTCGCGAAAAGCCATATTGAAAACCATTCTGATGTCCGCCACTTATCGGCAGTCTTCGCGACATCGTCCGGAACTGCTGGATGAGGATCCGCAGAATCTTTTTCTGGCGAGGCAGAATCGTCTGCGAGTGGAAGGAGAAATTGTGCGGGATATCAGTCTGGATGTGGCCGGGCTGCTGTCTCGGAAAATTGGCGGGCCAAGTGTCTTTCCACCGCTGCCACCGGGCATTGCCGAACTGAGTTATGCGGGAAATTTCAAGTGGAATGATTCGACGGGAGAAGATCGGTATCGTCGCGGTCTTTATACGTTCTTCAAGCGAACGGCTCCTCATCCCAATCTGACTACTTTCGACTGTCCCGACGCCAACATTACATGTGTTCAGAGACAGGTCTCAAATACTCCGCTGCAGGCTCTGACATCATTGAACAATGATACCTTCACAGAGACAGCACGAGCGTTTGCTCAGCGGATCATTGCGCTGCCGCGGGATAACGATGAATCGCGTCTGTCGGATGCCTTTCGCCTGTGTGTGTCGCGACCGCCGAGTTCTGTCGAGCTTCAGGAGCTGCTTTCTCTTCTGAAGACTTCGAGGGAATGGTATCGGACAAATCCGGATCAGGCTCAACAGCTGACTGGTTCAGAGACTTCTGCCGACATTCCTGCTGAGAACAGTGCTGCGTGGGTCGCGACTGCACGTATATTGCTGAATCTGGATGAGTTCATAACCCGAGAGTAGAGTTTGTAGTGATGCAATCATTTGAACGGTGGATTGAGCATTCCCGACGCGATTTTCTGACGAGTTCAGCCAGTGGGCTGGGAATGGCTGCACTGGGGTCGATGCTGACAGCCGATGGCCTGCTGTCTCCCGCAGTTGCCGGAGAAACGCAGGGCACGATTGCCACTGGCGATCATTTTGTTCGACAGATGCATCACTTTGCACCGAAGGCAAAGAACTGCATTTTTCTGTTTCAGGCGGGTGCACCGTCGCATCTGGATCTCTTTGATCCGAAGCCGAAACTGAATGAATTGAATGGGCAGCCTCTGCCAGCGGAGATGCTGGAGAAGGTCCGATTTGCCTTCATTAAGAAGGAAAGTGCTGTCCTGCTTGGTTCACCTCGACGCTGGTCCAGGCATGGTGAGTGTGGCATGGACTTCAGCGATTTTCTGCCACATCTGGCGACATGTGCCGATGATCTGCTCATGATCCGTTCGCTGCATTCGGAGCAGTTTAATCATCATCCCGGACAGCTGCTGCTGAGCTGTGGTCGGGCAACGTTTGGGCTGCCCACGATGGGCAGCTGGCTGACTTATGGTTTGGGAACCGAATCACAGAATCTGCCGGGTTATGTGGTATTGACGAGTGGGCGAGGTTCCAGCGGAGGAGCTTCATTGTGGTCCAGCGGTTTTTTACCGTCGCATTATGCGGGTGTGCTGTTTCGAAATCAGGGAGAGCCCGTACTGAATCTGACGAACCCGGCTGGTATACCTGTCGAAGTGCAGCGACGAGGGCTGGATTCTCTGAAAGCTCTGAATGAAAACCGCCTTGCAGCAACGGGCGACCCGGAGATTGCCAGCCGTATTGCCAGCTATGAGCTCGCATTCCGCATGCAGTCAGCGGCGCCGGAACTGATCGATCTGAGTGGAGAATCAGCTGCCACTCAGGAAGCTTATGGAATCGGTCGAGCACAACATCCGGAAGCCACCGGACGCGGTAACGTAGCCGAGGCACATCTGACGTTTTCCCGAAACTGCCTGCTGGCTCGCCGAATGGTCGAACGAGGCGTTCGATTCGTGAATATCATCTACGAAGCATGGGATCAGCACAGTAATCTCGACGGCGACCTGAAGTATAACTCGTGGGTTGTCGACCAGCCGGTCGCCGCGCTGCTGAAGGATCTGAAACAGAGAGGCCTTCTTGATTCGACTCTGGTGGTCTGGGGTGCGGAGTTCGGACGAACTCCGCTTGGTGAAAATCGGGCCGGAAGAGATGCGAACACAGGCCGCGACCATCATCCGTTTGCGTTTACTCTCTGGATGGCCGGTGGAGGTGTGAAAGGGGGGCAGGTCTATGGATCATCGGATGAGATTGGCTGGGGAGTTGCCAGCGATCCTGTTCACATCAACGATTTTCATGCCACGATGCTGCACTTGTTTGGTCTGGATCATTTGAAACTGACTCACCGTTTTCAGGGCCGTGATTTCCGGCTGACCGATGTTGCCGGAAAGGTGATTGATCGCTGGATAGCGTAAGCCGACACGGGTCTGAACCCGCTGCGGTACCCGCCACTTTTGATTGGTCAGATCGGTCAGATCGGTCAGATCGGTCAGATCGGTCAGATCTGTCTGATCTGTCTGATCTGTCAGATCTGTCTGATCTGTCTGATCTGTCTGATCTGTCTGATCTGTCAGCTAACCAGCGACAGCATAATGGCGGACCGGCCCGTCCAGAGCACCGTTCGGATCCAGTTGCTTTTGACCAGAATTCGCCAGGCCTGTTCGTCAAAGCCCTTCTCCAGTCTCTGGTGCATCGGGACCTGCAACAAAAAGGTCGACCCCCAGATCATGGCCACCATGGCAAGGCCAGTCAGCAATAATACTGACTGCTGGTCGAGCGACATTTGCAGCATGGGCCGTGCGGCCAGCAGCAGCGACGTGATGAGCTCAGCAAACATCAGCGGAAGAACGATGGGTGTGATCCGTCGGCAGTGAGCCGCTTCATATTCGGCGAAAAGTTCACGTCCAACCGCAGCCATCAGCGGATAATGAACAATCTGGACGAACCAGATAATCCCGGTCATGGCAAATGTAGAGAAAAGACACGTCAGCAGAACAGGCGACATGGAAAAATCAACCTCCCGGTTGAATCGTGGAACTGAAATTACGAGGCCAGAGTCTAAAGACCTGGAAAACAATAAGTTACCGCCATAGTCGCCTTTCGCTCGGCGAAAGAGCATTCTTTTGCGGAGCAAAAGGCGACACTTATTGTCTGACAGCGCCTAAGCCGTCCGGCAGCGGCCGGTGAACAATCCCGTTTGAACCGCAATCAGGAACGGATTTTGAACAGCGATTTTACAGAATCCTGACAACTTTTGTTGAACCTTGTCCCCGACTAACTGACTGAATGCAGATGTCGCCCTGAGTTGTCAGCTTTTCAGAAGTCCGGTCTGTTTTTCTGAGTCTGATTCACGTCGGAGATCGGATGGGATATCCTGTGTACAGGATAGCGGGCTGCGAAAGGATTGTTGCAGAAGGAATTTGTCCATGCGTTACGCGTTGATGTCGCTGGTTTTAACTGTTGTCAGTGCTTCCGGCCTGGTGGCAACAACATTTGTTCAGGATCAGAATGAGATGCGGACAAATGCGAGGAAACTGTTACAGGAAAATAACCAGAACGAGGCTTTGCAGTTGTTTCAGAAGCTGATTCTGGACACCACCAGCACTGACCAGAATCTTGCCGAGGACTGGAAGGCAGCGGTGAGTTGCCTGGTACAGCTAAATCGTGTGAACGAATTTGACCAGCTACTGGAAGAAACCGTTCAGCTTCATTCACGGAAATGGCGTCTGTTGACAGCGGTTGCCAGCAGCCTCAATGGTGAGGTTCCTCCTGAGGGTTTTCTGATCGCCGGAGAATTCGAGCGAGGTTACCATCGTGGAGGCGGCAAATATGTGAGCTCAGCCGACCGTGACCGAGTCCGCGCTCTGCAGCTGATACTGCAGGCGCTGCCAGTTGTTATGGCCGATGATGGAGCGACGGCGCAGGATAAGGCGAACGTGCTGAAGCAGCTGGCCGATCGGATCGGGGCTGCTCGTTATGGCGAAGCATGGAAGTTGCAGGATCTGACGGATCTCAGCAATCTCCCGGATTATGATGAACAGCAGCAAAATCGTTTCCACTTCGACCGCGGAATGGGTGGCCCGAACAAAGGAGCACCTGTTGATGCGGGCGGCAATCCCGTGCTGCATCAGCTGCCTGCGTCGTGGGAAGCAGCCAAAACTGACGGAGAACGCTGGCGCTGGGCGCTCGACCAGGTCGCAAAAACAGATGCGGAACGGCTGAGCGAAACAGAACTGGAATGGGCCGATTTTCTGCACTCGCAGTTTGGCGTTTCCACTGCAGTCATCGGACCGATTCCTGTCATCGATCTGAACACCGCCAACGAAAATCAGGCCGACGCAACGGACAATAAGCCGGTGGATTCCGGTAACTGGGCGGCTCATCTGCTTTCAGATGAAGAAACGATTGCCCGGCTGGCGAGTGGCGTCAGGCGGTTCACTCTGCCCGAAGAGTTTAATCATGTGGCGATCTACAAACGCGTGGCCGCTCGGAAGGATTCGAAACAGCGAATTGCTCTCGACGCTCTGGTCAATGTGCGAATGAACCGTCATCAGTACAGCCAGGCTGTCGAGTTGCTTCGATCGATGCTGCCTCTGGCAATCAGCGATGACGACCGGAACGAGCTGCAGATTCGGCTGGATCAGATCGAGAAAAACTGGATTCAGTTTGAAGATCTCACAACGCAGCCCGCCGGAAAAGGAGCAACTCTGGAGATTCGTTTTCGCAATGGATCCCAGGCTGCATTTCAGGCCAGTCCCATAAAGATTGATCTGCTGCTGAACGATATCAGGGAGTATCTGCAGAGCAATCCGACGAACCTTGAGTACGATCGGCTGCAGATTGAAAATGTGGGGTATCTGCTGATCAGCAGAGATCGTGAAAAGTATGTTGATCAGCCAGTCGCTCAGTGGACCACGGAACTAACGCCGCCGGAAGGGCACTTTGACGCCCGTCAGACGATTTCCACTCCTCTGCAGAAGGCGGGTGCCTATTGGGTGACAGCCAAAATCAGTGAAGGGAATGAAGCCAGAATGGTGGTGTGGCTCGCAGACCTGGCGATCACACGCAAGCCCGTCGATCAGGGTACTCTGTACTATGTGGCTGATGCTGTGACGGGCAGCCCAGTGGCCCGTGCAGACTTGGAGTTCTTTGGCTGGAAACACGAACGAGTCGGACAGACTGCCCGATATCAGGTGCTGACAAGCCGTCATGCTGATCGTACCGATGCTCAGGGACTATGCATACCGGCGAGCCGTCGGGTGGGCGAAGGCTATCAGTGGCTGACGATTGCACGCACGGCTGACGGACGGATGGCATTTCACGGATTCACCCATTTGTGGAACCCGAACCGAATTGCGGATCTGGATTATAGTCCGGTCAAAGTTTACAGCATCACGGACAGGCCGGTCTATCGGCCCGGCCACGAAGTGAAATTCCGACTTTGGGTGCGACAGCCGCGGTTTCATGAGGATGATGCGCGGTTTGCCAATAAGAAGTACTGGCTGCAGATTCGAAATCCAAAGGGTGATGTGGTTTTCGAAAAGGAAACTCTGACGGATCGATGGGCCGGCATGGACGGTGCGTGGACGATTCCGGCCGATGCAACTCTGGGAAACTACTCTCTCATGGTCTGCAACGACTCCGTTGTGCCTGTCACTCGCATGCAGGAACGAAATGGGCAGATGACCCCCGTTATGGTCAATGAACGGGGAGTGATCGGACAGGGAACGTTTGTGGTCGAAGAGTACCGTAAACCGGAATATGAAGTCAAAATTGATCAGCCGGAAAAACCCGTGATGCTGGGTGAGAAGATCCCGATCACGATCAAAGCCAGTTATTACTTTGGCGCACCCGTCACACAGGCCAGTGTGCACTATAAAATCGAACGAACGAAAAAGGACAGTCGCTGGTATCCCATTGCCCGATGGGACTGGCTGTATTCGCCAGGATACTGGTGGTTTGCTCCGAGTTATTCCTGGTACCCGGGATGGGAACGCTGGGGCTGCTCGCCGCCGATTCCGCCATGGTGGAACTGGAATCCCGATCCTCCGGAAGTTGTCGCCGAAGGTGATGCTCAGATCGGCGAAGACGGTACATTCGCAGTGGAAGTTGACACGATTGCAGCACTTCAGAATCACGGAGACAGCGATCACAACTACAGCATTACTGCCGAAGTGACTGATCAGTCGCGTCGAACGATTATCGGTACCGGCAGTGTGCTTGTCGCCCGTGATCCGTTTAAGGTTTTCGTTTGGACAGACCGGGGACACTATCAGACCGGCGATACCGTGAATCTGGGATTCCAGGCCAGAACGCCGGATGGAAAGCCGGTGAACGGCACCGGAAAGGCTGTTCTGTATTCGGTGAAGTACGATGGCGACAAGCCAGTCGAAACAGAGTTACAGTCGTGGGATGCTTCAACGGATGTAGCCGGTTCAGGCACACTGAAAATGGTGATGCCGAAGTCCGGTCAGTTTCGAATTGCCGTAACGATTACTGACACGGAAGGCCACAAACAGGAAGGTGGATGTGTTCTGTTTGTTCGCGGTCAGACGGAAGACGGTCGAACATACCGATTCAATGATCTGGAACTGATAACTGACAAGCGAGACTATCAGCCGGGCGACATGGTCCGACTGCAGATCAATACGAACCGTGCAGACAGCACCGTGCTGCTGTTTGTTCGGCCAGTGAATGGAATCTGTTCAAAGCCAGTTGTACTGAAGCTGCAGGGGAAGAGCATTGTTCATGAGCTGAAGATCGAACGAAAGGATATGCCCAATATCTTTGTGGAAGCACTAACGATTGCTGACGGACGAATGCATGCGGAAATCCGTGAAATTGTTGTGCCTCCTGAGCAGCGTGTTGCCGACGTGCAGGTGTTGCCCTCAGCTGAACGTTACCGTCCTGGCCAGGAAGCCACCGTGCGTTTGAAGTTGACGGACATTAACGGAAAACCATTCGTCGGTAACACTGTGCTAAGCGTCTACGATGCCAGTCTGGAATACATTGCGGCGAGCAGTATTCCGGAGATCCGCTCGTTCTTCTGGAACGTGCGTCGCTATCACAATCTGTATAATGAAAGCACTCTGCAACTGCGCAGCGGACCGCTGCAGCTGCCAGGTGAAGTGCCGATGCAGCCTCTGTTCGGAACTGATCCGTCGCTGGGAGGGCCGGGATTTCCGATGGGCGGACGAATGATGTTCGCACGGGGAATGGCCATGGCGCCCGCTGGCGGCGCGCCGATGGCGATGAGCAGTGCTGAAGAAATGGGGGCTCCCATGGCTAAGGGTGCTGTCGCCGATGCGATGTTTGACACGGGTGCTGCTCCGCAGGCCGCACCTGTAACTGTTCGATCCAATTTTGCGGATACGGCATGGTGGGTGGCCAGTGCCGAATCCGACGCGGACGGAATCGTTGAGGTGAAATTCCGTGTTCCCGATAACCTGACGACGTGGAAGGTCAAAGCCTGGGCGATGGGCGATGGCACACGAGTCGGCTCCGGTTCGGCGGACATCATCAGCAGCAAGGATCTGATTATTCGTCCTCAGGTTCCGCGTTTCCTCACCGAAAAAGACCAGATTACACTGTCTGCTGTTGTTCACAATTATCTGAAGAGTGACGCTGTCTGTCAGGTTGTGCTTGAGAGCGAAGGCGGTCTGCTGAAGATGCTGGACTCGGCGGAGCAGCAGATTCAGATCGAAGCAGGCGGTGAACGTCGAGTTGACTGGAAGGTACAGGTCGTTGCTTCCGGAACAGCCAAAGTTCGCATGAAGGCGCTCAGCCGCGAAGAATCGGATGCTGCCGAACTGTCGGTACCCGTTTATGTGCACGGAATCCTGAAAACGGACAGCTATACGGGAGTTATTCGTCCGAACGGTGAATCCGCGAAAATTACGGTCAATGTTCCGGCCGAACGCATTGAGGAGCAGTCGCGGCTTGAAATTCGATACAGCCCGTCTCTGGCCGGCGCCATGGTTGATGCTCTGCCATATCTGATCGAATTTCCATACGGCTGCACTGAACAAACCTTGAATCGCTTTCTGCCCGCTGTGATTACTCAGCGGACACTGCAGCGAATGGGCATCAATCTGGGTGATGTTCAAAAGAAACGCACCAACCTGAATGCTCAGGAGATAGGTGACGCGGCAACCCGGGCTGCTCAGTGGCAGCGGTATGCCCGAAATCCGGTGTTCGACGAAACAGAGATGAATCGCATCATTCAGGACAGTGTCAAAGCACTGACCGATATGCAGCTTTCTGATGGTGGATGGGGATGGTTTAGCGGCTATGGTGAACATTCATCGGCTCACATGACATCCCAGGTTGTGCATGGACTGACTCTGGCTGTCAAAAATGACGTGCCTGTGCTGCCGGATGTGATTCAGCGAGGAGTGGAATGGCTGAAGAACTATCAGGCCGAACAGCTGACTCTTCTGCGAGAGGGCGATCAGCGTCGAGATGCCGGTGCTGACTACAAGTCAGAGAAACGCTTCAAAATGAAGGCAGACAACATGGATGCCTTTGTGGCCTTTGTACTGGCGCAGCATGATGGGCTCGACAAAGCCATGAGCGATTACCTGTACCGTGATCGCGGAGATCTGTCTGTTTACGCAAAAGCACTGACCGGCCTGGTACTGGACGTCCAGCAGGACATTCCGCGGCGAGACATGCTGCTGCGGAACATCGAGCAGTTTCTGGAACAGGATGACGAAAATCAGACGGCATGGCTGAGAATGCCGCAGGACAGCTGGTGGTACTGGTATGGAAGTGAAAACGAAGCGATGGCCCGGTATCTGCAACTGATGCTGAAAGCCACTCCTCAAAGCGAAGTGGCTCCGCGTCTGGTGAAATACCTGCTGAATAATCGTAAACACGGCACCTACTGGAACAGCACACGAGATACGGCACTGGTCGTGGAAGCTATGGCCGATTATCTGGCAGTCAGCGGCGAAGATAAACCCGACATGACGATTGAAGTTCTGGTCGACGGAACTCTTCAGAAGCGTGTGAAGATTACCGCCGACAATTTCTTCAGTTTTGACAATTTGGTACTGCTGGAGGGTGATGCGGTCAAAACTGGCGAACATCAGATTGAAATCTGGCGAACCGGGAAGGGACCTGTTTACTTTAACGCTTATCTGACCAATTTCACAAAGGAAGATGCGATCACCGCCGCTGGTCTGGAAGTGAAAGTGCAGAGACGGTTCTACCGACTGGAACGTGACGATAAAGATGTCAGCGTACAGGGCCAGCGAGGTCAGGTTGTTAAGCAGCAAACGGCTAAATACAAACGCATTCCTCTTGAGAATCTGCAGGCGGTATTAAGCGGCGATCTTGTGGAAGTCGAGCTGATTGTTGAGAGCAAAAATGACTATGAGTATCTGATGCTGGAAGATCGCAAGCCCTCAGGATTTGAACCGGATGACCAGCGAAGCGGCTATGTGTGGGAAGGACTGCGAGCTTATCGTGAGCTGCGAGATGAACGAGTGACCTTCTTCCTGAGCGATATTGCTCGAGGACAGCACAGCGTGAGTTACCGGTTGCGGGCGGAAACACCCAGCCAGCAGGTCTCAGCACTGCCAGCCAGAATCCTTGGAATGTACGCTCCGGAGCTCGTCGGTAACAGCGACGAATTCCGGTTGCAGGTGCAGGATCGTGAATGAGTATGGAAGGTCCCCCCGGACTGATAGCCGACCCCTCCCGCTTCGCTTCGCCGTGCGGGAGGTGAGGTTTTCTTAACCTCCTCCCCCAGCGAAGCTGGGGGAGGTCGATCGAGCGAAGCAAGATCGGGAGGGGGCCGGGTGAATAGCGGTTTGCGTGTGTTATAGGGGCGTCGTTCTGTGCCACCTGCGGAGGGCCCTCCCCCGGCCTGTCGGCCGACCCCTCCCACTGCGCTTCGCTGCGCGGGAGGGGAGGTTTTTGCGGGGAGGGGAGGGTTTTTGAAAACCTCCTCTCCCAGCGAAGCTGGGGGAGGTCGAGCGAGCGAAGCAAGATCGGGAGGGGGCCGGGTGAATAGCGGTTTGCGGGTGTTATAGTGAGGGCGTTGAGTGCCATCCGCGGCGGGGGCGGCCCCCCCCCGCCGGCGCCCC
>JALHMY010000014.1 GCA_022843805.1 Fuerstiella sp.
TCGATTCCACAGAAGGGGATTCCGGTAACCGTAAAGAATCGGTTGCGGTCATAGACTTCCGTCTTCATCCCGGTGTGCTTATTGCGTGTGATCGAGAAATTCGATTGCGGATCTCGACGGAAAAAGTACTTCAGTCCCGTTCCGCTGGGAGAAATCTCGAAGTACGTTCTCCGCAATGCCGCAAAGACCTTCCTACCGGCCTCCGTGAAATCCCCGGTGAGTTTGTCAATGCAGTGGTCCACATCCACACCGATCAGGGAACCGTCGTCAGCAAGGACAATTCCGATGCCGTCAGCTTTACCTTTGAAGTACAAAGCCTGATCAAAGCTTCCCCAGGTCGATGGGTGGGTCACATCGGCAGGCTGTCCGTTATGGGGATTGACAGGAATCTTTGTTTGCCTGCCATTTCTCTGCTGATACCGCCAGCAGACCCACTGGTTTCGCTGGCAGAGTTCCAGCGGGATGTTTTGCACGTTCTCCGGGGGAATCAGGCCCCGAAGAATGACGGGAGGGGAGACTGCCATTCCTGGCAGCGGAGGGCAGACCAGTGACATCGTGCTCATCGTTTCTATCTTTCAAAAAGGGGAGTGTCCGGAGAGGATGCCCCCTCCGCCAAAGCGGACGGGGGCGGCATCAAAGCAGAGGAGGAGAAGGAGGGTCAGCCGTGACGAACGGCCTCGGTGGCCGATCTGGCTGACCGGCTGGCGCCCTTCTGCAGTCACGAACGAGGACATCCACCTGCTCGACGATTCGCTTGCGGACGCTTACAGGAAGATCCGGGCATTCCAGCACCAGAAGCCGCAACTGATCCCAGCCGGGAGCATCTTTTTCAGAATGCACCCAATATGCACCCACGGGTAATTCAAGGTGCAGAGAATCCAGTGTTTTCTCAGGCGAAGCAGAGGTATGGAGGAGTCCGTTATCCTCCATTTTCTTTTGAGATGAGCCCTTCGGCGTGAACGTCGAAGGGCTTTCTTATTGTCGGGGCTAGAGTTGCGTCGACGAGGCGACAGTTCAACCAGACGATTTCACGGATCTTACGTTTTTCGGCGTAATCAGCGGTAAGCCATTTCTGGCGAAGGGTTTGTGAAAGTTCAAACACCTGGGATGCAAATTCGGCGTTTTCGTCTCGCGTCCGATCAGGAACCTCGGCCCGCAGCTTGATGGAAGCCAGTCGATCACGTAACTCGGTCTGCTTGCGATTGAACGCCATCTCGTCGATTTGGTCATCAATCCGGAGATTCAGAAGGCGATCCTGTTGTCCAGCGATCAGCTTCTCTTGCCGTTGTAACTCGGCCCTTTGAGCCCGAGCATCGGATTGTGCATCCTGGGTCGTTGACGCAAGTACCGTTCGGAACCAATCTCGGACTCCCGCCATCTCGCTGCCACTGAATCCGACCGCTCTCGTGCCATCGCCAAGTCTCCGTCGCATGTGATCTGTCACCACCGCAACATAAACCCTCTGGCAAGTATGGTTAAATCGGACGCTTACTACTTCCGACCGTGCCGATGAACTGGATTGAGTCAGGCAGATGTGCCTATACTCCAGGTCGCGTTTGTGGAGAGTGGGGCAGCGCCCCCGATGTCGACGGCCAGCGGTGGCATCCGACGTTGAGGGAGAATCGAAAGGACTTCGCAGTGACGAAAACTTCCCTCGGGCAGATTGCAGTCGTGTTCGCGTCTTTGATCGTGGCAATACCCTGCATGCAACTGACCGTTCAGTCCGACGGGCATCAAGCACTCGCGCAGGAACCGTCTGCTGATCAGGGGACTCCTAAGGCAGAGCCGAATCGGACCCTCCTTCCATTGAAGGCCTTTCAGCAGACGACGTCGTATACCTGTGGTCCTGCGACGCTGGTTTCGCTGCTGCGGTTTGGGGGGCGCGATGGCGACGAAATGCAGATCGCCAAAGAGGCTCAATGCACTCCGCAGAAAGGCACCTCGCCCGCCAGCATGGTGGCCTGGCTCGAGAGCCATGATTTCGAAGTCACCTGGGGCGAGAACGGATCTCTCAAGCTGCTGCGTGAGAATCTGGACCGGGGAATTCCGACTCTTGTCGAATGGATCGATTGGGGCGGGCACTGGGTCCTGGTCGTCGGCTATGACACCCGTGGAACCGACACCGAGCGGGACGATGTGATCTATTTTGCAGATCCGGCTGACGGGGTGGACGGAATTCGAGATGGATTAACCTCATTCCATGCCCAGCGATTCGAGAGCATGTGGTTCGATGCGTTCTTATTCGAGCGTCCCATGCACAAGATACAAATTACGGCCGTTCCGAGAAAGAAGCGGCAGTAGTGCCTTGCCATACCTGAAATTCAGGGAAGCACCGGATCGTTGTGTGGGCGATGAAATATAGAGAGAATAGATGACACTTGTATAGGTTGTATGATCTCGCCAGTTGCCGGGAGCTCTCTTCATCACAGTGTCCTCAAGGAAGGAAAGGACATCTACGAAGAAAGGATTGTCAAGCCGTTGAGAGGAAGTAGAGGACAGGCATCTTATCTCGCGACTTCAACGGCTCAGGTTCCGTTAATAGGTGATGATCCTCTGACCACCGGGCCATACGTGCGGCAGGCCGTGTGTCTCTGAAAGCAGAGGTCGCTCAACTCGTGAAATCCCTGTCTGACGATAAATGAAAATGCCCTTTGCTGGACAACATTTCGGCCAAGTCCAGTCCAGAGTTTAGGTTACGGAAGAAATCAGTGATTCCGTCGCGGGTTCCCAGTTCTGGACGCCCTCGCAGAAAAGTTCTATTGGTGTCCTCTTGCCTCCACTTAATCGAATCCGATTCTCTCGCAAGGCTTTACGGCAAGCGAGGCAAGGGGACTTTGAACATTTTGCGGTTGCCATCGCATTTCTGACTGAAGGGCCCTTCTTTTCTCTCCTTCTCGACCCCGTCAGTGGGTAATATGGACCCGAAGAGGAGACAGACATGCCGACAAAAAGAGTTGATCAGGGTCGTCCAACTGCGGTTCCTCCTGAATTGGGAGGAAAATGGGTTGTCTGGAATGCCGAGCACACATGCATCGTTGCTCATGCTGAAACATTGCAGCAACTCTGGCAGGCGGCGCAGGAACAGCAGGTTGAAGATCCAGTCTTTGAAAAAATTCCCCTTTCCGACGTCCGTTTCGTGGGTACACGATGAAGTTTTCATACCGGGAGTATGTCAGCATTTTCCCGGGCACAAACGACTATCGATTGATCTTGAGGCCAGTGATCACGATTCGAGTCGTTGGTCCGAATGCGGATGCTCGATGGGATGCGTTGGTTGATTCCGGCGACCGGCTCAAAATTCACTACGGTGATGTGAAGTTACACATTGAATCTGGTCGGGAAGTAATCGCGTGGAAAACGACCGTCGGATTCGTCGATTTCGGATCGGCCAGCGACGAAGTCATCATCCTGGGACACGGTGGCTGCCTGGACTTCTTCACAGCGACCTTTGATGGCGAGAAAGCTGAACTCGAACTCAAACCGAACGCACTTTTGCCATCATGAACATGGTGCCAATAGTAATCGAATCATTTTGATTTTCCTGCGAGTAGAAAGAGCTGATCCCGATCAGAAAAAGTTCTATTGGTGTTCTCCCGCCTCCACTCGCTTCGCGAATAGAGAGTTGATGAGAGAAAGTAGAGCAGTAGAACATTTGTGTTCGGCACTCAGTTTTCTCTCATCAACTCGGTCTGCTTTCCATTGCTCTACTCTCGGCTTTGAGTATTGAGCAAGGCCAGTCCAAAACTTCCCCAGTTTCCGCATAGTCAGTGCGTTTCCGTACTGAGCAACACTGCCTGCGGGCGTTCCCAGTGATCCTGAGAACGATCTCGCTGCAGAGCGCAGTGAGAATACAGTGCTTCCAATGACGGGAAGCATTCGTCCGGCATCCTCCGAAACAACTTCTGATTGGCGAGTGTGGTGTTGGTCATAATTTGACCTTAGGTATTGAATGCCAGAAGTCCATGCATCGACCCGAAAGGCGTTAGCATTTGCGAGTACGTTTATTCGCCAATGCTACAGAACGAAGAATGGAAAGCGTCACGCTTATTGGGCGCTGGTAGAATCTCATCGCACGGCAACGGGCCGCGGCAGCGAGTCGTTGCCTGGCTGGGGAAGCTTGATGAAGCCGGACGACCTGGTGTTCAGCAAGCCTGTCCGGTAAAGGTGTATGTCCTGCTTCTGCAACTCAGAAATCTGATCGAGTCTGCGACTTGAACCGTGGCGAGTTTGAGATTCGAAGCGATTGAATTCCCTCAATGGCAGATTCTCGGTTCAACGACAAATGAAGTGCGCGTGGCAGGTGATTTGATGGTCGATTCCATTCCTTCACGGGGTACGGCAACGCGATGTACATCATGTGTCGTCGAAGCGTTTTTTTACCACAGATGACACAAGTGTTATCGACTGAAATGGAGAAGTATTCGATCACTCATGGACGCCCGCTTGCGTGGCAAAAGCGTCCGCAACAAGGTCTACGGTAAACTCTGGATTTCTGTCACGCGCACTTCATTTGTGTTTAACCAGAATAAATATGGAATTAACGGTGTGACTGGAACATGTCCCCGGTCATTATTACTCTGGTGCTTCACAGGTGAATTTTTTCACTGGTGAATTTTTAGGCCTCATGGCAGGTTTTCTGTGAAGGTTTGCGTTGTCTATGCGTTTCGTCTGTTTGACAGCAATTGTACTTTTTGGTGCCGTTCCCGCATTTGGACAGTCGATTGAGCAGCCGAATCGTGTGAACCTGCCGATCACAGATCCTGCGTTTAAAGGAAAGATCGGGGAAACGTTCCGTGATTCTGTCCCGAGCTTCCCGCAGCCTCTGAGAGCTCCCGAGGGGAGTCCGAATGTCCTGTTGATTCTTCTGGACGACGTCGGCTTCGGAATGTGTTCGACTTTTGGTGGCCCCGTAGCCACGCCACATCTCGATCAACTGGCCGACAATGGACTGAAGTACAACCGTTTCCATACAACCGCGCTTTGCAGTCCGACTCGGGGAGCACTGCTTGCGGGACGCAATCATCATTCCGTCGCGACCGGAGTCATCATTGAGATGGGAACCGGCTATCCCGGGTACACAGGAATCATCCCTAAAAGTACTGCGCTGGTGTCAGAGACTCTGCGTGACAATGGTTACGCAACCGCGATGTTCGGCAAGTGGCACAACACGCCAGAGCCTGACATTAGTCCGGCTGGTCCGTTCGATCGATGGCCCACTGGCCTGGGATTCGACTATTTCTACGGCTTTAATCAGGGCGAGACGCATCAGTATTACCCGACCATCTACCGCAACACAACCTGGGTTCCTCAGCCGAAGTCCCCGGAGGCGGGGTATCACTTCACGGCCGACATGACTGACGAAGCCATCGCGTGGACTCGAAATATTCGTGCGGCTGATCCGAACAAGCCCTGGTTCAATTATTTCAGCACTTCCGGTATCCATGCGCCACATCATGCTCCGAAGGAATGGCGAGACAGGTTTACCGGGATGTTTGATCACGGCTGGGATAAGCAACGTGAACTGACCCATGCGAAGCAGCTGGAAATCGGCATCATCCCCAGGTTGACCAAACTAACACCTCGTCCCGAGAGCGTTCCTTCCTGGGACAGTCAGTCGGCGGATGCACGCAAGGTGTATTGTCGACTGATGGAGAATTACGCAGCGTACATGGCCTACACCGATTATGAGGTGGGTCGACTGCTCGACAGCCTGCGAAAGTCAGGAGAACTCAACAACACGTTAGTGATGTACATTGTTGGAGACAATGGCGCGAGCGCTGAGGGGGGTCTGGAAGGCACGTTCAGTGAAATCGCCAGCTTAATGGGTGTTCAGCTGGGGTTGCAGAGTTCCATCGAACGCATTGATGAGATCGGCGGACCTTCCAGTGAGCCGCATGTTCCGGTCGGCTGGGCCTGGGCGATGAACGCACCGTTTCAGTGGACGAAACAGGTGGCTTCGCATTTCGGTGGAACTCGAAACCCCATGGTGGTTCACTGGCCGAATGGCATTAAAGCCAAAGGCGAGTTGCGTGAGCAGTTTCATCACGTTATCGACGTGGTGCCCACAATTCTGGAAGCCGCAGGAATTCCGGAGCCGACTGAGGTTAATGGGATTGTTCAGAAGCCAATCGAAGGTGTCTCTATGATGTACTCCTTCGATGATGGAAAAGCCGAGGATCGCCGCAAGACACAGTATTTCGAAATGGCGACCAATCGAGCAATCTATCACGACGGCTGGGTCGCGAGCAGCAAGTATGGTTTGCCCTGGGAAACGGCTGGCCGAGGTGATGGCTTCATGACGGCCCCATGGGAACTCTATAATGTCAATCAGGACTTTAGCCAGGCAGTGGACTTAGCGACGCAGTTTCCGGACAAGCTTAAGGAGCTGCAGCAGACGTTTGCTGAGCAGGCGAAACTCTATGACGTGTTTCCTCTGGATCCACGTTTCTCTGAGAGAATGGATCCTTCGCTTCGTGTCTCGGGTAAACCCGTGACGAGCTGGAACTATTTTGGCAACAATGTCTGGCTGCCGGAACCGATCGGCCCGAAATTGTATCCGCGCGCTCATGCCGTGTCGGCGGATCTGGAGATTCCGAAAGGCGGAGCCGAAGGTGTTGTGACCTGTGTGGGCGCGTTTTCTTGTGGCTGGTCGCTCTATGTGAAGGACAGTAAGCCAACATTCCGTTACACATTCTTCGATATTGCCGATGTCACAATTCAGGGCACAGAAACTCTTCCTGAGGGGAAAGTGAAGCTTCGAACTGAGTTTGTTCCGGATGGAACGCCAGTCGGCAGCGGCACATTAAAGATGTTTGTGAACGGAAAGGCTGCTGGCGAAGGCAAGGTGAAACGTTCAAGCTTTCGTCATGGGCTGGAGCCATTTGAAGTCGGCCGCGATTCGATCACTCCGATCGATCCCGCTTACAAGGATCGAGGGACGTTTCCGTTTACCGGGACGATCGAGAAGGTCTCCTTTGAGCTAACCCCATAATCACAACCTGTCAGCCGTTCAGAAGACTCACCGTATTCACACACTTTCCGGAGTTCAGGCGTGAAGCCACGTTGCTTTCCAACTGTTATCGTGTTGATGCTCGCCATTAACCTCAGTTCCATGGTTTTTGCTCAGGATGTTCTGCCACGACCTCCGCAGCCATTTAAGGGCATAGTGAACCTGCGAGCCAAAGAGTCGAAATCTGACTTTCCTCAGCCGCTTAAGGCTCCGGCCGGCGCTCCGAATGTGCTGCTGGTTCTGCTGGATGATGTGGGCTTCGGCGCGACGAGTACCTTTGGCGGTCCCTGCAATACGCCTACCTTCCAGATGCTGGCGGACAATGGCCTGAAGTTTAATCACTTCCACACCACAGCGCTCTGCAGTCCAACTCGAGCAGCTCTAATCACCGGGCGCAATCATCACTCGGTGCATACAGGAGTGATCACCGAAGCCGCCACCGGTTTCCCGGGATATGACTCAGTGATGCAGAAGGACACCGCGACCGTTGCTGAAGTGCTGAAGCAGAATGGATACGGCACTGCATGGTTTGGCAAGAATCATAACGTCCCTGACTGGCAGACCAGCCAGGCCGGACCGTTTGATCTGTGGCCAACCGGTCTTGGCTTCGATCATTTTTACGGTTTCCTTGGTGGCGACACGAGCCAATGGCGTCCGGCTGTAACCGAAGGCACGAAGCCCATCGATCCGTACCTCAATAATCCTGATTACAACTTCGACTACGACATTGCGGATCAGGCTATCAAATGGATCAGTATGCAGAAGGCTGTTGCTCCGGACAAGCCGTTCTTCTGTTACTACGCACCAGGAGCCACTCACGCACCGCACCATCCGAAAAAGGAATGGGTTGAAAAATACAAAGGCAGGTTTGATCAGGGATGGGACAAGATTCGCGAGGAAACGTTTGCTCGCCAGAAGAAGATGGGCATCATTCCACAGGATGCGGCCCTGACACCACTCGCCCCCGGAATTCAGGCCTGGGATTCGTGTTCGCCAAACGAAAAAAAGGCGTATGCGCGTTTCATGGAAGTATACGCAGGGTTCCTGGAACAGACCGACTATAACGTGGGTCGTGTGATCGATTCAATTCGCAAACGCGGCGAGCTCGATAACACCATGGTGATTTTCATCGCCGGCGACAACGGAGCCAGCGCGGAAGGTAGTCGCCAGGGCCTGCTCAATGAAATGACCTTCTTCAATGGCGTTAAGGAAAACATCGACGACGTGCTCGCCCGAGCCGACGAAATTGGATCGTGGAAGACGTACAATCATTACCCGGTAGGTTGGGCGCACGCAATGTGCACGCCGTTCCAGTGGACGAAACAGATTGCCAGCCACTTCGGAGGAACTCGCAATGGTATGGTGATTTCGTGGCCAAAAGGCATCGCGGCCAGGGGAGAACTGAGAACTCAATTCCATCATTGCATCGATGTTGTGCCCACGATTCTGGAAGCTTGCCAGGTCACAATGCCGTCTTCGGTGAATGGCGTTACGCAAAAGCCAGTCGAAGGTGTGAGCATGACTTATGCGTTTGCTGACACGGATGCGAAAGATCGTCGCACAAAACAGTATTTTGAGTTGCTGGCGAATCGAGCAATATACTCAGACGGCTGGGTTGCCTGCACGACGCCGGTCGGGGCTCCGTGGGATTCGGCCGGTGCCAGGGTCGACGAAATCACTGGCTACAAGTGGGAACTTTATGACACGAACAAAGACTTCTCACAGGCGCATGATCTGGCTGCAGAGATGCCTGATAAGCTGAAGGATCTGCAACTGCTGTTTTATACCGAAGCGGCTCGCTACAACGTGCTGCCAATTGATAACAGCAAGACGGAGCGACTGGATCCGGCGATTCGACCAAGTCTGACTCGAGGTCGCAAATCGTTCAGCTTCAACGAGGGGATGATTCGAATTCCGGAAGGAGCCAGCCCGGACATCAAGAATAAGTCCTGGTCGATTAAAGCCGAAATCGAAGTCAAAGAGAATTCGTCCGGCATCATTATTACACAGGGCGGACTGTTTGGCGGCTGGGGATTGTATCTGAACCAGGGCAAGCCCGTTTTCCACTACAACTTCGTCGATGTCGCTCACTTTAATGTTGCCGGAAAGGACTCGCTGACTCCGGGCAAACACACGATCGAAATGCAGTTTGCTTACGATGGCGGCGGAATCGGTCGAGGTGGGGTGGCGACTGTAAGTGTTGACGGTTCGCCCGTCGCTAAAGGTCGAGTCGAACGTACAATTCCGATTCGTATTACGCTGGATGAAACGCTGGATGTTGGCGAAGACTGCGGAACGCCAGTGAATTTGACTTACGACGTGCCCTTCCGATTTGAGGGCAAGATCGAGAATGTCACGATTGAACTTCCCTGACCTGAACTTATAACCAGAGCAGCGTCGTCTCAGGAAAACGTTGTGTTTTCGCTTGTCAGTTCAGAATGTGTTGACGACCGATTGCTTCGGTGTATTTTCCATACACCAGGTGCAAACGCGCGGCGACTGATCAGGACATGGTGCTGTTCAGCGAAGAGCGGAGTTCCTCAACCCAACTCCCCTCAGGGCATGAACGCCGCAAGTGCGGTCACACTCCCCGATCAGTTATGTCCAGCGATCGAATAAGGCCACACAGATCCCTTCAACGGCGCAACTGTCAGGCCGGCTGCTGCTGCCAGGCAATCCGTTCACGCCAGATACGCTCCCCTGCGTCCATAATACACCTCACCAGGAAAAGACTCAAAACTTGAAAGCACTGAGTCTCAAACTACTATCCGTGGCAGGAATGGATTCCCCGGACGCTTTCGTTTCGACAGCCGAACTGATCTGGCACGCGATCACGGAATTTCTGTACGACGTTTGGGAAGTTTTGGTGGAAACGACATCCGTCAATCTTCTGAGAAGGCTTCGATCATCTGCTGACGATCAGGTGGGCGAAGACCACGGTGTTCCGTAAATCGCCATGCAATTTCTGAAGGGAGAATCTCTGCAGGAAGGAAATGACCGCGTCCTGTACCCCGCTATCTGTTTTGGGCACTGCCAGAGACCTGGATTTTCTCTGCTATGCTCTCTTGTGTTGAATCCAGTATTGTGTTGAACCCGAAGTCACCTTGCAGGGTACTGTCAAAAGTATTGATCGCCTGCGGCTCACCGTTCAACAAACAGTTTATTCGTCTATCTTCATCCCCCCGAGCGAACACCACCTAAAATATGACGTCTGAATCCTCCGAATCAAAGCCTGTCGACCCCGCTCCTGCCACCAGTCGAAGTGATGGCGCCGTTGTCCTGGTCACATCCATTGCCGTTGTCACTGCAGTTTTCGGTATGTTCTTTTTCATGGGCTTCGTCAGTGCATGGCTGCAGAGAGAGGGCGATTTGATGGCTCTGTTCATTCGAGGCCTGAAGGTTGGAGCGTCTGGAACCATCGGGGTGATCTGCATCGGTCTCTCCGCAAAGAGCTGGCAGCGAATCTCGGTTCCGCCATGGCTTCCTTCCACGGCTTCGTTTGCTGCTGGCTTCTTTGTGATGAATGGACTGGGTGAAGCTTTCGATGGTCGTTACGAATCGATTCTGCCCAAAGCGGGAGGCGGCTTTCTGAGCGGGTGTCTGGCAGGCTTCGGACTCTACTGGGTGCAGAAAAAAGGCTGGTTCAAACCTTCAGCCGTCGATTCAACACCTCGTGGTTCTGCCACGGAATAACGACAAAGCATCGGTAAAGATCCTCTGATCACACAATTCAGTCCAAACCCACCTGCTGCTTTGTCAAGCTTTGAATTTCGGATAGTGGACCTTGCGAAAGGTGCTGCAGCCAGGGGATCTTTAGCAGGATCCACTACCTCCAGCACGAACTCTTTATCCTGACGGATTTATTGAAAAGGGCATATCTTCGTCAGCCACCCGACTTTCCATGACCCTGATTCGATCCACCTGACGAACCCATCGAGCTCTCAGAGTTTTCGAGAGTATCAGCGTGTCCACGAAAGCCAGGTACGAAACAGTGACTTCACAAACGGTGTCAAACGGGTACGACTGTATTGATCACCAAGTTTGCGAATCGCTTCAGCCTGAGTGGGATATGGATGAATGGTACTGCCGATTTTCCCCAGGCCAAGGCCATGAGTCATGGCAAGCGTGATTTCGGAAATCATGTCGCCTGCATGAGGCGCAACGATCGTGGCTCCCACGATTCGGTCAGTTCCCTTCTTCACGTGAACCTTGACGAAGCCGTCGTCTGCGCCGTCCAGAATAGCTCGATCGACGTCCTGAAACTTTTGAATGTATGTATCAACCGGGATGTTCTTTTCCCGGGCCTGCTGTTCATAAAGTCCGACGTGAGCAATCTCCGGACTGGTGTAAGTGCTCCATGGAATCACGAGTGACGCGGACTTTTTACGGCCTTTGAACAGAGCGTTCTGAATAACAATCCGAGCCATAAAGTCGGCGGCGTGAGTAAACTGATAAGGCGAACAAACATCACCGGCCGCGTAGATCATTGGATTCGTCGTCTGCAGCCTCTCATTCACATTGACACCCTTTTTGTGATACGCAACGCCGACGGATTCCAGATTCAGACCTTCAATGTTGGGCGTCCGGCCGACCGAAACCAGGATCTGATCAACGGCTTCGTCGTAGTCCCTGCCGCAGGAATCAACACTAAGCCGAGGTCCACTGTGGTTGCGAATTTTCAGATTTTTTCCGCCACACAACAGACGCACTCCGTCTTTCATCATCGAAGCCTGCACAACATCAGCCGCATCGCGATCTTCGCGTGGAAGAATGCCGGATTCGGATTCCACAAGAAAGACGTCTGAACCGAATCGAGCGAACGCCTGAGCCATTTCGCAGCCGATCGGACCGGCTCCGATGACCGCCAGGCGTCGCGGCAATTCCGTCAGCGAGAACAGGGTTTCGTTTGTCAGGTAGTTCACCGAATCCAGGCCTGGAATCGGTGGTGCCGATGCGCGAGCACCTGTGGCGATGACTGCTCGTTTGAAGTTCAGCTTTGTGCCATCCACGTCGACTGTATCTGAGCTGACAAATCGCGCATCGCCGAAGTAGACGTCGACACCCAGTTCGCGGAATCGCCGGGCCGAATCGTTTGGACTGATACGAGCCCTCAGCCTTCGCATCCGCTGCATGGCGGCAGCAAAGTCGACGTGAACTCCTTCCGGAACGCTCACTCCGAAATCCCCGGCACTGCGAACGGCCGCCGCGGCCCGTGCTGAACTGATCAGACCTTTAGATGGGACACATCCCACGTTCAAACAGTCGCCGCCCATAAGGCCACGTTCAATCAGTGCGACTTTCGCACCCAGCCCGGCAGCTCCAGCCGCTGTCACCAGCCCGGCTGTACCGGCTCCGATGACAACCAGGTTGTACCGGCCCGACGGAGTTGGATTCTTCCAGTCAGCGGGATGAACCTCGGCTTCAAGCTTAAGATTGAATTCATCGGCCGGAAGCAACTGAGGAAGATGTGCCATTGAATGCAGCTTTCTGAATATCGCAACAACTTACAAACAAATTATGAAAGAAGCAGCCGAACGGCGCAAACGGTCCGGCCCGTCCCGGGAATTTAGCAGAACACTCACCCGAGAGTTCCAGCCCTTCCTCTAACTTGTTCATTTGTTGATGAACAGAAAAAATACGGGGCGTCTCTCACGAGACGCCCCTCCGGAAAGCTGTGGTTTTTGACAGGCTCTCAGCCCACCCCACGCAAAGTGGCAAATGCTGGCCTAGTTGGCTGGAACGCCGAGCGTTTCCAGTTCATTCAACCGTTTCAGCGCCTCCGCAGCCTTGAGCGTCTGGTAGTTGATTCCAGCGGCATTAAGGCTGCTACCCTGCTGGAACGGAAATGCCGGGATCGTGACAAGGAACTTCTTAATCTCGGCCTGGACAGGCACAAACAGCCAGATATTGTCGCCGTACCAGCGAAGATACATGGCCGACTCGTGAGGCATCTTTTCGTAGGGATCTGCCTTGAGATGAACGATCAGCGGCCAGCCAGTAACGTCCCGGGTGCCGGTCGCAATATTTCCGTTTACCGAGGCGAAGTTGACTTTCCAGTCATTCCACCGCACGGCATTCAGTTCACCACCCTGTCCAAAGTATAGAATTTGCTCACGCGGACCCTTCTTAACCTCACCCTTAAAGAACGGCATAAAGTTGTATCCGTCGGCGTGGACCTTGAAGGTTTTCCCATTTGCCTTATGGCCCTGCCTGAGCTTCTCGACAACATTCGGTTCACCTGCGGCGGCGAGCAGCGTCGGCATCCAGTCTTCCTGGGAGAAGATTGTATTGACGAGTGTGCCGGGCTTAATCACGCCAGGCCAGCGAACAAGCATGGGCACTCGGAAGCCGCCTTCCCAGGTCGTCCCCTTTTCACCATGGAAAGGCGTGATGCCGCCGTCAGGCCACGTAGCAGTCTCGGCCCCATTGTCGGTGCCGTAAACCAGGATCGTGTTTTCGGCCAGACCCAGATCGTCAAGCTTCTTAAGCACCTGACCGACAAAGCCATCATGCTCCACCATGCCATCGGGATAAAGGCCGATGCCGGTGACACCCTGAGATTCTTTTTTGAGGTGCGTCCAGACGTGCATTCGGGTGCTGTTGTACCACAGGAAGAATGGCTTCTTCTCCCTTGCGTTCCGATCCACAAAATCCATAGCTTTGGCATGGACTTCTTCGTCAATCGTTTCCATACGTTTGGAAGTCAGCGGGCCCGTGTCTTCAATGGTCTGACCACCCTTGCCATCCGACTTGCAATGGAGTACGCCGCGCGGACCATACTTCTTTTTAAATTCCGGATCTTTTGGATAGTAATAAGTTTCCGGTTCTTCTTCCGCGTTCAGGTGGTACAGATTACCGAAGAACTCGTCAAACCCGTGCAGCGTAGGGAGGTGCTTGTCCTGATCGCCCAGATGGTTCTTACCAAACTGTCCGGTCGCGTAACCCTGCTCCTTGAGGAGGTCAGCGATAGTTGGCGTCCAGTCCGGAATTCCGTGTGTGCTTCCCGGCATACCAATGGTCAGCAATCCCGTACGGAACGGGTGCTGTCCGAGGATGAAAGAAGCTCGGCCCGCAGTACAACTCTGTTGTGAGTAGGAATCTGTGAATAACGCGCCTTCTTTAGCGATCCTGTCAATATTGGGTGTCTGGTAACCCATTATCCCGTGGTTATAAGCACTAATGTTGTGAACCCCGATATCGTCGCCCCACAGAACGATAATGTTGGGTTTCCTGCCGGCCTGTGCGGCCTGAGCGGAGACAAACTGATTGTGCCGTGCCAGCTGTGCCAGATTGGATCGAGTGATTCCATCATTGCACGAGCCCTCACACTTTGGCTCTGATGACAATGCAGCAACGGCATTTGAAGCAGACTGGTCTGCCACGACCTCAGCCTTTAACGGCTCTCCAATCTGCACAGATGCGGTCATACGCCCCAGAACGGCACCGAGCATCACCGTCAGGAGGGATTTCAACAAAAAGCCACGATTCATTCGTTACTCCTAATAAAGTACATTACCAGTGAGCGATCAGCACATTGCTGCTCATTCTCTCGACATTCGCCTTCTCCACAGATGTCATGGAGATTTCACACATCGAAAACCCACGTGCGACATTCCCGTGTCAGGGGTAGAGCCGTGTCGGGCGCTCGGGCGGTATCTTGAACAGTAACTGTCGTTACAAAGAAACGACCCCCCGCGCTGACTACGCTGGCTTGCAAATGGACGCATTGGATCATGACTTTCCCCCGGTCCTAATGGATTGATCGTCACCTTCGTCGCTGTCCGCTGCTGGTAAAGTTCACGATCGTACCAGTCACTGCACCATTCCCAGACATTGCCAGACATATCATAAAGCCCAAATCCATTGGGAGCATAACTTCCAACGGGTGCCGTTCGCTCGAAACCATCTGCTGCAGTATTTTCATATGGAAAAGACCCGGTCCAGAGATTCGCCTGGGGCTTCGACACGCTGGGCGGATCGCTACCCCAAACGTAGGGCTGTTTTTCCAGCCCGCCGCGAGCTGCAAACTCCCATTCGGCTTCCGTTGGCAGCCGCTTTCCGGCCCAGTTCGCGTAGGCAACAGCATCGTCCCATGATACATGAACCACCGGATGATCAGCTCGCTGGGAAATGTCGCTGCCCGGGCCTTCAGGGTGTTTCCAGCTGGCGTCTGGAGTCCATCTCCACCAGCGGCGCATGTCATTTAGCGGCACTATAGTATCTGCAGGCATGAACACAAGAGATCCAGCCACCAGCACGTCAACCGATGGAGGCGGTGTACCTTCCGGAGCGTTAGCCAGGATCTCGTCGACCGTTGGCGGTCTCTCGGCTGTGGTCACATAACCTGTCGCAGCGACAAACTCCGCAAACTGCCGATTCGTGACCTCTGTTGCATCCATCCAAAAGCTGTTCACCGAAACGCGATGGGAAGGCTTTTCATCGGGCCACGCTCCAGAGGCGTCGCTGCCCATTACAAACTCCCCGCCACGAATCAGAACCATTCCCACGAGGGGTATTGACGTCGATTCGGATTTCGGTGCAGGCTCATTCGTGGCGTGCGGTTCGAATGAAGTGGGACTGGCTGAGTGCTGAGCCTGAGGAAATCGAAACCAAAATGCTCCGGCAAAGGCCGTAACTCCCATCAGAACTAATCCGATGGACTGCATGGAAGCAAAACGTTCAATCCCCCTCATACCATACCTCATCAAAAAAGCCTGCTGACGACACCTTCTCTGTAACTTTCACCTCAGCGTACTGCCTGCTCCGGCGACTGCTGATAACGTTAAGACTGACGACATTAGCCAACGGCTTCTGTTCCGCACACTATTCCGCACACTGCGGCACAGGATCGCACACTGCGGCACAGGATCGCACGGCCGTTATGAACGCCGGCGCTTCCGACGGTTAATCCAAAAACCGTCACTCGATGAGGAACAGAATTCCTCTCTTTTGCTGAGTTATCATTGAAAGCGAGTGAGCTCGCGCGAGCGACCATCTGTGAAGAGACATGCTCAACGACTCGCAAAGCAATGATAGCACATTGCATGCCATACCGGTGAAGAGCTGTCATCACCGTATTCAGTTATCCAGTGTCAAGTTTGCAGATCAGGCGACAAACCCTGAGCCTCAGTTCGCCGCGCAGAGCAATGACTGCTCGATGCCTGTCAGGCGGCCGACCATTGCGGTCGGCCGCCCTCCGGACTTATTATCCTTGTGATCATGCTCCAGTAACTTTTTGGATCGGAATCCAGGATCTCATTGGATCCTGCAGAACTTTACGTCAGAATGCTATTCGAAGGAGTTTCGAAACATGTTCCGCCACCTGATAATTTTTTTGGCGTGTGCGGTTGTGGTGCCGACGGCGTCGGGACAGGATGCCGACACGACCGGCAGTACGGTCTCAGCTGATGACGCGGCTATTCGGCAGCGTATGGAGTTATACGTCGAAGCATTTAATCGACACGACGCGGATGCCGTTGGAACATTCTGGTCGCAGGACTGCGTCTCACTGGCTGAAGACAGTGGAGAACGCCTCTCCGGACGGGAGTCGCTGATCCGCCACTTCTCAAAGTTCTTTCAGGACACTCCAACAGCGCGGCTAAGCGGCGAAATCACCGAACTCAAACTGGTTCGACCGGATGTGGCAATGATCGACGGACGAACAACGCTGTTTGTCGCTGACATCGAACCCGTCGTTTCTGTCTACTCGGCGTTACTCGTGAAGGATGGTGACCAGTGGCTGATCAACAATAGCCGTGAACGCGACACGCCACCCCAGAGCGCGCGGGGAGCACTCCGGGAACTGGAATGGATGGTCGGTGGTACCTGGCAGGACCAGTCTGAAGACACACAGGTGAGCACTACCTTTCGCTGGTCTCCCAATGAGGCGTTTTTGATCCGATCGTTCTCGGTTCAATATCCGGATGCCAGTCTGCTGGAGGGGACGCAGGTAATTGGATGGGATCCCCTGAACAGGCAGATCCGCACCTGGACATTCAATTCGGACGGCTCCTTTGCACAGGGGACGGTCTCAAAGCATGACGACGAATGGCTGCTGAGGATGTCGCAGGTTTTGAGCGACGGTAAGCTCGCGTCGGCAACGCAGGTGATTACGCGAGTCGATTCGGACACGATGACCGTTCAGCTGATTGGCCAGACGGTTAATGGTGAACCGGTTCCTTCATCGTCCGCTGTTACTGTGCTGCGGATCAAAGAGACAGCCGAAGCAGCGGTGGATAGTGCGACCGGCGAACCAGGAGAACAACAATGAGCCGCACTTGCTGTCTTCTGATTTCTGCCTGCGCTGTGATGGCCTTCACAGCAGATGTCGGCTTTGCCCAGGGTCGCGGCGGTGGTGGTGCCCGCGGCGGCGGGCGAAGTGGTGGAAGCGCGCGTCCATCAGCCGGCTCAATCTCGTCCGGTGGCGGTGCTCGTCCCGGCACGCCAGGTCTGGGTGGTTCCCGCCCGAGTGCAAGCCGGCCAAATGTCGGTCAGTCACCAAACCGGCCAAACGTTCAATCACCGGGCAGACCCAACCTCGGCGGACACGCATCGCGTCCGCCGGTGAATCGGCCGAGTGGGGGTTTAACTCCTTCTACCCGACCCTCGGCACCCTCTGCAGGCAGTCTCCGGCCAAATTTGCCTTCAACGCCAGGCAACCGTCCCGGATCGGGAGGTTCAGGGATTGCGTCGCGGCCAAATGTGCGTCCCGATACCAGCGTGCCAAATCTCGGAAACCGACCGGGAATCGGAGGCTTTCCTGGCTCTGGTCCTGGAGCTGTCAATCGTCCCATGCCAGGCAATCGCCCTGACGGAGGCAGTCGCCCGGGAATCAGCCAGCGCCCTTCTCTGCCTGATCGCCCCGGTGGGACCGTGACTCGTCCAGGTGCGGGTGATCGTCCAAACGTCGCGAACCGCCCAGGTATCAACACTCTGCCGGGCAGCACTGCACGGCCGACACCCGGCGATGTTGGCGACTTTCTGGGCATCAGTCGCCCGCTGCAACCCGGTGGTGGCGGTATCGCTTCGACGCTGCCGGCGCGACCCGGCCCTGGCAACCGTCCTGTGACCCTTCCAGGACTTGCTGATCGACCGGGAATTGGAAACAGGCCGGGCGCTGGAAACAGACCGGGAGATCGACCTGGCGTGAGTGGCCGACCGGGTATTGGAGATCGACCGGGTATCCCGGATCGACCGGGAATCGGTAATCGACCCGGAGTCAACGATCGACCGAATCTGGCGGATCGCAATCAGTGGAACCGCAACCCGGTCATCAACAATCGACCAGCGTGGGTGAATATCAACGCTGGCGTCAATGTCAACATCCACAATCGCTGGAACAATGCCTTCGTGAATCCCGGACGCGCCGGATGGTGGAACAGACCTTCCAATCGGGTCGCTTTCTGGACTGGATGGGGTCTTGGCGTTCGCCGGAGCTGGGGCCACTTTCATCAGCAGGCACGCTGGTTCAATGGTCCATGGTGGGGTCGTCACCGATTCCCCGTTGGAGGCTGGCACTTTCATTTCTGGAACCACAATCATCCTGCCAGTTTCTGGTGGGGCGTGCCCACATGGGCGCGGTTAAACGCATGGTTCACATGGTCAGCACCGCCAGTGGTCTGGGCTCAGCCGGTCTTTTATGATTATGGCACTGAGGGCAACGTAACGTATGTGAACAACATGGTCTATGTGGGCGGCGAGCAGGTCGCCACGGCGGATGAATTTGCAATGAGTGCGATGGATCTGGCCACGGTCCCACCACCGCAATCCGATGAGGAGGCCGCCGAGGCTGAGTGGATGCCATTAGGTACGTTCGCTGTTTCGACAAATGAGAAGGATGTGGAACCAGGCCAGGTCGTGCAACTGGCAGTAAATAAGGCCGGTGTTATCAGCGGCACTCTTTACAACATCGAAACCGACCAGGCCCAGGCTGTCCAGGGACAGATCGACAAAGAGACGCAGCGCGTGGCGTTTCGTCTGGGAGAGAGCGAAGAGGTCGTGGCTGAGACCGGCTTATACAACCTCACACAGGAAGAAGCGCCATTGCATGTGCACTTTGGGGCAGATCGTACTGAAAATTATCTGCTGGTTCGCCTGGAATATGAGGACGACGAAGAAGACGGCTCTGAACGCACGCAGGAGTAAGGCGACCGGCAGTTGATGGGCTGGGAGGGCGAAGCTGGGAGGGCGAAGCTCCTGCTGAGCCGAAGATGGGATGGGAGGGCGAAGCTCCTGCTGAGCCGAAGATGGGCTGGGAGCCGAGAAAATCTCGGCTCGGCAGGAGCCTCGCCCTCCCGGTAAAGCGAAAAGCTCGGCAGGAGCCTCGCCCTCCCGGTAACAGCAAAATCTGTCTCTATGACGTAATGGACAGTAGCAGTACCCTCTGTGTCAGCACTAAATCCTGACGCTGGCCCGCACGCCATAGACAAATGCGTCGTCAGCGATCGCGCCGGCTCCGGGATGGATGTACTGAACGTCCGGGGTAATGTTCATCCACGGCGTTACCTGGAAATTGTAGAAGGCCTCGACGCCTGTGCCGTCGCGTGGGCCAAACACGGCTTGCGGAATCGGCCCGAATTTGTCACTGGCACCGACATAGTACCAGCCAACGCCGAACTGATCTCCACGTTTCCGTCCTACGGGGCTGTATCCGCCAATGCCGGTACTGAGAAAGTATGAAATGGGAGTCGGATTCGCGTCGCTGATGGACGCACGCCCAAACAAACCGTATCCTCGCTGCTGTTTGTCTCCGAACTGTACCAGGTACTGGTCGAAGCCGTAATAAATTGTCCAGGAGTCCGGGAGTGTCGGAAAGCCGGGAACAGTTGGTTCCGGGTATACACCAGGAGGCGGCTCAGCGAACGTCAGATCGGTCAGGTCAACATGTTTCCACATGCCACCCACATGGTGTTCACCCTTCCTGTCGAAGAAGCTGGTGTTTACCTTCACCTCGCCTCCGACAATGATTCCCTTCGAAAACAGGTCATCCAGATTATTAAAGAAATCCTGAGTACGATCCTGAGGATCGTAAACATAGGCGCTCATCATACCCCAATCCCTGGGCATTGCCACCCCCGTCGTGAATGAGGTGTATGGCAGGCCCAGTAAAAACGCCGGGTTCGCGATCAAAGCCTGGTTCATGAACTGATCGGTACCGTCTCCGCCTGCGAAGACATCCTGATCGGCTCCCCCAAGCACATCCTTCTTACCACCAAAAACGACCAGGTCTTCAGAAAGAGGCTGCGTGATCACGAAGTTGGTCAGGAAGAGATCGCCGGGATCGTTCGGCGCTGTTGGCTGCATCGCGCCAAAGACGGCTGGGGCAAACCCGCCGGTGTGGAGTGAAACATTTCCGTAGTGTCCATACCAGTGTTCAGCTCTGACCAGCAGGGATCCATGAGGCAACCCGCCGAACTTTTCAAGGTCAAAGATCAGGTCGTATTCACCACGTCCGGTATACTTAAAGGTGTCTCCGGCACCAAGGACCGGTACGGGTGGCGTGTGGATGCCACCTTCAACTCCAAATGCGTAATGTGTCGATCGACCCGCAAACGTTACACCGGATTTCTGGATTGCGGTCCGATTCCCGAACCAATCCCCGGTCAGCGTCGGCTGCGTCCAGAGTTCGCAGGAATTCTCGAACAGTGCGGTATGGTCGCCAATCAGCTGCGGCACGTTTCCCGTCGTGGATTCGCCACAAGTTTCGGCTGCACATCCGGAGTTATTTCCATCCGCAGATACGACCGTGCAATTAAGGAATGGCACTCCGGCGAGCAATATGCTTCGAACAAAGTATCTGAGCATCCTGCTTACTCCATTAAGATTGCCATTCCCTGGTTTGCTGCACGCCAGCGGCAGGAGTTTCTGCAAATCCTGTCGACGTGCTTCCGCCTGGCAATTACTTCGACGAGTCAGCGTCTCTTATCCCAGACAATCGAGAACCTTCACAGGTGGACTGGTCACGCTAAGCCCGGTTCTTCATACCATCCGCAAAAACCACAGATGTTGTCACAGGCTGCCTGACAGCGAAGTAGTTGAGCTTCTGCCAAAATCTCCGGTCAGATAGTATCAGTCGGCATTTCCTGCCGGCTTCGATTTCAAAAGACGATCTGCCACTGGGCCCGCACCAGCACGCCATCGTCTCCCACGAGAACATCGCTGCCGGGACTGTTTGCCGGGCTGCCGTCAAGTAATGTGGCATCAACAGTAAATTTGAAGTTCTGGGACTTCCGGGGATAGTATGAAAAACCGGTCGCGTAGCTGATCGTGGAACCGGGTCTTCCAGAGACGTAGGCTAACTGTGAATTCAGCTCAAACTGTTGCGGAAGGACAAAAAAACCGCCCTCCAGGTAGAATCCGTGCTGCAACCCTACATCTGGCACCGGAATGTTGGCCCTGAGATCGGTCACCGATCGCCAGAAATACTCACCGTTAGCGCTCCATCCCCGATACTTGAATGCCGCGTCAATGGCCATCAGCGTGACATCGAAACTTTCTACTGTCGCTCCCGGAGCCATTGCCCCGGGATCGGTCAGTCGCGTCCCGTCAGTTAATCGCAGAAAGTCCGCTTCCACCGACTGCCGTCCAGGTGTTCCCACGATCGACGAGACCCATGATGAGCCAATTCGAACGGCGGGATCATTGTGGATTTCAAAGTCACTGGGTCTTGCCGGACCATAGTCACCAACAATATCCCACCACGTCGAGCCGCCTAAAGCAAAATTATTGCCCGTTTCGGACGGTGGCAAACCCTGCGTATTAAACCCCTGTCCCAGCATCAGTTCGTAGTGGGTGTCATCTGTGGGATCGCCCATGAACCACAAACCAGTCGTGCGGCTCGGGCGAAAGAATTCATTGGAAAAAGCGCGATCTGCAAGCCGCGTGTCGAACGCTCCCAACAGCCAGTTACGACCTCCCGGAACCTTGCGCTGGCCAGCCTGGACCTGAAATGCGTCGGAAAAACGCCAGGCGCCCCAGCCGTCAATCAGGGAGACAACAGCACCGCTGTCCGTGTTGCCGTCCATCTGCATGAAGTACGTAAACTGGGGCGTAAACGCATGTCCGGAAAAGATCAGGCGGGCTCGAGCAAGCTCGAAGTTCTGCCGGTCGTCAATGAGCCGCACGGTTCCGGCACTATCCGTCCATACGTCTTCATTTGCAGTGAACGAGACTAATCGAAACTGACTGCGAAAATTCGCCTTGAGTTCGAACGAATCCCCGTCTTCCTTCAGCCTCAGGAACATCCCGTTATTGTAGCCCGCATCAAATGTGTGACGCGGATCAGTGGCGGAAAAAATCCTGTCCGCGATCACCATGTTCTCGCCGCTGTCAGCGTTGTCCACACCGGCAGCGGTCTCGCCACTGTCAGCCGATTCTGCCGGGATCGCTTCTGTCAGCGGGTTTCCCTCGCTCGGGACTTCGAATGCCTGTACAGCCGTGTCAGCAGTCTGGGCGCACACCGATCCGGCAGTACTCATCCAACAGAGCACAACGAGCCATACACACGCGGATTTTGCCGATGCATACACCACCGTCAGACCTCGAATCCGCCGTGCTTTAGTGCGATGTGGGAGTAACGGTCACCATCATCTTATCGGTTACAGCGATTGTACCGATTAGGGAAAATCGGGGTGAGGCAGGGCGAATTTTTTGACGAAAGAACGCGGCCTTCATTGAGTGTTCGCAGGTTCGGCAGGCTCGGGATGGAGTCTCCGTGCAACGCCCGTCCATGGCGGCGTTCGTCGTCGCGACCTAACAGCGTCATTCTGGTTTCCTTAAGTCCTCAAGGATCCCTCAAATTGTGTAAACGGAATTTCTCAGGGCCTCCAAACGTCAAAATCAGACTCTTCGCAACGATTGATTGCAGGTCAGATGTCGTCAGATCGATCTTTGGATAACGGGTTATTATTTGGGGTTTTGTTTCTCGCGGGCGACTCTGGTGGCCCGTCTGCCGTCGTTGGCTTCAGATTCCACAGACAGGGGTTTCAGGGATGAGCCGGTTTCTTTTGTTCGCGACGAATGCTGTTCTGATACTATGTCTCGCGGATCTGAGTCTGGCGGGTTCCCCGGAATGGTTGCCCGTATCGCAGGAATCGACGTTCTCCAGTCCGATTCGGATTTCCGAATCCGCTGAATCAAACTCACCCGATCGCCTCCTTCCGGACTATGTCTTCTCCGAATCTTCTGAAAGAATGATTCAGATATCCTGTTCCGATTCCTCGGGACAGTGCTGTGATGGAAGGGATGCCATGGACGCTTCCATGCATACTCCCACATGGGTCCGGTTCACACCCTATGTCTGGGCGACACAGGTGAAAGGTAACATTACGGTTGATGGCCTTACCGCTCCCATGAACATTGATCTGAACGATCTCTGGGACATGGTGACAGATGGAGAAGTCCGGGGTGGCTTTATGGGGCACCTGGGATTCGGTCGTGACAACTGGACCATATTTATCAACGGGGACATTGTGAGCATGGATCCGTCGGCTGAAATCCGCCGGGCGAATATTGAGACAGGTTTGACAATGACATTGCTTGAGCTGGGAGGAGCGATTGATCTGTTCAATGCAGACGAACGCGACCCCGCGAATTCCCCATTGAGAGTTCAGATGCTCGGTGGAGTCCGCTATTATGCAGTTGACACTGCTGCGATTGTTTCGCTGCCAAACATCAATCCGCTGGTGCAAATTGAGAACAGTGCCAATTGGGTCGACTTGTTTGTCGGCAGCCAGATGCTTGCAAAAGTCACCCCAAATACCGACATCTTTGTTCGTGGAGATATCGGTGGCTTCGGGATCGGGACATCTTCCACTCATGCCTGGAATCTTGTTTCCGGCGTTTCGACAAATGGGATCTGCGGTTCTAAACTGTTCCTCGGGTATCGCGTATTTGATCTGGAGCAGAGCCTCAGCGGTGGCACAGGATCGCCAATGGGTTTTGGAGTCGATCAGGTGGTTCACGGACCTGTCGCCGGACTAACGTTTCAGTTCTGATTCAGAGGTACAGGCTGCACCACGTCGCGTACGAATCGGGCAGGAAGGTCCCGGCGTAACGGAATGTCGCCACTCCTGAGATTGGGGGGAGAGGGCCACGGAAATGATGAATATCGATGTCCCTGTGTCATCAGAGCATCCAAAGATGGACATGTTCTTCAGTCGATTGATTCCAGTTATAGCGACCATCGCCCTGCACCTGACATCAGTGTGTGCCGACGAGCACATGATCACGGTATTCAGAGCAAAAAAGATCTACACGATGGATCCCGGCTGGCCGGAGGCAACGACGGTTGCAGTGCAGGACGGCAGGGTCGTCAGCGTCGGCACTTTTGAAGACGTCCAGCTGTCTCTTGGAGCGCGCCCATTTATCACGGACGACTCGCTCAATAACAGGATCCTCATGCCTGGTTTCATTGAAACGCACGGGCATCCGCTGACTGGCGCCATCGGTATGACGCGGCCGATGGTCTCCTCTCTGCCGGTTGCCCAGCCCTACGGCCCTGATGTTCCGGGGCTGAAAACCCTTGATGAAGTCAGCAGAAAACTAAAGGAATACGTCGCGGCAGAAAAAGACCCGAAGAAGACGGTGCTGGTATGGGGGTACGATGTCGTGGCGATGGGACGTCATCTCGACAGAGAGTTCCTCGATGCCATCTCGTCGTCCCAGCCCCTCATGGTCTGGGACATCTCGGAACATTTTGTCTACGCAAACACGGCTGCACTGAAGGCTGCTGACGCCGCGAAGGTCGCAGCAGGGATGGACGGCGTCGGAGTTGATCAGAATGGCGAACTGAACGGGCAGTTCAGCGGTACGCAGGCGATCAGGTTTATCCTTGTCCCGCAGATTAAGGACCTGCTGACCCCGGAGGTCGCTCTGAAGAACATGAAGTTCCTTGCTGACCTGAACCGGAGGCATGGTGTGACAACCACGTCCGAGCTTTCCCTCGGCGCGGTCAACATTGAAATTGAATTGCAGCTGCTCGATCGGTTTTTCAATGATGCCAGCGGGACTCAAAGGTGTATCATTGTGGCTGACGGAAAGTCGATCGATGCTGCAAACGACAACCCATGCGTTTTCGTGAAGAACCTTGAGCGACGAAACACGGACCGTCAGATCTTCCGCGGAGTCAGGTTTGTTGCCGATAATTCACTTTCCGGCGTCGCAATACCGTTCAGGAATTCCGGGGGCAGCGATGGAACCGAGCATCCGTCAGCCGAAGATCCGGGAAAGGAACTCTTTCTGCAGTTGCAGCCGTGGTGGGATTTCGGGTTTCACATTCATGTTGACACAGACGGAATGACCGCGAACAACAATACAATCGCGACCCTTTCTGCGCTACAGAAATCCAGGGCTCGATTTGACCATCGTTTCACCTGCCACAACTTTGGCATGTCAACCCAGGACCAGGTGAGAAAGCTGAAGGTACTGGGAGGTCTGGCAAGCATTAATCCGTATGACCTCCATCATCGCTCCGAACTCAACGCGCCGCTGGTCGGGGCCGAACGTGCCTATACGGCCGCTCGGTTTAAGACACTGATCGACGCAGGAATTCCTGTCTCGATGCACGCCGATACGCCCTTCGGTCCGCCAAAGCCCCTGGAATGGGTTTGGATTGCCGTCAATCGTCTCGGCCTGTCGGGCAATGTCCGCGGTCAAAACGAACGAGTAACGGCCCTGGAGGCGTTCCGCATGGTGACCATCGACGCAGCCTGGGCACTGGGTGTGGAAGACCGATTGGGCAGTATTGAGCCGGGCAAGCTGGCCGACTTTACGGTTCTGGAAGACGATCCGCTCTCGGTTCCCGTCGAGTCAATTCGCGACGTTAAGGTCTGGGGTACGGTTTTAGGAGGAAAACTCCTGCCTGCCAGCGAGATCAGGCCGTAGCGGCATTTTGCCAGCCCCGACAGATCGCTGGGGAGACGTTGAGCCTGGCCAGGCACCATGCGAGTGGCCTGTGAAAAAGAGAATCAGCAACGACCAGTTTTGGACCGTGGCTGCCGTATGACTCGTGCAGATGTGATCTGTGCTCAAAACACAGAACTCATTAAACCACTGATAGCACAGAGAACACAGATGAATCGCACGGATGTCTCACGCGCGACGCGGGCGCATCTCAATAGGCGCTGAGCCGTTTGTTACCCACTTCCGGAACTCAGATTCGGCAGAAAGATTTCTTTGGCAGAAAAATTTGGACGGAATGGAAGAACGGTGAGACCAGGCATTGTCAGATGAACTCTCCGCCCGTCCCTCGCTCTCTTGCGATTCATTTTTCTGTCCTGAAATTTTTCTGCCCAATCCTTGTTCCGGCCTGGAACATCGCGGCAGCGCCCCGTGCCTGGGTATCTGACCATCGTGAATCGCTCCACGGTGCGGCATTTTTTAACCCGGAGGAAAGTGGATGCATTTCCCTGGATTTGTACAGTGTCATTAAAATTGCAAGTGTTCCTCCACGCCATGAGCTGTCATTGAATCGCATTTTTTAACCACAGATAACACAGATGGGCACAGATAAAACTCAAATGCCGTCGCACCTGTTATCTGTGAATATCTGTGTCATCTGTGGTTCAATGCATTCTGTGTTTTGACCACAGATTTAAAACACCAGCGGAACCGCCCTGAGCTCGCAGCAGAGAATCAGTCGGTTTTTTCATCACGCACTTCGTTCGTAGTTGGTTCGCAACAGCGTGATTCGCGGTTGTCGCGAGTTTCGCAGGAATGTTGAGCCAGGTTCTGCAGTGTGGGCGAGCAGACAGTTTTCGGCAGAAAAACTTCTTTGGCAGAAAAATTTGGACGGAATGGAAGAACGGTGAGACCAGGCATTGTCAGATGAACTCTCCGCCCGTCCCTCGCTCTTTTGCGATTCATTTTTCTGCCCTGAAATTTTTCTGCCCAATCCATGTTCCGGTGGTATTTCCATCCGTTGGCTTCACCGGTCCGCGGATGATGCCATTGTTCCTCCACCTTTTTTGCATTGATCAGCGTTCAACTGCACGATGTTCAGCTATTCCTGTCGTGTTTACATGTGCCCGCACTGGCGAGGGGGCATTCCAACTTGCAATACCATGCAGCCCGCTGTAGAAACTGATTGTTGCTGAAAATGATAAGTTTCGGGATGTAATGCCCAGGCGGAACAAAAAAGACGGGCTATCGGCCAGCGGTGGAAGCAAAGACGTGATGAACCGCAGGTCAGGGTATTGAGGGTATCGAGGTTTCGTGCGCGGAGAACGGCCTGTGCCGATGTCTGGGACTGATTCTGTCGGCTTGTTTGAGTCCACTCAAAACCTCGCCCCACATTTTCGCAGGGCAATTCTTATACGGGCCGTTGAAGAACGGCTGCTGGAACTGTTTTCTCAGCGTCGCCTCAATGGGACAGTGCATACCTGCCTGGGGCAGGAATGGACAGGCATTGCCGTCGCCAGCGTTCTGAAGGACGGCGACTATGTCGTCAGCAACCATCGATGTCACGGACATTTCCTGGCCCGAACCGACAATGTTGAAGGCCTGATCGCCGAGCTGATGGGCCGTCGATCGGGCGTGTGTGGTGGCCGAGGCGGCAGTCAGCATCTCTGCCAGTCCGGTTTCTTCAGCAACGGCATTCAGGGAGGAATTATGCCGGTCGCAGCCGGCATGGCACTGGCTCAGAAGCTGAACAAAACAACGAACCTGACCGTGGTCTTTATTGGTGATGGAACGCTCGGCGAAGGTGCGGTCTATGAAACGCTCAACTGCGCCGCAAAGTGGCAGTTGCCACTCTTTGTCGTTCTGGAAAATAATCGATACTCACAGAGTACCCGACAGCAGGAGACTCTGGCCGGTGACATCTGTGACCGAGCGAAGGCGTTTGGAATTTCCACATTCACCGCCGAGACATGGAATCCGGAGCGGCTGCTCATCACGGTCGCCGATTGTCGCAATCAAATGATTGAAAGTGGTGGCCCGGTCTTCCTGCAGATCGATACAGATCGTCTCGCAGCGCATTCGAAAGGGGACGACGATCGATCTGCGGATGAACTTGGTTCGTATCGAGACCGCGATCCAATCCATCGTTTTGTAAAACGCTTTCCGGAACTGGCAGGACAGTTCCGTGACGAAGCCCAGGTCCGCATTGATCGAGCCGTGAGTCTGGCGGAAGCAGCACTACCAGCATGCCTCGACTCAGACACAATGACGACTATTAAAGCATCTCGGGACATTCAATGGAGAACGGAGTCTCGGGCAACGACAGATCGTTGTGTCGATCGTATTCGTTTCGCACTCGGACATGCACTGGAAACAGATGAACACGTCGTTCTTCTGGGCGAAGATATTGAATCTCCTTATGGAGGTGCGTTTAAGGTCACACAGGGACTGAGTACACGTTTTCCGGGTCGCGTTCGCAACTGTCCGATCAGTGAATCGCTGATTGTCGGGCTTGGAAACGGGCTGGCTCTGGCGGGATTTCGTCCGGTCTGCGAAATCATGTTCGGTGATTTCCTTTTGCTGGCTGCCGATCAGATTATTAATCATGCGTGCAAATTCCGTTTCATGTATAATAACCAGGTTCAGGTGCCGCTAATTGTTCGAACTCCCATGGGAGGTCGTCGAGGCTATGGCCCGACTCACAGCCAGTCCCTTGAGAAGCATTTTCTCGGTGTGCCCAATCTTCTGGTTGTCGCCATTAATCATCGGTTTGATCCGGCAGTCATCTACCAGACTCTGCTGACATCTGATCCGGGGCCGACGCTGGTGATCGAGAACAAAGTGCTGTATGGCCAGCGAATGCCGTCAGCCATGCCGGACGGTTTTGTATGTGAGTACTCTGACGAAACACTTCCATCGGTGCGAATACGTCCGGAAGGGGTACCGGATATCACAATCGTCTGTTACGGAGAAATGCTGCGCGAAGTTGAAGAGGCGATTCTGGTTCTGTTTGATGAGCATGAGCTCATCTGCGAAGTCATTTGCCCGACTCAGTTATCCCCGCTGAATGTGTCGGCCATCGAATCGTCGTGTCGACAGTCGAAGCGGCTGCTGGTTGTGGAAGAAGGAACTGACACGTTCGGCTTCGGGTCTGAAGTTGCAGCAACCGTTGCCGAACGAATCCCGGGCATTTCAATTCGACGCCTGGCAGCTCCTGCGATTCCTGTTCCTGCCTGCGCGACACTTGAGCAGGAACTGCTGCCGAATCGCCGATCAATCGTTCAGGCCACGGTGGAGTTGTCACACCATGTCTGAAACAATTCCCGTACGCATTCTGCAGGAAACGGTTAACGACAACGAAGTGCTCATTCAGCAATGGCGAGTCCGCGACGGAGAAATTGTTGCAGCCGGACAGATTCTGGCGGAGGTCGAAACCAGCAAGTCGGTCATTGAGATCACCAGCCCGGCAGCGGGAACAGTCGAATTGAAAGTGCAGCAGGGACGTGAAGCTGCGGTCGGAGAAATCCTTTGCCTGATTCGCACCGAGTCACTCGGCCCCGCCATCGCATCAAGTGTGGACAAGTTACCACACCACTATGACTGCGGGACGACCAGTGGTATCGATTCTGCCGCTCTGTCCGGTCAGTCGACACGTTTCAGTCATCGTGCGCTGACCCGACTGAAGGAGCTTGGGAAGAGCCCGACAGATTTCGAGGGTCGCGGCCTTATCCGACTCAGGGACATCGAGTCTTCAGTGCACGGTGATAATCCGGAACAAGTCCGAAGCGTGGCCGCAGATTCGATTTCGGTATGTCGGAACGAAAGAACACACTCGACTTCGATCCCTGACCTGGCAGCAGCAGCGAACTGGAAGAGTGTGAACGGGGTTGAGTTTGATGCGAGCCAGCTCTCACGTTCAAAGAGACTGGAGACGAGACTGCTGTCCTGGAGTACACATCAGGCGATACGCAGTTCCGTCTCGGTCATTGTCCCAACGCACGGACAGAATATTCTTCGTGCCGTCATCCCGGACATCAGTCAGATTGTTTCAGCTCAGATCATTTCGGTCACTGCGAGGCTGCTGCGGGAATTTCCGGCATTCAATGCCTGTTGTCTGAATGACGAAGTCCGTCATTATCGCGATATCCATATCGGATTTGCCGTCGACGCAGGCCACGGACTTCGAGTTACCGTGATTCGATCGGCCGACAAACTGAGCCTGGAACAAATTCGTGAAGCTCGGGACGAACTGATCGCCGCGTATCTGAACAACAGGCTTCAGCCCGAGCAGACGAATGGGGCAACGTTCACGATCTCCGATTTGTCGAACGGGGGTGTGAGCACATTCGATCCGCTGATCTCTGAAGGACAGTCCGCGATTCTGGGAATCGGTTCCGAATCCGGTGAGACAGGCGTTCGCAACGGCTATCCGCTGATTCTGTCATTCGATCACAGGTTAGCGGAAGGAAGAGCGGCTGCGATGTTTCTGAATCGCATTCGGGAACAGATGGTATCATTGGAACGGGAAATTCTGCAGCAGTGCTCCAGCCTTTCAGCACGACTGGAGCCCAAATGCAGTCGGTGCGGCATGACTTCGTCCACAGCAGCACAGCGTCAGCATTTCCTGACGGAAACCCTTGCGGCGGACTGGTCAAAACGCCTCGTGTGTACCATCTGTCTGCAGGGGCGGTAGTCAGCGAGACAGCCAAACATCAGGCGACTGGGAACATGAAGCGACTGGGAACATGAAGCGACTGGGAACATGAAGCGACTGGCACTCTCCGTTTTCGATTTCGCAATGGGCATGCTCTTTCTGCATACCATTCTGGTAATCTCAGTGATCACCTACTACTGGACGCTGAAGACTCTGATTGCCGCAGACAATGGAACGTTTCCCGGGAGCGTGCCCGTCTGGCTGATGCTGGCACCGCTGATTTATGTCTCCTGGCTGATCTGGTTTCTGGCACATTGCTGTCTGGAGCTGTACGTCCATCGATTCTGGCTGCGATTTCGCAAGTACCCCCGGATGAACCCACGTGACGGATTTCATCATTATTTGCTCTTCTATGCGGCCATTTTTCTTTATCTTCGAATGCGATTTCTGTATTCACTGCCGATTGTGAACGCATTGATTACGCTGCCGATTGTGCGGCACCTTGTCTTCCGTGCGTATGCAATTGGTGATCATGTCTCGCACCAAAGTCTGGTCTGCGGAATGCTGTCAGATCCGGATCTAACGCATATTGGAGAAGGCGCGATCATCGGTGCAGGCGCTTCCGTGATTGCACACAGCATCACGGTGAATTCGGATGGCTCACGCGTACTGGTGACAGTTCCCATCTCAATTGGTGCCCGATCGGTTGTGGGCGGAGATGCGGCCGTTCATTTTGGCGTCGTCATTGGTGTCGATGCCGTGATTGAACCAGCCAGTTATGTTCCGGCAATGACTCACATAGGCGACGGCGAAGTCTGGGGCGGTAATCCCGCTCGTTTTTTAAGGAAGCGGACTGAGCCTGGCCCCACTCCTGAAGAAGTCGATGGCGGCCAGCAGGCACTGTTGTCTCCGGATAACGAGATGGTGCTGCGATCCCTGGTGGCCTCCTCGCTTCACCGACCTGCTGATTCGATCACCGAGGATTTCTCGCGTCGCGACTCGGCGGCATGGGACTCACTTGCTCAGCTCAGCATGGCATTGAGTCTGCAGCAGAACTTCGGAATCCAGCTGTCGAGTCAGGAGAGTTTTCAGCTGTTCTCCATGTCTGACCTGCGAGACGTGCTGCGTCGTTTCGGATTTTCATGACCGAGCCGGGATGAATAATGGACGAATGTGCAATTCCCAAGTTTGCACAGCATCAAAGTTGGAGTTGGTCCGAGAGAGCGCCGTGTTCGCACGCGGTAAGGCGAGCGGCAAGATTGTATTTACCGGGCGGGCGAGGCTTCTGCCGAGCCGAGTTTTTCTTTACCGGGAGGGCGAGGCTCCTGCCGAGCCGAGTTTTTCTTTGCCGGGAGGGCGAGGCTCCTGCCGAGCCGAGTTTTTCTCGCTTCAGCAGTAGCTTCGCCCTCCCATGCCATCTGCGGCTCATCAGGAGCTTCGCCCTCCCATGCCATCTGCGGCTCATCAGGAGCTTCGCCCTCCCATGCCATCTGCGGCTCATCAGGAGCTTCGCCCTCCCATGCCATCTGCGGCTCAGCAGGAGCTTCGCCCTCCCCTCCCATCTGCGGCTCAGCAGGAACTTCGCCCTCCCATCTGCCGCGATGATTGGTATGTTTTCAACTGCCGCTCGCCTAACATCAAATCCGAGCCAGTTTGTTAAGTAAAACTGAAATGCCTTGTGTGGTCTCCTGTACGGAAGTAGATTGGCCGTCCCACAGGTGCAGAATGACGGGCCTTCAATGCCGCCTCAGCAGCTGTCGGAACAGTGATCCGTGCGATGCGAAACGCACGATGTCTCGGCGGGACTTCTGGAATTGAAAGCAAACGGCAAGCATGCAACCCATCGCAATTACCGGAATCGGCTGTCGGTTTCCGGGCGGCGGACTTGATCCGGAATCGTTTTGGAAAATGCTGGCTCTGGGTGTTGATGCCGTTACGGAAGTTCCGGCGTCGCGATGGCCCATCAGTGTCTATTTTGATCCTGAAAAGGGTCGAACTGGCAAGACGTATTCGCGATGGGGCGCTTTTCTTCCGGAGATTGACCGCTTTGACCCCGGTTTCTTTGGAATTCCTCGTTCGGAAGCCGATGCAATGGATCCTCAGCAGCGACTGCTTCTGGAAACTGCATGGGAATCCATGGAAGACGCAGGCTACGTTCCGAATCCTCGTGGTGATCGGACCGGGGTTTTTGTTGGGATCAGTACGCGCGACTACGAACTCATTCAGGGATCATGCTGTGAGCTGAATGACGTCAGCCCGTTTTCCGCCACGGGCCTGGCCAGCAGCATCGCTTCGAACCGCCTTTCCTACTGCTTCAACTTCACCGGTCCAAGTCTGAGTATCGACACAGCCTGTTCTTCATCGCTGATGGCCGTTCATCTGGCGTGTCAGAGTCTTTGGAATGAGGAATGTGACACGGCGATTGCTGCAGGCGTCAACTGCCTGATCAGCCCCAGCAACTTTTTGGCGTTTTCCAGTATGGGGCTGTTATCTCCCGATGGCCGCTGCCGCAGCTTCGATGCTCGCGGGAACGGCTTCGTGCGTGGCGAGGGTGCCGGCTCAATGTTGCTGGAACCTCTGGAAGCCGCTTTGGCTCGCGGAGCACGCGTTTATGCGGTGATTGTCGGAACTGGAGCAAATCAGGACGGACAAACTCCCGGCATCGCCTTTCCCAGTCGCGATTCGCAGGCAGCGCTGCTTCGTAAAGTGAGTCACGACGCTGGCGTTGCTCCACACGATCTCGTGTATATTGAAGCGCATGGAACAGGCACTGCTGCGGGCGATCCTGTGGAAACCTCGGCTCTGGGTGAAGTTTTTGGGGCCGGACGTCTTCCAGGACGTGAGCTGCTGATTGGATCAGTAAAGTCCAATATCGGACATCTGGAATCCGGAGCAGGAATTGCCGGCATCATCAAATGTGCCCTGTGTCTGAAACATGGGGCCGTACCTAAGAATCTGCATTTCGAAGTCCCCAATCCGGCGATCGACTTTGAAGGATGGCGGCTACGAGTTCCTACTCAGATGGAACGGTTTTCCGACCATACGGCAAACGACAATGGCTGGTATGCGGGCGTTAATTCATTCGGATTCGGGGGAAGCAACGCGTTCGTGCTCCTGCGCAGCCAGCCGCAAATACAGAAGCACGGGGCTCCGAATGCACCGGCCGGCTCTTCTTCACAGCTGCAGACCTCGCAGTCCGCAGCTGTGCAAAAGGCCGAGGTCGTCAGGCCTCGGGTTCTGACAATTTCGACGCGAGATGCGGAAGTTCTGCCGCTGGCAGCAAAAAGATTCGCGGAGTTCCTTGAGGCATCAGGCGACGGACACACATGGACTCTGGACGATGTTGTGCATGCGGCGGCCGTGCAGAGACCGCATCATCGGTTTCGCATGTCCATTGTGGGGCGTTCTGAGCAGGAGCTTACGGAACGTCTTCTGGCGTTTTCCAGCGGTGAAGCGTCGATCGGCGTGGTCTCAGGAGAAGCTGTCACAGGTACAGGCATTGTATTCGTGTTCAGTGGCCAGGGCGCTCAATGGTATGCGATGGGACGACGTCTCTATGAAACAGAGCCGGTCTTTCGGGAGACACTCGAGCGTTGTCACAGGGCACTGTCTGAGTGTGGGAACTGGTCGCTGCTGGACGAGTTTCTGGCCGACGAGGCTTCGTCGAGAATGATGGACACAGCGATCGCCCAGCCGTCCATCTGTGCGATCCAGATTGCTCTTGCAGCTCAGTGGGACTTCTGGGGGATACGACCTGCTGCGGTCACAGGGCACAGCGTCGGCGAAGTCGCTGCAGCCTGGTGCGCAGGGGTGTTTACTCTGGAAGAAGCCATGCGGATCATCTTCCATCGAGGTGACACGATGTCCCGGGCTGTCGGAGACTGTGGAATGCTGGCGGCATCGCTGAGCGCCGATGACGCCCGTCAGTTCATTGAAGATTATGATGGAGCCATCTGCGTCGGCGCCATCAACAGTCCGCAGTCCGTGACCCTCTCGGGAGAACAGGAGGCTCTGAACAGAGCTGCAACTGTACTCACAGAGAGAGGAATCTGGAACAAAGCCGTTCCGGTCAATTACGCATTTCATAGTCGGCAGATGGATCCTGTCAAAGAGCCCCTGCGAATTGCGCTTGAGGGCCTCAATCCGCGACCGGCCCAAATCCCGCTGTATTCCACCGTGACCGGACAACGCATTGAAGGTACTGAACTCGGTGCCGAATACTGGTGGCGGAATGTTCGAGAGACTGTCAGATTCGCACCCGCAATGGAGTCACTGGCGCGAGACGGATACACAACGTATGTGGAAGTTGCAGCACATCCGGTACTGTCGACGTCGATTAAGCAGTCTCTGGAAGGGCTTGAAGGACAGGACGAAATTGTCGTGCTGCCATCACTGCGTCGGCAGGATGACGATCACCTGATCATGCTGCAGTCGCTCGGAACATTGCATTGCCTTGGATATTCGGTCCGGTGGGATCATGTCACGCCGCGAGTTTCGGATCGTTTTGTTCGCCTTCCGACATATCCGTGGAAGTACGAACGGTTCTGGAATGAATCGCCCGACTGGAACCTGACTCGCAGCCGGGAACAGCGACATCCGCTGCTGATGCGACGGATTGCAGGGTCTGTGCCGACATGGCTGTGCCTGATCAATTTCCGTCTGCTTCCCTGGTTAAAGGATCATGCTCTTCAGGGTCGTCCGCTGTTTCCGGCGGCCGGTTATCTGGAACTGGCACTGGCCGCGGCAACCGAGGTTTATCCTGGTCAGTTCTGCCAGCTTCAGGACGTGGAGCTGGAACGTGCCATGTTTCTGACGGAAGGCGGACGCGGAACCGATGCACATGTGCGTGTGGATCCTTCCGATCATCAGTTTTCAATCCTGAAGGGAAATGACGCGGACGGCTGGGAGCGAAATGCCCGCGGTTTCGTTAAAACTCGCAGGAGTTCCGGAGCAGCGCAGTTTGTCGAACTGGATGAGATTCGCAGACGCTGTCGAACGGAACTGAATGCAGATGCGTTTTACGCGAAAACCCGACAATGCAGTTTTCAGTACGGTCCGGCATTTCAGGGAATTCAGCATGTCTGGCGCCGCGACGGCGAAGCCCTGGCGAGGATCACTCAGCACCCCGCACTGCAGACAGAAACGGCCGGGTACTTTATGCATCCAGCTCTGCTGGATGCCTGTATTCAGCTGGCATTTGTCGTCATGAAGGAAGACGATCCAGAGGCACCATCGGGCATGTTTCTGCCGAACAGCGTACATCGGCTGCAGTCGTTTTCACCTCTGCCAAATCAGTTTCTCGCACATGCCGAACTGGTCAGGCAGGGGCGGTCGACGCTGGTTGTCAATATTCGCGCGGTTGCGGAAGACGGGCAGCTTCTGGCGAGGCTGGATGGTGTTCGCTTTCGACCAATGGAAGGATCAGATGACGAGAATTTCTCGAACTGGTTCTATCAGTCAAACTGGATTAAGAAACCCCGGCCTGAGGCGGCCCGAAATAATTTGAGCAATCTCCCGATGGCTGCTCTTCCGTCAGTTTCACAGCTGGCCATCGAACTGCAGGCCGGGGCTGTGATGAGACGTCAGCGCATGCAGTTGCCGCGGCTGGTACAGGAAAGTCGGCGGGAAATTCGCCAGCTCCAGGCCGTCTGCGCGCTCGATGCTCTGCAGGAACTGGGATGGTATCCCAGCATGGGCGACGAGTTCTCCACGGACCTGCTTTCGCAGCAGCTGGGAATTGCGGATGAGAGTCAGCTTATTCTGGATCGCTGTCTGCAGGCAATGCGTGAACAGAACTGGCTGAACTATGAGTCTTCTGCCGGAAACTGGCAGGTTGTCGCGCTCGCGGACCCCGGACTGTCTGTTTCGGGACTCTGGCGGGCACTGGCCGATCGCTACCCTTCACTGCTGAGTGAGTTGATACTGCTGAAGCACTGGAGCGAGAATCTCGGACGGCGGCTAACCGGCGAGCCGGATACAGCTCGTTCCGAGGAGTTAATTCGGCTGCACGAGCAGGCGAGATTCCATGCGGTCCACTGGACACCTTCCCATCTTGTGATTCGGCAGGCCGTTGCCACGATTTCCGCCGGACTGCCTGAAGGCCGGCGTCTTCGAATTCTGGAGGTGGGATCCGGCAATAGTGGCCTGTCATCGCACGTGACTTCTCTGCTGACTCCGGAACTGGCGGATTATATCCTGACGGACCATCGTTCAGATCTTTCCTCCGGCATTGAAGACCGCATTCGCCAGTACGGATTCGGTGACTACCGTGTTCTCGACCTGAATGCAGATCCCGAAGCTCAGGGATTCGAATGCGGTCAGTTTGATGTCGTGATCGGTCAGGATCCGTTTTTCAGTGCAGATACCATCGGAATCGTACTGGAGCGAACAGCAAAGCTTCTTGCTCCAGGCGGGATGCTGATCTTTTCGTCATGGGATCCCGACGCATGGATGGCCGAGGTTGACGATTTGATCACAGATTCTGGCGATCGTTCTCAGCCGACTGGCATAGGTCGACCGTCGCGATCCGGCTGGCAGCAGGCGCTTCAGGATTCAGGTTTTGCCGAGGTTGAATGCGTCTCTGACATTGAAGTCGCCGAGGAGATCGGTCGAACGGTCTATCTGGCTCAGAAAAGCGGAGTACCGTCTTCCGGGCAAACGTTTGGAGAACCGTCGGTTGAACAGGACGTACGGATTCCGCCGAACGCCGACGTTCGTCGATGGCTGATTCTGGAAGACAATCCGGGGGTAGGAAACCGGGTTGCCGATCTGCTGCAAAAGGCGGGCCATACCGTTTCCGTCGCGAACGTTGCAGGTGACTTTGAGCAACTGGAATCACTCGTATCGCCTGAAGTTCAGGGGATTATTCATTTATGGAGCCTGAATGCTCCTGCCATGACCGACGATCTCTCGATCGAATCGCTAAAACAGTCACAGCGGACAGGCGCTCAGTCGATGCTGCGGCTGGTGCAGGCTATTGCCAGCCGGGCGGAAGGCGGTAAAAGCCCTCGCATCTGGCTGGTGACTCGCGCTGCTCAGCCGATTGGACTCCAGGGTTCCGCCGTTTCCCTCGCTCAGACGCCCCTGCTGGGTCTGGGACGAGTTTTGATGAACGAACAGCCTGATCTGAAATGCCGAATGGTGGACCTGGCCCCAGGTGCGACGATCGATGACGACGTGACAGGGCTGCTGGGAGAACTGTTCACCGAGGATCGTGACGAGCAGGTCGCGTTACGGGGTCCGCTGAGGTACGTGGAACGGGTCGAAAGAATGTCCGGCCTGGATTCACCGGATCCCGGTGATCGCGGGATGCCGGATCAGTATCCATGCCAGCTGAAGATCGGTCGACCGGGAATGATCGATCAGCTTCGACTGCGGCCGATTGAACGACGTGAGCCCGGGCCGGATGAGGTTGAGGTGGCCGTTTGCGCGGCGGGACTGAATTTTCGCGACGTAATGAAATGCCTGGGTGTCTATCCGGGTGATGCGCCCGATGCGAATTCCCTCGGTGACGAGTTCAGCGGAGTCGTTCTTCGCATCGGCAGCAATGTACACGAACATCAGGTCGGCGATCGCGTTTTTGGCGTCTGTCTCGGCGCCATGGCAACGCATATCACGGTGCACTCCAGCGTGTGCCTGCCATTGCCGGCTGAAATGACCTTTGAAGAGGCAGCCACGATCCCCGTGGTGTATCTGACAGCATACCATGCCCTGCATCAGCTGGCGCATGCGACCGCCGGAGAGCGTATTCTGATTCATTCGGCCGCAGGCGGAGTGGGACTTGCGGCCGTGCGACTGGCCCTGAAAGCCGGGCTCGAGGTCTGCGGCACTGCGGGCTCGCCAATGAAACGACAGCTGTTGCGAAGCCTCGGCGTCTCTCACGTGCTGAACTCCCGGACGCTTGAGTTTGCCGATGAAATTCTCGCTCTGACAAACAATGAAGGCATCGATATCGTATTGAATTCGCTGGCAGGCGAAGCGATTCCCCGGAGCCTTGAACTGCTGAGACTGCACGGGCGATTCCTGGAAATCGGCAAGCGGGATATCTACAGCGGAAGCACAATCAGTCTGAAACCTTTCCAGAACAGCCTGTCGTGGCACGCCATCGATATGGCAAGAGCTCTGGTTCCGCCTTATGCTGGTCCGCTGCTGAACGACATCCTCGGACTGATAAAATCCCAAACAGTTGTTCCGCTCCCCGCTTTGTCGTTTCCGTTAGGCGAAGCAGCTCGGGCCTTCCGCCACATGGCTCAGGGAAAACACATCGGTAAAATTGTCCTGAGTGTTGATCAGTCGCCCGTTTCGCGGCGAAACGCTTACAGAGCCTCTCGTGCCAGTTACCGCAGTGACGCAACCTGGCTGATTACGGGCGGCTTACGCGGACTGGGGCTGTTTCTGGCCGAACATCTGGCCAGCCGCGGTGCGAGGCATCTTGTGCTGACCAGCCAGAGTGGTCCTGAGTCTGACGAATCGCAGGCTGGGCTGGCACGACTTCAGGCAGCGGGAGTCAGGGTCATGGCACGGAAATCCGATGTCACCAGCGAACAGGAACTGGCCACACTTCTGGAAGAGATCACTCAGAATCTGCCGCCGCTTGTCGGTGTCATCCATGCTGCCACTGTATATGCCGATGGTCTTTTGAGGGAAATGGATCAGGCAACCTATGAAAAGCCGATGGGACCGAAGGCCTGGGGCGCGTGGAACCTGCATCAGCAGACACGGCATTGCTCTCTCGAACTGTTCGTCATGATTTCCTCAGTCAGTGCCGTAATTGGAAACGCAGGCCAGGCGAACTACGTGGCCGCCAACCTGTTTCTTGATCACCTGGCACACTATCGCCGCAGTCAGGGATTGCCTGCACTGTCCCTGCAGCTTGACCGGATACAGGACGTCGGACATGTGGCCAGAAACGAAGAGCTTGCGAACTACTTCTCACGGCTTCGCTGGTGGGGTATTAGTCCGGCGCAGGCTGCTGAGGGTCTTGATCGCCTGCTGGAGAATCGGCCTGCGGTGGGGCTGATCAGTTCCTTCAAATGGATGAAAGGTTCTTCGGGAATTGGAGCCCAGCTGGGGTCTCCGCGATTCGAGCAGCTTGTACGCGACGAGTCGTCGGCAGCGGATGAAGGCAATCTGGAAATTCGTCGACGACTGGACATGGCAGCACCGGAAGAGAAGGCTGGTATCGTAAAAGATTTTCTGGTGCGTGAAATCGCTGATGTCCTTCGAGTATCAGCACGACGCCTTTCCCAGACCCGTCCGCTCAAGGAAATCGGTCTGGACTCACTGATGGCTGTGGAACTGATGTCGCGAATTGACTCAAAACTGGGGATGTCTCTGCCAGTCAGACATCTTTCCGCGGATGCAACCGTATTGACTTTGACCGATGCAGCGCTGTCGCAGATGGGCGTCACGGTAAAACCGAATTCCGAACGAAAGGGTGAAGTTCGTGACCAGTGATGAAGTTCCTATGGACGCCGCATCGGTCCGCTCGCTCCTGGGTTTTCGACGGCCCGTTCCGCTGACTCTGGCAGAAATGTGTCGAACTCTGCGCGTGCTGTTCTTTCCTGGCACCCGACTAACCCCGCGGCTGGAGGTCTTTGGAGAAAAACTGCGAGCCGCCTTCCGGAAACTTGGCGTGCGCGAAGTACTGCTGCAGGACGCTCTGAATTCCTCCGGCCATCTCGTGGAAGGAATTGTGCCGCTGTTTCTGGGCGAACCGCAGCTGGATGTTGCAATGCTGGAACAGCTTCCGCTTCAGAATTTGTATTCCAGCCAGATGGTCGGGATATTTGACCGCAGAAGTCCGGTTGACGAAAACAGCGGGCTGCAGGAACGGCTGGATTCCATCGTCGAGGTACTGACAGGACATCTTGTTACGCTGTGTCTGTTTGTCACGGACGAACACTGGTGCATGTGTACAATGAACGGGGCCGTTGCAAATTACAGCAACGGCGATTCGATTTGCGATGACGTCGAACATGCTCTGATTCCAAAGCTTGCGGCACGAGTGATGCCGCCGCGGGTCTCAGACATCACTTGTCGATATGAAGGTCTCGATGCCCTGAGTCCCGAGTATTGCGGAGTTGTGTCCGATTTTTCCGACAGCCTTCGTAACTGGGCCGAGACCGGTCTGATTGCAGCTCATACATCTCTCAGTCGACTGCAGTTTCGCAGTGCACTTCACCGCATGCTCGTGACCTCATATCTCGACGATCGCAGCGGGATGAGCTACGGCTTTTTGTCATGGCAGCTGCCTGCAGCCTGTGCACCGGCAATACCGATTGAAGACTTCGACGGAGCATGGGGAAGCAGCCCGATTGCAGAACGAAGTCAGTGCAAATGGGTGAGAGTTCAGGTCGCCGGGCGGGAATTTGCCGTGCCGGTTCCCGAGGTTTCGGTTCTTTGTACTCGATCGGGATGCCGCAAAGACCAGATGGATCCGGCGCGAGATCTGGTGCGGCTGACGTTGTCGAATGGCAGGGTGCTGATGGATACTCCGCAGGGTATCACTCGGGCGGAGGATTGCCGCCCATCGTACGACACGTTCACGATACTCGGCATTGCTATGGGAAATTGTCTGGCGGCGAGCATTCTGAATCTTCTTCAGCCCGATTCCCGATTTTCCCGTACCCTGTCGACCGCGGGCCTTTCGCTTTCCCACTGGCACGGTTCGCTGTCTGCGAACAGCGTACCGCCCGGTTATATTCAGCATGGAACCGAGAATCCTGGCGTCTGCTGCTCAACTCCCCAGTCGGCAATCTACGCGCTGACCGGAAAGCTAACGGCTCTCAGCGAAGCCCTGAAGTCCGGTACGGAATTCCTCGGCGACGTACACATCGAACCCCATCATGGCACCAATCTCTGCGGTGTCCTGTCACTGACGGAAAGCTCCCGTGTTGTGCAGAGCAACCTGATCCGGAATGGCCGGCATTGATGGGTGCCCGGGGGAAGGGTGAGATCCACGGCCCGGGTTCGGCGCCATTCTGAGGATTGAATCGGAAAGGAATTTTCCGCATCATGTATGATGCGGCAGGTTAAGACGGTCAAAGATGCCGTTGTGGATAATTCGTTCGTGGCCCGGTCGCGTCGGATCTGTCTTTTGTGAACAAAGTACTTTCGCTTAAAGTATCCCCAGCCGCGATAGCGGATTATTTGAACCCAATGCGTTGAACCCAATGCGTTGAACCCAATGCGTTGAACCCGAGCCGCCGTCCTCTGTTTATGGTGTTGTAGCGTCGTTTGCGGCGTCCGGGTTAACGCTGTCGTTCGCCTTGAAATCAGAGAAGTGAAATGACACCGCTATTCAAGAAGCTCAATCTCGGCGGTAGCGATACAATACTTGTCCTCAACTCCCCCGAATCCTTCGAGGCTGAACTGACTCAACTCGAAGGAGTAAAGGTGGTCCGTAAAGCCACACCGAATTTGAAGATACCATTTACAATTGGTTTTGCAGCAACCCAGTCCGAATGCGATCTTGTCTCGTCAACGGCCGCGAATACGACGGAGGGCGATTCGATTGTTTGGATTGCGTACCCCAAAGGCACGTCGAAGAAGTACAAGTGCGATTTCAATCGAGACACTGGCTGGAGGGTTCTTGGTGAGGCAGGCTTCGAGCCGGTTCGTCAGGTTGCAATTGATGAAGACTGGTCGGCGCTTCGCTTCCGAAGAACGAAATACATAAAATCGCTAACTCGAAGTAGTAACATGGCTCTATCGTCAGAAGGCAAGCGCCGAACCAAATCGGGATAGAGCCTGTATGCCACCCTTCAAAAATCCGGCGACGTTGTCGCAGCCGATACGCCCAGGTCGAGTTATGGCTTCCGGCTGCTCGCTCGTCACCAGTGTCCGGGAGTTTACAGCATCAATTAATTGTACAGACAATCATTCGTCAATATGACTGACTTTGCCTTCAGGGCTGCATGTGGCAAAGACCATGAAACTGATTTAGGCGAGCGGCAAAATCATATTCACCGGGAGGGCGAGGCTCCTGCCGAGCCTTTCTCGGCTCCCGTTTTCGGCTCAGCAGGAGCTTCGCCCTCCCATCTTCGGCTCAGCAGGAGCTTCGCCCTCCCAACTGCCGCGCTGATTGGTATGTCTTTAACTGCCGCTCGCCTTAGAGCCCCCTATCCGTCATGCTGACCGGATGTTGAAAGAATCGGCTATTTCAATCTCAGCTCAATCGGATCAGACACACTCTCGCTGGCCGGTTTTTCACCTTTCATTACCGTCGATTCGGGTTGATCAGCACCTGCTTTGACCGTGAAGTGACCTTCGGAGTACACCGGAGGCCGAAAGGACGCACCCGCCGATCGAACGGTGTACAGCACCTCGCCCGTTTCTTCATGAATCACCTGGAAGACCGCTGACTCTGCGTCCTGCAGCCGAACTTCCCGCAACCAGCCAACAGGTCTGCGACCGTCATTCTTCGCCATTTGAACCGTGATCGGCCACCCGGGAAACTGAGCGGTATCGCCGTCACTGACGTTCGAAAATCGTGGCCAGCACTCCAGCGTGATGTTGCGACTGCTCCTGTTGAAGCGAGCAACACCGTAACCATCAGCCCGTTTTGTTTCCTGTTTCGGATCTGCGGGGTTAGCGTATGCCAGCATCGTGATCAGATTGCCGAGTCCATCTTCGAATTCACCTGTCCACGGAAGCGGACTGTCGGGAACAGGACTGGGACCTGCCTGCTCGTTTTCCGGATGCCACCAGCGTCCGTAGATTGTGTTGACGATCGCGGGACTCGTGAATGCATAAGGGCCATCGTTGTACGCATCGATTCCATGTTTCACAACAACTGCCAGATGCTGATCGCCACATAGGTGCAGCGCCCATGCTTTGCGGATTTCGCGAAGAGCAGCACGTCTGCCGGTTTGTGGCCAGCCGTTACAGTCAAGATCGGCCAGAAGTCGGTCATTTCGCCCGCCATGCATGTGAACTGCACCACAGAACGCAGTCTGCGAAAGCACGCATTTCATCTGCGCTCCCGTCCAGTCTTCAGACCAGTGCTGCAGAAAGCGGATCTGCCGATCGCCCAGCAGCTGAAGTCCCGGAACGTCGATTGAGTCTCGATCGTACTTCGGATCAGTAATGTGATCCGGACGCGGCCCGAGCTGCGGAATCGTTCCTTCCGGACCCGTCTTGAACTTGCGATCCTCAAGGATGGCAAAGTCGATCCCGCCAACACGCAGCCGAGTAAAATAGACACCAATACCCTGTCCCACAGGAGCCGGATCGAACGGATCCGGAAGATGCCACGTCTGACACCGCTCAACCATTTTCACATATTCGGCCGGATAGTAATAACCACCGTCGGAACCGGTTGTTCTGAGTGCCTTCTTCCCACTGGCTCCCCACAGATTCGGATGCCCAACATCGTGATCATCGGGAATCGTCACCACCGGTCGGTCTTTTAATACCTCGCGGAACTGGATGCCCCATTCAAGCCAGCCAAACGTATGCTGACTATGGTGATATGACTGATCTCCGGCAAAAAACAGCAGATCCGGATCCTGCTTTTTCAGATTTTCGATGATGGTCTCCCGCGGACCGGGAGTGCGGCTGGAATTGCACGAGAGCGACGCAACGAAAATCGACGCTTTATCAATCGGATCTCTGCGAACGGTGCCTTCAAACGATGACTGATCTGCAAGGCGAACTCGATAGGCAACCGTCTTCGTGTTATCCCATTGTTCAATTCGAAAGTGAGCACTCCATCCGGGGTACAGTACATCGGCGACCGCAGCCTGCTTCCACTGATCACCTTCCCGAAACTCGAGCGTTACCTGACGAGGTTCCTCAGGAAGTAACGGATACAGCTGAGCCGACAGCTTCAGAACGCCATGGTCGTGAGTGTAAAGCGCAAATGCAACGACCTGATCGCGTGGCACAAGCAGTCGAGGCGGCTGAGGCTTGCCTTTATCCGGACCGCGTTCCACCGCAGATGGTTTCCACCATTCGCCAGTGGCATCTGAGTCCAGACGCGGCCAGTCACTGCCAAATGGCCGGGGAACCGGTTGCTCAGCGAAAACTTCGCTGCCAGCGATGATGACAGCGAACAGCAGTCCATGAATGAGGACGGAATATCGGTTCATAAAGACTCTTCACAGTTGCAGTCGGAGAAGACCTGGCATGGAAAGATTGAACTGCGCGATACAAGTCGAACAGAAGCGACTGGGAGAGGGCAGAGCATCGTTGATGCGATCATAATTTATGCAGGAGTTTGATTCCAGGACGTGGAATCCCGCACGACACACACTGTCCGCGATATGCCCGAAAAATGGCTACTGCTTTGTGATGCATTGAATTTCAGGTAGTGGACCTTGCTAAAGGTCCTGCAGCCCGGGGATCTTTAGCAAGATCCACTACCTCCAACCTGGACTCTTTATCCTGGCGGAGCGCTACTGTGATTTCCGAATAACTTCCTCTGCCACAACTGGCACTGAAAAATCTCTGAAACCGGAATCTGGATATAAACATCCACTTTATGTTGCACAAAACCGAAAACAGGAGTTACATATCCTGTTTTGCTGTGGAATTTCGTTTTGTGCCGTAAGAATCGGATATTCAGAGGAGAAGGCCACTTGTTTTGCAATCAATGTGAACAGACTCAAAATGGAACTGGCTGCACGGACGTCGGAGTCTGCGGAAAGGACGAAGATGTTCAGTCTTTGCAGGAAATTCTTCTGTACGGACTCAAAGGGATGGCCGCCTATGCGAATCATGCTCGCCGACTGGGGAAAGTCGATGACAACGTGAGTGCCTTCATTGAAGAAGGTCTTTTTTCCACAATGACGAACGTCAACTTTGACATTCCCACGCTTCTGGAACTGGTTCTGGAATGTGGTCGTCAGAATGTTCGCGTGATGCAGATGCTTGATGAGGGGCACTGTGAAAAGTTTGGTACGCCGGTACCAACAACCGTTTATGAAGGAACAAAGGCCGGACCAGGTATTCTTGTCACAGGGCACGACCTGCTGGACCTGTCGGACCTGCTGGAACAGTCGGCAGGACTGGGCGTCAACGTTTACACGCATGGCGAGATGCTGCCGGCTCACAGTTATCCGAAGCTGAAGGCTCATGCTCATCTGGCCGGTCACTATGGCGGTCCGTGGCAGAATCAGTACTGGGAGTTTCCCTCCTTCACCGGCCCGATCGTCGCCACAACAAACTGCATTCTGATCCCGCCGGATTCCTACAAAGAGCGTCTGTTTACCACACGCGTCACCGCCGTTCCCGGAGGCCGTCGGCTTAAGACCAATGACTTCTCGGACGTCATTAAAGCAGCAAAGCAGCTTGCTCCATTGCCTGAGCGAAAAGTGCGGGAGTCGACCATCGGATTCCATCACAGTGTGATTCTTGGAATTGCAGACAAGGTCGTTCAGGCGGTCAAATCCGGTGAAATCAAACGGTTCTACCTGATTGGCGGATGCGATGGTGCTGAGATGGGGCGCAACTACTACAGCAAACTCGCCCAACAGACCCCGGATGAATCCGTGATTCTCACGCTGGGCTGTGGCAAATATCGAATTCGAAATCACGAGTACGGAACGGTCGCCGGCCTTCCCCGACTGCTTGACATGGGGCAGTGCAACGACGCATACGGAGCCGTGCAGGTTGCACTGGGACTTGCAAAAGCGTTCGATTGCAGTGTCAACGATCTGCCATTGTCGATTGTTCTTTCATGGTTTGAGCAGAAGGCGGTGGCCGTCCTTCTGAGTCTGCTGGCTCTGGGTGTGAAGGGAATACGTCTTGGCCCGGTTGCCCCGGCTTTTGTTACTCCCAACGTATTCAGAATCCTTCAGGACACCTTCGATCTGAAGCTGACTGAATCTGAACCACCGGCGGAACTTGTTCAGCTCAGCGTCTGACACAGAACTCCGCGGGCCCTGTACTTTTTATCGATTCGTTTGGGACGCCAATTCGTTTGGGACATTGATTCGCCATGCAGACAGACATGCAGACAGTTGACGAGAATCGACTGGAAACTGACCCGGTCTATCGCTTCCGATTTGTTGCCGACTTCATTGGCTTTACAAAGGAAGATGCTGCCGCACTTCAGTCTGCAGCCATGTTCCTCGGCCCGATGATTCCGGAACTCGTTGACAAAACGTATCAGAAGCTGCTGGGGCGCGACTGCACGGCCCGTCACTTCCTGCCTCGTCAGGCAGGATTTGACGGGCCGGTCCCTGCGGATCTGAAATCACTCTCGGCCAGTCACCCTCAAATTCAGTTTCGGAAGGAACATCTCGCCAGATACCTGAACACCGTACTCGGGCGAACGTGTGACGAGAAACTCGTCCAGTACCTCGACATGGTCGGAAAAATTCACACGCCCGCTGCCGGAAATCACGAAATCGACGTTCCTCTTGTGCAGATGAATGCACTCATGGGCTTTCTGTCGGACATTCTGCTTGAATCCCTCCTTGTCATCCCGGTCGATGAAGGCTCAAGGCATAACATGATTCGAGCTTTCAGCAAGTTCCTGTGGATCCAGAACGACTTCATCACTCGCCACTATAGCAGTGTGCTCAAATAAGCGGTCAGCCCCAACTGTTCCGTCGGTCCGGCAGCCGCTGATCCAGGTGATTTCTCATATGGCATGGCGGGCAGGTTGTGCAATTACACAGTGGATACAAAGATTGCCACCATTCCAATCCCTTTCGCAGGTTGTCTGAGATGCACGTACCTTTTCAATAATGCAGAATTCTCCATGTCATCAGTGCCCACAATAAAGCATTCGGGACTCCCTCAGCGTCTGTTCACCTTTATCAAACTGGCAGCGCTCATTGCGGCAATCGGAGCCGTCATTTACTGGCTTCGCTTTTCGCCAGTCACGGTTGCGGCCGTCGAAGTCCTCGAAGGTCCGATCGTGGCAGAGGTCATGGGAACCGGAACTTTGGAAGCGAAGCAGAAGGCAATTATCAGCCCGAAGATTTCAGGGCGACTGCATGACGTTCGATTCGACCAGGGCGATACTGTTCAGGAAGGCGACATACTTTTTCAGCTGGATGACTCGGAGCTCAGGCAACAGGTCGAAATGGCCAAAGTCGGTGTCGCCGCGGCGAAGGCGGGGTTGAATCGATTCGAAGCTGATCAGAGCCAGGCTCAGGCCGTATTCAAACAGGCACAACAGAATCATGAACGAGTCGCCGCGTTAATCAAGTCTAACGCAGCGAGTGCAACGGACATGGACAAGGCACGTGAACAGATGGATGTTGCTCTTGCCGGGGTCGCCCGTGCTGATGCCGCACTGCTGGAGGCCAGACAACAGGAACTCGTCGCCGAAAGCACGCTGGCGTTTCATCAGGCCAGGCTGGCGGATACCGTCGTCGCGGCACCGTTTGACGGACTGATTGTCCGGCGTTTTCGTGATCCCGGGGCAATTTCGGTCGATTCATTCTGACCGTCCTGGGCATCGGTATGCTGCTGATGATTGTCATGGGGATGGCCGGGATCTATCGCGGACTGCTCGAAGACGCGACGCTGCTGATCAATCGCATCGACGCAGACCTGTGGATCGTCCAGAAAGACACGCGAGGTCCTTTCGCCGAAGTGTCACGTGTGCCAAAATCGCTGGTCTATCGGATTCAAGCCGTCCCCGGGATTCAGTCTTCCCGCGAATTCGTGTACCACACGATTCAGCGTCAGCACATTGGGTTTGTGTTTCAGAAATCGAACCTGATCCCCTTCCTAAGTGCAATTGAGAACGTGCAGATTGCCATGGAACTGAACGGAATGACCAGCCGGGCAGCTCGCGCTCGAGCGGCCGAACTTCTGAACGAACTGGGAGTGGGAGACCGTCTGGATCACAGCACAGCAATGCTTTCCGGCGGCCAGCAGCAGCGAGTTGCCGTGGCCCGAGCCCTCGCGAATCATCCCAGCGTACTGCTCGCTGACGAACCCACTGCGGCTCTGGACAGCCATCGAGGCCGACAGGTGATGGAACTCTTCCGCAACGTCGCCCGCGAACACGGCGCCGGTGTCATTGTCGTGACTCATGATCAGCGAACGCTGGAAGTGTTCGACACGATTTACGAGATGGAGGACGGCCGAATCCATGTGAAGGATGCGGTGGTTCAGGGAAGCCATTGACAGATTCACCGAGTGAATTGTCGTTCCCGCGTCTCAGGAAGGCGATGAATTCACACAACTCACAAAGTCTTGTGAGATTCGCGATCAGATCCTGCATCAGATTCTGGCGTAACTCGAAAAGCAACACGGCTGGCAATCGTCTGCCTGATAAAACTGCTCACAACGAAGGAGCTCCGTCAATTGCCGGCGAGGTTCCCGGGAACCAGCCAGTCGTGCGGTTGGCAATTTGAACCAATGCCAGCATCACTGGTACTTCCACGAGGACTCCGACAACCGTGGCGAGAACAACAGGCGATGCAGCGCCAAATAACGTGATGGCGACGGCAACGGCCAGTTCAAAGAAGTTCGAAGCACCAATCATTCCTGCCGGAGCGGCGACGTCGTGTCGAAGCTTCAGCTTCCAGGATGCAAGGTACGCGATGAAAAAGATTAAGAACGTCTGAATGATCAACGGGATGGCGATCAGCACGATATGCAACGGGTTGTTCAGAATCACCTCCCCCTGAAATGAGAAGATCAGGACGAGGGTCAGTAACAGGCCGACAATGGTTGCGTTATTGAACTTCGTAATAAACGTGTTGTTAAAATAGTCTTCGCCATTGCGTCTGATGACGGCTGTTCGCGTCAGGATGCCACCCGCCAGTGGAATCACGACAAACAGAAATACTGATATGGCCCGTCCCATAAAAAATGTCCCATTCGCGTTGCTGGAAAATCGCTGCGCGTGATATTTTTCGGGTATGAGCGATGGAACGCATCTTACAGCAGCTGTTCGTGAACGCGCTGCACAGGCAGTAATTGACGGCATGGGTATCTTAACCGTGGCTGCGGCGTATGGCGTTGACCGGAAAACAGTGTCACGCTGGGTTTCGAAGTTTTCTGGCTCCGGTCGAGCAGCTCTTCATCGGAAAGCTGGAAGTGGTAGGCCTCGCAAGCTCGACGAGTTGACTGAGGACGAACTCTCTACGATTGTTTTGAAAGGTGCGATTGCGTTTGGGTTCGAGACGGATCTTTGGACCGTCAGTCGCCTGCGTCGAGTCATTCAGGACGAGTTTCGGATTCAACTTTCGAAGAATACGATTTGGCGACGTCTCCGCGATGCAGGTTTGACGTATCAAAAGCCCGAACGAGAATATTACGAAATTGACGAGGCTGCACGAAAGAAATGGATTCGCTACGAAGTGCCAAAAATCCAGCGAGCGGTCCGAAAACACCGTGCAATCCTGTATTTTCAGGACGAATCGAATATTTCCCTCACCGCGTTCCTGGGGAAAACCTGGGCACCGTGTGGCCAAACGCCAAAGGTGAACGTCACTGGAAAGCGGGCTGGCGTTGCGGCAACTTCAGCGATCAGCAATCGTGGGCAGTTGCTTTTCCGGCTTCTGGACAGACGGATTGCTTCCCAGGAAGTTATCGAGTTTCTTGACCAAATGCTTCGTCATCACCCGAATCGCCACCTCGTGGTTGTCATGGATCAGGCACCGCCGCATACCTCGAACAAGACAAAAGCGTGGATTGCACGTCAGTCCCGACTTCATGTATTTCACTTACCGAAATACTCGCCAGACTGGAATCCCGATGAGAAAGTCTGGAATCACCTCAAGCACCAGGAACTGGCAGCTCATCAAGCGAAGAGCAAGGAAGAATTGAAGCTACTGGCGCGACTAAAACTGCAGTCCATGGCAAAACGTCCCGAACTTATGCGTGGCATATTCTTTAGGTGTTGTGTTGCGGAACTGTTCAATTCGTGAATGGGACATTTTTTTCCGAACGGGCCATAACAGCAGTGTGTTCCAGGGAATGCTGACACCGCCAACCCCCAGCAGCAGAGCGACGATTGGGGTAAATGCAACAAGAATGATCAGGTCGTTGGTGGCAACCTGAACGACGGTGTAGGCAGCATTGCCCCGTGTCAAATGGCTCCACACAAACACCATGGCCGTACAGGGAGCAGCTCCCAGAAGGATTGCACCCGCCAGGTAGTCCTTTGCAAGATCATGAGGAATCAGAGTTTTGAATACCACAAAGAAAAAGAACGCGGCGATTCCAAACATGGTGAAAGGCTTAATCAGCCAGTTGACAACCCAGGTGACGAACAGCCCTTTCGGATTTCTTCCCACGTCCCGGATGCTGGCGAAATCCACCTTCATCATCATCGGATAAATCATCAGCCAGACAAGAATGGCAATGGGAATCGAGACCTGTGCATACTCAAATCGCCCAAGAAACCTGGGAATGCCTGGCAGGAATTTCCCGATGAGCACTCCCGCGACCATACAAAGAGCGACCCACCAGGTGAGGTTCTTTTCGAAGAAACTGATGTCCGGACGTATTTCCGTTCTCACTACGATCTTCTCCCGATTCTGGTTTTGCCTGGATTCTTCGTTTTTCGCTCGGGAACGTCAAAACTGCGTGCGAGGGCCTGAAATGTGTCAGACAGATGCCGGTACCGAACTTCGTAAAAGACGGTTCGGCCTTCCTTCGAGGATGTCAGCAGCCCAGCCCTCTCGAGAATTCCCAGATGTCTTGACACTACAGAAAAGTCCACTGAACAGCATTCCGTCAACTCTGTGACCGAACAGGGTCGGCGGCATTTCGTAAGGCACGACAGAAGCCTAAGCCGCGTCGCATCAGACATTGCTTTAAAAAACTCCGCGTCGAACAGTGAATCAACGCGCCCACACGCTCTGGCAGCTTCCAGTGGAGTCATACCGTTTTCCTTTGCATAGTTGCGTCACCATGCAATTATATCCGGTAAAGAAGAACGTCGTCAAATCAGACGTTTTGTGTGCGCCGGCTTTCCAGGATCCGGTTTTCCCACCTGCTCTGAGTCAGGACCTGGAAAACAATAAGTTACCGCCATAGTCGCCTTTCGCTCCGCGAAAGAGCACTCTTTTGCGGAGCAAAAGGCGACATTTATTGTCTGACAGCGCCTTACGTCATTTGACGACCAAATCCTGACGGGTTATGGCGCAGACTGCGGGGCAATCGTCGACTGTTCGGGCAACTCCGTATCGCTGACTTCGGCTGAGAACTGGTGGTTTGGCCTGTACGGTGTTCGGCCCATCCAGGCTTGAGGCTGTATGTGCTGCAGCCAGTCCTTTACGGTTGGAATCCAGCCGAGATCATCTTTGACGTGCTGTTCGGCCACAAATCTCACAGGAATCACTTTTCCATCACTGTTAGTCAGCGTCTTTCCGTGAATGGCTTCGCAAAGAAAAATGCCCTCGCTGTGATGCCGTAACGCTCGATGACGAAAGTCCGCAAGGTGCGCCTTGCTTTCGTCAAACCAGTCGTGAATGGCAAGATAATCGTTCGGGCAGCCACCAAACAACTTCGCTGACCGTTCCGCATGGTGCCATGGATGAGCCATCAGTTTTGCTCCCTGGAGTCATCTTCAGAGTGAGCGGGAAAACGAATGTTGCCACCCGCCACCGGCGTCGCCTGCGGATCATCTGTGATTGTACATGCACCCAGGTCGGCGATGAACGATCCGTACATCTGATATGGCCCGGCCCCAAAACCGGAACCAAGCAACAGCGAGCCCCACTCTTCTGCCAGCGATTCCAGGACTTCTTCGATGTGCTGGACATCCGTACGAGCATTCCCGGACGACTCATACAATAATTTCGCTTCACGCAGTACCGGTACCAGCCCGGACGCTGCCAGTCGCGAGGCGAGTTGAGCTTTGTCGAGAACACTGTCGGCCGTTCTCAGCGAATGAAACCACGCAAATCCTTCGTCGTTGCCACCATCATAGGCACATGTTACTTCAAGTCCGCCGATCCTTCTGATCGCTGGAATGACGACAAAGAACAGGTTCTTTTGCCGCTCCTGCTGTCTGGCCGATCGCCCCGAAACTGAGCTCATGGCGTCCGAAATGCTGATCATCGTGCGACCAGCTTTTGTCGTGCCGACGATCGCACGAAAAAACCGACTGAACAGTCCGCGTTTGGGAGCCGCCGGACGCTGGTCGATCGATATCGACAGCAGCTGTTGCGGAACTTCAAACCGGACGGGACTGGCAGCGCCTCCGAATTCTTCGGGCTTCAGATACTGATACTCTTCCGGCGCAGGCTCCGGCCAGTAATCATCACCCCGATCTTCAGGCCACTCGATGTTCTCAAAATCGTATATGAAGGGCATGAGGACTTCCCGGTGGACGGAAACAGGAACCATCGGGGAAGTGTCGGAAAGAAAACAGACTTGTCAAATGAGCCCAAAGCAGGAGCATTGGCATGCAGATCTGCCTGAACTGACCCCTGTTACGGGAACTCTCTTCACGAGGGCTGTAAATTTCACGAACGCGGGTCACGCAGGTATCGCCAGGGGTCTTACTTCCAGGCAACCGACTGCGGTTTGGGGACGCCGATGAATACAATGTGACGGCCCGTATTGTCCCAGATTGCGCCATCTTTAGCAGGTTCCGCAGAGTGACCCGGAATCGGAGTGAGCTCGTCTGCTTCAATGTCGTACTGGTGTAACAGGCCAGCTCGGGACATCAGAATATGGCGTCCATCAGGATGCCAGCTGAAGTTCGCCGACACTCCGTCTGCAGCAAGCACTCGGAATTCAGTTTCCGATCCATCAACCGACACAAGGGCCACTTTCGGTCCGTCGGTACAACGTCCATAAAATACGATTCGCCGACCATCAGATGACCATGCCATGTTCCACATGATCTGCTGGAACTCCGTTGCGTGTTGATTCGTCAGCAGCAGTTTTGTTTTCTTCGTGTTAACGTCGATCAGCGTCAGGTTCGCTCCGAAATCACCTTCCGGAGTACGATTCTGCGATCCGAACACAATCCATCGACCATCCGGAGACCACTGACAGCCCCAGCCATCACCGGAAAGGACTTCACGCTGTGTTCCGTCGACGTTCATCAGCGTCGTTCCGTGGCCAGCCCAGGTAAATGCAATGCGTTTCCCATCCGGGGAAAAAGTCGGGATGATTCCCGGTCCAAGATCCTTCAGGTTGCTGCCGTCGCTGTTCATGATAAAAATTCGGGATGTGTTTGCGTTTCCCGTCCACGCATCAAAGGCAATCCGCAGGCCGTCCGGCGACCATTCCGGTGATCCGTGCCATACAAACTCGGGCGACGGCTGTGTCAGTTGTCTCAACTCTGTTCCGTCCGCCCTGATCGCAAACACCACTGGTTTGGGCTGATCATCAGGTCCAGGCAAACGCATCAGTCGCTCGGCGTACACCTCCAGCTTTGTCCAGTTCACCTGTGCCCGGCCTCGATTGTGCGCGATCGTGCGGATGTCCAGTGTTGCCGGGATCATGCGACAATTGTCCCACGTATGTTCCCCAATCATGCGAAAGGCCGTGGAATCATGATTCGCAAACAGCGTGGTGACGGTATCACCTCGACGAACAATTCGAAAGGTGCCATCAACAGCTTCCGTCGTCAGTTCATCACCCTCGGATCGGCCATTTCCATCGGGCGTGGGAGTCACAAAGGTGGAATACACACGCTGCACCAGCGGACCACCTTTGCGGCGAATGAGCTCCACATGTTTGTCGCCGATGAAAAGACCAAGCCCGGCAGCAGAATAGAGGTCTGGCATTTGCAGGTCATCGAAATGCAGCTTCACATCGAAATCCCCATGCATTTCAACGACAGGCTGTATCACAGAATACGCCCAGCTGTCATCGTGAGAAACCTCTGAATGAATGACTCCGTCTGGAGTGGCATTCGGCTCCTGCTTGCCTGCTGGCCGCCGAAAGTAGCGATCCGGGAGTCCCGCCTGCGCAAAATCATGATGAAATCGCGCCTGCAGTTGTGTTAAGCGGCCATCGAATTCCGCATACCGTGGGTCAGCGGATATTTGTTCGGAGACTGCCGGAACGGTCTTCGGCCAGTTGCCCTCAAGTACGACATTCCGAACTCGAATGGTGGAATCAGCATATCTGAAAAGTCCAAACGTGCGACAATTCATCGCTTCAGCACGCCATTCACAAATCCGCTCGCCGTTTAGTTCGAGCGTAACAAAGTCTGCCCTGATGGAGATTCTGATTCGATTCCAGTCTCCGGAACGGAGCGGCAACGGATGTCCATCCGGAAGCTGAGGTGAGACCTCAAACGAATTGTCCGGACTGAGTTCCGTGACGTCGTATCGACCGTCCGTCACTCGATGCAGTGCGACTCCGCCGGACTGAATCAGAAACGCCACCCGATCAAGGGCCGGATGGGCGACCGCTGTTTTCGAATCATAGAAGAACTCGTAGGTGACCGCATCGTCTTCCATCAGCGGCCGCTGATAAGTGAGCAGGCTTTCTGCCAGTACATTCCGGTGCGTCTCACTGGCATTTGCAACAATCTGTCCGGTACTCTCCGGATCTGCTACCCACTGCCAGACTCCGTCATTGCCACCAATGGACTCATCGTAATAAGACACCCAGCCACGCAGATCCGGAAGGGCAGAAAGCGTGACCTTATCAGGAACCTCTGGGTGTCCCGTGATTCGAACGTCGCGAACTCGCGCAGAGCTGATCGCTCCGCTGTGAAAACCGATCCAGGGATCATAGTGTTCCGGCAATACTTCGGAATGCACGGTTCGACCATCAATGGAGATCGTCATCGTACCGTCGCGAACTACGGCTCGATATCGAATCCACGGATTCGAGATTCCCCAGTGCGGCTGAATGGCCGTCACAGTCGTTCCGCTGCTGAATGTTCCCAGGATCATTCCCTGCCCTGCCGCCGACATTCCGATAACGCGCCCGGCAACGGCAAGCTGAGTGACAGCGGGAAGGTAAAGATCGGCCTCAACTTCATATGTGCCTCGAAGCGGACTGCGATACAACAGGAAATCCATGTCATGGCCGCTGATGTGATGCAGTTCACGACCGATCGATGTCCAGCGAGCATCCGGAAATCCCGTGCCGCGAGTTTTCGAAATACGCCGACCAGCAGATAACCAGACGGTCTCAAAAAGTCCTTCCGGTAACGCTTCTTTCCTGTCCTGGAAACTGTTCCCGGCCGCGCGGGCTGATGCTTTCCGGTCCAGTGCAATGAGATGTGCCTGCCACAACTCTCTGCCGGTCACACTGCCAGGCTGTGCACCACGTACTGTGATCGACGTCAGAAGGTCAGCGACCAGATTGTCCGCGTCGTAATGATGTACCGTGCGATAAAGAGCGAGCATTTCCGGCCACATATTGTCGATCGTCATCACCGCGGATCTCTCGGAAGCCCGAAACAAGTCGTCTGCAGCGTTTTGTGCCGATGGCTGGTCGCCCAGTTCAAGGCTAACCAGCAGACGCAGCGAAGCGATCGCTTTAATCCGGGATTCATCAGCAGTGTGGGGCAGTGAGGCGACGCGATCGCGCACCTGCTGAAGTCGCCCAGCTTCTTTCGCCGCGTCCAGCAAATCGTAAACCGGGGACACCAGGCCGGAGTCTCCTGTCATGTTGATTCCGGCCGGTCCTCTATCCAGCTGTGCCAGGTCGTTCGGAACAAATTCGCCCCGTAGTTCAATCGCACCGCCACTCGATGTCGGGAAAATGGTGCTCATCAGAAACTCAAATCGCTTCGTCAGCGGCATCGCTGCAGCTCGCTGCCGAATCACACTTACATTCTCTGCAATAATCGACTCGTCAAAAATCGCCCGAAGTGCCGTCGCCTTCGCAACAGAGTCATCCGCATCAACTGCACTGATGAAGAATCCTGTTATAAAGGCACAAAGAATCAGCATGTCGGAAATTCTATTCAAAGTACAACAACGGACACTGCCCGATCGAAATATCGTTGAACCACTGTCACTCAGTTTGCTGACCATTCGAGTCCTCCTTCCTGTCCGATCTGAGGCTTCAAATTCGTTTTCCAGTTCACTGAGTGCCATCAGGCCAGCTCACTGCACATTCAGCAGCGATCTGCCTTCAGTAACGCTCCGCCACAGCTCGATCCGGCACCGGCCGTGCAGCCGAAGCAATGACGACCAACAGCGATCGATCGATTCATCAGGTCTTTCGTGGAGATATGACTGATGTGAGTTCGCGCTTCGTTTGCCATCGGCAGATCCAGCATCTGATTGAAGTCGCAGTCGAACAGATATCCCTGCCAGTCCACCGAGATCGTCGAACGGCACATCAGACCGTCAACAGCGTCTCGATTGAATGAATTCACCAGCAGCGACATGTATTCCTCGTAACGGCCACTCGTGATCAGATCATCAAGAAATCGGCTGATCGGCATGTTGGTGATCGTGTACAACTGGTTGAACTCAATACTGTACCGTTGCCGCAGCTGATCCCGATAACTTTGTTCCAGCTTTTGCTGATTCGGAGGAAGAGACGGCCCGACCGGGTTATAAACCAGCGATAACGTCAGCTGACCTCCGTTTACACCATAGCCCAGACCGTTCAGCAGTTTCAGAGCTTCGATGGATTTACGAAACACTCCATCCCCTCGCTGCGAATCACAGTTCTCTTCCAGATAACATGGCAGGGAAGCAACGATTTCCACCTGATGATCAGCAAGAAACCGGGGAAGGTGAGTGTACCCCGGAGCTGACAGAATGGTGAGATTGCAGCGATCGATCACATGGCGATTCAGCCTTCGGACTTCCGTGACGAACCACTCGAAGTGCGGATTCATCTCAGGTGCCCCACCCGTGATGTCGATTGTCTGCACATCCGATTCGCGGATGATTCGCAGACAGTGTTCGAAATCTTCTCGGCTCATCAGTTCGCGACGATCCGGACCCGCATCCACATGGCAGTGTCGGCACGTCTGATTGCACAGTTTGCCGACGTTCACCTGCAGCGTCTGCAGTGTGCCTCGCCGCAAATCAGATAATCCGCTGTTTGCGAGCACAGCCTGGAACTGCGGCAGGCTCGTATTGCGGCGGTCTTCCAGAATCTCGCGCTGTCGCTCAACATCGGCTAATGGGTTGCCCTGACGAAGCAGAGAGAGTACTGACATGCTGGTCTTTCTGTCTCGAAAACAAATGATCATTCGCCCACGGGCTTGCCCCGTGGGTTTACAGCGCCTTTGCGCCAGGAAACCCGTTCGGTCTCAATAACCAGACCACCTGGCATCCATAGCGGCGGCCCTCGTGCCAGAGACACGAGCAACACTGATTAAGAACTGCTAACAACATGGTTCATCCGGACCGCAGCAGGCGTTACCTGATTCAGAGGTTACCGAATACTCTGCCCCTTTAGTCTCTCGGGGATCACGCAGCTTCGCCCGTTTGCAGTCAAATATCGCGGCGGCATCGAGCGGAATCTGTTCCAGTGGCTCGATGGGCTCAAAAGTCCCTTCATACGGAGCCTGTTGCAGTAACCGATAGGTCTTGTCACACACTGCCATTCGCTGACCGCGGACAAATACATGGCCGTCGTCATCTTCCACTCGCCGAAACGGGCCTTTATAAACGAGCGCCTGATTGCGTTCGAGGCACGGTCCCTGTTTACCCTTCCATGCAATGACGGTCATCGACCGAAATTCGATTCCCTCAATCGTCTGCCACGGCTCTGGCTGACGCTTTGCAATCGAAATGCCGTGAAAACCGGCATTCGCAAAGGCTTCAGTGAACAGATCCTCCCGGAAGGCTCCCGAAAGACAGCCAGACCAGAGATGGCCATCCTTCTGCATGTGATCGGGAACGGCTTCGTCGCTCACAATATCACTGATCACGGCCCGGCCACCGCGTTTGAGCACTCGAAAGATCTCACCGAACAACTGCTGGCGATCCTGTTGTCGAACGAGATTCAAAACGCAGTTCGACACTACACAATCCATCGAATCGCTTTCGATCAGAGGCTGTTCTGTTCGCAACTGCTCTTCCAGATGTCGACCCGCAAGCCATGCTGCAGAGCTGTTGACGGGATGCTGCGTGAGCCGGTCGTTCAGCAGCTCAAGGTCCAGCCGCAGATCCTGAATCATGCCATAACGAAAATCAACGTTGGAGTAGCCAATGCTGCGAGCGACTTCCTGGCGGTATTTGCGAGCCAGCGCCAGCATCTCTGTATTGCAGTCGACTCCCGTCACGCGACCATCCGGACCGACTAACTGAGCCATGATGTAGCACAGCTTGCCTGCCCCCGATCCCAGGTCCAGCACCGCGTCTCCCTCTTTGACGTAAACGCTGGGGTCGCCACAACCATAGTCCTTGTCGATGATTTCCTGCGGAATGGCTTTCAGGTACTGCCCAATATACTGAACCGGGCAGCACAACGCCGGTTCAACCTTCTGAGAAGCTGCCGCATATCGCTCATACACCGAAGCTTCTGCTGACCCGGCGAGCGTTGAAAGGGAATCCTGCACTTTTCACTTCCTTGAGCAAACGGCAAACTTTCCGGAATCACACGAACAATGTCGACTCGGTTCATGCTGAGTCGGCATCAGTGTAGTCCTATTGTTCCCGCAACTCGATTTCAACTCTGTATTGAACCTCTGCAAATCTCCGGAAAAGATTGTAAAGCGGGCGGTGAACAAAAGAACTTCGCTGGTGAAGGAAAAACAACTGCTTCAGTCAATTCCCGGATAAGTGTGACGGTATTCGCATAGTCATTCGCATCGTCGCCCACGGACTAAGCGCAAAAAAAAGCCGCTGAGCAACCTGTGCTCAGCGGCTTTCATATCATAGTCGCCTTTCGCTCCGCGAAAGAGCGTTCTTTTGCGGAGCAAAAGGCGACACTTCTTGTTTGACAGCGTCTATATGACAACCGTCTTTGGATCAGCTTCGACCTTCGGCCGGGTTGTACTTGGCAGGCACGTTGCCCTTCTTGTCGCCGGTCTTCGGGTCAATCGTGATGTAATTCCATTCGGCCTTGGTGTAACCCATCGTCACGCTTTCAGACGGTAGCGGGCTGCCCGAGGAATTCGCGAAGATCGAGTAGCTGCTGACAATCACGTCGGACAGCTTGTAGGTCAGGTAAGGCTCCTGCTTGTTCTTGACGGTCGTGCAGAAGTGGATTTCCACGTCTTTGAAGAACGTCCCGTTCGCACAGGCTTCCTGAAGTTTGGTCGATGACTTGTCCAGCTGGCGAGTCACGGAAACGTCGCCCAGCGATGTTTCGCCCTTCGTACGCTGCTGGTCCTTGGCTCCCTGCGGAACTGACCGGAAAATCGGTGAACTCATTGATTCAATCAGAATCCAGTCCTTGTGATCCTGGTCAGTTGCTTCGCCTTTGATATCGCCCAGTTTCATGAATGCTGGCATCGTCGTGGTCCTTCTCTAAACTGTGATGTGTATGTCAGCGGATCCTCTGGCTGATACATCTGCCAGCACGTCTTTCCGCACCGTTTTCCCTGACTTTGTGTCCGGTGTACCTCACCGGCTTACAACACTATCTTCTGTACTTTTCCCCGACGGTTGCGGGAATTCGGGAAAAAATTTGTCGACGGGAAAAAACAGGGCTGGGACCATATAAAAACAGCCCGATTAAAGAGGCCCGGCAACGTGAACCGGCTGGCTGGAAGCCCTCTCCACAGGACAATTCCACGGCAATCGCCGATTCATTCATGTCACTGCTTTGGCAATCCTGATCCGGAATCCTGTCTAAATCACGCTCCGCCATTCGACGAACTCGCGGCGCGGCGGATGGGAACAATCGTCTGTCCGGCTCCCCCAAAGATTCCAGTCTTTACTTTACCAAGTAATTGAGGTGCACAATGAAAATTAAACTTCCTGCGTTAATGATCCTTAGCTGCTGTCTGTTCCCCATCAGCGTCCCTGCGCAAGACCCCCAGGCGATGCCGGAGCCGACAAAAGAACATCAGTGGCTGAAACAATTCCAGGGAGAATGGACAACCCAGCAAAAAGGAGACCTGGGCCCTGGCCAGCCTCCCATGGCTTGTTCCGGAACCATCACTTCGCGCATGGTGGGTGGGTTTTGGGTTGTCAACGAAATGAAGGGCGACATCATGGGAGTCCCGATGACTGGCCTGCAGACCATTGGCTACGATGTCAGCAAAAAGAAGTATGTGGGTACGTGGGTCGATTCGATGACATCGTTCATCTGGCATTACGAGGGAAACGTGGATGAAACCGGAAAAATTCTGACGCTGGAAGCCGACGGCCCAAACTTCATGGCAGAAGGCAAACTCACAAAGTTCCGGGATATCTATGAGTTTAAACCAACGGGGGAGATCGCCATCTATTCCAAAATGCTGGGAGAAGATGGCAAGTGGGTGACCTTCATGACGGGCGTTGCAAAGAAGAAGAAATAGAGTTCGGTTTGACAACGAAACTCCCTCGGCCTTCGGCCGACCCCTCCCACTACGCTTCGCTGCGCGGGAGGGGAGGGTTTTAAAACCTCCTCCCCCGGCGAAGCCGGGGGAGGTCGATCGAGCGATAGCAAGATCGGGAGGGGGCCGGTGAACGGAGGGTTGCGGGTGTTGTTGGACCGGCGTTCTGTGCCACCCGCGGCGGGCCCTCCCCCGGCCTGACGGCCGACCCCTCCCACTTCGCTTCGCTGTGCGGGAGGGGAGGTTATTTAAACCTCCTCCCCCCAGAAAAGCTGGGGGAGCGAAACGGGTCGCCGAATTTCCCTGCGGGACAATCAGGGAATCACTCACCACGTTGCGCGTGACGAAATCGAAGAAAGAACGAGGCTTCAGATTTCAGCCATGCCGGAAGGCCTTGCGGGCAGCCTGACTCCTCAGGAGTTAGCCAGTCTGGTTGCCTATTTGCAGTCGTTGTAAAGAGAAAATTCATTGACAACAACTGTATACACACAGCGAATGCATACAAAGGTGCGACGCAGATGTTAGATTGCAGTCTATGCCAACAGATGTGCCGGACAGCCAGCTTCTTCTGGATCGCGATTCAAACGCGTGGGACGAATTGTATCGCGCGGTCTGCCGACGAACTTATCGTCTGCTCCACACTGTAACTGGCGCGAAAAAGTCTGTTCTCGAAGAACTGAATCAGGAGGTCTGGCTGTCCGCAATCAGTTCCATTGAACGCTTCGATGCGACTCGAGGCACGCCTCAGGATTGGGTTCTCGGCATTGCTCGATTTAAGGGGCTGACTTATCTGAGAAAACAGTATACCAGTCGACTTGTTTTCGCTGGCAGCAGCAGTGAACTGCCGCAGCTCGCGGCGGCACCGGCCGAAACTTCAGATCGAGAAGAGCGTCTCATGTTATTGCGGGCAGCAATCGCTTCTCTGCCCGAGAACTGGCAGTATCTGCTCCGGCAGAAGTACGAAGCGGGACTGAGTGTTAAAGAGATGTCTGAACTGGCCGGCATCACTGTCAAAACCGTCGAATCAAAACTCGCACGAGCCCGGCAGCGACTGCGAGATCTGTACCGTAACATTCTTCGGGAGATGCCTGAGTTATGAACGATGCGAATGAATTCTCCGACGAAGAACTTGCAGAAGCGTTCCGGCTCAGCAGCGCGGAAGAAACTCCTTCAGAGTCACATATTGAATCCCTGCGATCGCAGCTGCTGGCACAAACTTCCTCTTCAGGACGGGTATTGTCAGTGGAGAGGCTATCCGCTCGGGCGTTCGCAGTCTGCGGGTTGCCAGCACAGGAAACCACGACGGGACCATCGGATGTCCAGATCAATGGCTCAGCTCAGCGTGCGTTTGGGATTACGGGAAAGCTGGCTCTGTTCGCGGCAATGACCGCTCTGATTGTTGTGGCGGTCATGCCATTCTCCGTAAACGCAGCGGCCAGCCTGACAACGGCGCTTAGAGCCACTCGCATGCAGTTGTGGATTCATGCGAAAACTGTGATTGAGCACGAAGGTGAACTGACCACGTCAGAGTCATGGTGTTCGCCACTGCATCGCATTGCCGCGTTTCGATCGCCCCAGCATCTGCACTTTGTCAACTATCAGAGCGGGATTCAGTCGAGCAGTTCCATTGAGCGGAATATCATTTATCACTGGCGTGCCAATCCACGAACGGAGGAATTCGGCCGAACTTTTGTTCTTGCTTTGCTCAGCGAAGACAATCTGCAGTCTGCACTTCCCATGCATACGATCAGTCGGATTCAGAAAAGCGACATCCAGGTCAGTGGTCGTCCCGGAATACAGTATTCGTTTGCGCTTGAATCGAAGGATCAGCCCTCTGTTCGCCAGAAGGTTGTTGTTCAGGTCGATCGAAGTACACGACAGATCGTCGCATGGGATGAGGATCACTCGGGTGGCATGCGTGTAAAGACCGTGTTTGACTACCCGGAATCCGGGCCACGCGATATTTATGAACTCGGTGCCGCCAGAAATGCCGAAGTCGTCGATCGTGTTGCCAGCAGTGACATCGTCAGAATGGCCGAAAAGTTTGGACAGCAGGTTCTGAATTTCGGCGACTACGAAGCCATCGTCATTGACCAGCTGCAATCGAAGGACGGAAGTGACATCGGTGCACCGCTCTATCGTCGATTTCGTCGGGATGGTGTCCGGTTTCAGGTTGATTTGCTGAAAGGCAGTCAGCCGAATATTGAAGTCCCGCCTGATGCCGAGTTTTCGTGGTGGCAGTCGAATCAATCGCTGTTCCAATCGACGCCCCTCGCGCTGTGTGATGGCAAATCCTGCACAATTTACCCCTCAGAAGATGCTCGACTGGCTATTGCCGATGAACTGCTTCCGCTCTCCGGGACAGAATCTGTTGTCCCCATCATCGTCGCGGAAAACCAGACGGGTTCGATAACGATTCCCGTATGGCCGTCTGTCTGGCCGGAGTATGCATGTCGTCCAATGATCATCACGAGCGATCCCACGGTTCGCTTTGAAATTGATCCCGCCGGAAGTGATGGACCAGCAGACACGCTTCGGCTGCGAGTGCTGAAACCTGACAGTCCATTCTCTGTGGAGCCCGCCAACTACTGGCTGGACCCTGATCATGATTACTGTGTGGTGAAATCGCTGATGTCAAAACCCGATTTCGACATGTTGGCCGGCAGTCCCCGGGAAAGAAAAATTCTCTTCGAATTTTCGGACTTTGTGCAATCACCCACCGGTATTCAGTATGCAAGAAAAAGGGTCAGCTCCGATTTGGGTACCCAGCAGCGACGACTGACACGATTCATCCTCAATACCAGCGTCTCCGGCTCGGCTCCCATGAATCCGTCTCCCCGGGAACACTGACATCGGGCGTAATTGTCGACTTATGGCATGCGAGCTCGTACTCGTACTCAGCACCGCGGTACTCGTACTCGTACTCGATCACCACCAAAGCGACCAATATTCATGATGAATCAGAACACGCCCCCTCCCCGAACGACCTCGAAGAGTCAATTCCTGTTGCCAAATTTATGTTGCCATCGACTTCAAAGATCCCGAACGCAATCGATCGTCGTTCTTCCGGCTCTTTGTGTCTTCGCGCCTCTGCGTAAAATCCTTCAGTCACACAAAGACGCCAGGAAAACGGTCCTCGTCGACCCACGAACAAACTTCGCGAGAAAAATCCCCGTCACTCCCGTCCAAATCTTTCTGCCCAAAAAATCTTTCTGCCAATCAATGTCTTCGAGCCCCATCTTGCCGCTTTACTCGTACTCAGCACCGCGGTACTCGTACTCGATCACCACCGCCAAAGCCACCAGCGTTCATGATCGAATCACAGCAAACACGCTCTTTCCGGAAACCCGTGCCACTCCCGTAAGAAACAATTTTTGGCCGACTGTCCTTCACGCAATTGTGCACAGTTGCCGATGAAACCCTGAGGCGTCTGACTTGTTGCTGGGAGTGATCAGAATGTTTTGCACAAACTGTGGTCTTGAGGGTTCGGGCAACTTTTGTGGCGGCTGCGGAACGCGGATGCTAAGCAGCGGTTCGGGCGACAATCGGCAGATTTTGCCGGTTGCTGGCTGGGACAATGAAGTTCGGTACGAGGTGCTGCTGGCCGTTCCCGAGGTTCGCGACCGGCTCGCAAAGTGTCGTGGCCGAGCAACAAAGTCGATGACAGGCGAAGAATGGCTGGGGCTCTATGACAAGGCGTTCAATCCGATTCCCGGAGTATCTCTGAAAACGGTTGCATCAGTCGTCGCGCCCATTTATGCGAAGTTGGGTGTACGAACGGGAAAGACTCGGGCAGAAGATCTGCACCAGCCGATTGGCAGCACAATCGTTGATGTATTGTGTGCACTGGCGGAATCCGGACTCCCGCTGAATGAGGTTCATCAGGGAGAAACCGGATGCGTAATTGAAGCCAGTCTTCCATCCGATTTGTTATCGTTCGAAGGTCGTTTGGTGATCACGGTGGAACGGACGACGTCCGGCACCCGAGTAGAAGCCGCTACCAACATCCCCGGCCAGTGGTTCGACTGGGGCAAGAGCAGTCGATGTCTGGAATCCCTCTTCGGCCGCCTTCACCAAAAAGCCGCCTAATCGCTCCCACTCCCGGTTTTCCGAGTGTTGAAACCCCCGGGCTACCATCAAACCTCGCTCCGCGAGGAACACGGCATGTTCGGGGTTACGGCGTGGCGCGGTACGGCGGAATGTCGATACCGCGGGCGTTTCGTGTTTGGCATGAACAACCGGCATGGTTTGCCTGGCATCCGCATTGGTTGCGATTTGCCGCGGAGCGGCATTTGATGGTAGCCCGGCCTTTCAAGGCCGGGTTTGAACGCCCATAATTCCCCATGTCGCGGAGCGACAATTGACGCACCGCGGGTGATATCCGGCCCGGGGATTCTTCAATCGTCGCTCCGCGACTCGGCGACGCCATTCCCGATTTCCGGGGGTTGAAACCCCCGGGCTACCATCAAACCTCGCTCCGTGAGGAACGCGGCGTGTTCGGGGTTACGGCGGAATGTCGATACGGCGGGCCTTTCGTGTGTGGCATGAACAACCGGCATGGTTTAGTCAGCAACCGCATGGGCTGCGATTTGCCGCGGAGCGGCATTTGATGGTAGCCCGGCCTTTCAAGGCCGGGTTTGAACGCCCATAATTCCCCATGTCGCGGAGCGACAATTGACGCATCGCGGGTGATATCCCGGTTCGACAATGATTCCATCGTCCTTCCGTGACACGGTTTCCCTAAGGTTGAATCTGCCCCATTTCCACACTTGCAACTTTGAGCCTCTCATGGCAAACACCTACACATCGCTGCACTATCACATTGTCTTCAGCACAAAAAATCGAGAACCATGGATCAACCCGGAGATTGAGGAACGTGTCTGGTCCTATCTTGCTGGAATCGCCACAAAGAACCGCATGAAGCCGATTCAAATCGGCGGCGTCGACGATCATATTCACGCTCTTCTGGGGGCTTCAGCCACCCTCGCACCCGCGAAGATCGCACAGGTGATCAAGGGCGGTTCATCGACATGGATTCATACCGAGTTTCCGGAGCTGAAGTGTTTTGCATGGCAGGACGGCTATGGAGCATTCACTGTCAGCAAGTCCTCGCTCCTGGACGTGAAGGCCTACATCCAGAATCAACGGGAACATCACAAACGACAAACCTACAAGGACGAATTCGTCGCACTCCTGAAACGCCATGAAATCGAATACGACGAACTTTATCTCTGGGACTGACAACGATGTCCCCAGGGAATCTCGGCGGCGAGCGATTCGCCCGGAACAAGACTGCGAAAATTCTCGGATCTCCAATGAACGCCGCCCTTGAAAAATGCTGCAATGCGATGCTCAACAGTCGAATTGCTTTTCACAAAGGACAAATGCTCTAAAGTACGTACGTCGCGAAAACCCCACTGGCGGTCCGGCGGAACTCTTGCAGGGTATATTTCCACCGTCTGATCGCCGGAACGGAATCAGCCGTTTCCACCAGCTTCTGAGTAGGAAGACATCAGCAATTCGATCATGATGTTCACGTTTCGATGCTGTCAGATTCAGTGGAACAGTACGAAAGCGGCGCGTATACGGAAGGGAAGTGATGTCGGACGTTACAGATTCTGCTGATGGAATACCCGAGCGACCCGAACGTGTGCAAATTTCCCGACGCCGAAAAAAGATCTGGCGAGAGGATATCGTAAAGACCGATCGCAGCTCCGCGGAAAAGGAGCCGAATGGGGCATCTGAGTGTGACTCGGAACATCGGTGGAACGCGGTTGGACTCGCCATCTCCGGAGGGGGCATTCGCAGTGCCACGTTTGGTCTGGGAATTCTCCAGGGGCTCGCCTCGCTCGGAGTACTGAAATGTGTCGATTGCCCCTGACCAGTTTGAGAAGACCGATTACAGGAATTAACTTACGATGACACAACAGCAACTTTGGTCCGAGTGGTTTCAGACACATCTTCAGGATTTGTGGGATTTGTTTCAGGGTCTGACGCTGGTCCAGAAGCCGGCTGACGAGCCCGGCTGGTCCGTGGACAAGTGGCAGCCTTCGGAGAATGACAGGGCGTTTGCGTGGGATCTGTATGTGGAGCTGCGTACTCGCATCTCGACTCAGCCGCTGCACTTTCTTTCCGGCGACGAAGCTACGGCGCTCGACAGCCTCTTTCGTTTGTTTCAGATCGTTCGTGATCTGCAAAAGAAGCATAAAGTGGAAGCGATTGTCACGGCTTCACTCACCAACGTTGTGCTCAACGGCGATATTCGTCCGCTGACAGCTCGATGGCACCGGAGAAAAGTGGAAGGGAAACTGCATCCGGAGGACTTGCGGCGGGAATTTCGCACTGCACTTCTGAATCTGCAGCCTCGACTTCGCGAGTTTCGGCACCTGCTTCTCAGAATCGCTCGCTCCGGAGTTGAAGACGGTTCGGAATTCGAGCTCAAAAGAGTTCAAAAGCGGGAAACGGTGCCGCTCGGGGACGTCATCACTTACGACAGGCTTCTCGGTTACGACTGCACCTGCAAAGAATGCACCTGTCCGGTGACAAAGGACGATATCGTCTCGATCATTTCCGCCGAAACGTACGAAATCCAGAATCGACGTGACGCGGTACAGCAAGCCGAAAACACCGTTGCACTCGGACAGAATTTGCCAGAGAAAACCGCGAGTGTGGCGGCCGCTCTCGAAGAATTCGGGAACACCCGTCCGGGCGACAGGAGCTATCGACCCGTGAATGATGTCGTCGGTCTTGCGATTTCCGGCGGTGGAGTTCGATCGGCCACGTTTGCACTCGGCGTATTGCAGGGACTGACTCATCGCGGCATTTTTAAACAGGTCGATGTCGTTTCGACGGTCTCCGGTGGCGGTTATCTCGGTTCATTTCTCAGCACCTGGTTGAATACCAGTGATCCGTGCTGCGGTCCGTCGATTGACAAAGCCCCGTTCAAACCGGAAGTTGCCGGAGATTCTCAGGCGATCCGATCACTTCGGAACAACAGTCGCTACATTCAGCCGTCGAATTTCTGGAGATGGATGACGACCGTCGGACAGGTGGCCTACGGTATCGCCAGTAACCTGATCCTTCTGAGCCTCTGGGTGTTTATTGCTGTTCTGCTGACCGATGCCTGTGCGCGGGACCAGATCACTATTGTCTGGTCTGAAGCAATGGCAGCAAATCCGGTAACAGAAACCGGCAGCGACTGGAGCCTGAACGACTACAGTAAAGGCTGCCTGCTTGTCAGCGGACTGATGCTGTTCTTTCTGCCCATCGTACAACGACTGCGAAAGCTGTGGGGCCGAAGTTTTTCGAAGGCTGGCTGGTATGAGATGACCACTCCGTTTGTCTTCGTCGTCACCGGTGTCATCATTCTTTTGAATCTGACTCCCAACTTTCATTACCTTTACTATCGATTCATGCACTGGATTGGGGAGGCTGTTTTTAATGCGGGGGACAGTCCGGGCGGATGGTCGCTGACGGCAACATTCGTCGCGGTCAGCAACGGGATTGGTTTGCTGATGGCTCGTGGTAACTGGCTGAAGGAACTCGCCAAAAGTTTTCCGATTCTCGGCAAAGGCGTCTTCCTGCTGCTGTGGATGTGCGGTCCGGTTTTATTCCTGTATTCCTACTTTGAACTCTGCCGAGTTTACATAGCGCCTGGTGATGTGACGGTGTCGTTGGGAGGGATGGTGTTTCCTGCCGAGCGGTTCATTCTGGGGCTCGCCGTCGGCAGCTTTCTGTACTCAGCTGCGGTGAATGTGAATTTCACGTCTCTGCATCGATTTTATCGTAATCGACTGAGCGACACGTACTTGCTTGAGCATTCGGAAGAAGGCAAGCCGAAGTCCGTGAGCCGTCAGCTGCTCAGCGAGATGCGGCAGCAGAAAGAAGCCACGGCCCCCTATCACCTGCTGAATGCGGCATTGAACCTGCCGTCGTCAGAAATTGATGATTTGCGAGGAAGAAACAGCGACTTTTTCCTGTTCTCCAAGCATATCTGCGGCAGCCCTGTGATCGGCTATCAGAGCACAAAGAACTGGGAGGATTCTGACGGGCATCTTGATCTTGGGACAGCGATGGCGATTTCAGGAGCCGCCGCTGCTCCTCAGATGGGCATGGGCACTATCAAAGGCGCCAGCTTTCTGATGACTCTGCTGAACGTCCGGATGGCTTACTGGCTGCGACGTCCATATGACGGAGAATGGGGAGTCCTGATTCGCAGAATGCTGACAGGACCAGGACCGATGTACCTGTGCCGGGAAGCTCTGAATGCGATGTCGGAGGAGTCCGCTTATCTGAACATCTCGGACGGTGGCCATCTGGAGAATCTTGCGATTTACGAGTTACTCCGCCGCCGTTGCCGGTTCATTATCGCGATTGACGGTGAGCACGATCCGGAGCTGACATTTCCCAGCCTCCGAAAACTGCAGCGATTTGCTGAGGTGGATCTGGGGACGACGATTGACATTGATGTTGAACGCATCGAATGGAATCTCCCGTCAATCTTTCAGCCATCGGATAAGGGGGAAAAGCTGGTCGAGGACAAAGCAGCCGAGCGAAGGAAACCGGAACCATTCTTCCAGCGATTCAGCCGCGGACACTTTGCGATTGGAAAGATCACCTATCCGAACGTCGAGGTTAAAGGAGACGACGGCAGGACAGTTATCGAAGAAGTGACCGGCTGGCTGCTTTACATCAAGCTCAGCATCACCGGCAACGAACCGGACTACATCCACGACTACCGCCGCCAGCACCCGGACTTCCCGCACCAGACGACGAATGACCAGGTCTTTGAAGAAGATCAGTTCGAAGCCTATCGCGCGCTGGGTGAACATGTCGCCGGAGACCTGTTCGCGGAAGAGATCCTCAACAACTGCCCCCAGCCCGTCAACGGGTCATCGGCACTTCAGGTTGAACAGTGGTTTCAGGCGGTAGCGACGACGATGTATTCGTAGTGCCCTGCGTATTCTTCGTCAGTGACGCTCGATGAGGCACGCAGGCAGCAGGAGCAGTTTAAAATGACTGAAACGGGCAGATTCGAATTTTGTTGGGATCTTATAGAAATCTCTCTTCGTGCTCGTACTCAGCTTTGCGGTACTCTTACTCGCTCGACGCTCCGGCACTGCGTTGGTTCGCAGGATCTACCGCATCATCACGCCTTTTTTGAGTACGAGTACCGTTGCACTGAGTACGAGTACGATATCGGGGTATAGTCTGAGCATGACCGCAAAACTGACCAAAGAACTGGCTGCCGCCCTGAACGCGACCGGAGAGAGTGAACTCGAAGTCGTCGATCCGGAGACGTGGCGCTTGTACTTCATTGTCGATAGCGAGACCCATCGACAGGCGATGGAAGCTCTTTGCCGTCAGCAGGATTGCGACACCATTGCTCAGGGCATCGCGAAGATGGAGGCGGGTGAGGGAATTCCCGTGGCAGAAGCTCGTAAGCTAACCCGTGACAGGCTCCTGGCACTCAAGCAATGACGTTCCGCGTCATCATTTTTCCGCAGGCCCAACGAGACATCGATCGCAACGCAGACTGGTGGGCCGATCATCATTCCGTTGAACAGGCGGTACGGTTGTCTGGATTCAAACAGGAGGTCACGGAGGAAACAGAGGAATCTCCGGGAATGCGCTGAGTGATTGTTCATCTCCGTTTCCTCCGTTTCCTCCGTTTCCTCCTGTTCAATTCCGAGTCACAGTTCACGGTATCAGCCGCTGATGATCGCCGAGCACCGCGTTTCGCCTGACCGCCTCGCCTCGGTTTTTTCTTATGCAGATCTCCACTCTTAGTCTTCGGCCTGGTGAGATCGCTGGGTAGTGGCTTCGATGATGACAATGAATCTTTCGTACGTTGGCCAGCGCCAGTTCTCATTTGATACCGTGACCGGTTACCTTTGCCCATTGATCCGCAACTTACCGTCCGCCGTCTATGCCTCGGTTTTCGTGCCGGCACTCTCTCAGGTATCATGAGCTTGTCAAAGAGATCGTTTGGGAAGTCGATTGATCAGCCCACATTTGACGTCGAACATGCACGCTGGACAGCATTGCAATTCAGCAACGTTTCAGAAGGGATTTTAAGATGGCGCTTTACGCTTTCGATGGCACATGGAACGATTCCAGGGCTCCTGACGACGAGAGGAATCTCAAGCTGGATACCAACGTGCATCGCTTTCGTGTGCTTTACACGGGCAGGCGGGAGTATGTGGATGGCGTGGGAAGTCGGTTTGGGATCATCGGAAAGATCTTTGGTGGCCTCACAGGAGCCGGGGCTGCTCAACGCGTCGAAGAGAACTTCGAAGCTCTGAAGAAGAACTTTGAAGCCGGCGACACAGCGATTGACATCGTCGGATACAGTCGAGGTGCCGCGATCGCACGGATGTTTGTGCATCGGATCGAACGAGACTTTGACTCGCTTTGCCTGAACGGAAAACGCCTGAACGAGCCACCAGTCATCCGCTTTCTCGGACTGTTTGATACCGTTGCCTCGTTCGGAATTCCATGGGATCCCGACGAACGCGGATTTGTGCCTGATGTTACTGAGACGGTCCAGAACACGTTTCACGCCATGGCTCTGGACGAAACGCGTGAGACATTCGGGATTGAACGCTGTCTTGGCAATCGACGAAAGATCACGGAAGTCTGGTTTCGCGGAAGTCACGGCGACATCGGGGGCAATGCTACGTACGTAAACCGGGACGTTGAAGTCTCCAATCGCGACCGCTCTGATATCGCGCTCAACTGGATGCTGGCCAAGGCCAATGCGTGCGGCGTCCCCGTACCGGCCAGGCTCGATGAAGCCGTTGTGGCTCAGGATCAGAATCGCAAAGAGGCCCCCGTCACTCTGCGAAGCGAACCACTCAGGATTGGAAACGCAGGAACGCTTTCACGGCGGATTCATGTGGGCGATCTCGTTCATCACACCGTGGAAAAGTCTGAATTGACTCGAGGCATTGATGGACGACTGTTGCGACGCATCAGTGTGCCAGCGCGAATCGAAGATGCTCACCTCGAACAGAGAAGTAAAGCTCTCATATGGATTGCGCCACAGACTGCCGTCGATGCGGCCGACAGGGTGGAGAAAACAATCTCTTCCAACAGCAAGCCGACGATCGTGGAACTGAGTTCGCGGCGATATCCCTTTGATGTGTTGCCTGCGCGAACATGGAAGTCGTGGTTTGAGCGTTGGAAGATCGACCACGTGAACTTCGATGATCAGCGTCTGCTCGAATTCTGGGCACCTTCAGAGGCGGACCGCGCGCTGGCGTGGGATCTTTACATCGAGCTGCAGACACGCATTACCACGCAGGAACTGAAGGACGACGACGGAGACGATATCACGGCGCTGACCAGTGTCTTCAAGCTCTTCCCCCTTTCCCGCGAGTTCATGCACAAGCATGGGTTCAATTGTGCGAACACTGCAACACTGATGACTGCCTGGCTGAACCAGAAAGTCCGACCCTTCACCGCCAGGTGGCACAAACGCTCCGTCGCCGAAAAATGGTCCGAGACTCCGGGCGGTCCACATCCGGAGTTCCGAGAAGAGTTGAAAGCCCTCCAGCCCTTCCTTCGGCAATTAGCGTCAGCGCTGTCACAACTGGCGGACGTACAACTCTAGAGTCTCTCGTGACCGGCGTTATCGAAACGAGGGGACAGGCTCCATTAGATGCTGTTCGAATCGCCCGTTTGAAACAGAGATTCACTGATGAAAGTTTTTGTAATTGGTGGCTTGACCGAAAATGCTGACTCCGAAGAGCTATCTCGTCTTTAGAAGATCGGACTATCGATTGGGAACCGACCACCATGGTCTGGGAGATTTCTGTGCCAATTGGAATCCAGCACAAAATCCGGGAACGGTGTCGCCACGCGACTGTTTTGACCACTGTCAACGGGAATCATCGGATTTCTATCATTCGCACTTCTGTGCGAGTCCTAACTCACCGGACATTCGATCTTCCACTGCGATTCATTTTTCTGCCCTGAAATTTTTCTGCCAACCATCCAAGTGCGACTGGCTCCGGGCTCCCCCCATAAGAAATTCCTGCGTTTCATTCGTGTTCTCTGTGTCATCTGTGGTTAAAAATGAACCGCGGATCACACGGATGAATCACAACACGGCCCTGTCGGTTTGCTGTCGAACAAATCATTCAGGGTGGAGCTGTCACAGCGAGTCTTGCATCTATGGCGAGCCACTGTTCCACCGTTTGAGGCGGCGGATGCAAGTTGGCAGAAAAATTATTTGGCAGAAAAATTGGGAAAGAACCGACAAGGTGCCTGGGAGAGCTCCAGCCGGGTGCTCCGTTAAGATAAAGCGTTCGGGTTGGAGGTAGTGGATCTTGCTAAAGATCCCCTGGCTGCAGGACCTTTAGCAAGGTCCACTACCCGAAATTCAAAGCGTGACAAAGCACGAGTGAGGATTTCTTCAAAAATCACTGAGGGACTCGAAAGTCGCGGCAGGGCGCGAGTCCTCCGGATTCCTGGCACGGGACGGCTTGCGTCGTTCCACTGATTCCGTCTCTAATTTCTGTGGGGTCCTTAGTGGCACTTTAGTCGAGCACTGCAGAACGCATTTGACTGAAGCCGAAACGAGGTGGTCAGCCCTTCGCTACGCCTGATACCGTAAACGGTTACGGATTCGGTCCGATCTCGACTACGTGAATCATCTGCTGTTTGTGTTTATTCTGGACGGCTTTCTTTTAGTAGCGTCGCGGTCTTCCAGTTTTCTTCTGCGATGATGCATCGGAATCCGACGTCGGGTATCGATGAAGTTGGTTCGACAACATAGCGAAAAGATGGATGCGTTTTCCTTTCAAAACTAATGGTTGACTCTTCATCAATAGTTGACTGACTGTTATAGCGTAGAGCGCCTGGAATTGACCGTGGTAGTCCGCGAATAACGACTCCTTCCTCATCTCCCAAAGGGTCAACGACCGCCTTATCAGAGTACAATCGTGGACCGTCAGAACAGAATTCTCCGGTGCCGGACAGCATGCTGCGGAGTCCCCACGGATTCGAACTGTCAACTCGATCAAAATCCAAGTTAAAATGCGGGCCATCCTGTCTTCCCGCTCGGCAGGCAAACTCCCATTGGGCATCGGTGGGGAGTGAAACTGAAACCGTTCCGAGATGATCGCTTAGTAGCGAGCAGAACCGTTGAGCCTCCCAAATATTCATGCGAACAGCTGGGCTCAAGGATGCCGTATCAGTCTTCCTACTGGTAAGCATCACTCGATTGTAAAGCTCAGTGGAACACTTCGTCTCAAACATCCAGAACCCGCGAGTCAGCGTCACCCAATGTCTCGGCCCGTATTCATCAAACAGTCCTTCGAACTCTTCAGCAACTCCCCTCTGGAACTGCCCTGGTGGAATCCAGCGCAGACGCTGCTGAATACCGTCAACGTCAAAGCTGCACCACGGCCCAAATTCATCGTGGCCCCATTCGGAGGCCCAGTTGGGAGGTGTACCATCGGCAAGCGGATGCACTGTTGCAGATGGCTCCAAACGTCTCAAATCGATAAGGCCGCTGGAGCTCAAAGGGCTTTCCAATTTGCCGCTGATGGCTTGCAATTCGCCATCACCAGCAGTGCTCAATAAATGTACCAAATCCTTGTCCAGTACCATGCCGACATCAGTGCCACGGAGACTTTCCAGAGCCTGCCAGGCGAACGCTTCGTGTTTGACAATCGTCGCTTCATATTCTCCAGCGTCGACTCTGCGAAGAAGCAAGAAATCGTTTGGCTGAACATCGGATCCAAGTACAGGTTTCATACGACGAAGATGGACTTCCCCCTTTGCATACAACGTGATGAATGCAGTAAATTTTTCAGGAATTCCTTTGACCTGGTGCGTGACGGTGAACGAGCACTGAGGGCGAGCAGCATCGTTCAGCTTTGGGAAATACTCCAGGCAGTTGAGCGGGACATAGATTTCTCCATGCGTTTTCGCTCCAGTCAGTCCGAGCTCATTTCTCGATAACTTCTTTACAAAAAGTTCCATCACGCTTCGTTCCCAACTACCACATTCGCTGGACCAATCGGATAAAGTCTTCCTCTGACCTTGGCGTATTGGACCACAGCATGCTTCACATTGGTTTCAGCTCATTCGGACCGTCGTACAGATCTTCCTGGCTCAAGCCCTTACGTTTTCGACTGAACCCTGTCGAAGATTTGCCGCGAGGCGGCAATTCGCGTGCGCCGTCTTGCGGGCTGCCGCCACGTGGCGACTTGCTATCGCTCATCGCCGCCTCGCGGGCTGGTTCCGGGCTGGGCTCAGGCGAACTCAGACAGCGGAAGCCAAGGTAGAAGTTCCGGACCACCGGGGGGCGCGCATCGCGGTAGGCAGCACGAACGTACCCGGCAGAGTCGTACCAGCTGCCGCCACGAACGACACGGAGCGAGCGGGCCGAGCGGTCCGAGCGGACCGAGCGGGCCTCACCAAACGGATTCATCACCGACTCCTTCGAATATTTGCGAGGTCCATCAAGGCACCACTCCCACACGTTGCCGAGCATGTCATACAATCCCCAGGCGTTCGGCTTTTTCTGTTTGACGTCCTGAGTGTGACCGCCACTGTTGGCGTTATACCAGGCGATGTCGTCCAGTTCCCCATAGCGGTCACCAGCGTTTCCCGCACGACAACTGTACTCCCATTCAGATTCCGTAGGAAGCCGCAGGTGCAATTCCGTGACTTGAGAGTTGATTTGGTCCACAAAAGCTGCGACTTGTTCAAAACTGACAGTTTCCACTGGACGTTGATCGCCGGGGAAATTGAACTCAGCTTTTATTCCTGACAATTTCCAAAACTGCTGAGTACAGGGCGTATCAAACATCCAGAAGCCATGTGTGAGTGTCACTGAATGCTGAGGTTGCTCTTCAATCCATGAATATTCTGGCTTGTTCACTGATCCCATCAAAAACTGTCCTGGTGGAATCCATCGAAGCCGTTGTCGGACTCCCTTGAGTTCAAACTCGGCCCACAGTCCATAACGATCGCGGCCGGAGGCGACGGCCCAGGGAGGTGGCGGTGCCAGTTCCAGTGACAGGATTTCGCAGTCCGTTTCCATTTGCATGACGCAGGTTGCGGGGAGAGAAATCCTGGTCGCCGTGGAATTGTCGCGGAGTTGAATCATTCGGGAAAAATGGGGCGCCCCAGAATCTCCGACGGAAGGAACTGGAGGGCTGGCGCCCTTCCGCTCGCCCAAAAAATTTCGGCCGCGCTGCGGCAATTCGCGTACGTCGTTTTGCGGGCTGCCGCCACGCTGCGACTTGCTCCCGCTCATCGCCGCCTCGCGGCTGGGCTCCGCTTCGGGCTCAGGAGAACTCAGACAGCGGAAACCAGGATAGCTGTACCGGTACTCCGGACGGAACGCATGGCGGTAGGCAGCACGAACGAGCCCGGCAGAGCCGTTCCAGCTGCCGCCACGGACCACAAGGGACGCGCGGATTTTACCTGATTCATACAGCGGGTCAACTTGCGAAGATTGATCATACTTGCGATAAGCGTGGTCTCGACACCATTCCCAGACATTCCCGAGCATGTCATAGAGGCCAAAGCCGTTGCATTGTTTCTGGCCGATGTCATGTGTTGTTCCAGCACTGTTACCATCCCACCATGCGATTTCGTCCAGTTCACCGTAGCATGCTTGCGACTTGTCCTGATCGGTACCCGGTCCGCGACAGGAATACTCCCATTGGGCTTCCGTGGGCAGATGAATTCCTATCCCGGGCAACCCTCGATTAAGTGCCTCATTGAACTTCAGAGCATCGTCCCAACTGACAGATTCGACCGGCAGCCGGTCTCCTTTGAAATGACTCGGATCGGTTGCCATCACGGCGGACCAGAGTTCCTGAGTACACTGAGTTTCAAACATCCAGAACCCTCGGCTGATCTCTACCCGATGCTGTGGTCCTTCATCTTCGTAGCGCCCTTCTTCATTCTCCGGAGAACCCATCAGAAATTCACCCGGTGGAACCCATCGAAGAATCTGTTCAACATCCTTCACCCGAAACGAACACCACGCCCCATATTCGTCCGTGCCGAAGCGATGTACCCAGGAGGGTTTCTTTCCACCGAGCCAAAACCTCGCTTCGGTAAGTGCTTCTCGTAACAGTCTTCGTTCGTGAATCCATACGACCGGCTCTGAACATCGAATGGTGACCAGCAGACTAACAACTGGGTTCGATGCCATAGGCTCGTCGCCTGGACCAGAGACCGACTGCAAGTCTGCGTGGCTTAGTACCATGTTTCCGCCTCGCTGACCGACACGTATCTCTGAGTTCGCTTGTGTGGCTGTCGGAATTGCATTGATCATCCACGGGGGAGCGTCGGAAACCTCCAAGGTTTGTGTCTTCTTCACCAGGGTCAGCATTGCCTGTGACAGCCGCTTCGGCAATGCAGAGTTCTTCGGCAACCGATGTGCACAGCGTTCGATCCATGCCAACGTTTGTGTGCTGAACTTGTCGCCCCCCAATTCTGCCAACGCACAGTAGTAGGCCTCGGCCAAATTAAACAGTTCGGCGTCCACCATGCTTCGTGAATCCTGGTCCAGGCTCACAACTTCTTCAAAGTGAACGGCCGGGTGAAGCGTCTGCCTTGCCGCCAACAAAGTCTCAAGGATTTCTCGACGCAATTTTCTGTCGAGCTTCGCAAACCTCCCGATTAGCGAATCCCGCACCTTTGCATTGACAGCTCCGGCGACACTGTGCGGGATGTCCAGAAATGGGTGTTGCCAAACAAGCGATTCCAGTTCGGGGTTTGATTGAAATTCACGAGTCAGCAAACGCACTGCTCGAAGCAGTTGAGGCTCCAGCCGAATACAAGGTGCGAGGAACTCCAGAAGCCGATCAACTTTGAGATTTGTAGCTTCCGAACCGCTATGCTGAGTTGTCTGCTGCCAATGAATCGTCTGCCATCGCTGTTGCAACAAATCGGACAATGCATTTGTGTGTAACGGAACGAGGGCAATGGCAGGGTTTCCATTCTCGCGCAACAGATCACCAATCCGGAGCCAGACAGTTTCGTGATGCACGTTGTCACCCCGAGCCAATCCCCCTAAATCCGTTAGTGCCAATACGAGCGTCCCGGGAGCGGGCGGCTGCCAGTCGAGGCCGACAAGCGAAGTCGGAAAACAATACTCCGGCTGGGAGTGGCCATCGTGAAGCCGTGCAACTTCGACACTGCATTCCGGGTAGACTTCTGTGACAATCTGCGCGACTTGATCTTCATCAAACCAATACGGAACGAGCCGCCGGGCACGATCCTGAATCACGCAGATGTTTTGTCCCCAGACTCGGCGGTGCTTTCTGGGTACCGACCTTAGAAATTCGCCCCTGGAGATGCGATCGACGGCCTTCGGGATGTCCAACTGCGATGCTGATGATCGGGTCGGGGCAATGGCTCGCAGCTTTGTCAGCAGATAATTTCGAGCAGCAAGTGATTGTGGGGGAAGTGATTTTCCAGGATCAAACGCCGCTGCTTTCAGGATCTCAGCAGGCGAACGCCCCAGAGTAATCTGGTCCGATTCCGGCTCGCTTCCATCTTTAGCCTTCTGATCTGACAGTTTGCTGTGGAAACCGGTCACTCGCCAGTATTGAGTCGGCGCGGGTTCAAAAGTCGTCCAGCCATTCTGAGACTCACTATCCCTAAGCTGAATACCCTCTGATCCGTTGTTCGGTGGATTCTGTTCATCGGACTTTTCTTCAGTTGTCTCGGGACCTAACTCAAAGTTGAAAGCCCTCACAATCCCGGCGAACTTCTCCAGGCTGCCTGCTTCGTCTGGAAGAAGCTCAATGAGATCTGACCGCCCCACAAGTCCACGATGCTTTTGAGACAGCCTTTTCATTCATCATCCTTCTGCATCTCCGCAGCCTTGCGAACAATGAATCTCCGGACATCCTTCAGCAGTGTAAGTTGTCGTTGAATATTTCCTTCGCCTCGCCTGATGACGGCTCGTACCATGTCGAGATACTCAGCCTGTCCTGGCAGAGGCTTGAGTCGATCTGCTTCCGCCTTGTCGCGATCTTCCCAGAGAATCTTTGCAGCTTCCTCAAGGACCTGTCTCTCGGTCTTGTCCGAAAAATGCGAATCTCCAACTTCCACCAATCTCCTGACCAATGGCTCTCTCTGTGTCGGTAGAGCCAAGTGAAGGGCAGCGCAGCGGCGCTCAAAAGCAGCGGGAAGGATTCGTTCCTCGTTTGTTGTGATGATGATCAACGGCGCTGGAATGCCTTCCGCTAGCCTGACTGGGCTGGCGATGTCGGGCGGTGTAAACTCGCACAACCCCAAAGCTTCCAGCAATCCGTTCGGCACATCCGTTTCCGCCTTGTCGATTTCGTCGATCAATACAACCCAGCCGTTTCTTGCCTGCGTCTCGTTTTCGCCTTGCCTGAGCGGCGTAGCAGCTTGTGGAAAGACCGTCGTCGCAAGCTGCTCAGCTGCCCCTTTAGCATCGAAGGCCCACCAAAGAGGCCCTGGTTTGACAAATCGTCTGATCGCGAGTCGCGATCTCATGTCCTCTGGCTTCTCATCGAGGCGCAATTGAGCCTCAGCGAGCCGAGCTACCGCGTCAAACTCATACATCAAGTCCCGCGACTCAGTCCTTGAATCTACAACTTTGGTAATAAAGGCTCTTTTCAGCTTCTTTGCAGCCGCCTCGGCCAATTGGCTCTTCCCAACCCCAGGCTCCCCTCGTACCAGCAGCGGACGTCCCGAACCGATTGCCGCATTGATTGCATCCACGCTGCGCTGATCAAACTTGTGCACCCGCTCAATGCCGTCTCCGTCTTTGGATAGCGTGATCGGATCTCCGAGCGACTCAATAAACTCGTCCATTGTAATTCCAATCAGCGTTTTCCAAATCTCTGTCGACAACGAATCACATGCAGGATAGAAGCCTCATGTTCGTCTGCCTCGTCCTCACGCGAGACAATTTCGACAAAAGCCAGTTTCGGCACAAGGTTACAGACTTCCTGCAGACAGCTGATCGCAGCACTTCGCTGTGTCCCATTCGTCGAAAGTTGCACCAGTCCATACACCGTCATCTTCTTTTGATATGAATAGGGGCCAATCCATGCGTTCAACCGCGTCGCCAACGCCTTGACGGTCCCGAGCCCTGTGTCCTTCGTTCCCTGAAAGTCCGCCGAGAACTGCTGAACGAGATCCTGCATCAGGAGCTCGACGCTCCAGATTTGATCGTCCGGGCCAGTCTCTGGTGCTTCCATGATCTCGAGTGCCGCACGGCCGATGATCTTCTCGCTCTTCTCCTTATTCTCGCTCAACCTGTTCGGAACAGTTCTGAACGTACATGCGGCAGGTCGACAGTCGATCCCTGCCATAATGATCTCCGCGATTGATGCGTCGCCTGCACGTTGTTCCACAAGACGCACACTCTTCTCCAACATGGTCTCCTGCAACTCTGCCAAATCGTCGCAATAACGTAAAGGCAGCAGGCAGTCCAGCAGTTTCCCAACGTGTTCGACATCGCACTCGGCACAGTGTTCCAGAACTTCATTGATCGCGAATGATATCTTGACGAGTGGCTCCAGAACGAGGAGTCGACAGAATTCAGTTCTGCTGAGACTACTGTCGCCAAGGTCAGTTACAGCAACCAATCGCTCGAAGCCGTTGACTGAAACGCGTTCAACCGTCTTCTTCAAATCCTCTTTAAGTTTCTCCAGGGTGCCAAACTGGTCGAGCTCTCTTCGTAAACGACGACTCCTTGAGGCGACTTTTTCTGCAAGACGTCTGACTTCCACGAAGAAGGTGGCGTGATCTGCATTGTCCACATTGGGGATGGGATGGCCGATACGAATTCGATGGTGGTCATTAGCAGCCACGGTATCGTCCTGCCAGAAATAGCGCCCTCGGATGTTTTCGAATTCCACTGGTCTCTCGTCGACCGGAAGATTCCCAATATCAACGAGAAATACTCGTTCAGTCGGATAGGATTTTACGTGGGAAGACAGGAAAAAAGCCTCACGCTCTGATCTGCACCATTTTGAATGCAAGTAACCGCGGGAGAGAATCACGACAAGACAAGCGGACTTCTGAACGGCATTTCGAATTTGCGTTTGCAGCTTTTCCTCGGTGTCGATGTGCGACCCATCCCACCATACGCGATCTGCTGCTCTAACACCAAAGGCTGAATTCAATTCTTCGCCAAGATGCCTGACGAACGCGGCAACCCATCCGTTCCGGGACGGAGTGTCGTCAACAGTCGCGTAGCTGACGAAAACGTCATGTTCAAATCCTGGGACGTATGCCATGATGATTGTTCCGGATGCCTGTCTGGCCTTTTGCAACCCGCACTCCAAAACATAGGGCAGGGTGTCCTGAATTCAGTTCGCCCTGCGGCCGATTGAGTAATCGCGCGTGCGAGAGTATTGCCGATACCCTCAGGGAATTCAAACGGGCGGCCTTTCTTACCAGGGACCTCGAAGGGCATCCGGCGATCGCAACTTGTCCGATGATCAACTGCCACCCGTCCGATTCTGCGGGCGCCGCGTAAAATGCCATTCTGGCAGAACCAGAACATTGTGTCGGCGACATTACAGGTCGCCGACACTACTTTTTCTTCGCCTGATACACTCGTGTTGCCCCGAGTGTAAACATCATGAGCGCACGGTTGATGTCTGCGGTGCTGAGCAGGGTGATGAATTCGTCCGGTGAAAGACGAGCATTGTCGGCAAGGTGGGAGATGTCCTGTGAGTGAAGGAATGCAAGCGCGTTCCACGTATCGGGCGAATTCCCGTTCAATACGCTCGGGCCTTCATCGACAGGATACGGGTACGTATCACGGTATTGTTCCATCACCCGCCGTGCGGGATCCGGGGTTGCGAAGTGTTCAGTATCACTGGGAGAGATGCGACGACGAAGAAGTGCATCAGCGATGAGTTTCGAAACACCGCCAAGGGCACTGGCGAGGTACAGCGGTTTGCTCGCTCTGATTGTCAGAATGGCTTCTTCGAGCACACCGGGCAGTCGGCGCTCCGGCTTGTTTTTACCGCCTCCGAGGCACAATTGAACGTCAGTCAGCTGAGTGAGCTGCTTTCTCATCGCCGTCAGGGATCTGCATCGGCAGAATACGGCCTCGTCTGACCGGGGACTGATCGCAGAAGTGTCGATTCCCTCGGCTTCAACCTGTCGAATCTCAAGTATGCCGGCTTCAATCAGGTCCGTCGCTGTCGAGTCGTCCTTCGGCGGCTGATCAGGCCACGCCAGCAGATTGATGATCGAAGGGGCCGCTGGCTGATTAAAATAATCGCCACGCCACTTTCCCAGATCGCGTGCTCTCGCGGCCAGATGGTGCATGACTCCGCCCAGCTTCCAGCGATGGCCCAGAACTAATTTTCCGCCTTCCCGAAGGATATGACCGGACTCCTGAAACATCAGTCGATTTACGTAATCTTCCGTCGACACGCTCTCGTCTTCAGACAAGTTAGACGCAGAAACGGTGATTCCGAATGCCATGCCCACAAACTTGCGGGAGTCAATAATCTTCATAGAGAAATTGCCTGATCTAACGCCGTACGAGCCTACACGGGCAGTGGCCGAAATTGTTCCAGAACTTCCAGCTGGAGCTTCGATTCCATCGATGCCAGCCAGTTACGAGCCGCCAGCAGCTCGGCTTCGAAGACCTGAGACTGTGGGACAATCCAGTATTGCGAAAGCTCGGCTCCCGTTGTCATCGCGGAGAGGCAGGGAAATCGTGGCCAGACACGAAACGTGACGTCAGGACAGTCCACTGTCTTCTCGTCGGCAATGGCCTGCATCAACAGCAGCCGCAGATGTTCCCGCAGAGCCGCTGAGAGAACTCGATGAGTATTTCCATCGGCAATTCTTACGGTAGGCATTGCAGAAAATGGAAGGTGGCTCGGACCGGAAACAGATGTCATCGACATCGCATCGACTACAACAATTGGTACTCCGTGCAGGAGTGCCGACTCAAATTCCTGCCGACAGGCCAGCCGCTGTTCATAGGCAGGAGTTCTCAGGGCAATCATGACGCTGCTCGATGCGGCCGATTCGAGCTTTGACGCCCAGTCGGAACCGGAGGCAATGTCTTTTGCATCGTAAATGCACTCCAGTTCCTGGATCTGTTCGATTGATTGCTGCAACGCCTGAGCGAAGAAGACGCCGTCCACTTTGGCGTGACTGATGAAAAGTTTCAGACTTTCCGAGTTCTTCGACAGTCCCATGACCAGCCGAGCTCTATGAAGTGCCTGTAATGCCAGACGAAATGGGCGAATGCGATTCTCGCCGAGCGTTGCTGATTCCGTTGCCTGCCGTCGGCTGAAGACGGCCGGAAGTGAGTTCTGAGCGGTTTCAGAATAGCTGTAGCACAGCGCATTACGACTGCCGAATTCCTCTTTCGGGAGCGTCAGCGCGACTCTGTTCAGAGCCTCCGCAAACTCCGGTGTATTGACCATCACTTCAGAAACAAGAATCACGTAGAGAGTCGGAGTCTCCTCGCGACTGAGAGCCTGGTCCACTTCTGCGGGAGTGCTGCATCCCAGGACCTGAACTCTCTCCCAGGGATCTTCAAAGTCAAAAAACTGTGAAATCGATTTGTCCGGGCGTACGTATTCAAAAGCGCGAGTAATCGTGCTGACGTAGGGTTCCGACACTCGATCGTTCGGATGGTAGATCAGTACGACATCCAGAAGCGACTTCTTCATAATTCTCGCTCCGACAGGGACTGAAGGATTGGACGCGGCGTGTCAGCGTTTTCGTCCCAGGGATACTCCTTCAACGCTTTCAAGGCCGAATAATTAATCGATGACCGAAAGTGTTTTCTCCGTCGCTCAGCGTTCTCGATCCACTGCTGTATCTGGCTCGGGTCCTCGATCCACTTCCGAATCAGGGCGAACTCCCACTTTACCCGATCATGAAGTCGCAATGGAATATTCTCCGGCTCATAGTACGGCATTGAAAAATCAGAATGCTCCGGAAGAATAATTCCCAGCAGTCCTGCACCCGAATTTCCCGTTCGGGGTGCAGTCGCAAGAGCGATCTCAAGATCTACCCAGCGGCTTTGTCGCGTCTTTGGGCCAATCAGCACAACCACGATGCTGCAGTGAGTCAGCATGGATTCTGCCCGCTGTTCGATATCGTTGCTGACATTGTCGTCGCGACACGACGAAATGGTCAGTTGCATCGGCTCCATAAGTTCACGAAATCGGGCCGCGTAGCGTTGATCGTCCTGGACGTAGCTCAGGTAAACATGATGCGGAGAATTGTCAGCGACCATCGTCCTGTTCCCAAAGCGGAAGCGAGCGATCCTTAGAATTCTCTGAATTTTAGACGCTGCGAGCGGGTTTGGAAAAGATGGCAGGAAAAAAGATGAAGAATGATGGGTGCACGAGCGGCGATCATCGATTTGCGTGCTCCAGTATGCCTGGCTAAGTTCACACGATTCGATGATTGTACGACAGAATTGTAGAGTTGGGGGTGTACTGGTGATGCGACGCCGGATCGCGGAGCGATCCGCGACTATGGGGCAGATTTTTCGGTGCAGGTCACCGTTTCACTGGCTGTTGAAGGGACTTGATTCGAGCCTGCAGCTGGTCGCGACGGGCTGTTTGTGAGGGGCTGAGTCCTGTGTCGGACACAGCTTTGAGAATTTCCGTGGCTCGCAGAACGTCTTCAACCGCCACGGCTCGTTCGGCTCCGGTCAGCCATGCATCATTCGCCCTCGGAACCTGCTCGCTGCGCTGATAGCAGGCGGCCAGCCTTTCATAAAGTTCAATTGAGCCTACGAACGACCTTCCTTTTCGTTTCCGGACTTCATCTTCCGCATTGATGGCAAGTGACCACTGGCCGAGCGGCGAGCGAGCATCGTCAGGTGAACCAGGCGAATCTCCTCGCTGATCAAGCAGTTTGCCGAGCACAGTGTGAAAATGCACCAGCGTCTCCCAGTCGGATTCTGTCTCCGGCTGAGCCACATACATGCCTGATTTGGCATGGAAAATGGCGTCGAAGACGCGGTCAAAATACTTCCGGAAGAACTCCGGATCCTCTTTCTTCGAAAACAGTGATACGACTCCCAGGGATGCTCGAGTATTCTGACGATCGGTCCCCCACGCCAGCAGATACAGAAACAGTGCTCGCTCCGCATTGCGGGGTCGCAGCGGCTGGTCTGTGCCCCGCGGTTCGCGAAAGGCATACCAGTCCGCCACTGAAGTCACGAACTCAGACCATCCCGCCGTGAGGCTCGCAGATCCCTGTTGCGTCCACTTAAACTGCAGGTTGCTTGCCCGTAGAGACTCGAGTATCTCGAAGCCGACCTCCACGCCACTGCCTGTGGCCACCCTTTCCAGATCTTTGATCAGATCCGCGGGACAATCAGCGTCTCGAAGTGTGGCGACGTACAAGCCGATTTGATCGTCCTGCGGACCCCGGTATTTGGCTGCCCATCCTGAACAAAGGCCACCAACCGCGTCTCTGACAACTTTATCTTCCCATCGCGACTCACGAGCCTGGATTACTCGTCTGGCCAGTTTAATTGCCTGATCCGGGTTGCCGGATTTCAGAAACTCATCGGAGAGCCTTCTCACACTGTCGCCTTCCGACGGATTCTCCTGCAGAGACTGTGCCACCGTGACATCAATCAGTCGATCGGCGGCTGGTACAAAGCCAGGATTGTTCGCAAGCACCGTTCGATACGCTTTGGCGGCATCAGGCAGTCGTTTCTGTTCCTGCAGTGCACGTCCGATGTTGTAGTCGAGAACGGTGAGCTGCTGAGAATCAAACTGACTGCGATCGCATGCCTCCAGTTCCTTCAGCGCGTTTCCGGCATCGTTCTTCTGCATATAAACGGAAGCAAGGTGAACACGAGCCAGAGCAGCGCTTTTGGGATCCTTCATTCGAACGACGCTGCGAAAACTTTCTGCCGCTCCTTCCAGCGCTTTCTCCTTCACTTCCGGGTCGGAGTCTTCGCCAGCCAGATCGAACTGCAGGCGGCCCAGTTCAAACAACTTTTGAGCGGCAACCGGACCCTGATCCGGATCATTGACGATCGACAAATGCTCTGCCTGAAACGCACCCAGCGATTCTCGCCATTTGCCATCTTTCCGCAACTGCACGGCATTGCGAGTCGCCGTGTCCGGAAAGGCAGATTTCTGAGTGCGATCCGGCACAGGCTGCGCGTGAAGAAGTGGTGAACAGCATGTCAGAATCAAACTGGGGCAAATCATCAGGATCATGCAGCAGAATCTTCGCATCTCATTCCCCTTTTCCCACACGAATGACGTGGAACCTCGGCCGCCGCAATTCAGAGCATCGGCAGGCTGTCAAAGGAATTCTGCGAGTCCAGATAAACTTCACCTTCCGTACCATCAGGTGGTTTGCGGGTAAAGAACTCGACAATGATCCATCGCGATGAGCCACCATCTGTTATCGCCGGATACTGTCGACCTGTACCTCGGACTTTGAGGCGATCTTCGGTGAACTGGTCGGGCAGATAGACAAATTCAAACGCAACGCCTTTATCTCTCAGTATCGGATGGTCTGTTTTTACAAAACCGAACGCGTCCGGTATCTCCGGAGCGGGACGATACACGGCCGTACCAACGGGAATCGTCTGCCGCAGCTTTGTGCGGAATCGTTCGAACGAATCCAGTTCCAGCAGCTGAACTCGAAGGCGATCGACAATCGCAAGGTGCAAATCATTCCCTTTCGGTCCGCTTTCGTTGGGGAGAATACGTCCGGTTTGCCACAACCCGCAGTCGCATATTATCTCGGGTGGTTTATCGGGACGTATCAGTTGCAGATTGAAGAGCCAGTCATTTGGCTGCATAACCAGTATGATCTGCAATGTTCCCGCCTGCCCTGGCTGTTCCGTCCAGTGAAGTGGCCAGCACAGCGCCGACCAGAGAGCTCGTTTGTTAAGTTCCTCAACGGTACGACGACACACTTCCTCTTCAAAGGCTTCCATACTGCCATATTGTGATACGAACGCAGCATAGCGGTGAGTAAATTTAGGTCCGTCCAGCTTCAGTGTCAGCAGCAATGACGGAGGAGTTGATGCCATGGCCTGCGAGACGCAAAGGCAGGACAGCACGAACACCAAAGGAAGCAGGCAGCGTTGCATTGTTAAGCCTCTGATGTGAAGTTACGGCTCTGGTATGATCATTGAAGTCTGTCCATCGGCGACGCTGAATTCAAGTGGTCCCACCATTAAAACGCCCGCCGCGTTAAAGACTTCTATCTTCAGCTGACCGGGAATTGACAGCGTTGGCTCGGACACAATCTGGTTGGAATCACCCGGCGAGCCTGAGTCACCGGGGGAGCTCGACTCGTTCGTCAGCACAATCGTCTTTCCTGAAAACTCCCCGGAAAAGAGTTCCCGCTGATCATATGCGATTTTTATTGCGGCCTTCGGTTCGTCGGGACTTCCTGGAAGTATTCTGCGTAATTCTTCCGAGCACTGAAGCATGATTCGGACGGATTGCACGAACAGATCGCTGCTGACACGCAATGGACGCCAGGGCCCGACGACAGGCATGAATGATTTTTGTTTCGGAGCAACAATCGTCAATGGTTTTCCCCACGGCGGGCAGAAAAACAATTGACGATTCCCGTTACTGAGCCTTCGCGGAGTTGTCTGACCAGCTGTCGTGACTTCGATCGCATCAACGCCCGATGGCAGGGACTCGATGAGAACAAAGGTGCAGGAAAACGAAGTGACGATAGCGACAAAAAGCAGGCCGAGCGACATCTTTTTTACAAGCTGATTGTCGTCCCATAAAGTCTGGCACAGATGACCCACAGAGGCTGGCAACAGCCCACGTCGCCTGAGAATTTCAATTGCCGCGAAGATTGCCGTCATCACGAAGCACACTGCTGCAGATGCGATCATTCGCATTTGGAGACACCACACTGCCGCAAGTGCGAAGATCACCGTCTGCAAAATCAGCGATGCAGGAACAGCGGTGGAGATTTTTTCCTCACTCCATTTGTGAACAGCCTGTAACCCGCGTTTCAGAGCGCCAAGCGGCGCTGGTTTCACACCACTCTGCATCAGCAGCGCGTTATAAAGTTTCTGGTAGCCAGCGTCTGTATCGAGCAGATACCGAGTCTGCCCTCTCATCGGTTCGGGGATAAACTTTGAGGACTGTTCTGTGAAGAGGACCGGAATGAACTTGTTGGAAACAGTGCGAGCGTCATAGAGCTCACCAGTGATGATAGCACCTTCCCAGTCCACACCCCGACCTGTGTCCGGCACTTCATGGCCTCTGAAGCGTCGGTAATACGTTTCCGTACAAACGCACAGCACACGTGTGGCCTTTTCGAGACCATTCATCATCCATCGAGGCCAGCCTTCGGGCGGTGAACCTGAAGGGAAATACTGGTCGAGGATGGTTTCAATGCCGTCTTTGCGCAAATGCTCCGACAGATTCAAAACGCGTTTTGCATGGTCTTCTGAATCGTGGCTGTAGCTGATAAAGACAACCGGATGATTTTCGTGGGCCATTTTGAGTCCAAACCCATCGAGTAATGCCACCAGTCCTGCAGGGAGATCCGCCAGCGTATTGGAACCGGATTGGAAATTCAAGTTAGGTCTCGCAGTAGCCGCGGCCCCCTCCCGATCTCGCTGCCGCTCGCTCGACCTCCCCTAGCTTTGCTGGGGGAGGAGGTTTTTATAACCTCCCCTCCCGCGCAGCGAAGCGAAGTGGGAGGGGTCGGCCGTCAGGCCGGGGGATGGCTCGCCGCGTGTGCACTCAACGCCGCCCCAATAACACCCTCGCCCCGCTGTTCACCAGCCCCCTCCCGATCTCGCTGCCGCTCGCTCGACCTCCCCCGGCTTCGCCGGGAGAGGAGGTTTTGGTAACCTCCCCTCCCGCGCAGCGAAGCGAAGTGGGAGGGGTCGGCCGACAGGCCGGGGGAGGGCCCGCCACGTGTGCACTCAACGCCGTCCCAATAACACGCGCAACCCGCTGTTCACCAGCCCCCTCCCGATCTCGCTGCCGCTCGCTCGACCTCCCCCAGCTTTGTTGGGGGAGGAGGTTTCTATAACCTCCCCTCCCGCGCAGCGAAGCGAAGTGGGAGGGGTCGGCCGTCAGGCCGGGGGAGGGCCCGCCACGTGTGCACTCAACGCCGTCCCAATAACACCCGCAACCCACCATTCACCCGCCCCCTCCCGATCTCGCTGCCGCTCGCTCGACCTCCCCCAACTTTGTTGGGGGAGGAGGTCTTTATAACCTCCCCTCCAGCACAGCCAAGCGAATTCGCCTTACCTCTAACTCTTCACGCTGCCCCAACCTGCTTCGCGGCGTCAGCAGCCAAGCTGATCACACTGCGGTTATTCTCCTCCAGCAACGCAGAACGAATGACTGACGGGGACAAGCCATTTACTGATTCTTCAGAATGAATGGCGGTGCGAAACTGCGTCACCAGCTTTTGTATTTCGATCATTCGGGCGTTCAGTTGTTCGCGTTCACTGTCCGTCAGCAGAGCATCACGATCGGCGTCAGCACTCTCAGCGAGGTTTAACTGTGACGGCCACGAAGCAGAGGGATCAATCAGGAAATCGGCGAGCAGACGAGCGCAGCCGCCAAACCCGCCGAGGACCAGCACAGGTTTTTTCAGTTTGAGCGTGCAGGCGACTTCTTCGAGAATACCGGCCATCCAGCCGGATGCTCCAGTCACCCGGCCACCCCAGACGATGCGAAGATCGGCGTCCCGTGCCGAGCGATCTCGCATGGCAGTCAGGGCGTTTGAGTTATGTTTCTTTTCGACAGCTGGCTCGGCATCCGAGTCTAAAACATTCTGCGGAATTCCCGGAGGGTCGATGCCGATGAACTGGCAGATGCCCACCAGGCGAGCTCGCTGATCTTCTGTGATCTTCCGCGAGTGTGGCCATGCGGAATAGTTGACCAGCGGCCACGTTTCCGGCTTCGTGACATCCACCTTTGCGGCCGCTTTGTCATCAAGCCATTTTTCGGCTGTCTCGATCAGATACTTTGTCAGGTCTTTGCCAGGGTCGCCGAGTGTGCCGCCGAAGCAAAGTCGATGGCCGTCCGCCAGCAGTCGCATGGCCATTCGTACCATCAGTTCCTCAACGTGCTCCACCCCGATCCCATGAGCGGCCAGTTCACTGTTCACTCCACCCGCCGACAATGCGACCAGAAGACCGCGTTTCGCACCTCTCACGACATTATCTCCTCAAAACTCACCAGTTCCGTATTCCTGCCGAAAGATTCAATCGCCGAATCGAGATCAAGCTTGTCCGAATCCGATAATCCGTATCCGGGATAAACAATGCGTACGATCGATGAGAATCGCTGTTTCAGCTGGGATCGAAGTTTTAACAGCGTCCATTCATCAGGCACCCAGGTAATGTAGCAGGATTTCTTCCAAAGTGAGTTCTTCCGCGTGCGGTCATAGTTTTCAAGATTCACTGCCACACGGCGATGAACCTGGCCCAGCAGGACTTCAAGAACCAAACGATCCACAACTCGTTCGGTGGTCTCTTCGACTTCCATCGAGTTCCAGCCGATTCGAGGTGCTCCATGAAGTGCCGCAGCTCCCCTGACAAACTTCGCCCCGGGATTGTGCACGGCAATCACAGGCTGAATCTTCCAGACATTCGTACCCTTCGGGTACAGTAAGGCTGGAGTTCTCGCCAAACCGGCTTCTCTTCTGCACCACGGTCGAGTTGGATAGGCATCCGTAACAGTCGCTATCATGGCGGCTGTGTCTGCGGCGGCCGCACTTTCCATCGGCCTGCGCCACGACGAACCATATGGCAGGTCATTGGAATCGTACCATGGCACCAGCTGCCCGAAACTTCGGACGCCGTCGCGGATTGTTTCGGCAATGTGTCGCCCATCTCTCTTTGCGTGGCTAAGAAAGACGTTAAGCGGAGGAGGATTCTCTGCGCCGTCGCCCCGCAGAAGTCGAGCCGCGGCCTCGGTGACGGCTCTTCGCAGAACAGCAATCTGTTCTGACAACGTCAGTTCCAGCAGTCGAATAGGATTGAACCCTTCATACAAAGGACCGGTACGGTAAAAACTTTCATGCAGGGCGGTTGGCAAAAGCATCACCTGAGGAAGGGACGCTCTGGCTGAAGGTGTTTTTGCCGAAGCAAAGTTCTGTCGCATTTGAGTCACAGCCGTCGCCATCGCAACCATAGCGGCACGCCATCGCTCGTCCGCAACGAGCTTTTCGTCCACCAGAACGACAACCACATTCAGTGCGGCCTCGTGAAACCTGATCTCGGGCTGCAGCAAGCCATTTTTATCCAGCGTCCTCCGGTAATACACGGGCAGGCCAGCGCCGCTTTGATCACCGGACAGGTAACCCAGCCGGAACCAGTCGTAGAGGCTTTTTGCAAGTCCTTCAGCGACTTTACATTGCGGGTGATGAATCACGTAGATCGAGACAGGTGTGGTCATAGTTGTGTATCCGGTTTGTCGTTGAAAATGTGATCATAGTCCTGCAATGCATCTCCACGCCACATCCCGCTCGGGCGATTGGGAAATTTTTGTCAGGCAGACAGGTTCGTCTCCTGGTGTTCCACGAAGGGACGCAACCCATGCTCGGCAAAGCGGGGAAATCAATCGCCTGCATTCCTGATGGTGGACTCCTCTCAGATCGAGATGTCCTGCGGCAGTTTCTGCTGTTTGAACGCACCTTCGGCAGAGAGCTGCATGCGCAAGTTGTACGCCAGAACCACCAATTGTCAGAGACGGAATGGGCGTTACAGGTTGAACTTCGATCCTGGCGAATCTCCGAAGTTTGAATCGGTGTGTTCCGATCAACCTGTGGGGCGATCGAGTACTCCCTGGTTGGGATTGGATGTCATGCAAAACAGAGTGATTGGTCTTTTATTGATCTGCGCGTCCGGATGTGCATCCTGTCATCAGCAGCCCGCTGCTCCGTCCGGGATTCCGATGGCTGGCATGACAGCTGGTCCGGCGCATGTACATTCTTCAGAGGCAATACCAGCGGTGGGCATTGGCTGGGAGACGGTTTCGTTCTCTATTCCAAAGCCAAAGCTGTTTGCCGTTCCGAAGCCACAACAAGGACCTCAGGTTGTCGGAATTCCTATTCTGACAGGAGGTCCGACAATGACAATGGGCCAGCCGGCGATGATGGCCCAGCCTGCCATGATGGGGCAGCCAGCAATGATGGCCCAGCCGCAATACGTTCAGGCGCAGCCTGCGATGGTACCGCAGTCGAATCCGGCTCCACAGTCTAATCCGACTCCACAATCGTCCCCGCCGTGCAACACATGTGCCCCGTGCACAACTCAGCAGGGATGTGCAGAAGAGGGTTGTCAGAGCCAGAGTCAGGTCATTCAGGAGTGCGATGCGCTGATGGGGGAAATCGCAGAACTGCAGCGACAGATCAGTGTTCGAGCTGGCAGTAAGGCATCCGTTGATATGGTGGACTGATCAGCCGGCAATCTGCGACCGAGCAGGCCAGACACATCGGCGACTGGTTCGATAGTCGCTCAGCTATCGGCAGTGGCTGCCGAATTAAGGTCGCGGAAAGTGATTTCCGCCACACATCTGGCAGGCCGTCAACATTGAGCACCATTCTGGTGGAGATCCGTTCGATTTCTCTGGGGAACAAGCGTGGTATGAAATACAACACCCGTTGTCTTTCCACAATTGTTTCGCCCGGAATGCTGACGTGTCAAGCCTTGAGCAGGACATCCAGAAGACCCTGAGTCGTGTTAGCGTGCTTGAACGCCGACTGCGACTGCACTCGGCAATTTCCTTCACTCTTGGATGCCTCCTTCTTGGAGTTATTCTGCTGGGAGCAGGGCCGGGAAAGTTTGAAGAAATTCAGGCGTCCCGTTTTGTCGTGAGTGATGAATCGAATCAGCCTCGTGCACTCCTGACATCACATCGGGGAACAACTGTCCTGTCGATGTTTGATGCAGCGAACAAAGTGCGAACTCGTCTTGCCGTCATGGAAGATGGTCATCCCGAACTCACATTGCTCAGTGAATCGGGGCAGACTCTGATTCGGCTGGCCGAACGACAGGGGGCAGTGTTGCTGCAGATGGATGATGGCCGGGGTATGGGGCAGCTGACGCTCGGACAAACCAGCGAGCAGTTTGGCATCAATGTGAGCCAGAGTGACGGCCAGGCGGGCGTACGACTCAGGGCCGCCGAAAATACGCCACAACTTGCAGTTGTCGGCCCTGACGGGAGCGGGGTCTTTCAGGCATTTTCCAACGCCAGTAAGGCCGGAATATCCATCTCAGACAAAGACGGAACACCAGCGGCGGTGCTTGTCTTGCAGGATCACGGTCGTCCAATGCTGCTGCTCCAGGGACAACAGAAGCGAACAATATTTGTTCCTCAGGAAAACGTCGCCACGCCGCCGGCTGCAAATTCCGGGCGATAAAGTCTTTAGCGAATGTCTGCGAATTAGCAATGAAACGGCGAATTCCTGCTAATCCCGGCGAATCCGTGCCAGAATCGTCAAATTCCACGGCAACGTTCGGGGAACATGCAGAAGCCTGCTAACTTTTTCTGGCCACTCGAAGCATTTGGGGACAGACTGTGCTGAGTTGTTTCCGGAGCCAAAACTCCCCTTCTCCCCCTTTGAGCAGTCGCAAAAAAGTCGCCCTGGGAGTATTTCATGAGACCATTGCTGTTCACACTGTCCGCAGCCCTTTTTCTGACTGCACAATCAAACGCATGTGATAAATGTAACAGGGTACAGGCAAACTATTATGCTCAGCCCTATGCGGTTGCCCCCTACGCGGTTGCCCCGTATGCAGTCAGCTCTGCCCCAATGACGTACGTTCCTGCAACGTACAGTTCACCGACCCAGTTAACATTTGTTCCATCGTCCGCCGCATATGCACCATCCTCGTTTGCTGCGGCAGGTTATGCTCCGGTTTCTGTGCTGGGCCCTGCAACGTATTCGACCACGTTTGCAGCACCCTCAACCCAGGCATTTTTCGTACCTTCCAACGTCCTGGTTAACTCAGCTTCAGATAGCCCCAGCACTCAGTCGCTTACTCAGCAGGGCCTGATCGATTCACTGATCGGAGCTGGACGGCCTGCCGCCTGCGAATTTTGTCGCGTCATTGGGTGTGACAGTAACGGAAGCGGCGGTTCCGGCAGGGACCCACTGACAGACTTGAAGGACACAATTAAGGGAATTGGTGAGTTGATTCGTTCGATCAAAGGGTTGGAGAAAGATCTCAAGGATTCACTTTCGTCGGACGTTGAAGTCGAGCCTGGCGACCTGCAAATTGCAGAACTCACACGCCTGCGGAATGATCTTCGAGCCATAAATGCTGCCGCGAATGAGACTCAGCTTGCTTCAGGTGACTCGAATGTGAAGTAGTTCCAGCCTCAGAAGTGCCTGTCGAATGAACGAAAGGATGACTCGAAGTCATACTCTCAGACTTGCTCAGTTCTGGCGACTGTAGGACTTAGTCCCGAGGTAACGTTTTTTAGCGAAGGGCCGATCGCAGGATTGACTGCGAATCGGCCCATTTGTTTTTGATTATGCCAGGGGGGTTTGACTCGCCCGTCCCTGGCCTGTCGACGATTTAAGCAGGGGGAATTGGCTCAACCGGCAGCTCTCTCAATGACTGCCACACCGACGGAAGATTCAGCGTCAAGAGGACGAACAATGGTATTCCACTCGATTCGAATTGCATCAGCGATTCTCTTTGCCAGTGCCACTGGCGCATCTGCCATGGCACAGTTTCACTCGCCGTCCTGTGCAGTACCATCTGAGCCAACATGTGCTGTTCCTCCGGTGCCCTGTGATGCAACCTGTGCGGCTCCAGCCGGATGTTCATCCTGCGATCACCAGTCAGGGACCTGTTACCAGTCGCAGCATGTCAATTGTGCACCTCAGTCCAGAGGTCTTTTCGGATGCGGGCTGCGCCCCTTGTTCAACTGGACCAAAATCGAGGTTGAAAACAAAGAACGGTGCTGCAAAACGCAATCGCAGTGTTGCCAGCCACAGATGGCGACGGTGCCGACAATGGCGTATCAGCCGGTTCAGTTGCAGATGACTGCTTATCAGCCGGTCATGATGCAGGCGATGGCCCCGGCAGCAGTTTTTCAGCCAGCTGCGGTTCCTGCGACCTTCGTTCCGCAGGCGATTCAGCCAATGACGATGATGGCGGCACCTCAGCAGTTTGTTCAGCCTGTGTCGATGGTCAGTGCACCGCAGCAGTATGTGCAGACCGTTGCCGTCGCTCCACAGCAGTTAGCAGCAGTACGCCCGGCATCAACGCCTGCCTGCAATCTTGAGCAGGTCTGTAAAGACCTGGACGACCTCAAGGCACGCGTTTCAGAGCTTTCAAGGAAGATTGAGACATCCTCAGGCAGCTCGGTATCGGTTGCAGTCGATGAACGACTGTCGAAAACAGAGCAGGCCATTGAAAAACTAAATGAAGCCAGCAACCTGCAAACGGAAGTATTGAAGGAAATGAAGAAACAACTTGATGCAAAGAAATAAATCGATCCTTTGCTGAGATGCCTTATGAAGCCTGCCAGTCTAACCCTGGCAGGCTTTTTCTATTGGAACTGCCGCTCAAGCTTATCGATCGCATTCCTGTTCCCTGCGACCGTCACCTTTGCTGACGCAACATCGATCACGCGTACATCCTGAATTCGTTCCTGTACAAGGAAATCAAGCAGCTTCTGCGCGGCTGGCCTGGATGGTAAACGGAGTTGTCGACGCACCAGTCCAGAGCTGTCCTCCCCATCATCCGAGGTGTTACCGGAAGCGGCATCAATCTCAGGAGACTCGACACCCCTGTCCTGAAGTTCCTGCCGAGTCAGCACTCTCACACTGCTGACACCCCTGATCTCTTTAAGCCGAGCCTCTGCTTGGGGTGAACTGCAGATAACGTAGGCGCTGGACTTATCCTTTCGATCACGAAACAGCCACTTTGCTCCCGCGATCGCGTTCGCCTCTGACTGAACTTCCTTTCGATCTGCTCCCTTTTCCATCACCAACAGTATAACATGCGAGGTCCGATTGCTCTGCCCCGACTTCGAATCAGACAAAACATATTCTTTATCTACACGCACCTGGATCACTGCCGGATCCCGAGCCAGGTACTTGAATGCTTCATTTTGTTTGGAGATGTCGATTCGGTAATTGATAATCTTGTGAAGCTGTCCATCCGGGTCACCAATCGACGGAGCATCTGAGTAAAAGAAATTCGAAACCTCAGGGAACTTGTGAAAACGGCCGAGTTTCTCCCGGACATACTTCTCACAAACCTTGTCAACTTCGTCATCAGAGAACAACTTGTATTGGTTGTCATCATCTGCTTTCCGAATACGCTCCACGTCAAGAAAGATGATGACGTAGACATACTCAGGATCGTCCGCGAGCACACCTGCATTCGTCGACGCGCACAAGAACGCCGGTGACAATAACCAGCATGCCATCAGGAGCAAGGAAGGGTATTGACTGGCCATGGTAGCATTCCTTACCTCTGGAATTCCGAACTCGTTCTGTACAGTTTGACCTGGGTGAGTTTTCTTTCCAGGCAGCACCTTCATTCTATTGGTGCGTTCGTCTGTCGTCCATCGCTTTCCGCAACGAAGTTCCATGGAAACGGCAGGCGAACAACGGGGCCGACGCACCCTGACCTGCACGCAATCATGCCCGACAGTTTTCTGCAACCATGACGCATCAGGTCTTTCCCGCTTCAGCCTGCAGAGGCCGGAGGAATAACGAAAAACTCAAAATTCCTGCACGCCCACCCGGTTTGCTTCTGGAGTTTCATGGCACACCATCGTCAAATGGCAAAAGTGCGGCTCATGGGGAACAGGAAGATTGGGGCGTTTGGGTTGACATGCTGCAAGGCCTTGTTACAACTAGGGTATTGCTAGTAGCAGCCTATGATGTAGTCTTGATGAATTCTCTAAGAGGTCATGGTCATGAAGCATTTTTGTGGCATCCTTTTCACCGTCATGCTTGTTGTCTTTCCTTGCACTACATCCAGTGCTCAGGATCTTGACGAACGATACGTTATTGTTCTGCTGGATGACCCCGTTGAGGAAAGTGTGTCCAGCTACTCGCAGTTTGTGGCTCAAGCTGACGTTAAGGACACACTTTCCATACTGTCCGATATTGAGGAAGCCGAGTTTCCAGACAATCAATCTGACCCTTCATACCGGCAGTTGGTGCTTGAGAGTGCAGGCGCCGCGGTACTTCCCATTACAAGCGGAAAGTATTCCGCCGTGACCGAAAAACTGGTCGAGGAGAATATCAAGTTTATTCCGTCATACGTTCGCGAGCTGCCTGATTTCAAAGTGGTGGCGCCACTCTTCTCGGCCCAGTCGGCGAATGCCCGGTACCCGGAACTTACATGGGGAGTCGAGAAAATCAACGCTCACCGCGTATGGGATGACTTTTCTCTTACGGGAAGTGGCCAGCGAATTGCCGTGATTGACTCCGGGTTTTATTCGTCATCCAGATTGGCTCCCTGGTTCAGGAACAGCAAAGTTGTTCTGGACAAATCGAATGACTTCTTCGGACCAAAACGTTCAACAGACGACGTTTCTCTCGCCATCAGCCCGCAACAAGGTGGTCATGGGACACATGTTGCCGGCACGATCGTTGGTCAGCAAGGACTGGGAGTTGCTCCCGGAGCAGAACTTATCGTCATGAAGGTTTTTGGTGCACTGCCAGGAAGCAGCAAAATTACAACAACTGACGCCATCGTTCTCCAGGCAGTTAATAAAGCGATTGCAGATCGTGTTGATGTCATCAGCCTCAGCCTGGGCGCGCCACGCACCCCGGAAACACAAGAGGTTTGGGACAAGATACTGAAAAGAGCCGACGATGAGGGAATCAATGTCGTCGCAGCAACAGGAAACGCAGGGAGCCTCTCTCCGTCGATTCCGGCAGCCGGCAGCCACGCCATACCGATTGGTGCAACCGACACGAATGATCGACGAGCAGCTTTCAGTCAGGGATTCACAGGGCTCAACCTCGGATTCATGGCCCCCGGTGTGGCGACGAAATCCGCAGGGGAAGGCAATTCACTGCGAACTCTTCAGGGAACCTCAATGGCGACGCCGCACGCTGCGGGTTCCGCCGCTCTCGTCAGAGCCGCCGTCGGTCGTCGTCTTTCCAGGAGTGAACTGGGTGAGATCCTGAAAAAGACTTCGACGAAACTCACGGGAGGATTTCCACAGGTAGGCGATGGGCGAATCGACGTGTTTGCTGCCGTGTCTTATGTAGGAGGCAATCCCGATCCGCCGAATAAACCTGACAATTCTGACGCTGTTCGTCGAATTGAGAAGGTGATTTCAAGTCAGGAAGACAATATTAAAGAGCTGAAGAGTCTCCTTGAAAGCCTCAAACAAACAAGTACGACAACCCCACCTGAAAATGTCAATTCTGACCCAAAGATCGGGAAAGAGATTTCACGTATCGAACGGTTGCTTTTGCTTGAGCGAACAGAGCGGCGACTGGAAAAAGCAGTTCATATCGAGAAACAGCAAACAGAACAGTATGAGGCAGCCAAAAAAGCACTGCAGCAGGCGGAAAACAGGCATAAGAAGGCCCGAGCCGAAAGGGCAAAGAGCCAAAAGACGCAGAAGGAAGCTTTAGACAGCGAACAAAAAGCAGCTACCGCCTGGGAAGAAAATACGGCCGATGACAATTTAAGCAGTCATCACAAAGATGCTCGTGAAAAACTCAAAGTGGCAAATGAGGATCTGAAGATCAAAACGGAGGCAGAGCGTAATGCGAATACTCAATTTAAGGCAAGCGAGGCGGAAGTTAACGAAACGCACGCAGCCATGAAACATGCCACTGACGAAGTAAACAAGCTCAAGGGTCAATTTGGAAAACTTGAGGAAGAAACGGCTATTGAATGACCGTTGTGATTTGCAAATCCCTTAAGTGATGGTCAACACTCGAATCGGAGTTGTTGATCAAATTGATGCAGCGCACTGGGATTGAGTCCACTTCCGCCGGAGTCCTTCAGACTTCAGGGACTCCGGTTTTATTGGCGCAAAGCACGGGACAGACGCATGGCTTCGTTTCTTGAAGTAGTGGGCGCGATTCAGGATTTCAGAACTGAATTATTCCAGCTGCGATCCTCGTCAGCGGCGAATCTGCGAGCTGCAACTGCAAAAATCGGATTGCGAGGCCTGCTGGGAGTCAATGTAAGCCCATTACAGAACATTCACGCTACCGGAATCGGAATTCGCCGGAAAGCAGGACGACTTTTTCCACTGGAATTTGTCATCAAGCTCTTCGTTTTCCACAAAGTCCGAGACATCACACCGAAACTGATTCCACCACTCCTCAGGAATTCATTTCAGGGAGTCGACATTGATGTGGAAGAATTACCGGTTCTCGAAATCCAACCTTCGACGCCTCGAAAACCGGTTCATTCGACCAGAAGTCCGCAGAGAGAAATTGTGGCCGGAATGGAGATTCAACCCTTGGGCGCAAGTTTTACCGGAACACTGGGTGGATTTGTTCGCAGTGTAACGGGCAGCCCGGAAACAATCTTTGCCCTCAGCAACAATCATGTCCTTGCCAATACAAACAAGCTCCCGACCGGAACTGAGATCGTTCAACCTTCCTCAAACGGCCCTTCGGATATTTTTGCCAGACTCTCAAACGTTGAGACTATTCATTTTCCCTCACTGGCTAATCCATACCCGCCGATGAACCGAATCGATGCGGCGATTGCCAGAGTCACTGACGCAACTTTCGTCACAACGAAGAAAATACATGGAATCTCGAAGTATACACCTTCGATCTTATCTGCAAAACCTGGCATGAAGGTGATGAAGTCTGGCAAGACGACTGGTGTGACTCACGGCACTGTCACGGCCATTGACGTCAGTGGAGTGAAAGTCAATTATGGAACGCCCTCCGCCCCACAACTCGCAGCATTTGATCACGTTTTAAATATCGAAAGTCCTGGAGGTCCCCCTTTCAGTCAGAAAGGAGATTCCGGCTCGATGATCCTGGATTCAAATACCGGCTGTCCTGTCGGACTTCTCTTTGGGGGTGACCAGACAGTTACGGTCGCATCTGACATGCACCAGATTTGTAATCGCTTTAATGTTATTCCGGTCTGAACGGACACCGTGGCTCGTGAGCCTCCAATCTTCACCAGCCCAGTCTCTTGCTGATGGCATGTGTCATTAACGGACAACAGTGGCGGTGCAGGCACCGAGGTCATTGTGAACCGGCACAACTTTTGAATTAACCGTTCACGGTATCAAATTGGACCTGGGTCAAACTAAGAAGAGTGGACAGCGCTGGCCACATGCCGAAAACAACAACGCCACTTCTTCGATTTTCTGAAGTCATCCATCGCAGCGAAGCTCAACAATCAGCCTGCTCCATCGCTCCTCAACGGCTGATAACGTGAACGGTGAGTCGAATTCGAACAGGAGGAAACGGAGTTCAACGATCACTCAACGCATCCCGGTGACTCCTCCGTTTTCTCCGTTACCTCCTGTTTGAATCAAACAGAACGATCGACGGTTAGGAGTGTACTTCGCAGATACCGCGTTCCCAAACAAGTCCAACTGCGTTGAGTCGAATACTGCAGACCGTATTTTGACCGAAGCCGAAACGCATTGATCAGCCCTCGTCAACGGCTCATCCCGTGAACGGTTACTATGGCCACAGGGCCTGTCGGCCACGACAACGATTCTGTCTCCATCCGCTGGCCGCTTACAAAACGCGCGCGCTCCGCTGCGCGGATCGCCGCAAAAGGGTAAATCGCAAAACCGCAAACAGGAAAACAGACCGTAAACTGCTACGGAGTCCTGGAAATCCGAAAACCGTTGAAGTCGCCACGCCTCTCGGGCGCTTCACCGTAGCGATCCGCCGACCGCAGATTCTGCGGAATGCAATCGACGAACGAGCCGCCCCGCAAAACACGAGAATCGCCGACGTAAAATCGGTCCGCAGAAATCGCGATGTCGCTGGCGTACCAGGTATCGCACCACTCATACACGTTGCCTGACATCTCCATCAGCTGCCAGGGATTCGCGTGCTGTTTGCTGGCGGGAGTCGCGTGGTTCGTCCCAAACGTACATTTTGAGTCGTCCATGTCGTGACCCCACCAATAACGCGTTCTTGTTCCGGCGCGGCACGCATATTCCCATTCGATTTCGGTCGGCAAACGTGCGCCACACCATTTCGCAAAACACCATGCGTCATACCATTTGACTAAGAGGACCGGACAGTCTGGTTCAGGACTGTAGTTCTCCAAATCATTCGCGATAGTAAAATCATGTTGATGCGTCGGGTCGTACAGCCAATACTGTGCCTTAGTCACAGGGGTGTTCGCCATGTGGAAGGGCATCACCTTCATCTGGATCTGCGGTTTCTCCTCAGAATGTGCATCCAGGTCCGTATCGGGGGAACCCATCAGAAACGTCAGGCTGTCGCGTTCGGGATTCGGCGGACAGGGGCAAAAACTGTCTTCAATCTCTCTGGCGAGCAGGTTCCCTGCAGCCAGCAGATTCGTGTATTCGGTCCGAAACACATTCAGGATCTCACAGCCGGCCGCCGAGGCTTCCATGACCTTCCATGCCCGGTAAATCAACTCGCTGGGACGACGCCCCTGAGCCGGGACACGATAAAGGTGCGACAGTGTGGCCGTCCGAATGGTGGCGTCTGCCACGGCATCTGGCATCTCGATGGCGAATCGCCAGGCCCAGTACCAGTCAGGTACCGCTGCCAATCGGCTCGCGTCACCGATGCACTGATCGTTAGCATATCGAGCCAGCTGCAGACCGCAATAGAATTCCATCATGCCGCGGTGCTGCCAACTGAGCATCGTCTGGCTGTTGCCTTCCAGAATACAGTGGTTGGTCAGGTTCGTAACCGAACGGATCAGCGTCCATTCACGATCGCTGATACCGTTTCCGCACCGACTTGCCGCACCACGTTCAATCTGGTCAACGGTGTCGACGCCCCGGGCGGCGTATCCGTAAAGTTCCCGAGTCATCATTTCGAAGGCAACTGCCGACAGAATCTGTTCGACGCGGCGAGTCTGCCGATCATCGAAGTTTGGATCAATCATTCGACCGGAACGCAGAATCAACTGATAGCTGGCCTGCAGGTAGACCTCTCCGCGAGTGCTGAAGCTCCTGATGGTCTGGTCCTGCTCCAACAGTTCCCGCACGATCCTCAAAACGCTGGGAATGCGCAGCAGATCGCGGACATGAGTATGTTGGGGGAACAACTCATCAATATCGTACTCCGCCAGATAAGAGGCAATTTGCTCATCATTAAACCCTTCAATCCGGGCAAACCGCCATTCATCGCCCCGAAAGAGGTTTCGGCGATTGAGGTCGACCTTGTACGAACGCCCTGTGATGATGGCACGACACTTACGTCCCGCACCGCTCAAAAACACTGACACACCACGAATTACGGTATCGTTATTCACCTGATCAAGCCCATCGAGGATGAGCAGAACCCTCCCCTGAAGCAGCGCCCAAGTTACAAGGTCATCCGGAGACACCCGAGGCTCATGTTCACCGCAATCGTCGGCAATTGCATCGGCGAGGGCGCGATGGAAGTCGGTCGGCCAGTCCTTCTCCCACTGTTCCCAACGCACTGCGAGACCAGGCTTGCCGTCGAACAGGGAATCTTGTCCCGTCCTGCTGCTGGCGAACGCCAGGGCTCGGCGTGTGAATACCGACTTCCCGGCACCGGCGTCTTCAGCCAGACAGAGCCGTCTGGAGGTCCGCAGCAGCTTTTCCAGTTCCAGTTCGGCGCTGTCACCATCCGCAGCAACAGGCTCGTACGCACTGTGCCCGTCTGCACCATTTTCCTCAATGCCCTTCCGGATGTAACCGAAGCGACTCGCCACCTGCGAAAACTGCGATTCTGGCTTCAGGAGTGAGTAGTGTGGTTCCACATAATGATCCAGACGATCCTGCTGATCGCGCTGGCCATTCAGGCAGGACTGCCAGATTTGAGTCTGACGTGTGGCATAACGCATAAGCACGCGATCGAACAGCTGGGTTGCTGTGGGACCAGCCGAGTGGCTCACTCCAGTGTCGCGAGAACAGTACTGCAAGGCCCTGAGGACCAGTCGCTGCAGTTCATCCGTAGTCCTGAAGAACTGGCAGACCAGCCCCTGACCGTCCAGATTCATGACTTCCTGGCGGAATGCTTCCTGTTGACTGCCGTATTTATGATCGATGAAGACCGTACCCGGCAGTCCCTCGGATTTCTCGTCCAGCAGAAACACCAGCAGTGTTTTCCCGGCCTCTTTGGCAGTCCGGAATTCCTGCCGCGTGTACGACACGTCGGGCTGGTCGCGAGCTGGCATCCCGTACCGGAATCCGAGGATTCCCAGGTAGACGTCACACTCCAGCACGTGTTTGCCGTCGAGTTCCGTCGGCGTCACGGATGCCGCTGGAAAGTCTCGCATGTCCACTGCCACCATTCCGGCTTCGCGGACTGCATCGAGTGCTGCGGTGACAAAACTGCGAGACGCCGGATGTTCCGCCATTTCGCTGGTATGACTCAGAAATACTTTCAGCGTTCTCGCTTGTCCGTTCATGAATCAGAATTACCCGCCACGTTGTTGAATCAAACATGACCCGGCAGGACGTTCGAACCTTGCGGCCTGCCAGCCCCACCGGGTCATTGTCATGTTTTGGCCGGAGAAAAAATATCGCCGACACAGGAAGGGAGACCGTGGACTGCACGCGGCACAGCTGACGACTCCGTGAAGTCATCAATTCAGGCATATTCGCTGATCAACAGCAAAGCGCAGTGCTGGAAATCCGAAAACCGTTGTTGTTGTTACGGTTCTCGGGCGTGTTGTTGTTGCGATTCGCCGACCGCAGATTCTGCGGATTGTTGTTGAACGAGCCGCCCCGCAAAACACGAGAATTCGGTCCCCCTCCCGCAGCCAAATTTAACGCCCGGCAGCAATTTTCGCAAACTTGTAGTTGCCAAACCCTGACTCACCCGGCGTGAAGCCGGGCTGGGGTCGACATAGGCTGGCTTCCATCAGATGAGCACTTGAGAGGTCCTTTATCGTCGTTGAACCCGGACCACACCAACCGTCGAAAGCTTTGTACTTCACACAATCGCGGTTGATTTTCTGACGCCGTTTGTTTGGTTCCAGCAATCGCTCAGTTCCGTGGCACCTTACAGTGCATTTCCAGAATGCCGCGTCGGTCGCGAGTGACTCTGGCTCGAATGAGTTTTTCAAGGATCTGATACTGCGGATGCTCCATCCGCTGGCCAAGTGTAAATCGATGCTCGCGGGAGAACTTGCCAATCTTCGGCGCCAGCCAGAGAATCAGTTCGTAGTACGCACGGATCACCGGCAACTCTTCCGAACGGTTTGGATCAGCCATGCAGACACATTTTCCTTACAAACAAATTCTTCAACGCGACGGACGCGCGAGTCGCAGTGAGATTCCTGGTTTTGTAATTCGCGCGCTCCGCTGCGCGAATCGCGGTAAAAGGGTAAATCGCAAAATCGCAAACAGGAAAACAGACAGAACATAAACCGCTACGGAGTCCTGGAAATCCGAAAACCGACGTCGTCGTAGTTACGGTACTCGGGCGTGCCGTAGCTGCGATTCGCCGACCGCAGATTCTGCGGATCGCCGCTGACGAGCGAGCCGCCCCGCAAAACACGAGAATCGCCTTCTTCGAACTTATCCCAGCACCATTCGCACAAATTGCCATGCATATCAAACACGCCCCAGGCGTTCGGAATTTTCTGACCACACGTCTCAGCTGACTCGACACCGAAGACTGCGTAGTCTGCCAGAAGCTCCGTTTTCTCACCAAAACAATAGCCCTGTGCACTTATCGCACGACAGGCGTCCTCCCATTCGACTTCTGTGGGTAATCGGAACCCCTGCTGACAGTTTCCTCCGGTTCGACAACGGCCTTAATGATATGCCCCCCATTGCCTCTTTCAATCTTTTCTGAGTCGGCGAACTTGTAGAATGGTTGGAGGCCGTGTCTGACACTCAGTGCATTGCAGAACTCGATGGCGTCATACCATGAAACGAATGCCACGGGCATCCGCAGCCGGTCGGACACTTTAGAAACATTCTCGTTGGAAGTATCTCGAAATTGCGGCAGAATCAATTCAAATTGTTCGACGGTGATTTCCCGATCTGATATCCAGATCGCGGGAAATGGTACGGATTCGTCGCTCTCGGCGGGGTCTCCAGTCCAGCCGCTGTTCTCACCTCCGCCAACGTCATCCGTTACCGAACCGATCTTAAAGTCGTGCGACGGAATCCTGATCATCGTCAAACCGGCTGAGTTCTCAAGATGCTCCCACTCAGGCTCCACTTCAAGTTGGGGGTGTTCCTGAATGAACTGCCCAAGTTCTTCTTCTGTCGCGCCCTGCTGAAGCAAAGCCCATCGGGCGGCACTATGGGTGCCGCCGTCTGCAGCCGTCTGATAAAGCTTCTTCAGGACGTTGTGGATCGCAAGCTTGCCCTCCTTGCCGAGTTTGCCTACTGCGATACACAACGCCGCACGGGCGTCAGCGATAAGCGTCTCGTTTTCCATCAAACCCGCCACCCGAACCAGGTCTCCGGGAAAATCCTTGAACCCATGAATCAACGAAGTGCGTTTCGAAGGATCTGGCTGCAGCTTGCAAACTGCGTTGACAAGCTTCGTGAATCCCAGTTCTCCAGCCACGATCACAAAGCGGTTCTTCGCTGAATCATCCTCAGAATTTTCAATTCGGCTGTTCAACTGTTTCTGTAACTCGTCCCCGAATTCCTCCTTCATTGCCGAGAGTGCGTCGATCAGGTTTTCGCCCTCTTCCTTCGGAAGCTCAGGAATGCTGCGGATTAAGAACATTAATACGTCAGAATCGGCTGCGGAGAGCCTGACGAGTCCGTATGCCGCGTGCAGGCGGTGCGATGGTTCACGGTTCTGATCAGTGTTCGCGAACGCTTCGCGGAGCAGGGGAACTGCAAGGGCTGGAGACCGGCTCAGTTCATCAAGATAGGAGTGCACGCGGCCCGCTCTTGTTTCCAGGAGCGATTCTACCAGGCCTTCGACACGGATATTGAGATTCGCTCTATCCCAGGCGTATCCTAGACCCAAGAATAACGCTGACAATAAGCTGGCGATGATCCACACTCGCCGACGCTGTTTGTGCAGGGCGTCAAGGCTCGCATTGATGAAGGCGCACTCAGGTCTATCAAGTTCGTTCGATCGAGACGGAAAGAATTCCTGTGCATCACGAAGCTGATTTCCTCTCAGCAATGGCGGATCGGGATCTTGTTTGAATCCTTCCAAAAGTGGTTGCAGGCGACTTCGCCACTGCAGGAATTTGCGATCCTTATCGACCCAGTGCTTCAGCCGTTCCCATCGCCTCAGGAGTTCCTCATGTGCGACTTCAACCGTCTCACGTTCAGACTCCTCATTAAGGACTTCGGTCCCAGCAGACTCGATTCTTGTCGTGACCAATAGTCGTTCGTCTGCCAGATTCCGGGCGACCCGTTGCGAAGTGTCGCCAAGTCTGTGCAGACTCAGCCGTCGACGTGTGTCCTCTTCAGTCTTCGCCCCAGCCTGGACCAGGTTTCGAAACAGCATCTCTGCAGCCGCTTGTTCGTCAGCACTCAGTGTTAAAAACACGGTCTCAGCCCGTGTCGCAATGGCACCTTTCAGACCCTTCATCCCCCCATAGGCGTCGTGTGTCAACTGGCCGTCGCCACGACGACACTTCCAGAGATCTTCCAGTACAAATTCCAGCAGAGGCAAACTTCCCGGTTCGTCGCCGGCATCGTCGAGAATGCGATCAATGAGTCCGTCCTGAAACGTCAGCCCCATTTTGCTGGCGGGTCCTTCAATCGCACTGCGTTGTTCTTTCCGATCCATCGGTCCCAGATCGAGCCGACTGTGGTCCAGCCTGTCCAGCAATGGTCGATTCTGCAGGATCTTTCCATAGAAATCCCATCGAACCGCAAGCACGACCGAAAGCGGGGAATTGGCCCGTGAGGTCGCCTCCAGCAGTTCCTGAATAAAACGATTCCGCTGAACATCGTTCCTGCAGGTTGTGTAGAGTTCTTCCCACTGATCCACAAACAGCAACAGTCGGTCAGTGCCTTTCTGCTGCCGCAGACCTTCAGTCACCATGTCCCACAACGGAACCCGGCCCTGTTCCAGATCGTCCGCCAGGGCTTTGCGTTTTCGGATCAGATCAATGCCCGACAATTCAGGTTCCACGAGTGGCAGGATCACATCGGCCAGCGAGTGCAGCGGATTCTCTCGGGGAAACATCGTCAGGATATCCCACACGGGCCCCTGACCACGTTTTCGCAACTGAGGAATCAGCCCGGCTCTGACCACCGAAGACTTTCCACTGCCAGAGGCACCGGTGACCGCCACAATAGATGACTTCTCAATCAGTTTCACAAGATCGTTTGTGTATTTTTGACGACCAAAGAAGAACTCGGCGTCCTCTTCGCGAAAGGCCAGCAGCCCGCGATATGGACAGATCATAGCCCGTGGTTCGGGCCTGCCCTCCCGATTCACTGCTTCACCCCTGATGGCGGCAGCCAGGGCGTCAAGCTGTTCTGAGTCTGCGGGATCCTTCCGCAGGTCGATCCACATCAGCTGTTTCATGAACCCCAGTGGTGGCTCACAACCCGGAAGCAGCACCGGGATCACTGGAAAATCATTTCTGCCGGCCAGCTGATCCAATGCCCAGGCACGCTCCCGCTGCTGCCAGCGACCCATCTCGCCCGGTCCAACGAACATTGCCACAGATCGGCTGGTTGAAAGCGCTCGTTCGAGTGCCTCGACCCAGTCTCGCCCCGGCTGCAGATACCAGCGATCTACGAAACATCTGCACTGCCGGTTACCGAGTTCTTTGGCCACTCGCTCCACGATGGCGTGGTCCCGCGAGTTGTAGCTGAGAAATGCGTCATAGGTTGAGGTGACTGGCATGCCGGGTTTGTCCGTGCGGATCTGGTTATCACGACGTCCTGCATTCTGAACTCATTAAACTCGCAGGCCATATGTGTGCAGGATCCGATATTTTTGCCACGTATTTCACTGTTTCTCCGACTCTCTGGCAACCGCCCGTCGGCGGAGCGACGGGTGTGCAGTACATCCGTCGCTCCGCCGACGGGATTTGGCAGCGGTTGAGATTCCATCAACGCAAAACAAGAAGTTTTCCGGCAGTTGAAAACCTGGTCATTAACTCGCAATGCAGGAATTGCTTGTCTTGAAATCAGCTTTGCGTTGGTAATGACAACCGTTGAAACCCCCGGCTACCTCCAAACCTCGCTCCGCGAGGAGGGCAGCTTTCGGTCCGATCGCCGGGGATGTGACGATACCCGTTGGTTCCCATCCGAAGGTGCGATTTGCCGCGGAGCGGCAGTTGATGGTAGCCCGGCCTTTCAAGGCCGGGATCGAACGGCCCACAATTCACCGTGTCGCGGAGCGACAATTGACCGCCCGCGGGTGATGCCCGGTTCGGCAATGATTCAATCGTCGCTCCGCAGGTCCATTTCAATTACCCAATTTTCGAGGTTAATGACAAGGCCGACAGGCCAGGCTGTCCTCATTTCACGTCTGGCCTGTCGGCCACGGGCTAAACAATCTGCGCGAGTCATACGGAAGACACTGTTCCAGGAGACACAGGACCGATCCCGTTTGCCAGCAGACGATGAAGGAGAATTCATGATGCTCAAAGACAGCGGCATGCCAGCCACCCAACCCTTTGAGGCTTTGGACCTGCCTGTGCCAATGTCCTGCAGAAGCTTCTTAAACAGTCCCGTTACCATCATTCGATATTTCAATGGAAAGAGATTGAATTGAAATACGTACTGAACACAGCGAACAAATACCAATGTCTGCGAATCGGGTTCAGCACCTTTTGACAGACGGCAATTCGGCTACTGACCTGAATCTTTTTCCAGCAACTCATTGAATTTGCCAGCGAATGAATTGCAGCCACCACATTTTGCATCACTGAGCCGTCCCGAAGTCGATGTAGAATCGGCCGCCCACTTCTTTTAACTGGCGGCCGAAGTTGCCGTAGTCCTTCAGGAGATTGACGATCTGCCGGAGGGCTGTCGCGCCAGACGAGACGTCATTTTCCACAGTGTTCGGAAGATTCAGCTTTTGACGCTGCTCGGCGATCATCGGATGCGTGATAAATTTAATCCTCTGGTCTCGAATCTGAACATATGATGCGGCGTTGTCTGCCGAATGGGCTTTAAGCTCGTCAAGCGCGATCAGTATTTCCATAAAGCGCGATCGAGGCCCTTTGTCATCGTCGATCAGAAACTCTTCGAACTGATCGATCGGAAGCACGACAGTGGCGTCTTTCCTGCCAGAGCTGATAACCAAATCGCTGAGGACTGACATAAAGGCACTGGCGACCTGTTTAATGTCAGGATCAAGCAGCTGCTGCAGAAGCTGTTCCCGTTTTGCCGCCAGACCGACGTGTCCCATGCCGCTGGACTCATAGCAGGCAAGAATGTTGCTGATCAGAGCAGTGAAGAGCGAATCGTCGTGATCCCGCAAGCCATATCGCAAACAATCCAGCACCAGCCATTCCGAGCGAAACGCTGAATGGCTCAGGCGAGGCAGAACTCCGGCCATTAACAGTGATGATTTCCCGCTGCCCGATCCGCCAACCACCAGAAGCAGTCGAGGCTCCCCACACCTGCGCATCTGCCGCAATTGCTCCAAAAGAGCGGCCGTCTCCTCTTCGCGGCCGAAGAACACAGGGGCGTACCGTGCGTCGAACGCCATCAGACCGGGATAAGGGCAAGCGTCGATCGTGCCATCGGCCAGATTTTTCAGTTGGGGATTCGGCCATGGCAAATGATCTGTCGGACTCAAGCCCTGGGCCTTCAGATCATCAAACAACCGCTGGAAAGCAGCCTCGACGTCCGGCCCGCCTGCCCGATGAATAAAAATTGCCTGATATTCGGCCACCGTGCTTCGGTCACATTCGTCAATCACAATCGGGAAAATCTGTTTCCCGGCCATCTTGGCGGCAGTCAGTTCTGCAAAGCACCATCTGGACTGAAACCAGTTGGGCGAGCACAGCACGAGCATTGCGTGCGAGTCTCTCAGGTGGTCATAGATGGCGCGTTCCCATTTCTCCCCCAGCCGAATTCCTGACCGCTGGTCGCTGTCCAGAAATTGCTGCTCGCAGGAATAACCGCGGTCCCTGAGTCGCTGCTGCAGATCAAGGGCTGCCGCTTTGTCTTCTGTGCTGTGGCTGATGAATAGCATGCTTCTGCAATCTCGCCTCCGGAAGAAAATGCAAACATCCCACGACGCCATCTGGAATCGTCATTAACGCGTGCGGCAATCCGTACCCATACTGATACAAACGAGCAGTTCATCGCTTACGTACTGCACAATGCGAAACTGCATTATAATATGACTTAGCAGAAGGAACGATTGCCAGTTTTGCTACCTGATAACGACCTCAGATTTACGGTCCATAAAGAGAAGACTTTAACTTTCGCAGATCCCATCGTCAATTGTGGAAGAGGATAGCGTACGAAGAATAAAACCCGCTCCCCGGGGTAGACAAGACTACGGCCCTTGTTCGATGCCCATCCGCAACCGGATTTTCTGATTACAGCCGCAGATCATTCTTTCCTCTTAAAGCTCACTCTTACACCAGAATGTTCGCGTACCGGGCTCAACAACACAGAAATTGAGCATCAGCAAACAAGATGATTGACCATTCAGTGTCTGAAAACGTTACAGAGCTTCGCGTTACAGCGAGGGAGCCCCGTCTTTTTTGCGAATCTCTGGTCAGAAAATTCAGAAACTGACGAGCTCCACGGCTCACACTTTCGTACGTCCCTACCGTATTTGTCATTACTCTGTCTAATACTTTTTTCACCAACGTAGCTCATCTGCCCATCTTATCCACACTTACACCAACTAGCAGTGCATTCCCTTAGAATTAAACAGATTACGTGAAATCCGGGTATAGTTTTTCTAGAAGCCCTGTTCCTCGGCTATAGGTCCCGATATCATGTTTTCGAAAACTTATTATATGTGATCGCAGCCGCTGCGATTTTTTTCAATCGCTTGTCCTGGTTGACGCTGCCCCGGGAATTCTTGTGATCGCCTTTGAGTGTTGCTCCGTCTTCAATCAGAGCAGTTTTTCCGGAGTGCGTCTGATCAAAATGGGTGTCGATTCAGTATTCTGCTTCAAATCGTATGGAGACCATGTATGTCGCGTTTACTTTCTGCTTTGCCTGGCATTGCCGTGTTTGCATCGTCAGTTTTATTTGCATCATCGGGCCTCTCGGACGACACCAAATCCGGCTCTAAGCTGACCAAAGGGATTGCTGTCCCTTCAAACCTCGGATTCTCGACAAACATCTCCCCGGACGCGCAGGCAGCAACCATCATTTTTGACAATCTGGGGGTCACAATCGACCCTGCGAAAAAAAGTGCGGCAGCTGCATCGAATCAGACTGCGATCAAAACAAAAGTTGCAACGCTGAACATCCCCTACTCGACCGACCAGCGAAGTGTTTCGATGACAATGGACCTTCGCGGGGTTGCAGACGTCGATTCGTCAGCTTCAGCCCGGTTGATCGCCTGCGTCGGTGATAAGACGCATGTCGTGAGCCTGGTGAAATCAAAAGCGGAAAAGTTGGAATTGAAAGGGAATTTAAAGATTGCCGTGGCTGAAGAACAGTTCAGCTCTCAGATGTTCGACTGGCAGGACCGAGTTGAGTTCACGGTTCAGACTCATGCGTCCAAACCGGTGATGCAGGTCACGTTGTTCCTGGTTGTGGAGCACGACACAGACACATCAGACGCCGGGGCCGCGTCGCTGTGGATCGATTCGCTGGACCTTGAAATTGTGAAGCCCGGCAAAGCTGCATACAAGCGATAATTCACTCCATCCGCTTTTCCAGTGCAACAGCAGTCTCCACAAAGATTTGGGTTCCAGAGACAGAAGAGGTGCGCGTAGCAGGTGACGTGATGGTCGATTCCCTGCCATCACCGGGTACAGCAACGCGATGTACCTCATGTGTCGTCTGGCGTTTTTTTTACCACAGATGGGGGGGCGAAGCTCCTGCTGAGCCGAAGAGAACAGATGGGAAGGCAAAGCTCCTGCTGAGCCGAAGTGAACAGATGGGAGGGCGAAGCTCCTGCTGAGCCGAAGACACTCGGCAGTATCCTCGCCCTCCCGGTAAAATCGATTTTGCCGCTCGCCTAAGCACAAGCACGAACGCCCCTGTCATCTGTGAGAATCTGTGTCATCTGTGGTTTAATGAGTTCTGTGCTTTGACTACCGATCCCAAAGGCAGCAACTGAAAATGGGAGGTGTTCGAGGCCCCCTGAAAGGTCACTGCCGTGGCACAGATGTCCGCAGTTAGGTCAACGAGACTCTTCGGATTTCTATCACGCGCACTTCATTGATCCCTGAATCGGATGATCCACGGTTCATGGCTCATACAGAGAGTTAACTTCTTAGCGGCTCAACCATCTGAATACTTCCGGTGGACGAACTTGTCGAGTAGACGACAACAGCCGTAATTTTGTCGAATGATCATTAGATTCGCTTCATAGAAGGTGGAAAATTCATGAACCGTTTTCTTTCCCCGGTTTGCATGACCCTGAGTCTGGCAGTTTTCCTGTTCGGAGAATCCATTGCCTGTGGCGGTGATACTCTCAATGCGAATGACATCTCATTCCTGTGGCCGCTGCCGACTGATTCCAATGCTGCCGCACTCTTGATTAGTGCTGATGAAGCTCTAACCAACGGTTCGTCGATTTGGCCTCAGGCCGACTTTGATCAGATGATGAGCATTGCCAGATCGACTGCTGTGGTCGATGGGCAACCGATTGTTTTTCCTGCCAATGAGGGCATTGATACCCTGCACTCGTGGAAAATTGCGGGAATTCGAATTGATCCTTCCGCTCCCGGCTGCCATTCCTCAATTCAGGCGGCGTTTGGGGAAACTCCGCAGATTCGGCTTGTGGTGCAGCCCATTCGATTGGAGACGGGGTCGAAGTTTCGGATCCATGATATCGCGGCGCATTTGGGCTTCGACTTTTCCACCACACCCGGCAATGCGGATCGTGTGAAGTTCAAGGCGATTGTGGACGAGCTTGTCGCCATCAAACATGCGATCCAGGCACAGGGCGTCGCAACAGACGAGAAGCTCGGGGTACATCCGGGCTTCGCGAACCCCAGCGTCGATCTGACAGGTAAATTGCGGGCATTTCTTCAGAGGCACCTGCCGCACGGCCGACTCAACACCATCGCATTTATGGGAATTCGACGACCAGAACCCTGGATCTTCTTCGTCGCCAACAGAAACGCGGCTGGTGACTTCGAACCACTCCCTTTGCGAACTGCGAACGGCAGTACGGCAATCCAGTTTTTGCAGACCGACCCGCAGAAAGTCAGACCTGCACCGACCAATTCGCAGTTTGGAACGTTCGGGGTCAGCACGATGGAATTAATGACAGCGTTGAATCTCGAGGCCGAAGCAGGGCTGTCACCTGTCAGCCAACTGGGTCGCAAACTTAAGGTTCGCGAAATTCCGGACGTGATCGCCAACCCTGTGTTATCGCATGTTTTCAACACGGATTGCATCAGTTGTCATACTGAGAGTTCACTGCGGTCTGAGCGGGCTCTCCCTCCGGCTGGCGCACCACTGGCAGCCGAAGGACCAGGATCCAGGCCAGAGGCCTTGCCAGGAGACGTCTGGAATATCCGCAACTTCGGCTGGGGGATTGGTTCGGGTAACGGTGAAAAGCGGGCGACAGCAACTTTGCGTGTCGCGAACGAAGCGACGGAATCGGCCGAGTATATCAACCGAGTCTATCTCAGTCCGCCGCAGGCGACGGGCACGGCACCGCCAACAGCTGCCGGTGCGATAACAGAACCCGAAGGTGTTTCGCATGCCCTGACGCTGGTCATGAAAGCGGACGGTCCGATAAAATATGCTGCACTCAAGGCAAAGATCACACAACTTCAGGCAGGACCTCCGGCAACGAATCCCATTCGAATCGCCCTTGAGAAACTGGAGAAAGTTCACTTTGCCCGGTTCGTTTTCATCGACGAATCAGAAACCGTAATGGTCATTACGACTTTTGACGACGATTTCGACGCGTACCTTGATCTCTTTGTCGACAACATCGGTGACGTCTTCGACCTGATTCTCTCTCATGTCAAAGATGCTCCCCCGCTGCCAGTGTCTGACCATCGGGAGGAATTCAATGAATTCGTTCGCAAACACGATGTGCCGGCTGTGGGCGGATTGTATAGCGCCTATCCCAAGCTGCGGGCGACCGACATCCGCAGGCAGGCAGAAGAATCGACTGATTAGTTTCCCGACTGATGAGCTCCTGCCACCGGTGCTGTCTCTGGAAGCATCAGTCGGTGGCTGGACTCGAACGCACCGATCCCGCTTTGCTGCGGCTTTGTTCGGCGGCAATGGCCTTACCTTTGCCGCCGATTTTTTCAGGCATATTCCGGGTGCGACGAAATGAAGCCGTCTATCTTCTTTTTGGCCGCCTTACGGCGCAACAAGCCCACTCGCCCTGCAATCTCTCCCTTTAATCCACCAAACGCCTGCCGAGCCCACTCCAGGGCGTTACAGGTATCCCTTTGAACAATGATCAATTGATCCTGGAACTCAAATGCAGATTCGATTTTGTTAACCACTGTGCGGCCGGTGTCTGAGAAAACATAAGTGTCGACAATTCGTGCCCGCACGATATTTCCCGTAGCCTTTATCCCTTCGATCTCAACCTTGATGCCGTTATTACAAATCATCTGCCACATCGCATGAATTTGCTTTTTGCCATTCAGCCGGAAAGCAATATCCGTGAAGCTGGCACTGGTGTGATAGCATTCGGCCATCGATTTGTGATCCAGGGATTGATAGGCCGTCAGAAACCGCTCAATGAGCTGTGTGTATTCGTTCATTTCAAACCTGACAGAGTTGATTAGGGAGACGAAAGTCGTCGGCAAATGCCGTGTGCCGAAACACTCACAAAGCAAAGCTGTTCGAGAGCGATTGGGCAGGACACGGAGCCAATTCTGCCCGCTTGTCAAACCATTCCAATTTGCATAAGCTTCTGGACACCACCCGTACGCGAGATATAGGACAAACTATCTAAGAATTGCATTCTCGTCGCATCTGAAGCTGAAATGCAAGTGGGTTCGATATTCGCTTTAAGATTTCACGTCATTCAGATTTTTAGAATGACGTTCATGCGTATTCCACGAGGTCAGGGTCATGCTCTGTCAGACGTCGATGCGACCTCGTCCGCCGCCGGACCGACCTTTTCTGCAGTGTCAAACACCCGCTGACAATCGCCACCCTGTACGGTCTTCCGCTGGAATTCCAGCCACTCGTCCTGACAGCTTTCGTCCTACTGTGATTTCGATGTCACCTGGCCGTCGAGTCTCATCGTACCACACATCTTTTGTGTGATAAAAAATGAGCGGCACGTCAGAACTCGGGGCCGAAGGTCCGGAAGGTGAAAGCCCAGGGCAACGCCCTGGGAA
>JALHMY010000015.1 GCA_022843805.1 Fuerstiella sp.
CGCGTGTTGCACAGAACGCCGATCCGGTAGCACGCGCAACGCTTCGTTCACCCACCCCCTCCCGATCTTGCTTCGCTCGATCGACCTCCCCCGGCTTCGCCGGGAGAGGGGGTAAAATCATCCCCTCCCGCGAATCGCAGCGAAGTGCGAGGGGTCGGCCGTCAGCCGTTATGCCTGTGACAGCTCTCTCAATTCATCCAGTGCATCTTCAACGTCCGGTACGCGGATTCCTGGCTGTCGACTGTTTCGATCGCACTGATTCAGTAACAGCAGAGTTTCATAGTCTTCGTTTTCCTTCAGTCTTTGATGAAGGCGGAAGCCGATGGAGCGGTCGCGGATCAGATGAGCGTCCATGTGATGGCGAATCAGCCACGCGGTACGTTCAGTAATGAAGCCATCAAGAGCCTCAAGGCCGGCGTTTACGTGATCCTGGGAATCAATGCCTTTGCCAACATCGTGCAGTAACGCGGCCAGTTGGAATTCTTCATCGTAGGGAAGTTCATCGACGGCCAGCACGTAACATTGCAGCAGATGATACAGGACATCTCCCTCCGGATGGTGCTTGCGACCCTGGGCGACGCCGCCCAGTGGAAGCAGCAAAGAACGATAGACCTGAAAGCGATCGATGGAGTTGTCGGCAGCTGCGACTTCGGATTCAACATCGAAATCCGGATACTCCCGTTTGAGAAACTGTTCGAATTCAGGCAGAGTGGCTCGTTCAATGGCTTTGCCGGTGATTGAACTCTTGAAGTGAAACGTCGCCTTGTCCGGGGCGTACATCGTGAGTTCAATCGGAAAGCGATCCTTAAGATGGAAGTGCGTAAAAATTCGCTCTTCGCCATGCTTGCGAACTCGTTTTCGTTCCGGCAGATAATCGATCCCTTCGGCATCCAGTCGAGCTTCGACGGCTTCGGCTGTGGCAGAGAAGATGTGAATATCGATATCCGAACCCTGTCGAATATGACCGGTGAATGTGCTGCCGATAATTTTTGGACGGAAGTTCTCCAGCATTCGCATGATTCGCAGGGCCTCGAATCGCATTTCTCTCAGGCGATCGAACCGCGAGTCGCCCTCGAAGAGATTGGCGAGCCGCAGGATTTCGTCACGGATTTCTGCGTTGCTGGGCAGCTCCGAAGGTTTTACCCAGCCCTGGCATAGTCGCTGAGCGGCTTTCAGTTTGGCTCGGTAGTACTCCGTTTCGCTGCGGGAGTACATCAGGCGTGCGGATTCCACAATGATCGCACGTCGCAGTTTCGCATCTGTCATGAAACTGTGTCGAATTTTTTTGAATCCGTCTGCAGGCCGATGACTATCACCAGCACATTGTGGACGGTTATTCAATCTGCCCTTCAATGCCGACACTCGGGGCCGGGGAATCATAGTCGGACATCCGGCATTGTTCAAGAACAAAGTGAACATCTGCCAGCTGGCTTGTTGTGCTGAGTGGTATATGCAGTCAAATTGTCAATAATTCCGGTGACTGTATTCAATTCAGGCGACTGTCAGTCCCTGTCCGATTTGTTTCGCAATCTGTACAGAAAGCCGACACGATGAAGGTTGTTAGTGGTTCGTTGCTTTTGACTTTCATGACGAGCTGGCTGTGTGCTTTTCCCTGCATGGCGGCGGACTGGAGTTTGACCGACAATCCTCAGCTGGCCGCATTCTTTGAGGAGGAAGTGCAGAGGATTGAACGGCGGAATTCGCTGACTCAGTATAGGACACTTGAAGAGTGGAATGCGGCGAAACCACGCCTTCGTCAGCAGTTGTTTGAAATGCTGGGGCTGGATCCGCTCCCGGAACGTACGGACCTGGAGGCGGAGGTTTCCGGCGTTGCGGAGCACGAGGAATTCCGCATGGAACGCATCAGCTTTCAATCCATGCCGGGCCTCTACGTTTCCGGCAATCTGTACATTCCGAAGAAAATGGATGGACCTCTGCCGGCGGTTCTATATGTCTGCGGCCACGGCAACGTCAAAAAAGACGGGATCAGTTATGGCAGCAAGGCATCCTATCAGCGGCACGGGGGCTGGTTTGCACGCAATGGATACGTGTGCCTGGTGATCGATACTCTGCAGCTGGGTGAAATCGAAGGCATTCATCATGGTACGTATCGTTACAACCGCTGGTGGTGGAACGCACGTGGGTACACTCCGGCGGGCGTTGAGGCGTGGAACTGTATGCGTGCGCTCGATTATCTGCAGAGTCGATCGGAAGTCGACGGGAGTCGGCTGGGAGTGACCGGGCGATCGGGAGGAGGAGCTTACAGCTGGTGGATCGCAGCACTTGACGATCGTATTCAGTGTGCGGTACCGGTCGCCGGAATTACGTCGATGCGCAATCATGTTGCAGACGGCTGTGTCGAAGGCCACTGCGACTGCATGTATATGGTGAATACGTATGGCTGGGACTATGCGGTTGTGGCCGCGCTTGTGGCACCTCGTCCGCTGCTGATTTCCAATACCGACAAAGACACGATTTTTCCTCTTGAAGGAGTGGTCGACATTCATCGACAGGTGCGACACATTTATCGGCTTTATGGAATGCCAGAGCATCTGGGACTGCAGATCACCGAGGGACCGCACAAGGATACTCAGGAACTGCATGTGCATGCGTTTCGCTGGATGAATCGATTTCTGAGGAAAGACGAATCGATGATCAGCAAGCTCGTTGAGGATTTCTTTGTCCCGGAGCAGCTCCGAGTGTTCACGGCGATTCCGAAGGATGAGCGTAATACAACGATCGATGAAGTCTTCGTCCCGTTTCGCAGTCAGCCGTCAGCATCCGAAGATGCTGGAATTCTGGCCGATCTTCCGCGATGGGAACAATCGCTGCTTGAGATTCTGCGTGACAAATGTTTTGCCGCATGGCCGGAGAATCGATCCGACTGGCAGGCGACCGCAGTCAGTCTTCGGGAGACGCTCAAATCCGGGCCATTCTGGACATCCGCGTTTCCGGAACATGTTGTTAGTCGGCTGCATTTTGAGAGTCAGCCCAGTGTGCCTTTGTTTGTCGACGTGATCCATGCAAAGAATGTGCCACCAGCAAAGGTTGCACGTATTCACCTTCTGGCCGTGGACGATCTCACGTGGTCAGCGTATGAACGGATTCTGGCAGGGCAGAACGATGCCGATTCGTCCACTTCAACCGATGATGTTTCGTCTGTGTTTCGTCTGATTCAGGGGCATCTTAAAGAAAGCGGTTCGGCAGTTGCCGTGTTTTCATCCCGCGGTATCGGTGCTCAGAAGTGGAAGGGTGACGAGAAGAAACAAATCCAGATTCAGCGACGATTTCAGCTGCTGGGGATGACTGCTGATGGAATGCGAGTCTGGGACCTGCGGCGAGCCTTACAGATATTGCGATCGGAGGCGGGAGACGAGGTGAACTTGTCTCTGCAGGCTTTGGGCAGGCAGGGACTGCTGGCCATTTGTGTGGGGATTTATGAGCGGCTGCCGGGAGGATTGTTTGTGGATGCCGCGTCACTGCCCACGGACGATACGGGCCCGGTCATTCTGAATCAGCAGAGACTTATCCATGTTCAGGAACTTGCAGCTCTTGCGCTGCGGAAGAATGCAATAACGGTGCGAGGTGACTCGCCACTGACGGATCTGTCGCGGCGCCTGACGGAAGCACCTCAGTGGACTGGCGGTCATCTGACGCTTGAACCGTAAGCATGATCGTCGTGGGCAACCATAGTCGTGGGCAACCATAACGTGGGCTTCAGCCCACAATCAAATCCGCCGACGATTTCAACCCAATTGACAAGGGTAGTGTGGGGCCTAGAATCCGGCCCAATGCTGCTGCACTGTGGCACGGATTAAAGGCGAGCACGGTGGGTCAATTCCCTGCTGCCGTTCCCCACAACACTGATTTTTCTGTTCGAAAGTAATGTTCATGAAAGCCATCGCCGTTCGTCCCGGAACACCCAACAGTGTTCATCTGGCGGAACTGAAGAAACCGACGGTGGCTGAGATTCCGGATGGACGTGGTGTGCTGATCCGGGTGTTGAAGGTCGGTGTTGATGCAACCGATCGCGAGATCAACGATGCCTTGTACGGGAATGCTCCGCCAGGATACGACTTTCTGGTAATCGGGCACGAATGTTTTGGGATCGTGGAAGAAGTGGGTGCGGCCGTACGCAAGGTGAAACCCGGTGACTACGTGACCTGTACGGTACGGCGGCCAGGGACGTCCATTTACGATCGCATCGGCCGGTCCGACATCACCAGCGAAGAAGAATACTACGAACGTGGGATCAACCTTCGTCATGGTTATCTGACCGAGTACTTTGTCGATGACGAAGAATTTGTCGTTCGCATGCCGGTCGGGCTGAAGCATTTGCATGTGCTGGCCGAACCGATGAGCTGTGCTGCGAAGGCTGTTGAGCAGGCGTTTCTGGCTCAAAAGCGGCTCCAGGTCTGGGAACCAAAGCGAGCGTGGGTGACAGGAGCCGGCCAGATCGGACTGCTGTCGACTCTGATTTTGCGTCTTAGAGGTATGCAGGTGTTTACACTTGCCCGAGGGCGAAAACCGTGTTTGAAGTCAGAAATTGCTGAAGGGTTTGGATCGACCTACATCAGTACGGCGGAAATGACCATGTCGGAGCTGGCAAAGGCACACGGAAAGCCTGACCTGATCATTGAAGCAACGGGCAGCAGTGCGATTGCGTTCGAGGCGATGGAGATCCTGGGACACAATGGATGTATTGTTTGGACCAGTATCACAGGCGGGCAACGAAAAGTGGAAGTTCCCAGCGACCGGGTCAATTTGAACTGGGTTCTGGGAAACAAGCTGCTGGTTGGATCGGTAAACGCCAATTTCCGGCATTTTGAGGCTGGAATTGCGGATCTCGCGCTGGGGGAGGTGACGTGGCCGGGAGTGATTCAAAAAATCCTGACGACGCCCGTCAAAGGTTTGGACAACTACCGGGAAATGATGCGTTTGCTGGTTGAGGATCGCGACGCATTGAAGGTGTTTGTTGACGTCGCTGAAGGTTAGTGCATCGTCAGAGCCTTTGTAATGGCAGACCAGTTGATCGCTCACTTCTGCCGAAACGGCAGCGGCAGCTAATGCCGATGGTAAGTGAAGATTGCGTGGCTGCGCGGGGTTTTGGACGGATTGACTCAAGAATCGCCGTTGCAGCGGATTCCGCTCGATCCTATTCTTCCCGTGAATCTGGCAGAAGAATTCTCGGGAGAATCTCTCAAGTTCCCGAACCGCGAAAAGAAAACGCGGAATTCCCTGCGATTGTCCCCTGTCATCTCATCATCTTCATTCCACTCTCCTCTCCCACACAACCTGCTGGTCACGGCAAAGAGCCGGGTTTCGCATGATTAGCCGCTGCACCGCAGATGGCTGATGAGGCACCTTCCGAGTTTCAGACCCTGACCTTGCACCACCTCCCTACTGCATTTTCCATTGCGAAAGGCAAGCGCCATGCGCTGCGATCGTTTGCGTAAAATGGGTCGACATCTTGCCATGTTGGCAAGCGCCACTGCACTTGCCGGATGTACATCCATGAACGGCTATGTGACAAATTCCTCCGGACAAAGTTATTACGAACAGGGCAATTATGTTGCGGCCGCTGGAGAATTTCAGCAGGCGATGATGGCGGAACCTGACAATCCGGATTACATCGCCAACCTGGCAAGAACTCGGTCGAAGATGGGTGATATGGCAGGTGCCGAACAGCTGTATCGTCAGGCCTTAATGGTATCTCCTTCGCATCAGCCATCGTATCATGGGATGTCTGAGCTTATGTTGGCGCAAGGGCGGGGCAATGAGGCCGCAGGTCTGTTGCAGACCTGGGTTGCAACTCAGCCTTACATTGCAGAATCTCATCTGGAAATGGCATGGTTGCAGCGGGAAATGGGTCAGCAGGACGCGGCGGCGCAGTCGCTGCAGAATGCCCTTCAGGTGAATCCAGCTCACACTACGGCACTGGCCCATCTGGGTCAGTATTATCAGGATACCGGACGGCCCGATCAGGCGGTGGCCATGTATCAGCAGTCGCTGCAGACGGACTGGAATCAGCCGGAAGTACATTCGCGGATGGCGATGGCAGCTCAGGCGACTGGAGGAGCCCATCCGATGGCTTCAACGGCGATGGCTCGCGGCGTTCATCCCTACGAAATGCCTCGTCAGGCCACCGCTTTTGGTCCGCCAAGCCCGGGAGCTCGTATGGCACAAATGCAGCTGCCGCCGATGCAGCAGATGCAGATGGCCCGACAAATGCAGATGCAGCAACAAATGCAGCAGATGCAAATGGCCCAAATGCAGCAGATGCCGCCAATGCAGATGGCTCAGATGCAAATGCCATCCATGCAAATGCCATCGATGCAAACGGTACAGGGCATGCCGACCAGTGGGATGCCCATGTCGTCTGCCGGGCCCATGTCGTCTGCTGGAGGAATGACAGCGAGCCATTCGTCAGCGTTCAGTCCTTCAGGCAGTTCTCAGCCGATGACCAGCTCCACTGGCTGGACAACAGGCTCAACTTCGCCTCAGACAGCGTTTACTCCGCCGATGGTTCCTCCATCAATGGATATGTCACCACCGGACCTGGGCGGCGGCTGGCAGGTTGTGCCAGGCAGCCTGAAAGTCATCGATAACGGTCCGGCCTCGGCATCATCTGCATCACCTGGTCAGACAAGTCGTTCGGCCGTTGTCCCTTCCCCTCAGCCTGATCCATCGTTTTCGCAGTCGAACGGCAGCGTGCCGGTGCAGTCGATTTCCCGCAGTACAGCCGGAATGACTGTACCGGGAACTTCGGCAGGGGTTCCTGAACTGGAAGCGTTCTGACCCAGGTGAGCGAATTTCCTGTCGGTTAAGGCGAGCGGCAAAATCGTATTTCCCGGGAGGGCGAGGCTCCTGCCGAGCCGAACTTTTTTCGGCTCAGCAGGAGCTTCGCCCTCCCGATTGCTTTTCACGGCTCAGCAGTAGCTTCGCCCTCCCATTTGCCGCGGCGATCGGCATGTTGTCAAATGTCGGGCAGTTTAAAAAGCGAAACCGCGGTCCGACGGAGAGTCGAATCGCGGTTTCTGTTTTTTATCCGGGTCCGTTGTTACACGGACGGAGTCAGCATTTCAGACTATGGAAGGAACGGTGCGAATCCAATGTTCGGGAACAGCGGATCAGCTGCAGCCCGGATATTGTAGCCACCTGTGGCAAAGGCCCCGGTGACTGACTGAGTAATCCCGAAGTTGATGAAGCTGTTGTTGGGATTATTCAGGTTAGCACCATTTTCCACCTGGAACAGGAAGGCATTGCGGTTCTGTGCTCCGATGTTGCCCAGGAAGAGAGCCTTCAGAGGATCCAGTGTTGTGTATGTGGCACCCAGAGCACTTGGATCGATCTGGTTACCCGAGTTGTTCTGGAATCGCAGATCGAACTGAGCTGTGTCATCCAGATACACGAAGTCGAATGTCAGGTCTCCGTTGTTATCCTGTGAGGTGAAGGTTTCACCGGCTGACAGGAAGGATGAAGTGACGAAGTCTTCTTCCAGGTTACCACCCATTGTGTTGTTGCGGATGTCAGCGGCCACATAGGCACCCGTTCCAACGTCCACTCGAATACCTTCACCCGTCACAGTATTTGTTCCGTTGTTCTGAATTGTGTTGTTCACAATGGTCAGGAAACTGTTCTGTACTGTTCGCAGATTCAGGTAAGGAGCGATGTAGGCTGTGTTACCATTGACTGTGCCAGCATTCAGGAATGTGAACTCAGGCAATGTTGGGTCATAGGATGCACCATTCAGAGGTCGATCGTTGCCGGTGAATGGCGGATCCGGGAAGTTTGCCAGGTAGACGAATCGGCTCTGATTCATGTTGGCGTCTGCACGGTAGTAGATACCTTCTTCACCGTTGGAAACAATCGTATTGTCATCGAAGGTGATTTGCACCAGGTCGAGGTCGTCTGCCGCATTGAATGCTCCGTCTTCACGATCTCTCAGTCCGGCCGCTCCGGTCAGCAGGATGTTCGCACCTTTGCGATTGTTCTGGCTGATCAGGTTACCCGTGACAGAGATATTCGGAATTGGTCCGCTTTCGGTAACTCCACCGTTGAATGTCAGGACTGGCAGGGTGAAGTCGACGTTACCCGGAGCCACACCGACAGCTGTACCTCCGAAGATATTCACACTCAGACCATCGCCGCCGTTACCGGCAGAGATTCCATTGTTCTCGCCACCGATCGTGTTATCCACGATGGAGATGATTGGCTGTGGATTTCCGGTTGCATTGGATCCGGTCGCTGTGATGGCGATCCCGTCATCCTCATTGGACTGAATCCGGTTGCCTTCTCCCACGTTACCCACAACCAGAGTCGATGTGGCATTGTTGGAGAAATTGGCCTGGATACCGTCGCCGTTGGCCACGTCGATATCGTTGTTGCTGTTCAGATCTTCACCCGGATCGAGGATACCGTTTCCGTTGAGGTCTTCAGTTGCACCTGCGATGCTGTTCGTGATGTTCGTACGAGTTACACGAACTGTGGCATCTGATGTGCCGCTGGCATCCCAGCGAATACCATTACCACCGCCAGCACCTGTTCCGTTACCGTTAATCGTTGTCTGACCGGTTCCTGAAGTGATCAGGATGTCAGAGCGACCGCCAGTTGTTTCAATGCCAACTCCATCACCACCGTTTCGGGAGATGCTGGTATCGCCACGAGAGTTGAGAGCAGCATGAGCACCGGAAGCTGCCGGGATTCGTGTGCTGGTGATTTCAACCAGAGCCCGTGAATCTTCTGTAGCAACGATCTGTACCCCGTCCACTCCGTTGTCTTCAATAGTGTTGCCATCAAACTGGACTCGGCGTCCCGGTGGCAGGCCATCGGTTGCGTCACCAAAGTTGGAGTTTTCTGATGTCTGTACCAGGATACCGTTCTGGCCGTTACCGTTGAGGGTATTGGACTGGCCGTCTGCGATCAGCATTGAGTCACCGCGGGTTCTGAATCGAGCACCGTTCTGACCATTGTTGCTGAGGTTATTGCGATTCCATGTGACCATGTTAACCGTACCTGAAGCAGGCTGATCAGGATCGTTCTTGTCGTTGCCCTGGACATCCACATCCAGACCGTCACCGGCGTTTCCAGTTGCCGTTACATCTTCAATCGTGGCCGTCAGCAGCGAAGTATCTGCACGTCGCAGGTTGATGCCGTCACCATTCAGTGCAGGATCTGCTCCATCTGTCGTGTCAGTGATGGATGTATTTCGGATATCAACAGTCGCTCGTCCGTTTCCGGTCACCTGTACCCCAATACCAACATCTGCGTTGCCGGAGATTGTGTTGATTGAAGGCACTGTGGTGCCGCCAATGCTCAGGTTAAGAACGTTGTTCTCCACAACCAGTGGAAGAGCCGGAGGCACGTTGTTCGGGCCATTCAGGTTAGCGACGATACCGCCACCACCATTACCCGATACCGTGTTACCCTGGATAGCAGCATTGATCAGACCTTCTGTTGTGGCTGAGACGTTGCTGACCAGCCGGATACCGGCACCGTCATTGTCGGAGACAGTATTCCCTGAGATGATCCGTCCGCTGGCGGGTGTTCCGAAGTCCAGTTCACCGCCGTTGTCAACCAGCAGTGCCACACCGTCGCCGGTATTCTCACTGACTGTGTTACCCTGAACACTTCCGCGAATGAGTGAGCCGTTCCTTGCAACAAACTGCACACCGTCTCCGGTACCAGAGGTTCCGTTGTCGCGGATCGTGTTACCCTGTGCAAACGAGGTTCCATTCAGAGTATTGTTCTGCAGTCCGCCGATCGTTGCTGTGTTGATGCGGGCATTCGGTCCATCGGCTGTCATGGTCAGACCATTCAGGCGACTTCGAGAGATGTTGTTACCCTGAACGACCACTGATGAGGCAACAGCGTTGTCCGTTGCTGCCAGTGATACACCGTTGTTGCGGGACTGTGTGATCGTGTTGTTGATGATTCGGCTTGAGTTCAGCACTGCATCGTCTGAGAGTCTGACGGCAATTCCGTCTGCTCCGTTGATCGCTGCACCGGATGTGATTGAGCCGTTTCGTGATTCGAAGACATATCGGCCAAGGACTCCGCTGTTCAGACTGTTCTGCACCAGACTCGTGGCTGCCGGACCGGAATCCAGGAAGGAGCCTGGGATACCTGAACCTGGCAGTTCAAAGGCACGGTCAACACCGTTGGTCCAGCCGACTCGGGCTGTACTTCCGCCGAGACCCTGAGCATTACTTCCGCTTGCCTCGCCGGCTTCCCACTGAATTTGACTGTAGTTGAATTCGATATCGAAGTCACCAGGGCTGACGTCAGAGCGATCAACGAGCACCAGCTGGAAGTCATTCGTTGGCAGGCCCTGATTCGCACCAAACACGCTGAAGTGACGCACATCGTTGTAGTTCACTCCAAATGCATTCTGGCCGTCAATTGTTCCAGTCCCAAACGTCACTGTGTTGCCCAGTCGTGTATCGACGTCAGCAAAGAATGGAGCAATCATTGGAGTGGCCGTTGTCAGCAGCGGGAACGGAGTGAATGTGGCCAGCGGGCCAGCAAAGCTCACGTTACCGTTGTTATTGACGGTCAGGTCGTTGAAGATCTGGCCAAAGAAGTTCATTGTAAATCCGGTATTGATCAGCCCTGTGAACAGGTCGTCGTTGGCCGCGAGCGTATTCTGGCTGAATCCGGTTCGCAGAACATCACCGGCTGTTGGTTCGCCGAAGCCAAAGATGCGGTTATTCACGATATTGAGCGAGCCGGTTGCCGTTCCGTTCAGGTCAACAGCGATTCCTCCACCGAGGTTTGCTGCAAACAGGTTACCCAGAGTCGGGACATCGCCGCCAATATCAAAATTACCGTCTCCCGAGTCTTCCCCGAAGATACAGAGTCCTGCGACTGAGTTTCCGACGAATGAGTTGGATACGATCCCCTGATCCATGCGGCCGTTGCCGTTCAGGTCCTCACCGGCATCCAGCAAGCCGTCCCGGTCAAGATCTTCTGAGATTGCCTCGAATGTGCCGCCATTCAGATAGTGCAGAAAGGCACCATTCGCCCGGTTGGACACAAAGGAGTTTTCCTGCATGCTGAACAGGTTGAATACGCCACCGTCAGTTTCACCAAGGAAACCGTTGCCGGTATTGTTTGAAGAGATGTTTCCTTCAACTACAGCGTTGATGGTTGAACCGGCTTCGCCGGTCAGGCTGATACCGTCTGCTGCACTGGAGACAGTTCCGTTCGCTGCCAGAACACCATTGCCTGTGACAACGTTGTCGATGATCCCGGTTGCAGGGATATTGGTTCCTGTACCAAAGGCGTCTGGATTGTCTGCGTTAATCGTGCTTCCGGTTTTGGCTGTGATTACCAAACCGCCGGAGGCATTTCCTGTTGCCCTGTTGTTCTGCACCAGGAGGTCAACAGTCTGACCAGCAGCTGTCGTGAACAGCAGGCCTGTCTGTGATACGGAGTTCGCTGTGCGTCCGGTAAACGTGTTGCTGTCGATAATCGCCAGGCCGGAGACATCGTTCAGGTTGGCTCCAACGGTGTAGTTGGTGAACGTATTCCCCTGCAGTGTGACATCTTCGATTGGCAGAGCGTTTGAAACGCCATTTCCAAAGACAGTTCCTGCGGCATTAGCACCGTCGATCCGCATGCCAATGATCTGGTTCTGATTGGCAAGGTGAACCACACTTCCGCCGGCAACCATCGTCGGGTTGGAAATCAGCGGTCCAAGGTTGGATGGTGTTGGTGTTCCCGGGATGATGAAGTCACGAGTTCCTTCAGTGAACAGGTTGAAGTCTCTCGTTGAAGACAGCAGGATCTGGCAGTCAAAGAGGTTGAGTCCGCCGTTCACGGTCAGGTTTGTGTTGGTGTCGTCAGACCGTGGAGTGACTCGGATGATATCCACCAGAGCACTGTTGGCATTTTCTGCCTGCTGCAGAGTTCGGAATGGATTCTCAAACGTACCGTTCCCGTTCGCGGAGGCATTCGGGTCGACATACATCAGGAAGTAAGGTCGATTCTTGTCGGCATTGACGATGGCTTCCGGAACAATCGATTCGTCGATATGTGCATGCACACGATTCTGGCGAATGACCGGGTCCTGAAGTCGTTCACGAACGCCGGAGGGCCGCAGGATTCGTTTGTTCTTGTAGTTCGGAATTGAATACTGCATGCTGACCCAGCTGTTGGTTCCGAACGTGTCGTCAGTGGTCAGAAAAGTATTGACCGTGACCGACTCAGTGATCAGGGCTTCCCAGCGTGCCTGGAAACCGACTGTGTCTTCACTGTTGTCATTGTTCAGGTAGTAGCCACCCAGGTACATGTTCAGGCCATATCGACCCAGCAGCGGCAGGGGGCCACCGGCTTCGATGTCAAAGCCGGAGTAAGCGTTCTCACGAACCTGCTGGTGCAGCCGGAAGACGTTGTTACCAGCAAGAGAAAGATCACCCGTCAGCTGATCGCTCAGCAGCATGGTGTCATTTCCCAGAACAAAGTAGCCGTTGGCTCGCCAGTCAATGTACTTGCCCAGCGACTCAAGACCGAACGTCATGCGATGCCATTCGGTATTGCCGTAGCCCTGGTCGTAGTCACCAAAGACGTTCCAGCCGAAGATCCGATTGAGGGCCTCGTCATAATTGCGGTACACAAGACCGTAATTATAAAGCGGCGAACCGTCATTGGTTACCGCAGCCGACAGGTCCCCAATCATGACTGTCGTATTCGGCAGCACATGGTAAGGGATTCTGGCGTTAAGCCGATGGTAACCTTTGGCGTAGCCAAGGCCGTCATCGATGTTCGATTCGAACATCAGGACCGGGCCGAATGGCTGCTGAGGCTGATAAGCCTGGCTGGGCACCGCCTGTGTGGCTCCCAGACTTCGCTCAAAATAGGGAGCGTAGTTGCTCGGCTGCGGATAGGGCATTGGGCCACTGGGGTCGCCATAGACGACGCCAGTTCCTCCCATCTGTCCCATCTGATCCGGTACAGGGGCAGGAACAACGCCTGTGCCTGCACCGCCGGTCTGGGGGTTAAGGGACGACAGCCGTACTACACCGGGTTCATCCCCGACAGAGATACTGGCTGCGGTGAGCAAAGCGACGCTGCTGACAAGCAGGCAGGCCGAGGCAAAGACGCGTGTGGTTTTCATCGATTGTTCCGATCGATCCGTACTTACAGACTGTACCGGTTCTGCCGGGTATACCGGTTACTCTGTTCGATCGGAAAAATCCGGTAGTCAGGTTGAGTTAAAATGTACGGGTTGTGACGAACTTCCCGAACGTAATGCTGCTGCCGATTCGGCCGTTTGGCTGAATTTCATATCAATTCCTTTGCGGGTAACTGCTGAAATGGACTCAGGTGTCAGGCATGAGCCGCCGAATCGTCTGGTGCCAAAAAAAAACCTGCCGAACACGTACTGTGTTCGGCAGGTTTTGCATGCATTAATCTGGCGGAGCAGGGCGTATCAGGCCACTGCATAATGCTCACAGCGTCCAGCCTTCGCGGTATTCTCGCTGTACAAACTGGTTGAGTTCCGGCAGATTTGTACTCTTCAGCTCCTTTGCATCCCATTCAATCCGCTGACCTTCACCGGCGCGGACGGCGAGATTGCCGACCAGGATGGTTTCCGTCAGCCGACCTGCATAGCCAAAGTTGGACATTGTTCCGGGTTTGTATTCGCCCCTGATTGTCGAAACAAACTCCCACTTCTGACGCTGGTCATTGCCACCTTTGAAGGGAATTCGAGGCAATGACTGCTCAGGAACCTTGTAGTTTTCAAAGCCTTCTCCCAGCAGCTCGTACTTCGCGCCATAGTCGTCCGGCGAAAACAGCATTCCCTTGCTGCCCACCACCAGAGCACCACTGGTCTTTCCTTCGCCAGCTCGCTGTTTGGCAATTCGCTTCTGAAATCCTTCCGGCAATTTTGATGTCAGTTCTTCGCTGGGAAGATTACCTCCGTCGTACCAGAAGAATTTGCAGGGTTTCAGGCCATTGCGGGCAGGGAATTCAAACATCAGCATTGTGCTGCCCGGGAAGGTTTCCCCGGCGAAGATTCCGGGATTCTTTACGGCTGTGACAGCAATCGGATCCCAAAGCTCAAGAGCCATCACGGGCATATTGGCGGTATGGCAGGCCATGTCACCCAATGCTCCCGTTCCAAAGTCCACCCAGCCTCGCCAGTTAAACGAGTGGTACACACCCTCTTTGTAGGGCCGCATCGCAGCAGGGCCAATCCATGCATCCCAGTTCAGAGTCTTTGGAACTTCGTCAGCACCGTCCGGTCGACCAATGCCCTGTGGCCACACCGGGCGATTTGTCCAGAGATGTACTTCGCTGCAATCCCCGATTGCACCCGATCGAATTACTTCCACGGCTTCACGAAGTCCGTCTTCAGATGTGCCCTGATTACCCATTTGTGTAATCACGCCCTGCTCAGCAGCGACTTCTCTCATCATTCGGGCTTCCCGAATGGACCATGTCAGCGGTTTCTGACAGTACACATGCTTCTTCATCTTCATGGCTCTGACAGCCGCGGCAGCATGCGTATGGTCAGGAGTACTGACGGTGACGATATCCACTTTGGAGCCGAGCTTGTCGAGCATTTCGCGGAAGTCAGTGAACTTTTCCGCGTCTGGAAATTCGCGACCCTTCTTCGTGAGCGTTCCTTCATCGACATCGCACAGGCCGACAAGTTTTACGCCCTGTTCCGCAATATGGCTGGAGTCACTGCCGCCTTTTCCGCCAACCCCAACGCAGGCCGCACTGAGCGACTGCAGGGCAGACGTGGAAGCCTTCACCTGAGTTTGGCCACCAACCCAAAAAGCCGTCCCCAGTGCAGCAGACTGGCCCAGAAAACGTCGACGCGTCGATTTGTTTGACATGAGGATACCTCATCAGAGCAATGGTAAAGATCAGACCAGTGGATTGCTGGAACGACTTCAATCAGCCGCGTACAACCCACAATCGCAGATCGGTAAGAGATTGCATCCTGCGATCAGCAGCAGCTTCCTGAACACAACCCCACTATGGTAACGATGTGGAAGGAAACGGCAAGAAACATGGCCAATTCTTCGGAATCGACAATCCTGAAATACGCCGGTTGTTGCGATGCAGCCCCCGCAGCTCTATGCTGACAGTTTGTGCATTGACGAATGATCCCGTTTCCGACCGGAGCACTCTGCGACATGCGATTCCTCGCAACTCAGTTCGTTCTTTTTAACGCTGTCATGGCATTCGCTGTCATGGTATTCGCTGTATTGTCAGGCTGTCAGGAAGCAGGCAATCAGCAGCAGCCTTCCGCTGCAGACTCAAAGAACGCAGAACCTCAGACTCTGGCCGTTCCGGTGCCTGCAGATGATCCGGCTGCAGTAGCCGCACTTGAGGCGGCAAAGTTCAGCCTGGTGAAAGATAAGGCAGGTGTCGTCCTCGAGATTTCCATCTCCGCGGATAGCAGTGTTTCGGAAAGTCTGAAACTTCTGGCTGGACTTCCCGGAATTGAAGTTGTGCGTTTTACGGGCCCAGGAATGACCGATGCCGGTCTGGAGGTGCTCGCCAGCCTTCAGGGACTAAAACGACTGGATCTGACGGACTCCGCCATTGGCGATCCAACGTTGAAAGTGATTGGCCAGCTGAAGAAGCTGGAGTCTTTGGCGATCCGGCGAACGGGTTTCACTGATGAAGGGCTTGCGGCACTGAAGGATCTTCCAAAACTCCGTGCGCTGGATCTTCGCAACAGCAATGTCACAGATACCGGAATGGATCATGTGAATGCAATAGCGTCACTGGTGGACGTTCAGCTCGAAAAATCCAAGGTGACGAACGCGGGTGTTGCCAAACTGAAGAATCTGAAGCTCAAATCCCTGAACCTCAACTATACAGCCGCCTCTGACGGTGCTCTGGAAACAATTGGTGAGATGCCGACGCTGGAATCTATTCAACTGGATGCATCCCGAATTAGCGACGAAGGGATGGTGCATGTCGCAAAGCTGAAGAATCTGAAGCGATTGCGAATTCGTGACACGGATATCACCGGTGAAGGCATTCGCCATATTGCAAAGCTGGACAAGCTTGACCGTCTCGAACTTCGCGGAACATCGCTCGATGATGCCGGTCTGGAAATCATCAGTCAGCTTCCCGGTGTGAAGTATCTGGATATCAGCGAGTGTCGACTGGCTTCAGCAGAGGGAATTGCAAAAATTGGTCGGCTGACGGGGCTGCAGAGTCTTGGTCTGTGGGAAACCAAAACGAACGATGCGGCATTGACTGCTATGGCGGGCCTGACGGAACTGACGGAACTGAATCTGGAGGCGACGCAAATTACTGGTGAGTCGGCTTCCGTGATTCTTTCGTTTTCGAAACTGCAGGACCTGAATGTGGGAGGCACTCAGATTGGTGATGAAGCGATCGGTGGTCTGGCATCGCTGAAGAATCTCAAAACGCTGAATATCGCCAACACCGGTGTTTCCTACGATGTGGTCGATACGTTACGTGAATCACGGAGTGATCTGGAAATCGTTGAATAGCGTGTCACTGCCGGTCTGGTTCCTTTCCTGCGTTCGCATTTTGCTCAATTTTGTCATTGCTGATCTTCTGATTGCTGAGCACCCGATTTTATGGCTGACACGTCACGACGAGCTCAAAGTGAAATTCAGTTTGCACGTTCCTGCAGGGTAATTCCCGGAGGCGTCAACAGTCCGGCGCGTGCGTTTGGGGCAGTGGGCGGCGTGCCTCCGTTCATAGCCAGGGGTGAAGGGCCATTTTTGATTGATATCGATGGCAATCGCTACATTGATTACATCGGTTCCTGGGGGCCACATCTTTTTGGTCACGGATATGCGCCTGTGATCGAGGCTGTCGAACGAGCGATTAAGACGGGAACAAGTTTCGGGGCTCCGACGGTGGCGGAAGCAGAGCTGGCGGAGCTGGTTACAGAGCTGATCCCGTCGGTGGAAATGGTTCGCATGGTGAATTCGGGAACTGAAGCCACGATGTCGGCTATTCGAGTGGCTCGAGGTTTTACGCGGCGAAATCTTATTATCAAATTTGCCGGATGCTATCACGGGCATGTGGACAGTCTGCTGGTTCAGGCCGGAAGCGGAGCACTGACCCTGGGAACTCCATCAAGTCCAGGGGTTCCGGCCGGCTGTACGAGTGATACTCTGGTGTTGCCTTATAACGACTGCCAGTCGCTGAAAGACGCATTTGCTGTCCGAGGCGGGGAACTGGCTGCCGTGATTCTGGAGCCTGTTGTCGGCAACATGGGTTGCGTTGTTCCGTCGTCTGAGTTTCTGAAGCAGCTGCGAACGCTGTGTACCGAGCATGGTACGGTCCTGATCTTTGATGAAGTGATGACCGGTTTTCGAGTCGCTCGGGGTGGAGCGCAGGAGCTTTTTGGAATTCGACCGGATATGACCACACTCGGGAAAATCCTGGGAGCCGGATTACCTGTCGGTGCCTATGGCGGCAAAGCCGAAATCATGAAATGCGTATCACCAGTCGGAGCTGTGTATCAGGCGGGCACGCTGTCGGGTAATCCTGTCGCAATGGCAGCCGGAATAGCGATGCTGAAAGCAATTCGCAGTGAGAACCCTTATCCCAGGCTTGAGCAACTTTCTGCACGGCTTGAGGCGGGTTTGTCGAAAGCCGCAGTCTCAGCAGGCCAGCAGGTTCAGATTAATCGGGTGGGCAGCATGCTGACGGCCTTTTTCACATCGCAGCCGGTCCATGATTTTGCAACGGCAACGGCATCCGATACGAAGAAGTTTGCGGCGTGGTTTCATCAGCTGCTGAACCACGGTGTTTATCTGCCCTGCAGTCAGTACGAAGCACTTTTTGTTTCTGCCGCACACTCAGAAGCCCTGATTGACGAAACAGTTGCAGCCGCGCAGGCTGGATTTGCCGCCATTGGTTAGGATCTGTTGCTTTTCGGCATCATTTGATGTTGCCGAAATACAACATCCCCCATCACCCGTCAGCGCTGGTGAGAAACCAGCAGATTCTGTCGGCTCAGCCTTCTGCAACATGTCCGTTTTCAGACTACGCTGCAGTATCTGCATCGTGGTTCAGCGTGAGGCTGATACCGAAAACTGATTCTGTCAGGACCTGCCGAAGTCTCGCCCAATGAATACCACCGGTCTTTTGGATTCTGCTCCCTGTCATCGGAGCGTCAGTACTGCAATACCTGTTTCAAGTTTGCCGGCCGGTGATCTTGCCGATATCGTGTCCGGTTACTCTGTTGAGCTTCCAAAGACGGAGTGGGTTCGCAAACTCCGTTTGAGTGAGCCTCGGGAAAATCTGCAGTGTCTTCCCCTGTCGTTTCGATTTACGAAGCGATGCTTCGATATTTTTGGTTCACTGCTGCTTCTGACGCTCTGCGGGCCGCTGATGTTGCTGACCGCCGTCCTGGTACGACTGACGTCACCGGGTCCCGTCATTTATCGGCAAACCCGCGTTGGACTGAATCTGCGGAAGAAGAAGGGGAGCGATCGCCGCCAGCTTGTATCGGCAATTCTTCCCAGCGAAACCGATCGTCGCCTTCCGGGACGAGACCGCCGGGAGCAAACAAACTTTGGCCTTCCGTTCACAATCTATAAGTTTCGAACCATGCGGAACGATGCCGAAAAGAACGGTGCTCGTCTTGCTGTCCATGGAGATGCACGCGTTACCGCGATTGGCAGACTGCTGCGGAGAACTCGAATTGACGAACTTCCTCAGCTCTGGAATGTTCTGAAAGGCGATATGTCCCTCGTCGGACCTCGCCCTGAACGTCCGGAGTTTATGCAGGATCTTTCAGGACATATTCCCAGCTATGTCGATCGCCTGGGACTAAAGCCAGGCCTGACGGGCCTTGCTCAGGTTGTCAACGGTTATGACAACGAGCTGGATGGCTTTCGCAGGAAGGTTGCATACGATCTTCTTTATCTGCAAAACTGCTGCCTCGCCAATGACATCAAAATCCTGATGCGAACGTTTCGAGTCGTGATTACCGGCGAAGGCGCACTTTAAGCTGTTTTCCGGCAATGCAACTGTGGCAGAATTTGCCGAAAGCCAACGCAAAAAGGCCCGTACAAATGTACGGGCCTTCTCTGATTCTGATTCAGGTGAGCTGCGGATAATGCGGTCCGGCGAGCAATCTTATGGAGAAACTGGCAGCTGTGCCTGGAGGTCATCCAGCTTCTGGTTGACGTCGTCAAGTTCGTTGTTTGTGTCAATTGCGAAGACGAGAGCTGCGACTGATGTTCCCACCATTGCCAGCGTGACAACATCAATCAGTCCAAAGCCTGAAGTTGTCGGAGGACAGCCGGCGATGGGGTTTCCGTACATGTCACACGCCTGGCCTCGAACGACATTTTCGCTTCCGGAGACAATCAGGCCCTGCGAGGCACTCTCAGGAGCTGTTCCGTTTTTCCACAGACGCACGGGAGTTGACATGGAACCCACAGTGATTTCATGTACGCCACCGCGAACCCCGGTGATCGTAAACTGACCGTCTTTGACAGACACAGTTCTGGCGATTGTCGTTCCCTGATATCTAAGTTCAATCTGAGCCTGATCGACAGCTCGGCCTTCTGAAGTGAAAACACGACCGTAGAGCGTGCCGTCTGCTGACAATTCCACATTTCTGACCGCGCTGGAGCTTGTACCGGCAAATGCCGATCCGGGTCCGGACAACATGATTCCAAAGCACACAGCGATGCTGGCAGCCTTGGTCATAAGTGTGTGCATTCGCATCGTTTCATGACCTTTTTTTGGTATGTGCGGTAAACAATCCCCAGATTCTGGCTGATTGAATTAATAGCCCTGTTATCGTTGTTATCGTCATGGACGTTTCAGTCGCTGGAATCGGCTTATCAGAATTTTCGTTTTTTTGCGGAAATCAGGCAGACACAACCCATGTTGCATATTCTTCCTGTTTTACATGCTGGGGTTGAGTGAAACGGCGTTCAGGGAAGCGGCAATTCTGCTACCGCAGGAATGTGGCAGCGCCTACAATCCGTTGCGTTCTTCCCCTGCCTGGCCTTAGATGGAGCTTTAAAAATGCGTCACGGCTCCATGCTTGATCCTCCAAATCGGTTCGAAAAACATCAGCGCGAACCGGATCCCGAGCATTTCGAATGGGACCAGGAATACCTGGCGCAGCTGGACCAGCGTCAGACTGAGTACCTTTCCGACACATCAAAGAGCATTATCTCCGAGAACGATTCGCCTGACATTCCGTTCCGGTACAGTCTCAACCCGTATCGCGGATGCCTTCATGGATGTTCGTATTGTTACGCCAGGAATACACATGAGTATCTGGGCTTCAATGCGGGTCTGGACTTCGAGACCAGGATTGTCGTGAAACACGATGCTGCCAGGTTGTTCCGGGACTTTCTCGCAAACGATGCCTGGCAACCTGAGGTGATTGCTTTTTCCGGTGTGACCGATTGCTATCAGCCAGCGGAAAGACAGTTCCGATTGACTCGGCAGTGTCTGGAAGTGGCGCTTGAATGCCGACTTCCTGTCGGGATTGTTACCAAGAATGCCCTTGTCGTACGCGATCTCGATCTGCTGCGAGAGATGGCATCGCTGAGACTGATTCATGTCAATGTCTCTGTGACAACTCTGGACATTGAGCTGGCTCGGGTGATGGAGCCACGAACCAGCATTCCGTCTGCTCGTCTGAGGGCCATTCAAATGCTGTCTGACGCCGGGATTCCGACGCAGGTGATGGTGGCACCGATCATTCCCGGGCTAAACGATTCCGAGATACCATCCATTCTTGAGGCTGCGAGGGCAGCTGGTGCCCAGGCCGCATCCTACATTCTGTTGCGGCTTCCACTAACTGTGGAGCCTGTTTTTAAGGAATGGCTGCATCGCACACAGCCTTTAAAGGCAGGGAAAATCGAGAGTCTCATTCGGGAAACGCGTGCCGGCCGTCTGAACAGTTCCGAATGGGGAAAGCGGATGTCTGGCACCGGCCCTTTTGCGGATCAGGTTCGCAGTTTGTTTCGAGTGTTTGTGCAGAAGTATGGTCTGGATCAGAGTCTGCCGCCGTATGACTTTAGTCAGTATCGACCGGCAACCCCTCGCTCGGGACAGCGTCGGTTGTTTTGACGGATGTACCGGGTTATTCAGGCAGGAATGCATCCGACCAGCCTGCTCGGCAACCATCGAAGAAGCGCGGCAACGCGCGGCAAACTCTGTGGATCAATACAACAACGCAGACGCACAGTGCGATTGGCTGCGTGATACCAGTCGAGAAACTCATTGGGCTGGAAAAGCAGATCTTTGCAGAGCGGGATCGCAGGCGGGAAGCAGCCCACAAACCCAGAGCTTTGAAGCGTTTTTTTGGGTGAAAACAGTGCGATTCAACCCGGAACGGGTTTCACAACAAAGCCTGGGGTCGACGCGAAGCGGCGAACCCCAGGCTTGTTATGTTTGTTTGCTCCGAACCCCGTTGGGGTTCAATCGCATTTTCCTTTTGTTTTCCTGGGGTGCGCCGTGTTCACGGCGACCCCAGGCTTTGTTGTGCAACTCCTGTCGGGGTTGGAAAACGGACATCGTCTGAACAACAGCGAGTCCGCCATGTTTGCTGATAGAAATGCTTCACAGTCTTGCCGCAAACCCAGAGCTTTTTCAGGACATCGATTTATTGTGGTCGCTCCTTCGTCCGCAGATTGTTCAATCAGCAGCAGTGTCTGACCGGAACCGTTGCCCCACGACTCTGGCTCGAAGGTACTCCGTTACTTCGCATTGCGCGACGAATGTTCGGGAAAGTCGCGACGGTCAAATTGCCCCGCCCGGTCCCTGAGCCATTCATTGAGCACCGGCTGGCCACAGTCGAATGCTGCGCGATCATGCGTCTTGTGCAGGCGACGAATCGTCCATGTTGCCATCAACGAACCTGCTTCGTGTACCGTTTGGCTGCTGATACCAAAGCGTCATTCGGTTTGGTCGTTTCGCCATCAAGGATCGACAGGAAATGTTGACGGTCACGATCACTCAGGCGAGTCACCTGCTGGTCGTGCAGGATTTTCCTCGCTGTCTGCACAAGCGTGGAGACAGCAAAATCACTCACGGACTGGCCCATCTCGGCCGCAGTGTCCTCGATAGTCTGCTTCAATTCACTGCTCAAACGAAAATTGATCCGGGCCTCGCTCTTTGCAGTCGGCATGGCGACAACTCTCCTGGAAATCATGAATTCTGGAACTCGCAAAAGTGTAAGTCGAATTGACATACACGGCGAGGTTGTGATCTGGGAAAATGGCTCCTCCGCAAGGAGAGTGGTCTGAGGTCCGAGTCGAGACATGCGCGGCGGACGCTATTGCTCCCCCACGAGCTGCCTCGTGGGTTCATTTCGCCTCAGCGCCAGGGGGAGTTCCTTCGAACGTCGTCGTTCCGCGGGCATGTCCTGGCGCAAAGGCCCTGCGAGCCCACGAGGTGAACTCGTGGGGGCTGAGTGACGCGATTGGTCGCCCACGAGCTTGCCTCGTGGGTTCACCTCGCCTCTGCGTTTTGAAGTTGCACACTCTCAGCTCCGAAGGAGCGACAGCATGTAGCCGCGGGTGCCAACCCGCGGTTCCTGGTGTCTTCTGAACCACCAGCCACGAAGTGGCGACAGCAAACATTGCTGTCGCCACTTCGTGGCTTTCGGTTGGGATGGCTTCGTTTTCCCACGGCTTACGCCATGGGCTACATGCAGCCACCGCTTCGCGGTTAGAAAGTGCGCAACTTCAAAACCTCTGCGCCAGGGGGAGTTCCTTCGAACGTCGTCATTCCGCAGGCAAGTCCTGGCGCAAAGGCCCTGCGAGCCCACGAGGTGAACTCGTGGGGGCTGACGCCACACCGCTCGCCTTTGAACGTCAGGGCGCCCGTTACAGATCTGTCAGACGAGTGTCCGCATCTCCGAATGATGGCAGCTGCACGTTCATTCGATCCATCAGCGACAGATACAGACTGCACAGCCTGCGGTCCTGGTCGCCTTTTTCGGTATAATCCAGGACACGTCCGGTCTGCAGTGTACCACCAAGGCCGCCGGCGAGCAGCAGCGGCACTTTCGAAGAATCATGTCGACTGCCCGACCACATGTTGGAAATGAACATCAGACAGGAATTGTCAAGGACCGTCCCGTCACCTTCCGGCATCGCCTCAAGGCGTTCGGCCAGGTATGCCATCTGGCTGACATAGTATCGCGACACTCGTTCATAGTCATCTGACAAATCATCGTGCGAAGCCGGGTGATGGGCGGTGCGAACATCAAGAAATGGATAGAAGAGTCCGGACAAATCCCGGCACAAAAGCAGGGATGCAATTCGTGTCTTGTCCATTTGAAAGGCGAGTGCAATCATATCGCCCATCAGCTTCATGTGTTCGCGAATGTCTTCCGGCAGGCCATTGTCGGGCCTCGGCATGCTGCCGGCTGCTTTTCCACGGATCGCAGCATTCTGATCGGCCGAGTCTTTCAGGCTTCGCGTCAGCTGGACCCGTTTTTCCACTTCACGCACACTGGCAAGGTATTCTTCCAGGCGAGCCTGGTCAGACTGGCTGACTCGACGCTGAATATGCGCGGCATGTTCGCTGACACGGTCCAGAATACTGGATGCCCGGCGACTGCCCTGGTTATCAAACAGACTGTCAAACGCCAGTGACGGATAAACCTCCATCGGGACCGGGGAATTGGCATCCTGCCAGGAGATGTGGGAGCTGTACGCCATCGAGAAGTTGGTTTCATGATATCCGGTAATGGGCTGTTCGCAGCCCAGAACCAGTGATGGTACCGCCGTATTCTCACCCATATGTGCGGCGAGCATCTGATCCATACTGATGCCACCCTTCAGAACGGCTCCTTTTTGCAGTGCCGCTCCCGAAAGAATGTTGCCAGTTTGTCCGGGATGAATACCGACGCCATTCGCATGCTGATTGAACAGCCCGTTTACAACATTGAGTTTGGTTTTGAATGGCTGCAGAGGTTCCAGGCTTTTGCTGAGCTCCATTTCGGATCCCGCACCGCGAGCCCACCAGTGTTTGGGGTTGATGCCGTTTCCCATAAACAGCACCGCCAGCCGTTTTGGAAATCTGCTGTCACCAGCATCTGTACTCTGATGATTTACATCGTCCTCAATCGCTGCCGGAACAGACTCCAGCCACGGTAAGCCCATGGCAACACCCGATCCGATCAGCAAAGTACGGCGGGAAAGTTCATCTGAAGAACGCATATCAGGGCTCTCCTGCAGTTGGCCGGCTACACGGCGGATCAGGGTTTGCGAGTCGGATCAGGGCCTGCGAATCTAAATAGTATAAGTCTAAACATTATAATCAGCGTTGCGGACTTCGTCAGGCTGTTTATTGGCCATTTGCGGGTTCTGGTTCCGTTCGCCTGCAGAGAAACTGCTGGCTGCACACGACTGTTTCCACAAGGCTGTGAAATCGGTAGTCGTTACGGATCAGCTGATTCCTCATTGTTTTTATCAGAGACTCGTCCGACAACAGCAGTGAACGACCGAGGGCGAAGGACAGGAATTTTCTGCACAGGTTGTCCACGAAGTCCTGCTGTCTGTCTTCGATCAGATATTTCTTTAGTCCTTCAAGTCCTTTTCCGGATGTGCCACTCGGGAATTCTGCTTCTGTTTGTACAGGGCGGTTTCCGAGATCCAGTTCCCGCCGTTCGCCGACGGGGCCGTAACCTTCAAACACCAGACCTGCCGAGTCGAATCTCTGATGGCACCCGGCACATGCCGCATGGTCGCGGTGTCTGGCCAGCAGCTGAGCGAGCGTTGCGTCTCCAAACTGTGATTCGTCTTTGGGAAGTTCCGGTACGTTTGGAGGAGGCGCTGGAATGTGTTCTCCCAGCAACCGTCGGATTACCCAGTATCCGCGCTTTACCGGGCTTGTTCGCAGTCCTGGCGAGTTCTTTGTCAGGAACACGGACATCGGCAACAGGCCACCTCGCCCATATCGGTCAGCGTCGCTGATTCGAATCCATGGCGTCGTGGTTACCGATTCTGCGTAACCTGGAATTGAAGTCCAGTCCATCTCAATTCCATAATGCCGGGCCAGCAGAGGATTCACAAACGTGTGGCGACCATGTAGACAGTCCAGGACGGAGCCATTGTTTTGCGCCAGCTCCACAAGAAACCGAACAGGTTCTTCGAACATTGCGGATCGCAGTTCACTGGTGAATTCCGGGAATCGTTCGCGGTCCACACTGTTGTGTTCTTCAAACCGGCGGAAATCGAGCCAGTTACCGCCGAATTCAGTTGCCATTCCGCGAATCTTCGGATCTGCCAGCATCCGCTGAGCCTGAGCAGTGAGAATTTTCTGATCGTGCAGAGTTCCGGATCGGGCCGCCTGCATGAGCTCTTCGTCCGGCATACTGCACCACAGAAAATAGCTGAGGCGACTGGCCAGTGCATAATCATTCAGGGGTTCGATGGAATAGTCCGACTGGCCCGCCGCCGGACTTTCTGTTCGATTGTTTGCTGGTACCGAGTGATCAGCCAGGTCAAAGCGATAAGAAAACCAGGGAGACATCAGCACGCTGGCCACAGAATCACGCATTGCCTCTTCGTGACTCAGGTTTTGATCATCTCTCAGCGTTCGATAGAAAGCCAGCAGTTCGTCCTTTTCCGAGTCTGGCAGTGGTCTGCGCCAGGCACGTTCGGTCAGTTGCAGCAGGGACTGCAGATGAAGCGGTTCAGAAGTTTCCTGAGCGGATTCGATCCAGCGAATTGTGCGATTCATTTCTTCAAAGTAAGTTTGAATCGCCTGAAGTGCGTCTTCTCCGGCTTTCTTTTCTGTGGCACGCTCCTGATAAACTTCCAGCATGCGCATCAGCATTGATTCCGACGTAACATCCTTGTTTTCCGGGCGAGCAAAATCAAACTCCGGACCGCCTGCAAACTGAGGAGGTTCCGCACGTTCGAAAAACAAAAAGTCCTTGTACTGTCGAATGGGCGCCAGAGTGGCAAAATTCAGTTCATTCCACAGTCGGTCGATTTCCTTTTGCTCAGCATCGCTGAGTACCAGTTCATAGAGTGGGGCATCATCGCGAAAATATCCCTGCATCAGATGAAAGCCAGCAGAGAGAAGTCGAACGCCGGAACCCAGATCCGGATTGGAGTAATGTCCGCGGCTCGAGACAGAGAATCCGGCTGGAAACGTCTGACAAAATAATCTTCGGGCGTGATCGAGATCAGGGTCGCTTCCTTCCCCGGTGTATTGCATTCGATGAGAGGCCTTCTTGCGATTCCACCACAGAACCAGTGGCTGACTGCCCTGCGAGATTCCACTGACGTTCAGTTTTTCGACATCCGGCATCAGTTCATATCTCAGATCCCATACCATGTCGCTCAGTTCAGTGCAGGCTTCTTTGACTTTCGTCCGGTCAGCCGTTACTGCAGGAAGTGCGTTCCATTTTTGCTGAACGTCGAAGAGTGGTCCTGATGCCACTTCTGCATTCAGTGCTTCCCAGATTCGTGTCAGATACCGGGGGCTGAGCTTCTTCGAACCGGCCTCTGACTGTCCTGCGCTGGCATCGTCAGGATTCGAAAAATCGGTAAGAGAGGCGTTCGGAAATCCGAGCTCATGGCGATGCCGATATTGCCAGGCTGCCAGAAAGTAATCAGCGTATTCAACATCGTGTCGCCTGTAGAAGTCCACGATTCGCTCGACACAGAATTTATCCCGATCGGTTTCCGTGACAACAGGATGGGGCGCAAATGTGAAGCCGTGGGGCTGCAGAAGCATGTGATCGGCGACAAGTCTCGTCGCAGAAAGGTATTTTTTCAGCAGAGCAGGGGACATGCTGAGAGACTCGCCCGAATTATCGAATCCAGCGGTGTTGGCCGGGTCGACGGGAAACTCTCGAGTGGGTCGGATGTCAGTTCCGGTCAGATCACGTATGGAGTTGTCGAATTCAGCATTGCTGAGCCGCCTCGCAAGGACTGGTCCGGGATCCCCCGTGTTTCGGCTGGCTTCATAATCACGAAGATCGCGAATCCATTGAACGATGTCATCCCGCTGCTGTTTGTCAGGATGCTGCTCCGCCGATTCCGGCGGCATCTCCGAGCTTTCCAGCCGCTGCAACACAATGTCCCAGACAGCAAACTGTTTCGAGACCTGCTCGACGGAAGCAAACCCACTCAGATCCAGCTTGCCTTCCGATTTCGACGCGTCATGACACGACAGGCAGTAGGATTTCAGAAATGGCTTCACCATGCCTGAAAAACGGGCCTCCAGTTTTTTTATGTCGGCGTCAGGGCTTTCCGTTTTTTCATCAGCCCGACTGAAGCGATATGGCAGACAGAAAACGAAGAACAGTAAACTGACCAGACTGATCCGAGACATCGATCGTTCCTCTTTTCCTGATTGCTGATCGACCTGATTGCTGACCGAAACGGTCAGGCCAGAATTCCCTGAACCACTTGTCCGTGGACGTCGGTCAGTCGATAGTCCCGTCCCTGCGATCGAAATGTCAGACGGGTATGATCAAAACCCAGCAGATGCAGCAGGGTGGCATTCAGATCGTGAACATGGACCGGATTCTCGGTCACATTAAATCCCAGTTCATCTGTCTGACCATATGTCAGGCCCGCCTTAACGCCTCCACCCGCCAGCCACATACTGAAACAGCGGTTGTGGTGATCTCGTCCGTCATTGCCGCCCTGAACCATCGGGGTTCTGCCAAATTCGCCTCCCCAGACCACAATGGTGTCATTCAGCAGACCTCGTTCCTTAAGGTCCGCAACAAGGGCAGCACTGGCACGATCGGTATCCGCGGCGTTTGCTTTGACACCGGCTGTCAGATTTCCATGCTGATCCCATGCTTCATGGAACAGCTGGACAAAGCGAACTCCTCGTTCAATGAGTCGGCGAGCAAGCAGGCAGTTTCGAGCGAAACTGGATTCTTTGGGATCCTTCACGCCGTATTTCTCCAGCGAGTCCTTCGACTCACTGGCCAGATCCATCAGCTCGGGCGCACTGGTTTGAAGTCGGTAGGCCATTTCATAGCTCTGAATTCTGGCCGCGATTTCAGGATCGCCAGCCGCCTTTACGGCCAGACCGTTGAGCCTTTGCAGAGTATCCAGCGACGCTCGCTGACTCTCCGCATCCACACCCGGCGGGTTGGAAAGATACAGTACCGGGTCACCGGCGCTTCGAAACGGAATGCCCCCATACATTGTTGGAAGAAATCCACTGCCGTAATTACTGGCGCCACCGCTGGTGCCTTTTGCACTGGTCAGCACGACGAATCCGGGCAGATCCGCGGACTCGCTTCCCAGTCCATACAGCGTCCATGCGCCGATGCTCGGACGACCAAACTGCTGAGAACCGGTATTCATCATGATTTGTGCGGGCGCATGATTGACGGCATCGGTTTGCAGCGTTCGAATCAGGCACAGTTCGTCGGCAATGGCTGCTGTGTGCGGCAAAACTTCGCTCAGTTCCATCCCACACTGGCCATGGCGTTCGTATTTGAACTTTGGACCCAGAAGCGCGGAATTGGGATTGATGAAGGCGGCTCGATAGCCCTTCAGCAATTCGGCGGGAGGCAGCTGTCCATCCCTTTTCGTCAGTTCCGGCTTGTTGTCAAACAGTTCCAGATGACTGGGAGCGCCGGCCTGGAAAATATAGATGACGCGTTTGGCTTTGGGTGCAAAATGGGGTTGTCTGGGGGCAAGCGGATTTGCATCGGGACTACTGACCGCGGCAGCCTGATCAGAGTTCATCAGGGTGCTGGCGGCAATCGATCCAAGACCAATGCCACAGTCGCGGAGAAACCAGCGTCGTCGCAGGACCTGAGCATACGATTCGCGAATATCGTGAATGAGATTCATAAGTTTCTCTGCAGCATCTGATGATAAAGTTTTGCGGATGACAGATCCGCAGTTGGCTGAGTTTTCACTTTTCAGTGTTACTGAAGTGTTTGAGTATCGTTCAATTTTTTGACAGTGTTTCGTCAAGGTTCAGCAGGACGCGCGCCACGAGTGTCCATGCGGCAGCATCCTGAGGTGTTGTTCCGGCCGGAAGTTCAGGCAGTTTGGCGGCGTCACCCGTTGAAATTTCCCGGGCATTCAGCCACCCATCCGCGATTCGTTCACGACGCGACTTCAGCAGAGCCAGAACTTCCTCGCGTTCCTGATCGTCCGGATGCCGGGACATACACAGCAGGAATGCATAGTCTGCCCGGGAGGAATCACTGTCGCCGGCTTCTCTGAGAATTCGCAGTGCAAGAGCGCGTGCGGCTTCCACAAAGATTGTTTCGTTGAGTGCCGTCAGGGCGGCGAGGGGTGTATTTGAGCGAACTCGCCGCACGCACGAAAAGTCCCCGTTCGGTGCATCAAAACTGGTCATCACCGGGTCCGGCATCGATCGTTTTCGAAATCCGTACACAGTGCGGCAATATCGATCTGAGCCCTCTGCCGGTTTCCAGTACGAAGGATATACGTAGTTATAGTCGAGCACATTCTGGGGTACTGGCGGGATTACACCGGGACCACCTTTTCTTTCCGACAGGAGTCCGGACACTGATAGCGCAATATCGCGAATAACTTCGGCTTCCGCACGAAATCGCGGACCTCGTGCAAGCAGGCGATTTCGAGGATCTCGTTCAAGCATTTCTGGTGAGGCCTGAGACGACTGCCTCCAGACCGCACTTGTGACGATCGTTCGAATCAGATGTTTCTGGCTCCAGCCGTGTTCCATAAAATCGACAGACAGCCAGTCCAGCAGTTCCCGATACTCCGGCACGGGGGCACGAGTTCCAAAGTCCTCGGGAGTCTCGACCAGACCTTCCCCAAAGATTGCCTGCCATACTCGATTGACAGCAACACGGGCCGTCAGTGGTGACTTGCGGTCTGCCAGCCATCGAGCAAATCCGAGCCGATCGCGTGAGGCATCTGCGGGAAAATTATGAAACGCTGCAGGTGTGTGCGGTTCAATCGGCTGACGTGGCTGATCCCAGTTTCCACGGTCCAGAAGTGACGTTGTTCGTGCGTATCGGGCAGGGCGTTCGGAAAGGTGAAGGATCGAAGTGACGGCTGTCGGCCAGGACTTCCAGAGTTCATCGATCTGATCATTGATCGCTTTAAACTCCGGCACAGTGCGACACCAGCCATTGAAGACCGCAGTCTGTTGTACGTCGGAACGCTCAGCCGCAGGTTTCTGAATTGCCAGTGTTATCGCATGATCTACCGGCGGAGCCGACGGCTGCGGATGAGTTGTCAGGCTGAATCGGCAGCAGCCCAGCATGTCGGTCATCCGCATGGCAATTTTAAGTTCGGTGCCTTCCGGAGCATCCAGTGGCTGCTCAAACTGAATGACTGCGACTGACGGCTGATTGCGCCGTCCAATACCCCGATCTGAAACCCAGGTTGTGTCGTCTGATCCGTCAATCAGGAACGAAACCGGTCCCGTGGCTTTCTTTCCATCGGGCTGCTTGTTTTCGGGCGATGAGAAATCGGCGGAGGCACTGACCAGCTTCACTTTCTGCCATTCACTGCTGCCGGGCGCCTTCGTAAAGACTTCCAGTTCACTGATTCCCCAGGTGCCTGTGGAACTTCGACCTGGGCCCCGATGCGGCAGATCACCATGATTAAGCGCTTCCAGCTGCAGGCCCGTGATGCCTTTCAGATCGGGGGCTGAGATCATGAAAACGTCGGCACTGGTATGCCCCAGCATGATGATCGACTTGTCCGCTTCCTGAACGGGATGGTTCAGACCGCTGATACTGCCAAGTTCGGTTGTTACGACCGGAACCCACGGTGGCAGCTGTGACGTCAGAGCTGCTTCCCACTGTGACTGTTCCTGCAGCCATTGGGGACGCTGTTCCTTCATCTGACCTTCAAGTGCACTCATGCGATTTCGAAGGTCCTGTAGTGTTTGCTGCTGCTCTTTCGAGTAAACCCATGATCGGGCTTCCCAGGAGTTGTTCAGAAAGGCGAACATCCCGTAATACTCAGTATGAGAGACAGGGTCAAACTTATGAGAATGACACTGTGCGCACTGAGTTGACAGTCCCAGGACTCCTTTGCCAATACAGTCAATTCGATCAAACATTTCCACCATGCGAAACTGCTCGGCCACGATGGCACCCTCTTCGTTGATCATGCTGTTTCGCAGAAATCCTGTGGCGATGATCTGGTCCTGTGTGGCGCCGGGCAGCAGGTCTCCCGCAATTTGTTCAATCAGAAACTGGTCATACGGCATATCCTGGTCGATCGCATTGATGACCCAGTCTCTCCATGCCCATTGTTCCCGCTGCAGGTCCTTTTCGTAGCCATTCGTGTCGCTGTAGCGAGCAACATCCAGCCAGTGTCTTGCCCATTTTTCGGCATATTGTCGACTTTGAAGCAGTTTATCAGCAGTCGCCTCAAGTCCCTGGGTTTCAAAATCTGCCAGCTGTTGTGGAGTAGGTGGCAGGCCGATCAGGTCAAGATACAGTCGGCGACACAGTGCGGACGATGATGCAGATGCCGATATTGCCAGCCCGTCTTCCTGTAATCGGCTTGAAACAATGGAATCAACCGGATGTGCGGAATGCCCGGCAGGAAGGCTGATTTTCTGTGGAGCTGTGAAGGCCCAGTGCGATTCAAACTGAGCACCCTGGGCAATCCATTGTTTGAGTGTTTCGATTTGTGCCTCGGAAAGTGGATTCTTCGTCGACGGAGGAGGCATCAGGGTATCCTGATCGGAGGATATGATGCGGCGAATCAGTTCGCTTTGTTCCGGATGTTCCGGCACGATTGCTCGTTCGCCCGACTCACCTCCGCGAAGTGCATCTTCTGCGGTATCGAGTCGCAGTCCGCCTTTGCGAGCATCCTGGTCGACGCCATGACACTGGCTGCAGTGTTCGGCCAGAATGGGCTGAACCTGCCGGGCAAAGTCAATTTGCTTTTCACCAGCCGTTGCCTGAGCTGATGATTTTGCAGCGATCAACAGTAAGCACAGTAGGAATTGCTGGCGGCGGGAGGGCATCGGACGACTCGCAGGAAATGATGAGAGATGCATCTATACTATTATATAAGTTCGGCAGGAGCTCCAATTTTAGCCCGAGGGGATACCTCAAAACAGGTGTTACCAGAAAACTTTCTGCTCAAAGCAAAACTTAAGAAAGTGGCCGACAAGGAGAGACGCAGGAGGTACCCCAATCGGCCAATGCCAGAGTTTCGCAGCGTCGGCTTCAAATTTCTCCCAACTTCGTTGGAAGACGAGGTGTAAAAAACCTCCCCTCCCGCGCAGCGAAGCGAAGTGGGAGGGGTCGGCCGTCAGGCCGGGGGAGGGCTCGCCGCGAGTTGCACAGAACGCCGCCCCAATAACACGCTCGCCCCGCCGTTCACCGGGCCCCCTCCCGATCTTGCTTCGCTCGCTCGACCTCCCCCAGCTTCGCTGGGGGAGGAGGTTTTATAACCTCCCCTCCCGCGCAGCGAAGCGGAGTGGGAGGGGTCGGCCGTCAGGCCGGGGGAGGGCCCGCTGCGTGTTGCACTCAACGCCGCCCCAATAACACGCTCGCCCCGCCGTTCACCGGGCCCCCTCCCGATCTTGCTTCGCTCGCTCGACCTCCCCCAGCTTCGCTGGGGGAGGAGGTTTTATAACCTTCCCTCCCGCGCAGCGCAGCGAAGTGGGAGGGGTCGGCCGTCAGGCCGGGGGAGGGCTCGCCGCGAGTTGCACAGAACGCCGCCCCAATAACACGCTCGCCCCGCCGTCCACCGGGCCCCCTCCCGAGCTTGCTTCGCTCGCTCGACCTCCCCCAACTTCGTTGGGGGAGGAGGTTTTATAACCTCCCCTCCCGCGCAGCGCAGCGGAGTGGGAGGGGTCGGCCGTCAGGCCGGGGGAGGGCTCGCCGCGAGTTGCACAGAACGCCGCCCCAATAACACGCTCGCCCCGCCGTTCACCGGCCCCCTCCCGAGCTTGCTGCCGCTCGCTCGACCTCCCCCAGCTTCGCTGGGGGAGGAGGTTTTATAAAACCCTCCCCTAGCAAACTTGTCGCCAATCCCCAGGATTTGCCTTGAGGAGCGGAGGACTTTCAAAGTAGTTCGCGAATCACTCGTCCCTCAACAAATGTGAGTCGCTCATTGCGTCCCAGATGAGGGTAGGTCAGCTGGTGCTGATCGAGGCCCAGTTGGTGCAGAATGGTTGTGTGCAGATCGCGGAAGTGACAGGGCTGTTCGATTGCACGCAGTCCAATGTCGTCCGTTGCACCAACAACCTGACCGCCTCGGATTCCTCCGCCCGCCAGCCACATTGTGAATCCCAGATTGTGGTGATCACGTCCTCGCCCCGCCTGGGCCTCCGGCGATCGACCAAATTCCCCGCCCCAGACGACAAGTGTATCGTCGAGCAGACCGCGGCGTTTGAGATCTGTCAGAAGGCCGGCAACCGGCTTGTCTGTTTCGGCTGCTTTCCGAAGATGATTCTCTTCAATATCCTGATGAGCATCCCATTGCATGTTGCCCGGGCCACCTCCGGAGACCACGCATATAAATCGTACTCCCCGTTCCACGAGTCGGCGAGCCAGCAGGCAGCGCCGCCCATAGTCTTCTGTCGGTTTTTCAGTTGCTCCATAGAGCTCCTGAGTTTCTCTCGTTTCCTGTGAAAGATCCAGCGCTTCGGGTGCCTGCATCTGCATGCGAAATGCCAGATCATACGAACTGATTCGTGCGGCAAATTCATCCTGCACATGATCCGGTGCAGCTCTGTTGAGATCCTGAATCAGCCCCAGCGTTTTCTGCCGCTGGCTGATGGAGACACCTGCCGGAAGATTCAGATTGAGTACGGGTTGTGTGCCAGGACGAAACATGGTTGGCTGATAAGTCGCCGGAAGGAAGCCGTGCATGTACATCGGCTGACCGGCTTCCAGAGCACCCAGAGGGTCCGGCATTACAACGTAGGCTGGAAGAGAAGAACTTTCTGATCCCAGACCATACAAGACCCACGATCCAATGCTCGGGAATCCGGGATTCAGCCGTCCGGAGAAAAGTTCGTACTGTGCGGCTGAATGGACCACCATGTCTCCATACATGGATCGAATCACGGCGATGTCGTCAATGCATTTGGCCGTATGGGGAAACAGATCCGAGACCTCGGTGCCGGACTGTCCGTGTTTGCGAAAACGTCGCTGACTTCCCAGAAGACGGGCATCTGTTTCCACAAACTGATAGCGGGCTTCACCGAATTCCGCCGGACGTTTCTGCCCGTGCAAGCGGTTGAGCAGGGGCTTGGGGTCAAAAGTCTCCAGATGGCTGGGGCCGCCTGCCATGAACAGAAAAATAACCGATTTGGCTCGAGCCTGTGAATGGGCGGGCAGGGGGGACAGTGAAGCTCGTCCCTCTGCCCGAACATCATCGCTCGCCAGCATGGTATTCAGTGCCAGACCACCGAATCCACAGCAGGCATCCTGCAACATGCGACGCCGCGATGCCCTGTGCGCTGGCCTGTACTCAGGTTCGTGATGATGCATGGGTTCGTATTGATACACAGTGTCACGGGACATAGACGAACTCATTGAGGTTAAAGAGTGCCAGGGCAAATTCTTCCAGTGGCTGGTCATCAAGGAACTGAACCGAGAACTCATATTCCTTTGGATGTGGCTGTCGGCCGATCGCATGCAGGAACGCTGAGCGAATCAGAGCATCCTGGTCATTGCCACATTCCCGCCGACATCGATCCGCAAACGATCGAGCCAGATCATTGGAAAGTGTGCCGTTCAGCAGTTCAAGTGCCTGCGGTGCATGAGTGCTGGCGTCGCGTCGGTCGCAGCTGGTCAGCAATGCTGGAGCGTCAAATATTTCCAGAAACGGCAGTCTCAGGTTTCGTTTGGCGATCAGATAAATTGAACGCCGATCATGATCTCGAGTATCCGGGGACACCTGCCATTGCGAAGGTTTATAAAGAAGCCGGACCAGAGACTCGTCGACCGGAGGCATCACACTGGGGCCTCCCAGCTTTACCTCCAGACGGCCTGAGACGAACAGCATGCTGTCTCGCAGTTCCTCCGCCGTCAAACGCCGGCGCGGCATGTGCCAGAGAAGCCGATTCTGAGGATCCGACGTCTGCGCGTCGGCGGCCCATGGTGATGTATGAGACTGACGATAAGTGCTGCTGAGCACAATCAGTCGGTGCAGAGGCTTGAGTTTCCAGTCGCCCAGCACGAACTCAGACGTGAGCCAGTCGAGCAGTTCCGGATGGTCGGGCCGTTCTCCTCGTGTGCCAAAATCATTGGAAGTGCGAACGATTCCGTGGCCAAAATGCTGCTGCCAGACACGATTGACGATGACTCGGGCCGTCAGGGGGTTCTGTTCCGAAACCAGCCATTCAGCAAGCCGGGTGCGAGGGTTGGCGATATCGGCCGGAAGTTCAGGTGCTTCATCTTTCGTGAGAATCTCGGGCGGGCGAGGCCCGACAGCATCACCTTTATTCTCCCAGACCCCTCGTTTTAAGACATGGATGGCCGTTCTGTTTTCATGGTCATTACGGATCCCCGGGATGGACGGCAGAGTGGGGGGGAATTGCGTTTCGAGATCTTCCGCCCGTTTCTCAAGAAGGCGTTTTTCTTCTCCGGTCGCAACTTTTGCCGCGTTGCGCAGAGAGGTTTGCTTTGCTCGAAGTTGCGAGGTCTCGGTGTTCCATTTCGCTGTTTCTTCCGGAGAGGCAAGCCGAATCGTGTTTTCTTCCGTTGCCGCCAGATAGGCCTGAAAGCGGTAATAGTCCTTTTGAAGTATGGGTTCCAGCTTGTGATCATGGCAGCGCGCACAGCCGATGCTTAGCGCCAGAAATGCGCTGCCAATGATGTCTGTGCGTTCGGTCAGAACCTCATTGCGGCTCAAAGCAATGTCCGGGTTCCCCGCATTTCGACGCACCGGACCCAGTCGATGAAACACCGAAGCGATCTGCAAGTCGTGATTATCCGGATCCAGTTCGTCACCAGCAATCTGTTCGGTAATAAACTGCTTAAATGACTTGTCGGTGGCGAAGGAACTGATCACGTAATCCCGGAATCGCCATGCATCCGGAAGGTGACCATCATATTCGTAACCTTCCGTTTCGGCGTATCGAATCACATCCAGCCAGTGCTGAGCCTGACGTTCTCCGTAATGCGGATTCTCAAGCAAACGATCGGCAACGGTTTCAAAGGCTGTCGCGGATCCGTCATTGAGAAACGTGCGGATCTCAGCGGGAGTCGGTGGCAGACCGGTCAGATCAAAGGTCACCCGTCGAATCCAGTCGCTGCGACTGATTGAAGGTGCGGGCGACCAGCCCTGTTTTTGAAGACGATCTGTAATAAATGCGTCAATTGGGTTCAGGAGCCCAGTCGAATTACTGATCGCCGGAGGCACCGGACGGACGACAGGTTGAAAGGCCCAGTGCTGACGAGCTTCTGCGGATGGTCGTCGGTCAGGTTCGACAGACCGAGGATCTTCCGCACCGTCTTTGATCCAGCGTTCGAAATCGGCGATTATCTGGGGAGGCAGACGGTCACTGTCGGGCGGCATTGCCAGGCCGTTTTCATGTCGCAGAACCTGAAGGAGCAGGCTTTGCTCAGGTTTTCCTTCAACAACGATCGGTCCGCTGTCGCCGCCCCGGTGTATGCCAGGACGGGAATCCAGCCGCAATCCTCCCTGAACGCTGGCTGCTTCGGCGGAGTGACACTGGTAGCAATTTGCTCTTAAAACCGGTTCAACTCTGTTTTGGAAGTGGTCAACTGCCGCAGCTGTCTGAATCTCTGCCGGTGTTTCCTGGGAGTTGATGGAGCCGGCAGTGACCGTGGTTACTGCAATCAATTGCGTCATGGTGATCAGCAGCGGAAACCAGGCGGCAGCAGGATTGACAAATATCCACCGATCAGGATTGTAGAATGGGAAGGCCGCTTGCTTCTGCCCGCCACGGGTTCTGTGTGTTCGGAGAGAGAATTTCAGTTTCACAACGGCTGCCACCTGAGAATCTCCCCAGGAAATCCAAAGTATTTTGCTGGAAACTCCGTCGAATCAACTCTGTTATGTTTCGCCCTGTTTCCGAATGTACCGACTTTACAGGTAAGAAAACCTGCCGTGGATGATACCAGCGGCTAAGACGATAAACGAACGTCTTTTGCAATCGCGTTGGACATTTGCTCAGGGTTACACCAAAATGCGGGGCTCTGGTACCAGCGCGTTCAAATGTTGTTCTGCTTTCTTTAATTGATGAAATGAATCACAGGAGCCTACGCAGGCATGACCCAGCCAGCCATTCACAGCAGCCTGAAAGAATCTCGCACGTTCGCGCCTCCGGCTACGTTCTCGGCCAACGCTCATATTAGTACACAGTCGCAGTACGAGCAGATGTGGCAGCAGGCAAAAGATGATCCGGCTGGCTTCTGGGGGCAAATGGCACAAAATCTGGACTGGTTCCGTCGCTTTGACACGGTGATGGAAGGGCAGATGCCGAATGTCAAATGGTTTACTGGTGGCAAAATCAATGTCAGTTACAACTGCCTTGATCGGCATCTGAAAGGTGCTCGTAAGAATAAGGCGGCGATCATCTGGGAGGGCGAGCCTGGGGATACTCGTGTTCTGCGTTATCAGGATCTGCATCGTGAGGTCTGTAAGTTTGCCAACGTTCTGAAGAAGCTGGGCGTGCAGACCGGTGACCGTGTCACTTTGTATATGCCGATGATTCCGGAACTCACAATTGCCATGCTGGCGTGTTCCCGAATTGGGGCTGTGCACTCGATCATTTTCGGTGGTTTCAGTGCCGATGCGGTTGCCGACCGCAACAATGACGCACAGGCGAAGGTTGTGGTGACGGCTGACGGAGGCTGGCGACGCGGAAAGGAAATCCCGCTCAAGGCGTCCGTTGATGAGAGTCTGAACCAGTCACCTTCCGTGGAAAAGGTTGTTGTTGTAAAGCGAACCGGTGGCGATGTGGACATGGTTCCTGACCGTGACTACTGGTGGCACGATCTGATGGAAGGCGCGTCGACCGACTGTGATCCTGTTCAGCTCGACAGCGAACACCCGCTGTTCATCCTTTATACTTCGGGAAGCACAGGTAAGCCCAAGGGAGTGCTGCACACATCGGCCGGATATCTGCTGGGGACTGCTCTGACGACAAAATGGGTGTTTGACCTGAAGGAAGACGATACATACTGGTGCACGGCAGATATTGGCTGGATTACCGGACACAGCTACATTTGTTACGGACCGCTTGCCAATGGCGCAACCGTTGTCATGTACGAAGGTGCTCCCAACTGGCCGGACGAAGGTCGGTTCTGGGAGATCATTGAAAAATACCGAGTCAGCATTTTCTATACGGCCCCGACGGCCATTCGGGCGTTCATCAAGTGGGGAAATGAGTGGCCGGAAAAACATGACTTGTCCAGCCTGAGGTTGCTGGGCAGCGTCGGTGAGCCTATCAATCCGGAAGCCTGGATGTGGTACCATCGCGTCATTGGCCAGGAGCGCTGTCCGATCGTTGACACATGGTGGCAGACAGAGACGGGCGGCATCATGATCAGCCCGCTGCCGGGTGTGACGTCCACGAAGCCAGGAAGCTGCTGTCGGCCGCTGCCCGGAGTCGTTCCTGATATTGTGAGCCGTGACGGCAAGAGCCTCGGCCCCAATGAAGGCGGACTGCTGGTGATGCGACAGCCGTGGCCCCACATGCTGCGTACGCTTTACGGTGATCACGAACGATTTGTGAAGACCTATTTCAGTGAAGTCGAAGGCTGTTATTTTGCCGGTGATGGTGCTCGTCGCGATGAAGACGGATATGTGTGGGTGATGGGTCGCGTTGACGACGTGATCAACGTTTCCGGCCACCGGCTCAGCACCATGGAAGTGGAGAGTTCTCTGGTCTCTCATCCCAGTGTCGCGGAAGCGGCAGTCGTTGGATTTCCTCATGAAATCAAAGGCGAAGGGATTTGTTGTTTTGTCACTCTGAAAACTGGTGAAGGCGATGAGAGTCTGAAGAAGGAGCTGATTCAGCATGTGCGCCACCATATTGGTGCACTTGCTCAGCCCGATCAGGTCAGGTTTGCCGCCTCTCTGCCGAAGACTCGCAGTGGAAAGATTATGCGTCGACTGCTGAGAGACATTGCCGCCGGCCGGGAATCGACTCAGGACACGACCACACTGGAAGATCTGAATGTTCTTGCGCGACTGCGAGCCGACGAGGAGTAGTCCCGTAAATACCTGATTGTTGCCTATCACTCTCTCTGAACTGGTGGTGCGAGGATTTTGAGGTCCCTTAGCGGTCTTTGTCGAATGCCACAGTTCGTCGATCTGTTCCAGCGAGATTCTGTGGTAGAGGCGATCAGAAGTCCGACAATCGTTAGAGTGCCCTCATGTCGGCCCGCTATTTACAGACGTCGCTGTCGAAAATGGTTTTGAACCGAAGGACAGAAACTCCGATGAAGGGAGTACGGCAGGAAGACCGCAGTCAGTGGCGACTCAGGGAACATGACTAGTGCTTTGTCAGGCTTTGAATTTCGGGTAGTGGACCTTGCTAAAGGTCCTGCAGCCAGGGGATCTTTAACAAGATCCACTACCTCCAACCTGAATTCTTTATCCCGACGGAGCAATAGAGATCACGATTGATGTCCGAAGGATATTTTCCAGCGATACATTAAAAGAAATGTCATGAATCAGAATCGAATACACCATCCTCGACGATTGCGTGTGATTTCAGTCATGCGTCTCTTTGGAGTATTTGACCATCGCATTGAATTGAACGAAGAGCGAATCACTATTGTTCATGGGCCGAACGGGTTTGGTAAGACTGCCATTCTTCGTCTGGTCGCTGGCTTCTTCGAACGTCGCTACTCAATGCTAAGAAGTGTTCCCTTTGAATCTTTAAACTTCGAATTGGATGACGGCACATCGATTTGCGTAACACAAGTATCCGAGGAAAATAGAAAGGTGGTGAAGCCGGAGTTGCTGGTTGAGTCTGTTGATCACTCATGGAAGTGGCGGTATCGCACGCAGCCGGGGATTGAGATCCCACGGCATTTTGTTGATGAGCAGATTCCCTGGTTGCACCGAATTGACGATGATGTTTGGTTTGACAACCAGTCTGGCGAGCAACTTGATACAAGCGAAGTGATTGATCGGTATGCAGAATACCTTCCGATCAAGCATCTGCCGGACAAGACACCAGCATGGCTGCAGGAGATCCAGAATTCTGTCAACGTGTACTTCATTCGCGCTAATCGACTGGAAACACCTGCAGCTCCCGACCAATTCCTTCGCTCGGGACGACGTCGCCCATTTTTATCAGCGCCCGCTGTGGCCAACTATGCAAATGAACTGTCTCAACGAATCCAGCGTGTTCAGACCGAGTACGCCAATCTTGCGCAATCGCTGGATCGCAGTTTTCCGGTTCGCATTATGTCACAGAATGGAAGAGAATCGCTCTCTCTGGAGGACGTCAAGAAGAGACTTGCAGCGCTTGATCAGCAGCGCAAGGATCTCAACAGCGTAGGGTTGCTGGAACAGACGTCACAAGAAGTGGAGCACTTGCCGGAACCCGACGAATCTCAGCTGGGTGTACTGACTGTCTATATCACCGATGTGACTCAAAAGCTGGACGTATTTCGTGATTTGCGTGAGAGAATTGAGTTGTTTCGCGAATTGCTGAATGATCGTTTTTTGTATAAACAAGTACGCATAGACAAGAGACAGGGGCTTGTATTTCAAACGGATTCTGGCCAGGAACTGCCTCCGACGTCGTTGTCTACCGGCGAGCAGCATGAAGTCGTCATCCTGTATCAACTTCTTTTTCTAACGCAGCCGGATTCATTGGTACTCATTGACGAGCCAGAAATCTCGTTACATGTGGCGTGGCAAAAGCCATTCTTGAAGGACATCGCACGAATTGCATCGGTCACTAAAGTCGACTTCCTCATAGCAACTCATTCACCGCAGATCATCGGAAACCGCTGGGATCTGACTGTTGAACTCAAAGGTCCGCGTACATGAGGCAATACATCGACAGCGATAGCCTCGCAGCAGAGGTACGATTGCAGCGAACTCAGGATTCACGGATTGTAATTCTGGTTGAAGGTGCGACTGATGCGAGATTCTTTGAGCGGTTTGTAGATCATGAACAATGCTATGTGCTGTCGGCGCACGATCGCGAGCGTGCTTTGGCATTGTTACGTATTCTGAATTCTGAGTCTTTTTCAGGTATACTTGCTGTGGTCGATGCCGACTTCGGTCGCGTTAATGGCACGATCGAGTCTGACGCGAATCTCGTCTTCTGTGATGGCCACGATCTTGAGATGATGCTTATTCGGTCCCAGGCGCTGGAGCGAGTAATTTCCGAGCACGGATCCAGGGAAAAACTTCAGTTATTCTACGCAGATCGGAATCCGCCGACAGTGCTGGCGGCATTTCTCGCACGCTCCTGCATGCCAATTGGGGCCCTGGTACTCACTTCGTTGAAGAACGAGCTGGCACTAACATTTGACGGACTGCCCTTCTCTGATTTCATTGACAAATCTACCCTGGAACTCGATCTCAACAAACTTGTTCGTTCTGTCATGAATAAATCGAATCGGCATGATCCACAACTTTTTATGGAATTGAGCAAGTCAGTTGGAACTGAGCTTTCAGTGCATTGCGATGCCTGGGAGATGTCTCGCGGCCACGATTGCGTTGAGTTCCTTGCTTTTGCACTTCGATCTGCCATTGGTACGAAGAAGTCGAAGACTGAAGATCGAAAGCCACAGTCCGTTAACATTGGTGTACTTGAACGGGAACTCAGACTTGCGTTCAGTGAGGCGGACTTCCTTTGCACTGAACTCGCAAGAGCCATCATTGAATGGGAGTCATCCCTTCCGGAGAGTCACGTGTTGTTGCGATCATAACTGACATCGTGATGGAAGGGGGCAATAAGGTCGGCCCGTGATTGAAGGCGAGTTGGAAATCGTTCGTTGCACCAGAAAATAGCAGTAAGCGTCATTGCAGACCTGCTGATATATTGGCGTTTGAAATTGAAACCATTCGGAGTGTCCCTGCTGATTTTTGCGATCTCTGCTGCTTGTCGTAAGTGATTGCGGGTGAACGATTTGCGGTTTGTTCAGGGTTTTCAGCCTGAGTGCTGCTGAACGACAGTGGCAGAAATGGCCGTTGCTCTGAATTGCCGTTTCTGGTATCACCCTCTTTCTCAATCTTCCACTGTGTCGACGAGTCTGTGGGCTGTCGGCAGAACAGGTCAATTCTCTCTCAAACGCACCTGACTGATGGACAATTGTCAGGCAGGTGTGTCAAACGAAAAAGCCAGAATCAGCCGGCAGGGATGCCGGACGTCGTGGCCATGGAGCAGGCAGTGAGCGCGAAAAAACGGCACAATCTGCGAGTGCTTTTTGTCGACGATGAGCAGTCGATCGCTGATCTGATGAGGTCTGAGCTGCCTCGTATGGGGCATACGGCCACCATTCGGCAGACGGCCAGTTCAGCTATTGAGGCGATCAACAACAATTCGTTCGATGCGGCCATCGTGGACCTGCGGATGCCAGGGGGCAGTGGCTGGGACGTGATCGACCATCTCCGCAAACATTCGCCGGAAACCGACTATATCATTAGTACGGGTCACGGGAGTATGGATGATGCCATTCGCGGTATCCGCATGGGGGCATACGATTTTCTTCCCAAACCTGTTTCGCTGTTTGAGATTTCGAGTGCTCTGGATCGGATTGGCGAAAAAAAGTCACTGCAGAACAAGGCGCTTGCACTGGAGAGCCGGCTGGAGCGAGTTGAAGGTCGGTCTGACCTGATTGGTAATTCGCCGCCGATGCAGAGGGTGCATAAGCTGATCGAAAAAATTGCTCCGACGGACAGTGCGGTACTGATTCTTGGTGAAACGGGTACCGGTAAGGAAATGGTGGCCCGTCGGATTCATGATATGAGCGACCGGCGAGATGCGCCATTCGTTCCTGTCAATTGCGGAGCGTTACCGGAGAGTCTGGTCGAAAGTGAATTTTTCGGCCATCGACGAGGCGCGTTTACCGGAGCAGACACGGCTCGGACGGGACTGTTTGAGGTCGCCAACGGTGGCACACTGTTTCTGGACGAACTGGGTGAGCTTGATAAGTCGATGCAGGTGAAGCTGCTTCGGTTTCTGGAATCTGGCGAAGTTCGCCGAGTCGGCGAGAATGAACCGATTCATGTGGATGTTCGAATTGTCTGTGCGACGAATCGTGAACTGGAGGAAATGGTTACGGAGGGAACGTTTCGTGAGGACCTGTTCTTCCGAGTGAATACTTTTGAAATTCATTTGCCGCCTTTGCGGGAGCGTCTGGATGACATTCCTCGTCTTGCCCTGCATCTGATCGGCCGACATTTGAAGCGCGAGCAGATTCCGCCGACGATTTTGCCGGCAGAAACGATTCAGATTCTGCAGGCACATCACTGGTCAGGAAATGTGCGTGAACTTTCGAATGTGCTTGAGCATGCACTCATTCTGTCGGACGGTACGCGGATCCTTCCCGAAGATTTGCCCCGAAGTGTGACTCGCGGCCCACATGCGTCACGTCATGCCGAATCGAATACGGTTCGGACGCCTGCGCTGGCGGTTGCTGAAGAAACTCCCACCACTCTTCGGGACATGGAGACTCGCATGATTCTTAATGCCTTAAAGAAGTATGAGGGTGACAAGCCAAAGGCAGCTCGTGAACTCGGCATTGCTCTGAAAACGCTCTACAACCGGCTGAATCAGATTGAACCGCACCGGGATGCCGGTTAATGCAGGCAGGGCAGTGCTGAAAGCAAAGTAACGCATGTTCCGGAGAGTACAGGAACCGGCCATTTCGGCTGGAGTGGTCTGAAACGGACGTCTGAAGTGTCGTGGTCCACGCGGAACCCGCATGTGTTGCACCACGAATTCAGAAATCCCGGCACCCGGCTGATCGTCCTCGGCACAAAAGCAGCAACCCCGGAACTCAGGCATTCAGCTTCACCCTGAGTGAGGTGTTGTCATGTGGAGTGTTTGCCTCTGGTGCGATCGACAGGTTGTTGAGAGGAGCCCCGCGGAGGTTTCTTTAGTTCCGGTCATGGAGAATCGGAATGCCGACAGCCCGGCGATTGAGTACTGCCGAGGGTGGATGGAGTACTGCACCCGGGTAATATGAACAGGTGCAGTCTGGCACCGGCAATGGCATAGGTACTACAGAATTGTGGTAGCACACCCTGGGACGACTGCTTCCCATAGTGCCTTTGGTGTGATAAAAGTCGGCGAGTACCAAGAGAATCTGATTTCCTGGTGTTATCAGTTCGTGCGAATTCCGACATCCTGCCATGCCGAGTGTTGGAGAAAGGTCTTTGAAAATGACTGATGAGCATCTCCATCAATTGCTGGCAACTGCTAACCGGAATCTGCTGCGGTATGAGAAATTGCTGGAGCTGATTTCGCTCTATGTCTGGGTGAGCGATGTGCATGGAGAATCTGCGTCGATCATGCTGGGTGAATCCTCGCCCTTCGGTCGTACCACAATGTCATTCCATGACTGGATGGGAATGATCCATCCGGATGATCAGGCGGCCCTTGGCTCAGTTGTCGAACGTGCAAAAGCATCGAACCAGCCGTTCGACACGATTATTCGCGGTTTGAATGCTGACGGTCAGTGGAGAAAACTTCGTATTCAGAGTCAGCCGATTCTGGCCTCGGACGGGACGACTGAAGAATGGGTGGGTGTGTCAACAGACGTAACACGACAGGAGGATGCGGAGGCAGAGCTGCGGAGCAGGAATGAGAGTCTGATGGCCAGTCAGGAACGGCTGAATATTGTACTGGGTGCTTCGGATATGGGTGTCTGGGAATGCGATCTGCGCGATGGTTCGCTGAAGTGGACGTCAGAGGTAGGTCGAATTCTTTCCGTTGGCGACCCAGTCGATCACATTGACAGATTTCGTGAACTGGTACACCCTGATGATCTATCCCGGATGCACGGGGAGTTTCAGAATTCCATTGCAGGGAACTCTGCTTTTCACGGAGAGTTTCGAACGCGGAGCCCCGACGGCACGTACCGCTGGATGCAAAACGCTGGCAAGCCTTACTACGATGAATGTGGAAATCCCGTAAGGATGGTTGGGATCGTTCAGGATATAACTGATCGCAGGGCGGCAAGTAACTGGCTGATTGCTCAGAACGATGTGCTGCACCGAATAGCATCCGGGCGTTCGCAGATGGATGTGTTCGAGTCGATTGTCAGTCTTTTGGAGGCTGGAATTCCGGATTCCGTCGTTAGCATGGTGCTGAATCATTCTCGCGGGAATGACTATGTGGCTTTGGGGCCTGTGATTCCCCGGGGGTTTCTGGATTCGATTGAGGCTCGGCCCCTGAACTGTGCTGAAGTGGCAGGCCGTGTGAATGGTCCGGGGGATTCCATCATTGTTGAGGATTTGAGCACTGATCCAGGATGGCTGGGATATCCGGAAATTACCAGTGAACGCAACCTGCGGAGTTGCTGGGCGGTGCCTCTGTTTTCCGGGCCTGGATCACTGAGCCGATTGGGAGCAGGGCGTGAAAACAGGGGTCACCTTGAGGGGGTTCTCTGTGTTTATCTCCGCAGAACGGGTCGCCCTGCAGAGCAGCAGTTGCAGAAGGTCGCTCAGGCTGCTCATCTTGCCAGCATTGCACTGGAACGTTATCGAAACGAAAAATCTGTTCTGGAAAGTGAAAATCGCTTTCGAAAGCTGGCTGATGCAATGCCTCAGCTGGTCTGGACCACAGATGAAACCGGGAAATTAACATACAGGAATCAGCGACTTCAGGATGCTGCCGGAGTAACAGAAAGTACTCAGTGGCTTTCAGCCGTTCATCCTGACGACCAGCTTGAAACGTCCCGTCGACTCAGACACGCACTTGCGTCCGGAGACGAGTTTACGGTTGAACATCGTCTCAAACTGCGAGGTTCCGGTCAGTATCGCTGGTTTCTCTCGCGGGCGACTGCTTCAAGGAATGAAGCGGGAATTATTGACTGCTGGTACGGTGCAGCAACCAATATTGATGACCTGAAACGAACAGAACAGGAACTGATAGAAAAACAGGATCGACTCTCGGCGATTGCAACGGCTTCACCGGGAGTGATCTTTTCCTATCTTGAGAATCCTGACGGTACCGGTTCATTCCCTTATCTGGCTCCGACAATTTCAAACCTTCTGGGAGTCACCCATGAGGCCGTCCGTCATGATGCAGGCCTCATACTTTCTCTTATACATTCGGATGATGTCACGGTTGTTCGGGAACTGGCGAGGAAATCGGCGGCTGAGCTGACCACACTCGCCACGACGTTCCGAGTGGCTCATCCGGTCCGGGGACTGATTTGGGTCGAATGTCAGGCATCCCCATGTCGAGTGGGGGAGGGATCCGTTTGCTGGCATGGGGTACTGACTGATATCACCCAGCGTAAATTGATCGAAGAGAAGCTGCTGCAGTCGGCAAAGATGGAAGCTATCGGACGACTTGCCGGTGGCATTGCTCATGATTTTAATAATCTGCTGACCGTTATCATCAGTTCCTGTGACCTTCTGGATTTAGCCGAGATCAGAGATGCCTCGTTTCGGGAAAGTATCGAGGCAATTCGCCATTCATCGCTCCGGGCAGCCGGGCTCACTCGACAGTTACTGACCTTCAGCCGCCAGCAGGAGATCACTCTTCAGACAATTGATGCCAACAGCGTGGTAAGGGACACTCAACGCATCCTGAGGCGACTTCTGGGCAGCAACATAATCCTTGAGGCTGACCTTGCCGCTGATTTAAAAATGGTACGTGCAGATCCCCTGCAGCTGGAACAGATTCTCATCAATCTCGTTGTTAATTCCCGCGACGCGATGTTGCCGGATGGAGGTCTGATATCAATCGCCACTCGAAACGAAAGGCGAGAACATGAGCTGCCAGCCGGAACAAATGACTCGGCATTCACCGAATATGTTGTAATCTCGGTTTCGGATACAGGACATGGGATTGATCCGCATCTTCAGTCGAGGATTTTTGAACCGTTCTTCACGACCAAGGCTCCCGGTCATGGGACGGGTCTCGGACTGGCCGTTGTCCACGGAATTGTTGCGCAAAGCGGCGGACTTGTTGAAGTTGATTCCGCGGCAGGAACAGGTACGCTGATTCGGATTCTGCTGCCTGCGATGAGTGCAGCTGCTGCAGCTGCGTCCGACCATGGTGCTGACGATGAAATCAGTGAGCCGAAGTGATACTGCCGATGTGTTGAGCGGAATTCCGGGCTGATCGTGTCTGACCAGCCCGGATCAACCAGCTGAATCAGAATTCATCGGCCTTCACTTCGGGCTCCGCCACGGCGATCGCCACTGGTACGGGGGCAACCTTGAACTTGCGCACGACTCCGGTGATGACGCCCAGCACCTGACGAGTCACAGATGAATAAGTGCCTGGGATTGCAGGGACAAGATGGTGGCTGCCTTCCTGGACCGTGCAGATGACAACCATGTGACGATCATCGAGCGCTGCAACCATACTGCCTGCCTGCATTGGCGATTCGCGATTCAGAATCAGGAAATCCCCGTCACAGATATTGAGTGGATTGAAGGCATTTCCTTCCACTTTCATGCAGCAGATATCGTTACCTTCGAACACTGTACCGAAGGAGACTGTTTCTTCTGACGACACAGTTGGCTGTACGGCACGTCCCGATACAGCGGTGCCGATCAGGGAAACGCTGAGGCGGTTTTGTGGAGCATCAGACAGCTGAATAGCGCGAGACATGTTTTGTTCGCGGCTGATCAGTCCCTTTCTCTCCAGTGCCTTCAGGTGGCACATCACACCGTTTGGAGAGCGGATGTTAAAGTGCACACCAATTTCTCTGACCGTTGGGCCATATCCCCGGTTAATAATCTTGTCTCGCAAAAAATCGTAGATTTCTCGCTGACGGCGAGTCAGCGACGGCTTCTTGCTGTTTCCAATCATTACAGTTCTTTCATGTATTTCTGACCTCGATCGGATATCCGATCGAGTATCAAAACCTGGTTCGCTCACCTGGTTTTTCGTTGCTTGTATCACTTCACACCACCATGTCAGTAAATCTGCAGACCAACAACCAGAACACCTGAGGGGAAGATAACGCCCGCCGTCAAACGAATCCCGCCCCGGCTTGTGGGCAAGCAACTCGACGACTCTCCGACATCACCACATGCAAACGCAGTGCCAGTCGAGTAGACAAAATTACAGCACCTGCCCCGGTAATTGTCGTTTGACGCCGGATTCAACGGATTTCTGACAGTTTTTTGCCAATTTCATTCGAGAAAAAACAAATCGGATTCGCTGATGGTTGCCACAGCTGACAAAAACGCTGCCGGAAAAATATCAATTCAGCCGTTAACTTGCCAGGGGTGACAAATGTTCTGTAGTCGGAGTATTGCGGACATTGCTGAGACTTCAATACCTGAACAGGTCTGAATTCGTCGGAAAGCAAAAACAGACCATGTTTCCCTGCATTTCATCAACAATTTCTCTCGTCTGGGCGAGGAATCGGTGAAATTTTCGTTAAAAAGAAGTGTACAGCGTCATTGTTTGCGAAACGCGCAGAATGATGAATTCTGATTCCCTGGAAGGCAACTCGTCAAATGAACCACGAGTATTCCGGTACAGGTTCTTCCGACGAATTCTCGGGAAGATTTTTGCCTGTGCGATGTTCAGTGATGTTTACTATTTCAGCATTGCCTGAAGCCGGGAACCGAGGTCTTTCGAGTTTGAGGTGGTTGTAATCACCACGCCGTTTTTGTCGACCAGCCAGACGGCTGGGCTGCGGGCGATGCCCCAAAAGACCACCAGCGGGCTATTCCAGGATCGCTGATCAGGGTTCGGGAAGAAAATCTGCTGTCCGGGAACCTCATGCGATTCCATAAACGCGTTCAGTTCCGTTTCCGCATCATCGAGAGCCACTCCAACGATTCTTAGTCGTTCACCAGGAACCTGGCTGCGAATGCGCTGCAGTAGTGGAAGCAGATCGTCGGTAAATTCCTTGTCTTCTGACGACCAAAAGTAAATCAGCGTGGGTTTTCCCGAAAAGTCGTCCACAGAAACAAATCCACCATCGAGTGTGGGACCGGAGAACTGTGACAGTTTTTGTCCGGCCAGTGCCATCCTTCTGAGTGTCGCCGTTGCTTTCTGTCCCTGTGTTGATTCCGGGAATTTTTCTGCCAGTGCCGTGTAGCAAAGTTTGGCTTCGGTCATCAGTCTTTTGGCAAGCTCGGTATCCGCAGAGGACATAGAGTGCAATTCACAGCTTAATCCCGCTCCAAACAACATGGTGACAGCACGATTTTGCTGCTCGGGGAAGCGGTCCGCAAATTCTCTGGCCCACTGGGAAAGCGTGGTAAACCATTCTGGCTGTGTTTTCCCGAGCATACCGGCCTTAGTGTGGGCGAATTTTGCAATATAGTACACACCTTCGGCTGCGGCTGCTGATTTGGGGTCCCTTGAAGCGATGGCTTCCACATCGGCATAGAGCTGATCCACGTCTGTTTGATTACCGGCGAGCGCCATTTGAAACCGTGCTTCAAGGAGCTGTCCGATCGCCTGGTTAAAGAGTGGTTCTTTGCCTTCGTTATTCATTGTCAGGCGAAGGACATTTGTCGCCATTTCAATAATCTGTTCGTTTCGATCGCGTCGAGTTTTTCGGGCCTGTTCCAGATCCGCCGGTACGCTCCCCAGTCGCAGCTGCTGAATTTCTCTGAGGATCTTTGTTGCTTCATCGGCCTCGCCAGCGTTTTTTGTTTCCGGAGTCTCGCTGGCATCGACCGACTGCGACTCAGGCGATGCAATCGATGCCGTAATTCGTGCGGCCGCCGGAGTGTTCTGCTCATCCGGGGAAGAATCTGAGCCGTTTGCTGGTGACGATTCGGAGTCACTGTTGGGCAGATTCTGCCTCGTACCCGCGTTTGAAATCACCTGCGGCGAGCTGTCGGCAGACGGAGTCGAATCCGTTCCGCCACCGCACCCGGAAATCACTGCGACTACCAAAACAGAAATGGTGGCAAGGTGCAGTCGAAAACTAAACATTGGGCATCGATCCTTCGATTTTTCCATACCGGCGTTGCCTTATGATGACAACCTGATTGCGTCCGCGAGGATGCTCGTCTCCTGAGAACCAGCGTTTTACAGCAAATTGTTCAGGAGTAAAATACGAATTCTGCCGATTCACGCTGTCCGTAGCGAACTCCTGTGAAACCGTTTAAAGTAATTCAAAGATTCTTCTTCGGCGGTACCGGCAAGTGAAATTTGCGGGCCAGCCGAGTCCTCCCTTTGGCGATGCGTTGCCTTCTTCCAGGCTGATTTGTTTCTGAGATTATTGCTATGGCCGCTGATGCAAAACCTGTCAATCCTTCAGAACTCCGAGTTCTGGCGATTCACGCACATCCCGATGATATTGAATTCCAGTGTGCCGGGACTTTGGTCAGACTGCGTGATCTGGGATGTCGGATTTCTGTTGCCACGATGACGCCAGGCGACGGCGGAAGTGCAGAACATTCTGCCGAACAAATCTCGGCAATTCGCCGTGGTGAGGCTGCCGCAGCGGCAGAGATTCTTCAGGCTGATTACACCTGTCTTGAATTCCGCGATCTTTCCATCTGTTTTGACAATGACAGTCGCCGACGGATGACGGAATTTGTACGTCGCAAACGCCCCGACCTGATTTTGACGGCACCTCCGGTCGACTATATGCACGACCATGAAATCACGAGTGCGCTTGTTCGGGATGCCTGCTTCAACGCGTCTGTGCCAAATTATCGAACTCAGCAGTGGGATCCGGCTCCCCCGACGAAAAAGATTCCATGGCTGTATTACGTCGACCCCGTTGAAGGAACTGATCATTTTGGCAATCGGCAGCCTGTGGATTTTATTGTCGATGTGACTGCTCAGTTTGATATTAAGCATCGGGCGCTGGCCTGCCACGCCAGCCAGCGGGAATGGCTTCGGCGCCAGCACGGCATCGATGAATATATGGATGCCTGTGTGCGCTGGAGCCGGGCGCGGGGAGCGGAACTGGGCGTCGAACATGGAGAAGGATTCCGTCAGTACAAAGGGCATCCTCATCCGGTCAGCAATCTTCTTTATGAACTGCTGGGTTCTGCCCGTACCCCGCAAACCTGAAAAAGCCTGTACGAAATTGCTAAACATCGATTTCCCTGACGGTCCCTCATGGATTAGAATCAGCCGGGTCGGAATTTGAGCCGATGGAAACAATCTGGTCGGTGTTCAAAATTCGGCCATGCTTTTTGGGCCTTCAGTATCAGTTTCTTTCGCGAAACGGCTTCGCGTCTCACCAAATTTTTTATTGTCAGAACGTCACGGTCATGTCTGAAACCGCTCACGAACCAGCTCATTCGGAAACTGCACTGTTCACGCCGGTGGAAATCGAGCAGTTTGAAGCTGACGACGTCACCGCTGGCCGCGCTATTGGAAAAATGCTGTCAATCCTGTTTCTTTACACCGTGCTGGCGATGGCGCTGGTGACATGGTGGACGTATAGCAGCCTGCAGAGTGCAGAATCTCAGAATGCAGCTCCCGCCGACGGTCACGAAACAGGTCACTGATACTTCGTGAGCGACGTTTCATTCGGGCGTCTTCAATGCTGATGCTGACGGGCGTTGCTGTTCCAGTCTGGACCGCGCATGATCAGCCCAGGGGCCGCGGGAGTCATACTCCAGATATTGCTGCCAGTAAGACAGGGCTTCCTCATAACGCTGCACATGGTCCAGCAGCTGAGCATAATGAAGAAGGGCGTCCGGATTTCCCGGGTGAATGGAAATCGCAGTCAGGAGTGATTCCTCGGCAGCCTGGTGCTGTCGCAGCTCGGTTTGAAGACATCCCAGCTGAGTCCATGCTTCGATGAAGTCGGGAGCAAACTCAATCGCACAGAGATAGCGTTCGATCGCAGCTTCAATTTTTGAACTGCGATAAAGTGCATCGGCCATATGGAAATTGACATCCGCCGGATCCGGGAAAACGCCTCCCCGGTCTTTCAGATGGGGCTGATTTTCTTCGCGCAACAATGACTGCTCCGATACCAGCAGGCTCATCGAGTTCCGAAAAGCGTTCACAGCCGATTCAAACTCGGCTTCTTCCGATAATCGGCATCCTTCATGAAACCATTCATCCGCATTCCAGTCGCTCATTCGCCGATCGCCGATCTGCAGTCTGGCTTCGGTAATTGAGAATGAAATGGGTTCGTCGTCATCTGTAGCAGAGTCTGATGTCGAGGCGGATGCTGACCGACTATTCGAATTGCTCAATTGCAGTGAGGTCAGGTGCGCGACCGAGTGAGCCGGTTGTTCACTGTCCGGAGCGTCATCATCTGGCATCGGCTGCACGATGTTGTTCGTACTCTCCTCGGTTGCGTCAAAGTCCAGCAGGCGCTGTCCGGTTCGTGGATTCAGAACGCCGTGGGAATCACGCAGCAGGACTTTTTCGTCCTGTACAAGCAAATTCAGCTGAGCAAGCGAACGATCGGTACCTGCGAGCGTTTGTCCGAGTTCTCCCAGACTCTGTTCAATTTTCTTTGCAGAAACACCTTCATCAAGGAGAGACGCCAGTCTGCGTGCGCTGGCAACTTCGCGGTAATCAAAGTATGGCAGTCGACAAACTCGACGCACCGCCCGAATGAGTCCAAGTCGAGCCCAGCGTCGAATCAGGCGAACGGGCACATCGAGCAGGCGAGACAGCATGGCGGGAGTGTAGGCTCTTTGAATTTCCTCACGCCGTTCATTCATTCCCAGAAGATGCAGCCAGTCGGATTCCGGGAGGATGCTTAAATGGTGGCCATTCGAAATCAGCTCCGTTGCCTGTTGAAGCTTTTGTGAAGTTGTTCCGTCCTCTTCCAGTGGCCAGCCTTCTTCGCCCACCACCAGCATCGTGGTTAAGCCGGATACAGAATGACTGGCGCGTCCGCCGTATTGTTCCACGAGCCTTGCGGCATCGCGGTGCACCATAGATGCGAGCGTACCGGTAAAAGCAACGGTTTCCCCGGCCAGCGGCAGGGAGCTGGCTGTGATGAGCGACTCCGGGGTGGTCGGTCTTTCCTCAGGCATACTGGAGCTGTCGTCTGATTTGCTGGAATCCACCCACACGACTTTCTCAGAGTTGGAAGACTGGGTCGAATGCGGTCCGGAAAGAACGAAGACCGGATATCGAAGATACCGTGGAAAATAATGAAAGGGTAGTATTCAGACGTTCTACTGCTATCAGAGAGGGAAGAATTGGTGGCTGGCTGGAAAAGTCGCCGGAGTTTTCCATCACTGGCGGCGAAAACTTTCGATTTTCCGTGTACGATTTTTTCCCAAAACGCAGGTTTGGCCGTTATCCGCATCGAATCTCGGCCGTTTGACCGCGAATTTGACAGTGAATTTGACAGCGAAAGAGTTTTGAATATGTCTCGTCTTCAGACGTCCGATCCTTCCATCTGGGATGCTGTCTGCCACGAACGTAAAAGGCAGGCTGAGGGTTTGGAACTGATTGCGTCGGAGAACTACACCAGCGCCGCGATCATGGAAGCGGCTGGTACGGTTCTGACGAACAAGTATGCCGAGGGCTATCCGGGGAAGCGGTACTACGGTGGGTGCGAACATGTTGACACGGTTGAGCAGATCGCCCGAGAGCGAGCCTGTCAGCTCTTTGGTGCTCAGCATGCGAACGTTCAGCCGCATGCGGGTTCCCAGGCGAACATGGCCGTCTATTTCACGGTTCTGAACCCCGGCGATCTGATCCTTGCCATGGATCTGTCTCATGGCGGACACCTGACGCATGGAATGCATCTGAACTTCAGTGGCAAACTCTACAGGACAGCTCATTATGGTGTCCGGCGAGATGACCATCGCATTGACTTTGATCAGGTCGTGTCACTGGCTCGGGAGCATAAGCCAAAGCTGATCGTTGCAGGTGCAAGTGCCTATCCGCGTGAGATTGATCATGCAAAGTTTGCAGAGATTGCGAGAGAAGTTGGTGCTTTGCTGATGGTTGATATGGCACACTATGCCGGGCTTGTTGCCGGTGGTGTTCATAACAGTCCGGTCCCAGTTGCCGATTTCGTGACGTCGACTTCACATAAGACGCTGCGTGGTCCCCGTTCCGGATTCGTATTGTGCCGGGAGGAACATGCAAAGAACCTGGATCGAAATGTTTTCCCGGGAATGCAGGGCGGCCCGCTGATGCACATTGTTGCAGCAAAAGCCGTTTGTTTTGGTGAGGCTCTGCGGCCGGATTTTCAGGTCTATGCGCGACAAATCGTAGAGAATGCCAGAACCCTGGCAGAGACTTTGACCTCGGGTGGCCTGCGTCTGGTTTCCGGTGGAACAGACAACCATCTGATGATGTGTGATGTGACCGCCATCAACCTGTCAGGCAGTATTGCTGAAAAGTCACTGGATAAGGCGGGGATCACTGTCAACAAGAATATGATCCCCTACGATCAGAGAAAGCCAATGGATCCCAGTGGAGTGCGAATCGGTACGGCCGCACTGACAACTCGAGGAATGAAGTCTGACGAGATGAAGAAGGTTGGAGGCTGGATTCTGGATGCGCTCAGGCATTCAGACAATGATGCTCAGCTGCAGCGCATTCGGAGCGAAATCGCCAGCTTTGCAACTGCCTTTCCGGTGCCGGGAATTGACTGATCCTGCGTTCAGCGAACAGGAGTATTGTCTGTGAGTGGCTCATATCACGTTGCTGCTGCAATGCAGGCTTATGCATCGAGGGCTGCTGTCCTCCTGCTGGCTGTCTGTTGTGTGGGAGACGTTCTGGCCGAAGACTGGCCTCAGTTCCGGGGACGCCGGTCCGGCGGTGTCAGTGAATCAAAGCAGTCACTTCCGGCGGAAGTGTCTCCTGAGTCGCATCTTTTGTGGAAAGCGGACGTCCCGGCCGGACATTCGTCCCCCGTCCTGGTCGGTGATCGTATTTTTATGACGGCCGCTGACGGCGAACGTCTGCTGACACTAGCTCTGGACCGAGCGACGGGTAAGCAGATCTGGGAGAAGGAAATTCCTCATGATGGACTGGAGACCATTCATCAGACGGGAAGTCTTGCGCAATCGAGTCCTGCGGCGGACGGTGAGATCGTGGTCAGCTTCTTTGGGTCCGCCGGGCTGTTTGCCTTTGACCGGGATGGTAATCTGCTGTGGCATCATCGTATGGGGCCATTCAGGAACGACTTCGGTGCCGGGAGTTCTCCGATCATTGAAGGTGATCTCGTAATTCTGCTTCAGGATCATGATATCGATTCGTTTATCGCTGCCTTTGACAAACGAACGGGCCGGGAAGTCTGGCGTCAGGATCGTTCCGAGTTTCTGCGAAATTATTCCACACCGGTCATCTGGACGGTGGAAGGTCAGAAACAGATTGTGGTTGCCGCAACTCTTCGTATCGTGGGCTACGATCTGGAAACCGGAAAGGAAGTATGGACCGTTCGTGGTGTCTCACGGATCATCAACATGACTCCGGTGATTGGGCCGGACAATATTCTGTATGCTGCATGTTATTCGCCTGGGAATGGCGGCGATGATCGAGTGACTCCGCTGGCGGTTGATGAGTTGTTTGCATCCGATGCCGATGTGAACGGAACCATTGAAGAGCCGGAGTTTCCCAGCCATCCTTTCAAATCGCGATTCTCTCAGCTCGATCGCAACAAGGATGGGCATTTGAGTCGTGCAGAGTACGAAGTTGCCAGTCGACCGCATCGGGAGGGCCGCAATGTTGTTCTGGCGATCGCTCCAGGTGGCCAGGGTGACATTACATCAACGCATGTGAAATGGGAGTTTTTAAAACAGATCCCCTATTGTCCTTCACCTCTGTATTACCAGGGTCTTCTGTTTATGGTGAAGAACGGCGGGATTCTGTCCGTTCTGGATGCATCCAGTGGCAATCTCCTGAAACTGAAGAGGCTCAGGGCAACTGGTGATTATTATGCATCGCCTGTTGCCGGGGACGGAAAGGTCTTTCTGCTCAGCCAGCAGGGGGAACTCACTGTTCTCTCTGCCGACAGTCTCGAAGAACTGCATACCGTGAACTTTAACGGCGATGGCCACGCAACTCCCGCAGTTGCGGATGGGCGACTCTACCTGAGGATCGGCGATTCGCTTTACTGTTTTGGAGATTCCGTAATCCAGACTCAGTAGGATTGCGTTGAGTCTCTAAAGCGGCAGACATCTGGTACGGTTGAGGCGAGATCTGACGCATTGAATTTTGAACGAGATCGTCGCTGAGTGTCTCGGCCGACGATTTCAGATCAGGTTGGTTAACAGGAGAGTTCCGTCGTGATGGATATTTACTCTCTGCCAGACTCAATGCAGCGGCTGGTTCAGGGTGAGCTTGCTGGTGGTGAATCTGTCCGATGGGTTGGCCAGCCGATTCCGAGAAAGTCGCTGTCGTGGGCATCACTGTTTCCGGTTCTGTTTGCGATTCCCTGGACAGGATTTTCATTGTTCTGGATGGCGGCCGCTGCGGGTGTGCTGGATGGCTTTCTTGACGGCGGTGCTGCAAAACCAGTTGATCCCGGCCGAATTTTCTTTGCGCTGTTTGGGGTTCCGTTTGTGCTGGTGGGGCTGGGAATGCTGAGCGCACCCTACTGGATGAGACGACGGACTCGCCGAGCTGCTGAAAAGACCGTCTATGTGATTACGGACCGGCGAGCGATCATCGTGAACGGCGGATATTTTGGCGATAGTGGTGTTTTAGGCCTGGCCAGCGGACTGATACGAAGTGCCGGAGATGGTATGCAGATCAGTTCATACAGTCCGGAGAATATCGGTCAGATCCACCGCATTCAGCGAGAAGACGGTTCCGGCGACCTGACTTTCGGAACAGAGCTGTTCACTTCCGAAGAAAATGGCACTCGACAAATCGTGCGGAACGGTTTTTTCTCCATTCCGGATGTCCGGGATGTGGAACGAATTCTGGATTCTCTGGCGGAAATTCGACGAGAAGAGGATCTGGACGAGCAGTGATTCCAATCTGCAGCAAAATCACATTCAGACGTGAATCGGTAGCGAAAAGGTAGCCTCAGCGGGTTTTGCCAGATACCATTTCTGTGCTGTCCGGTTCTCTCCGATCCTGCCTGCGGCCGGTATTTGAAGCAGCGGACAGTCTCCTGCCTGATCTACTCTCCTGCATTTCCTCCTGCCTTTCACAGTCTGGTTCAACCATGATGACGCCAGCGACTTTCTGTGATCCGAAAACAGCTTTTCTGACTTCGGTCTTCGTTTTGTCAGTATTTGCATCTGTTCAGGCTCAGCCTGCATCCCAGTCGTCACCGCAGGAATCAGCAGCAGAATCGTTTTTGCCTGAATCCGCAGGGCCTGACCCGACTGTGGTGAATTCGCCGGCAGCGGGTGCCAGGGCGGTCGATTTTTTGCGGGACGTTCGGCCCATCCTGCGTGCCAAATGCGTCATGTGCCACAATGATGTTGGAGGGGAAGGTGGGTTGCGACTTGATCAGGGCACAGAGATCAGGAAGGGCGGCGAAAGCGGGCCGGTCGTTATACCCGGGCACAGTGCTGACAGTCGATTGCTGCAGGCCGTTCTGCAGCAGGGCGACCTGAAGATGCCTCCCCCGGATGAGGGGCAGCCATTGTCTGCTGCTCAGATTGAAATCCTGCGCAACTGGATTGATCAGGGTGCAGTGATACCGGACGACGAAAATCGGGTGACTCACTGGGCCTTTCAAAAACCATTGCGGCCCGTTGCACCTCAGCCGGAACTCAGCGAACGTCTGCTCTCCGAGGGCTGGGGAATTAACCCGATTGATGCGTTCATTGCGGACTCGCACCAGCAGCATCAGCTGCATGCTGCTGCTCCAGCGCCCAAAGCCGTGTTGTTGCGAAGGCTCTATCTGGATCTGATTGGCCTGCCACCAACTCCGGAACAAATGAACGCGTTTCTGGCGGATGAATCTGCAAATGCATGGAACCGTGTGGTGGATCAGTTACTGGACAGCCCGCACTACGGCGAGCGGTGGGGGCGGCACTGGATGGATGTCTGGCGATACAGTGACTGGGATGGATATGGGGCAGAAGTTCGCGAGAGCAAACCTCATATCTGGCGTTGGCGGGACTGGATCATCGAGTCTCTCAACAGTGACAAGCCGTATGATCGAATGCTGATGGAGATGCTGGCAGCGGACGAATTGTCGCCGGGAGATCCGGATTCGCTGCGGGCCACGGGTTATCTTGTGCGGAACTGGTACGTTTTCAATCGCAATACATGGATCGACAGCACGATTGAACATACCGGCAAGGCGTTCATGGGAATGACGTTTAACTGTGCTCGCTGCCATGATCACATGTATGATCCCGTGCGTCAGACGGAGTATTATCAGCTGCGGGCATTCTTTGAACCACATGATGTTCGAACAGATCGTGTACCGGGTCAGAGTGATCTGGCTCGGGACGGACTTGTTCGAGTATTCGATGCCACGGCTGCCGCGCCGACGCATCTGTTTGCCCGCGGGGATGAGAAGAATCCGATCAAAGATAAGCCACTTTCGCCTCTGATACCGGTTCTCTTTGGGAATCCTGAACTGCCTGTTCAGCCCGTCGAACTACCACCACAGGTCTGGTATCCCGGACTGCAGGATTTTGTTGTGGCCGAGACACGAAGTGCTGCACAGTCGGCACTGGATTCCGCTGTTGCCGCTGACACAGCAGCACAAAAGGCCGTTGCGAATGCCAGAGCACAGCGGGAACAGTTTCAACAGTCTGTTCAGGAGTCGACAGTAAGAGGGCCGGTGCTGCAGGACGATTTCTCTTCTGCTCGTTCGGATGTCTGGCGGGCCGGACCAGGTGACTGGAAGTACCAGAATGGTCGGCTGGTCCAAACTGACCCTGCTGACACCATGCTCAGCTTTCAATGTTTGCAGAGTCATCCGGCTGACTTCACAGCTGCATTAAAATTTCGAGTGACGGGTGGAGATGTCTACAAGTCAGTCGGGCTGGCATTTGATGGCGTGGATGAAAAGAATCTGACGTTTGTCTATGCAAGCGTAGGCGGCGGAAAACTACAGGCCGGTTATAAGGTGAATGGTGCCGATGAGTACCCTGCTGCCGGCGCTAAGCCGCTGACCATCAGTCAGGACCAGGATCAGGAACTGGTTCTGACAGTTCAGGGGACTCGTCTGGAAATTCGCCTGAATGGTCAGGAACAGCTTGTCTGGACGCTGCCGAATGCACGTCCGTCCGACGGACACATTTATCTGTGGACATACGATGCAGCTGCGGAGTTCCGCAGCTTTGAGCTGCGTGATGCAGGAGTTCAGGATGAAGCCAGTCTGCTGGCCGCTGAATCGCGGGCCGAATCTGCGGCACAGGTCGCCGTTTTGAAACGGTCGATTGCCGAAAAATCGCTGGCTTACACGGAAGCTCGCATTGCTGCCGACAAAGCAAATTATGCTCAGCCGACGGCGTCTGAAGCGAAGGACCTGTCACTTGCAGCAGGCCGTCTGGAACGCGAGCTGTCCGTCATGCAGGAAGAACTGAAGCTGCTGACAGCTCAGCAGGCACTGCATTCCGCAACAGCAGCACTCGCGGCAGCCACAGAATCGAAACAAACCGATCCGAAGTTTGGCAAGGCTGTAGCGGATGCTGAGGCGAGTGTTGCAGCGGCAAAGACTGCAGTTGATGTGGCATTGAAGCTCGTCGGTGAACCTCACGAGGCTTATGCACGTCTGACTCCCGTTTATCCGCAGACCAGTACGGGGCGAAGACTGGCACTGGCGCGATGGATTGCAGGTCCGGAAAATCCTCTGACCGCTCGTGTCGCCGTCAATCATATGTGGATGAGGCATTTTCATCAGCCGCTGGTAACGACAGTTTTCGATTTCGGAATGAATGGAAAGACGCCGTCTCATCCGGAGTTGCTCGACTGGCTTGCCTGTGAGCTGGTTGAACAGGGCTGGCGAATGAAAGCACTGCATCGTCTGATTGTGACGAGTGCCACGTATCGGATGGCGTCCACTTCCGCCTATGCTGAGGATTCTGCTTTGGAGTCTGCCGGAAAGAGGACAGATGCGGAGAATCGGTTTCTCTGGAAGCAAAATGTTCGACGTATGGAAGCCGAAGTTGTGCGCGATGCTGCTCTTCATATTGCCGGGCAGCTTGATACGCAGATGTATGGTCCGGACCTCGATCCGGCCACCGGGATGACTGTGCCGCGTCGAAGTATCTATTTCCGTACATCGAAGGAAAAGAAAATGACATTTCTTGCAACCTTCGACAGTGCGAATCCTGTGGAGTGTTATCAGCGAGCGGAGAGTATTTCGCCCCAGCAGTCGCTGGCAATGAGCAACAGTCCGCTGACACTTGCTCAGAGCCGTCTGGTTGCGACAAGACTGACCGGGCAGGGGGTGTCTGCGGACGAGCAGTTTGTTGATCTGGCGTTCCAGTATGTGCTTTCACGGGAGGCAACGGCTGCTGAACGGACGGAGTGCGTCAGCTTTCTGGCGACTCAGGCAGCTCGTCTGGAGTCGGGCAGCCAGCTGACTGTTTTCCCGGGTACTTCAGAGAGTCCTGTGAAACCGGCCGCTGACGCTCGACAGCGAGCCCGGGAAAATCTGGTTCATGTTTTGTTTAACCACAATGATTTTGTGACGATCCGTTAACAGGTTCGAAAACAATGAAACACAATACTGCCACTGATTCGATTGAAAACGGCAATTCACGATCCAGACGCCGATTTCTGTCAGATGCTGGTATGGGATTTGGAAGTCTGGCACTGGGCGCCATGCTTTATCGCGATGGGATTGCGCGAGCCGATGCCGCAGCGCCCTCGCACAGGCCAGATTCTTCAGAGACGATCCTGCCTTCTCCCTGTCATTTTGCCCCGAAGGCGAAGAGCGTCATCTGGATATTTCTCGTGGGAGGAATGTCCCAGATGGAGTCGTTTGACCCAAAGCCAGCGCTGAATCAGTACGCTGGTTTGTCTTATGACGCGACGCCATTCAAGGCGGTTCTGGATTCTCCTTATCTGAAGAAGAACCTTCGCGAATTTATCCCAGGCCTGCATACGGTTCATCCGAAGCTTTACCCGATGCAGGTGACCCATGCACGGCGAGGAGCCAGCGGACTGGATATCAGTGACTGGTGGCCGCATCTGGGCAATGTAATTGATGATGTGGCGATCGTCCGATCGATGTGGACGACCGATAACAACCATGGTGCTCAGCTGCAGTTTCATACGGGGCGACATGCTCTTGAGGGGCAGTTTCCGACAATCGGTTCATGGGTGCATTACGGGCTTGGTTCATTAAACGATGACCTGCCGTCATTCTGTGTCATTGGTACTCCAATTGCGGATTGCTGTGGTGGCGTGGGGGCTCATGGTGCCAACTATCTTGGTCCGGCGCATGCCGGTATACAGCTGAATGTGGATCCGGCCAGTCCTCTGCCGTTTGCATCTCCGGGCGCCGAGGTTTACCGGGAAGAGCAGCGGGCGGAATTTGAGCTGCTCCATCGCCTGAATCGATTGTCGGCCGACAGTTTTCCGGATGATTCATCACTGCAGGCCAGAATTAAATCGTATGAGCTTGCGTTTCGAATGCAGTCAGCGCTGCCGGGAGTGATCAACTTTGCCGCCGAGACTCAGGCAACTCAGCAGGCATATGGTCTGGACCAGGACCCGACTAAGACGTTTGGTCAGCAGTGTCTGGTTGCAAGAAGGCTGGTGGAATCGGGAGTCCGGTTTGTTCAGCTGTTTCATGGCAGCAATGGAGGAGCAGGTTCGTGGGATGCTCATGGAGGTCTGAAGGCCAATCACACAGGTTTGTGTGCACAGGTGGATCAGCCAATTGCCGCTTTACTCAGTGATCTGAAGCAGCGAGGCCTTCTGGAAGAAACGCTGGTTGTCATTGGCACTGAGTTTGGCCGAACGCCGGGCGCGCAGGGATCCGATGGTCGTGACCATCATCCTTATGGCTTTTCGGTGGCACTCGCCGGAGGTGGCGTCAAAGGCGGGATTGCTCATGGAGCAACCGATGAGATTGGCTTTCATGCGGTGGAAGATCGGCATTATGTGACCGACCTGCATGCGACGGTCATGCAGCAGCTGGGTCTGGACGCTCGCAGGCTGGAATTCCCCGGAAGAAAGCGGCTGGAACTGGACTATGGAGTACCGATCCATGCGATCCTGTGATGTTTGCGGCGGTTGCTCAGACCGTGGCGGACTGACCCAGCTGAACCAGTGGTAATGTGTCATTCAGACTGCCCGAACGAAATCCTTCAAGATCCAGAGTAATCCGCCGAAAACCCAGAGCTCTCAGCTGAGAGGCAATCTCGCTGCGACTGGTATGTTCAAGAAACGCTGACATGGCAGTTAGCGGGACCTCAATCCGAGCCAGTTCGCTGGCTTCCAGACGCACTCGCAGCTCCTGAATTCCGGTGATTCGGCGAATGCAGGCTTCGGCCTGTTCAATACGAGCAACTCGTTCTTCTGTTACTTCGATTCCGTAGGCGATTCGACTGGACAGGCAGGGGGAGGCTGGCTTTTCCGCGACCGTGAGATTCCAGAACTTTGCCAGTGCCCGCACCATGGCTTTGTTAAGACCTTCTTCAATCAGCGGGCTGCGGACCTGATGATTGATCGCCGCCTGCAGCCCTGGCCGATGGTCTCCCAGGTCGTCGAGGTTAGTGCCGTTCAGAATGCAGCTGACCTGCAGTTCTTCAAGTCTGGCGGATGTGACGGTATACAATGTATCTTTGCAGAAGAAACAGCGGTTCCCTGCGTTGGCTCGATATTCCGGACGCTGGAATTCATCAGTCATCAGCTGCAGGTGGCGAATACCGATCGTTTCTGCCAGCTGAATTGCTGACCGGAGTTCTTCCGCTGGCAGACTTGGACTGACCGCGGTCACCGCGACTGCATTTTTTCCCAGTGCGAGAACGCTTGCTTTGGCAACAACGGCGCTGTCTACTCCTCCGGAGAAAGCCACAGCGGCCGAGGAAACTGAGCGAATTCGGGCCACAAGCCGGTCTGCGATGCTGGAAATGTCAGGGTTCATGGCCGGTACCGGTTTCGTCGCGTGAAAGTCATGGTCAGGGGATTGAATCGCAATTCGGCGCTGGCTGATCGCGTGCGAAGTGACAGATTGCGTGCACATTGTCAGTATATGAATCCAGTATATGCTGACGGAGAGTTCGTGCAAAAAACAGTCTGTCGAACTGAAGAATCTTCCCTTCTGAGCGAAGCGAGAGTTTAATTTCTGAGCGATGGCTGAAATTCCGGACGCCTGACACAAGTTCAGTTCGACAAATGGGGGGCTTCAGGGGAAAATTGATCTTTGGCATATACTCGATTTGTTGGCCGGATGGCCCGATGTCATCATTCACGTTCTGAGGTTCATTCTTAAACTTTATGATCAGCGAATCAGCAACACTTAGCGAACCGGCAGACGATGTGGCATTTCTGCTGACATGGGATGGTGCGACATGGCGCGATGTGGTACGGCTGCGGCACGGACAGGTTACCACAATCGGCCGCAGTGCAACCAATCGAATTGTCCTTCAGGATGACTCCTGCAGCCGAAATCACTGCGAAGTCTTCTATTCGGAAGGCGAGTGGCGACTGAGAGATCTCAGCAGCCGAAACGGCACGCTGTTGCGCGGTCGGGAAATTGTCGGTGATGCGGCAATGACATCCGGCGACGTGATCATGATAGGAGCGTGTCGGCTGGCTTTTACGACCAGTCTCGATGCGGCTCCTTCCTTTCCTGCAGGTCAGCCTGCAACGCAGGAAAGCGAGACCAATCCTTCGCAGCAGCCCGTTGCTGCCGCGTCTGTGAGGGAACCGAATATTCTGCACCGGACATCGGCGCCCGAGTTTCTTTCACCAACTGGCAGCAATGTCCAGAAAAGCAGCCACCAGGCTGAGCTGGCAAAACTGTATCGGCTTGGGCTTGAGATGGGTACGGCACGCAACCGTCAGCAGCTGACGGATGTTGTCATCGCCAGCCTGACGCGTGAGACCGTGGCGGATATTTGCGCAATTTTGCTGGCTCATCCAGATCTGTCGCGACCACCTGCACCGCTTGATCTGCAGGTTGTGGCGTATCACAGCCGCAAGGACTTACCTTATCGACGCGTGTCAGACAACCTGTCTCGCATTGTGCTGTCGAGGCCGGAAGCAATTCTGGCGCGGGATGTCAGCGATGATACTCAGCTGTCGTTCTTCGACAGCCTGGGAGAAATGAAAGCCATCAGTGTGATCTGTGCGCCCATTCGATCGGGTGAACAGGTGCATGGACTCATTCATCTGTATTCGACCAATCCGGATAACCCTCTGGACAAGCACGATCTTGAGTTCGCTCTGGCCGTGGCCAATCAGCTTGGAGTTGCACTGAATCAGCTTAAGGAAAGGGACTCGCTGCAGTCCGGGCTGGTGCAGGCTCGGAATGAGAATCGATCACTTCGCGAACAGTTACTGACCGAGCAGACGCTGATCGGTGAAACTCCTGCAATGCGCGATCTGAAGGAAAAGATCGGTCTGATTGCGGAAACGGATGCCAGCGTACTGATTCGTGGAGAGAGTGGCTGCGGAAAAGAGCTGATTGCCCGCAGCATTCACAATAACAGTCCGCGGCGAGATGGACCCTTTGTCTGTGTCAACTGTGCAGCTTTGAATGAAAGTCTGCTGGAAAGTGAATTGTTTGGACACGAGAAAGGCGCATTTACGGGCGCTGTGGATCGCAAGATCGGACGCTTTGAGCAGGCCGACAAGGGCACATTATTTCTTGATGAAGTGGGAGAAATGAATCCCGCAATCCAGTCCAAGTTTTTGCGGGTGCTGGAGGGCCATCCATTCGAACGCATTGGTGGACGAAAACCAATACAGGTGGATGTGAGAATTCTGGCGGCAACGAATCGAGACCTTGAAGAGGCTGTGGAGGATGGCGATTTTCGAAAAGATCTCTACTTCCGGCTGCATGTCGCCGAAATCATCGCGTGTCCATTGCGGGAACGTCGGGACGATATCGAGCCACTTGCAAAGGCTTTCCTCCAGAAATTTGTCGTAAAGACGGGCCGAGTGATTCGTGGCTTCACCGACGAGGCAATTGAAGTGCTGAGGGAATACAGCTGGCCAGGAAACGTGCGAGAACTTCAGAATACGATTGAGCGGACCGTTATTCTTTGTCGTAATGAAGTCGTGAAAGCCAGTGACATTCAGTTATCCACGCTTTCCAGCCGATTTACTGTTTCCCTGGCCGAGCGACCAGTGTCCAATATTGCAGGCGACTACAGGGAACTGTCCCTGGCCGATGTGGAGCAGGAACACATTCTGGCAACTTTGGAACACACAGACTGGAATAAATCCCGGGCTGCACAAATTCTGGGTATCGAACGTTCAACGCTGGATCGTAAGCTGAAGAGATACCATGTGCCGCGGCCTCATGATTCAAAGTAATTCCTGAAATTGGTGTCAAACTGGAGAATCTTCCGGGTCCGGATCAGTGGAAACAAAGTCCGTGTGTATGAAATTTTGTTGACAATTCGCGCCTGGAATTCAACAATCGGGATCTGAATGGAATCGCCAATGAAGGCAGTTTCCCGGGTTGACCATGTCCCCCGTTCTTTCCATCCGAATTGCAGATTTGCAAAGATGGGACGGTAAGTGAGACATGTTGTGGAACTGCCGCCTCCATGGATGGAAGCGACGGAGCGAAATTTCTGTTGTAGCAACTGGTTGCCCCCCCATTGGAGCCGCTGAATGTCGTCTTATTTTGCCGATGCAGACGCAGGTCTTGAGTCTCTTGCGGACATCGAAGGTTATGAGTTTTTGAGTGATTTGGATGCTGGTTTTGAAGAGGAGCTGAAAGCACTGGGCGTCGACCCATCGGCTCCCACAGCTGCCAAGCCTGGTTCAGAAGAAAAGGTGATGATGCTGGCTGCGCGATATGCGGCAGGTCTGCCGCTGTGGCACGAAGACGATTGCTATGATCATGGTCCTGGAAGTGTCGGGAACCTGATTGTTGACGAAATTGCAGACGAAAGTGCTGATTCAGAAGCGTTTGACATTGCCTGATTTGACATCGACATATCAGGTTGGTTCAAAAATCGGGATTCCCACAAGTCAGACAGGTTTTCATGTCTGACTGCACTTCACGAAAAAGCAAAATGCCGCAGGGTGTCCCTGCGGCATTTTTTTTCCCTGAAAGCTGCTGTGCCTGAAAGCTGCTGATGTTCCACGGGATTTTTGCCAGACATCCTGCTCGGGCTGGTTATGCGGGTAAACCCTTTTCCCGCACGATCTCCCACATCACATGTGGTCGGTTCGCCTTCTGAACCAGAAAGGCACGCGATTCTGCGAAGTGATTCTTCATCTCCCCCCATCGCTTTGAATTGACCGGGCCGGAGTGAATGAACAGCTGATAGCGAAGTGTCAGCTGCTGCTGCTTTGTTGTCTCAAGAGCTGCATTCATTGTGGGAGAAGCACAGAACCAGCCATCTTCTCTGACGTGCCAGCCCGTTGGCTGCCCGGGATTTGTCGGATGATCGAAGCAGGTGATGCCTTCCAGCTGATTGTTTTGCCGGCCCATGTTGCCTGTATAATCGACCCACAGGGCCGGTTTGCCAAAGATTGCCTTTTCGCCGACTGCCCCTTCGCTGTTTGTGATCTGACCGCCGCCGAAGTGGCCTGAAATGGATTTCGCTACCCGAACTGCGAAGAATCCGAAATTCGTTTGCTGAAATTCCAGAGAATGGGATTCCGGAATGAAGCGACTCTGGACTTCCAGTGTGAATTCGCGGTTGTCTCCCACAGGCTTTACTTCACAGACAAGCTGTTGTCTGAGCAGAGGAGCAGGGTTGTGACCGTCGAACCAGCCCAGATCCATGGCCATCCGACAGGCCTCGTCATGGTCTTCAAGGGCAAGCCACTCCAGCTGTCGAATTGTGGCCCCGGACTGATTTCCCCAGAAATCAATGCCGAGAACCTTATTGTGGGCAAACCAGACGCTTTGATGATGATCGTGATTAGGAGCGCCTGGATGACCCATTCGCGTCAGCGATTCTCCGGAAGGGCCGTTCACCGGATAGAAGTATGGTCGCGGGTATTCACGGTCAGCGTGCCAGCGGGTTACTTCCTTCCCGTCGATTCGAAAGCTAAACGAGTGGTCGTGTTCGGGAAGGACCTGGCAGCGGGGAACAGCAGTTGTCATCTGAATGGCATTCCTCGATGAGCTGACGAACAAATCTTCCGGACGCAATTCGTTCTGTTGTGAATCTCTGCAGCTTTCTGAAGCGATTGAACAGATATCGCCAGCGAAGATGATAAGGCAGCAAACCAGCCTTTCCAAGTGCCTCCATGGCGGCCGGATAGGACTCAGAGTAAACGTGTGTACTTTTGATCGTTGAGTACTGAAAAAGCATTTGCAGGCTGTTGTCCTGATCGTCTCCGAATCGACGACGCAGAGTAAAGCCGGACTGCTGGGCCAGCATGATCAGGGTTGATGGAACAAAGCTGTGAATGTGCTCCCGGTGAAACAGTCGTGTCCTTCGGGCAAACGGAGCCTGAAGATTGGGGCATTCGATATACAGCATTCCGCCGGGGTGCAGCAGGGATGAGATTTGCTGAAATGTCTGACTCGGAGACCGCAGGTATTGAAGAACGTGGATCAGCAGAACGACATCATAGGTTCGCTGTGCGGGCATTTCCGAGAGCCAGCGATCGGTCACACTGGCCTTCAGAAGGTCGCGGGAGAAAGACATCAGTGATGAACACGGATCGATTCCTTCGGCCTGAAATCCGGCTTTCTGAAAGACTTTTGGAGCACATCCGTAACCAGTTCCGACGTCCAGCAGCCGCCCTCCCTGTGGAAGCAGCAGGGAGATCTGACCACGGATCCGGATGGCATTCTGCCATGCTCGCATGATGCGACGGCAGCCAGCAGGCGTATTCCATGCCGACAGCTGATTCGCTTCGCCGGAGAAACGAGTCCTGAGGTATTCTTCAGAAGGCAGTGTTGCGTGGGACACAAGACCACAGTTCGTGCAGATTACCGTCTCAAGCGGGCGTCCGCGCCGATCAAGACTGCCAACTGTTTCGAACGAATGATGACTGCACAGATCACAGACATGTTCGTCTGCATTTCCGGAGGTTTCGTCAGTTTGCATCTTTTGAATTCCGGTGTTGCCAGCAGAGGCAAAATATCAGAATTGCCTGGATTCCAAACGGATATCAGCATTTTGGATGCTGTTTCATTGCTGATGGTGCAGCCACGTGGCTCGGGAAAATGACGAACATGAAACCGGCAAAGTAACAACCGATGATCTCGCCGGCACCGTCCCCTTTTCGGAGAAATGGTTGAGGATCATGAGAGCGGTACGGTCAGCCTCACGAACCGGCCTCGGAGGTCGAAGCAGTTGCCCGCCCGCTTTCCAGCGACTCCACAATGTGACGTATCGCTGTCGAACCAGCTGTTCCAGATTGTTGCGAACACGTCCGTGGCAGGCGGCAACCACTTCAAGAATACCAACGGTTGCTCCGCAGGTCAGAGCTTCATGGACCATGGAAACACTGTCTCCCGTCACCCAGATGGTTGCAGAGCGAGACATTTCGCAGGGAAGCCAGTCTCGGCTCGTATTTTCACAGAGGACCAGTTTCGAAGGAAGTTCCGCCTTCCGCCACATCGACTGGAATTCGGCCGGTGTTCTCAAAGAGGTGGCCACGGTCCAGTCGATATCGGCGTCGCGAGTGACGACCTGAGAGACCTGATCCAGTACGTGTGAGGAAGACCAGACCACATGTTTGGAAGGGCCACCGATAAGAATGAGTCCCTTTCCCGGATCCTGTGCGTATGAGGGTTGCAGTCGAGTGATCGCACCGTCGATTCGAATGACGTTTGATGCGCCCAGCCATAATCGGTCGTGCGACGGAATCAGACACAGGTCAAACAAAGCCTTTGGCAGTGAAGGCTTCATCACAACAACTGTCCGACCTCCGAATCGCCGTTTCAGAGCAAGCAGCGGCAGATGAGTTTTATGGCCTGCTCCGATCAGCAGATCAGGTCGTGGAGAATCCGAAAGAAATTCGGTGTTTGATATCCACAGAGATCCGATGCCTCTCAGCGATTTTGAGATCGCAATATCCAGCATTCGGCAGTCTGTCAGGCGGTCAATCGCTTCGGAAAGGCCGATCACCTGATTCTCATGCCCGGGCCGTCCGTCCAGCAGTCGCCAGATGACGGTGTTCTGCTTCCGATCCATCGGCGTTGCTCCGTCAGACATTGAAGGGGCCAGACTGAATCCATTCAGCCTGATGAGAAGCGGGGCGGTTCTCTGATTAGACCAATCAGGATCTTCAGGCCGCCCGCCGAAACTGCGATTCCTGCTGCACCAGTCGCATAAAGTCTGGCGAAGTCTTTGAAAGTTCTTCGTGAGTGCCGACCGCCACAATTCGACCTTTGTCCAGCACAACAATCCGATCAATAAGATCCAGAAAGGTCTGATTGATGCCGTGAGTGATGATAAACGTTGTTCGACCTTTGGCAAAATGTCGAAGTGCCCGATATATCAGTGACTCGCTTTCTGTATCAATAGCCGAAGTCGCCTCATCAAGAATCAGAATGGGTGGGTCCCGAAGGATCGCCCGGGCCAGCGAAATTCGCTGTTTCTGACCGCCGGAAAGTCTCTGGCCCTTCGAACCAACTTTGGTGTTCAGTCCATCGGGCAGAGTTGAAATAAATTCGGCCGCATGGGACATTCGTATGGCTTCCTCCACCATATGTTGATCCGCATCCGAGTTGCCGTACAGAATATTGTTGTAGACCGTATCATCAAACAGCAGTGTATCCTGAGTTACCATGCCAATCTGGTTGCGCAGTTCATGTGTTGAAACGCTGCTGATATCAAGATCGTCGATTCGGATAATTCCTTCTGTCGGATCCATCAGCCTGGGCAGAAGACTCGTGAGAGTGGATTTACCTGACCCGTTTCCGCCAATAATGGCAATGACTTCGCCAAATCGAACGTTCAGACTTACCCCGTGCAGCGACAATGAATTGGCTGAAGTGCCGCTTGATGCATATCGAAACGAAACGTTTTCAAAGGCGATCGACCTGGAGTGACGGGGCAGGGGAATGGGAACTTCCGGTTCCGGAACAATCGTTTTCATGTCAATGACTTCAAAGACTCGTTCGGCTGCTGACATGGATCGTCGCATGATCGGCTGAATACCGGACAGTTTTCGCACGGGGTCCAGAACACCTGCCAGCAAAGCATAAAGCGTTGCGAGTTCTGCCATTTCCAGTGGCCGGGCCGCCAGTTTCACTCCCGCAATCTGATCGGTATGGTTCAGCACCATGTAAGCGCCTGGCACCAGAATTGAAATGAATGCAATAATGCCAAGCAGTTCCGTCGCTGGTCGAACCAGTGCAGTTACCCGAACAAGTCGGAATGAACGTTCGTAGTATTCCGCGTTGGCTTTCTTCAACTGATCCAGATGCCGTTCCTGACGTCCAAAAGCCAGAACAATTCTGATGGAATCCAGTGTCTCTGAAATGCAGTGATAAATGCTGGACATGGTCTCAAGTGTCTGACGAGATGATTTCCGAAGCACCTTTCCGGATCGGCTGAAAAGGAGCCCGATCAGCGGCAGCACCAGGATGCCAACTGCAGTCAGTCGCCAGTTGATGTAAAATGCCACAACAATACACAGAATGGCCTTGAGTGGTTCGCGTACCAGGTCGGCTCCAAAAAGTCGAAGCCCAAGGCCCATTTCTCCCACATCGTTTGTTAGTCGGCTGGTCAGATTGGAAGTGCCAAGTCCGGCCAGGGACTGACAGTCAAGTTTAATCGCGCTGGAAAACACGTCAGCCCGTACATCGTTCGAGGCCGCATTGACCAGGCTGCCAATCAGAATCTCCTGAAAGTAGGAGAAAATCCCCTTAAGAATCGTGGCAAACACAATCAGTCCAAGGATCAGCAGAATGGTCTGAAACTTATCTTCCGGGACATAAGGCAGAATCAGATCCTTTGTCCACTGGCGGGTGAGCAGACACTGCGATGCATCATTCAGTTTTCGCTGCAGGCGGGCCTGTTCGGCAACGTCCGCTTCTTCAACTTCCGCCAGACTATTTCGGTATTCGCGAATTTCCGCTTTCAGCTCAGTGATTTCACTGTCAACATTCGCGTGCAGACTGTCGCCTTCAAATAATACTCGGACGATCGGAAACGTAATCGACAGATTCAGTGACCAGAAGGCTGATACCAGCAGCGCACACAGGATCGACAGAGCCACGCGGCGCCGGTAAGGCCAGGCATACGCACCAATCCGAAGTAACTGCTGCATATCAACGAACCATCAGAATCAGAGTTGGCAGACAATTTTCGGCCTGCTGAATTTGGGCTGCTCGAACCAGCCCGTACGGATGTTCGAAACACGCGCGAATCTTAATGGGAGTGCTCAATCTGCCGAAAGACCAGTTTTCTTTACTCCCGGGACGATCAGCATCGTTCTGATCGCCCTTGATCCATCTCAGGATTCTGATTTATAACCGTCTGGTGAAAATCAAATCGGCTGCCTTCAGGATGGCCGAATCAGGGATTGCCGAAGAAGGAGTTTCACCAATCAATGGCTGCCATCAACCCCAGCGACGAACGAGTCTTCATTGGTATTCCCTGTTATAATCGACCATACGGTTTGCTGGATACAATTCGTTGCCTGCAGCAGCAAACACACACCGGCTGGACAGCCCTGATCTGCGACAATGCTTCTCCTGACCCGCTGGTGCGTCAGATCGCGGAAAAGACCTGTCAGGAAGATTCCCGGTTTCGGTATTTCTGTCAGGCCACAAACGTTGGACCTGCGGCGAATTTTCATCACGTCGCCATGCAGGCGAGTGAGCCGTTGTTTATGTGGGCGAGTGACGATGATCTGTGGCATCCGGACTTTATCAGCACCAATCTGCAGCAATTAAAGATGGCTCCAGAAGCTCATATGTCGTTTTGCACGGTCGATGTTATTAACCAGTCCGGTGAAGTGCTTTTCGCCTGTCCCGGGTTTTCACGATTCTCGTCCACCGGACAACTTCGTCACGACGTCGCCGCATTTCTTGAGGATCCTGAAAAGCAGGGGAAAGCCAATCTGATTTATGGTCTTTTCCGGACTCATTCGGTGCAGACCTGCATTCGGGAATGCTGGGACGACGCATTTCAAAACTTCTACGGTGCCGATTTTGTCTTTGTCTTCGGCTTTATCTGTCGGTACGCGATTGTCGCCCATGACGCCATTCATATGCACAAGCGTCAACCAACGAACGCTCGCTTTCGCCTGCACTGGAGACATCCGAGAAGTTATCGGGTAACACCCGGACGGGAGTTCGAATCGTACGTTGCCCGCTGTCGAAAGGTGGCCCCGGCGATCGATCTGGCGAATACAGCTGAGGCGGTTTTGCGTCGACGGCAGGCAGAGCGATTCCTGTATCTGCTTCCCTTTGCCGACCATTTTCGATCTCAAAAGGCAGCCTGAATTGCTGACATGAGGCCTTTGAACACATCTCGGGTTGCAAAAATCCTGGATCGATAAATATACTCACGAAAGTCTCATCAAAAACACCGCGATGTCTGCAGTTTGTGCAGACAATCGTCACCGGATGCCGCATTTGATGAGTATGGTAATGCTAAAATAGAATGGACAGACCAGTTTCAGTGGTGTGTTTGAAATGGGGTACTCCTTATTCACCGGAGTACGTCAATGTTCTCGCGCGTGCAGTTCGGGATCACCTTTCTTACCGTCATCGCTTCATCTGTATTACGGATACGTCAGAGGGACTGGACGCCGAAGTTCAGGTAGTTCCGCTGCCGGAGATTCCGATTGAACGTTCCAAATGGGGAACAGGATACTGGCCGAAACTTGCAGTCTTCAAAGAGGGTATGTTTGCTGAAAACGAGATTGTGCTGTATCTCGATGTGGACATCCTGATTGAGCAGTCGCTGGATTCATATGTAGAGTTGATTGATCGGGAAAAAGGGCTCCGAATCATCCGTGAATGGAATCCGGACATCTGGCAGTTGGTGCCGGTTTGGCTGCGACCTGACCGTGGAGGAAACGGTTCGGTTATTGGATTTATCGCGGGAGAGCAGACGCATCTGTTCAGCAATTTTGCCAGGGCTCCTCACGAAATCAATTCTAAGTACGGTCTTGATCAGGTGTTTATCACGCAGACGGCACACAATCGTCGTTACTGGCCGGAAGGCTGGAATATCAGTTTTCGCAGACGGTGTGTTCCTCACTGGCCGCTGAATTTCATCTTTCGCGGAGTTCGTAAGCCGGCATGTGGCCGGATTTTTGTTTTTCATGGTATCCCAAACCCGACGGACCTCATTCGCGACGGAGATTACCGCTGGGGCACCCGCTGGCGTTATGGTTACGGCCCTGTCAGCTGGGTTCAGGATTATTGGAAGAGATACTCCCGCAATACTCTCTGATTTCCAGTGCGATTACCTGCTGCAGGAGTTACCCAAAAGGCCATGATTTGTCCGCCCGACACTGACAGCCTGCCGGAGACGATATCCGGATATTCCTTTCAGCCGTCCGATCTTCGAGTGATGGATCGACGTCCCGGTATCAGCGCCTTTATGCGCATTCGCAACGGCGAGGACTTTCTGGAACTGACCATTCGCAGTCATATCCGGTATTTCGATGAAATTGTTGCGGTCTACAACCAGTGTACTGATCAGACCTCTGAAATTCTGATGCGACTGCAGAAGGAATTTGGTCGGTCGAAACTGCGAGTGATTCACTATGCAGACCCTGTGTTTCCTCCCGGAAGTGAGGGCCATGCAGTGACAGATCCCCGGTCGCCCGGAAGTCTGGTGAACTACTACAATTGTGCATTGGCCGCGACCCGCTTTCAGTATGCCACCAAACTGGATGATGATCATCTGGCGATAGGGAGCACAACTCAGGCGATTACCAGTGCAATTCGAATGGGTTCTGTGCCATCCGACACGATGTTTTGTTTTTCCGGGCTCAATGTGTTTCGACGTGAGGATGGTAGTCTGGGCATACTGCAGCGTGATCCGGTTTCCGGTGGCGGCGACATTGGATTCTTTCGGGTGACTCCGCAGACCTGTTTTGTGCATGACCGCCGATTCGAGCGATTTCAGCGAGGGGGAGCGAAGCGCAGTTTTGCCGGATTTCTTTACTGGCATCTAAAATACATTAAGGCTGACATGGGATTCGGCAACTATGAGCTTTCCCGAAACCCGGGTAGTCGATACGCTCGCCGCAAGGCTGCTCTCCAGAATTCCGTTCCGGCAACATTGAATTTGCAGGAGCTGGCGCAGAGTCGTAAACCGAGTCTGTTTAGTCGGCTTCGTTCGTTGTTTTCTGAAAAGTGGTCATTGGTCGCTGCTCGTGATGCGGCCATTGGTCCCGCGTTTCCGGATGCCAGTGTGCATGATGCCATTTTAAGAACTGTTTCTTCGGAATTTTGTGATTCATCAGTGATTAGCGGTCGCCCCGCTGATCACAACACGGATTCTCCAGGGAACTAATTCGAAGTTCGGACAAAGACACATGGATGTGTACCTCATTAATCTCGATCGGTCGCCTGAGCGACTGCAGTTTTTTCAGCAGCAGGCGGATGCGCTCGGTGTTGAATTTAAGCGTCTGTCGGCGGTCGATGGTCGAAAGCTGTCAAAGGAGACACTGGCTGCTGAAATTTCGCCCGAGTTTGAGTTTCAACCGGTAAATGCCGGCGAGACGGGCCTGTTTATGAGCCACAAGGCAGCCTGGCAGCTGCTGCGTGCCAGCGGGAAACCTCATGCTGCCGTGTTTGAAGATGACGTGCAGATGTCACTGTCTATGAGGCAGGTGCTCGATGCGATCGATGGCCTTCAGCAGGATTTTGACATTATTAAGCTGGAGACAACTCTGCGACGGGTCGTCTGCTCACGAACTGCCTGTGTGCTTCGTTCCGGTGATACACTGCAGCCACTGCTCAGCTGGCATGGTGGTACGGCCGGATATGTGATCTCAGCCGCAGGTGCCGGGAAGTTACTCCAGTGGAAGCAGCGGGTTGCGGATCCGGTGGATCAGGTGATGTTTAATCCGATGTCCCGCTTTTCATCACGGTTAAAGATTCTGCAACTGAATCCCGCTGCATGCATTCAAAAGGATATTCTGGATGCTGCACACTCGACAGCATTCGGTACAACAATCGATCGCCATGTCACAGGAGGAAAGCTGTTTCGGCATGGTCCGCTGATTGATATGCGACGAATGCTGAAGAAACAGTTCGAACGACAGCGCCGCCACTGGCTGGCGCTGCAAAAGACCAATGTCCAGGCAGTGATTCCCTTTGAAAAGCCGGAGCAGATGCGTCGGGCATCCTGATCAGGATGGGCAAAAATCATCTCCGCAAAGCAGGGAAGGCTGGCAAATGTTGATGGTGCAAGTATGAGTCTGCCGGTGGCTGTTCAGCCGGCCTGCACAGTTGTGGTTTCGGGTGGCCTGGGAAATCAGTTATTCCAGTTCGCTGCCGGGCGAGCGCTATCGCTGCGAACAGGTGCGACCCTGCAGCTTGATGTCTCCTTCTATGATCAGGGACGACATCGATCACTTGAACTCGACAAGCTGCCGGTCAATGCGAGCTTTGTCAGCTCCCAGGGCGGAGGCGGGCTGACCGCATTTCGTCGATGTCGAAGTTTTCTCCGAAAGGCTCTTCGCGCCGAGAAGACCTGGCGAGAACCCTTTTTTCACTATGACTCGAAATTTGAGGAAATCACACCACCAGTGGTACTGGAAGGCTATTTCCAGTCCGAACGGTACTTCGCTGAATGGCAGGATATTATTCGCGAGGAACTATGCCTTCCTGAGCCTCGGGATGCAGAATCCCGGAAGCTGGCCAGTCAGATGGCAGGCGTCTCTGCCACAGTGCTCCATATTCGACGGGGGGACTATGTCACAAACCCCAAAGCCAGTCAGATCTACGCGGCCTGTCCGATTGAATATTATCGGAAAGCGATGGAGATGATTCCTGGGAATGACCCGATGTTCGTGTTCTCCGACGATATCCCCTGGGCGAAAGCGAATCTGCCTGACATTAAGCCACTTGTATTTCCCGAGTCAGATGTTGTGCGTCCTGCACTGGCTGATCTATGGCTGATGACCCAGGGACAACATCACATCATCGCCAATTCATCTTTCAGCTGGTGGGGCGCCTGGCTGTCGGCTGAGCCCCGCGGACTGACCATTGCACCATCGCGCTGGTTCAACGATTCGAGTATTAACGATCATGACCTGATCCCCGCAAGCTGGATCCGTATTTAGATTTTTCGCTCTTAGTGTTCCATTTCGATTATCGCATCAGACCTCAGGAAGTCAGTCATGTCCAAAATGAAGCGGGTTGTAAAAAACGTCTGGAGAAAGGCATGCTCACTTGGTTTTGCAGTGACCTGCAAAACAGTGGCTCTGAGTCGCGGCAGAAAACCATCACGATCATGTCAGATCCCAGGCCTGGACCGAATTGTCGGTGAATGCAACGGCATTTCTGACCAGCCGGTATTTGTTGAAGTGGGTGCGTACGATGGCGAGCGATTCTCAAACACTTCGTGGCTGGCTGACAACGGATGGCGCGGAGTTTATGTCGAACCATCACCGGAGTTCAGTCAGCTCTGCAGACTGCGTCACTGTTTGAATAACGTAAAAGTACTCAACGTGGCGGCTGGAGAGAGTACTGCAGAAGCCACTTTGATGCAGGCTGGTTCACTCAGCACAATGAGCACCGATACCTTTGAGGAATACAGTCGCATTCCGTGGGCCAGTCAGCGAATTCAGCGAGACTGCGAACGACAGACCACGCAAATTCGCACTCTGAATTCCATCCTTTCTGAATCCGGATGCCGTCCGGGTTTTGAGCTGCTTGTAGTCGATGTGGAAGGCTACGAAGAAAATGTGTTTAAGGGATTCGATCTTGCAGCCTGGCAACCTCGGATGGTGATTGTTGAACTGTGCGATGCACATCCGGACTTCGCAGAGAATCCCGTGCTCGTTGAATCCGCTCGGCGGGTTCGTGAAGTCATTCTGTCTTCCGGCTACCGTGAAGTTTACCGGGACGAAATCAACACAGTGTTTGAACTCAGGCAGAGTGTGTCGGTCTCATCGGACAAGGCCATGCGTCGCGCGGCCTGATTGAAGTCACTCGTGTGTTGCCCGAAGAAAACCAGTCCCGGAAGAAAGTCTCAGGAAAAAAGGGCTCAGCGTGACCCAGCAGCTTGTTTTTGACATTGGAATGCATGTCGGACGCGATACGGAATTCTACCTGAAGAAGGGTTTTCGGGTTGTTTCCGTGGAAGCCAACCCGGCTCTTGCTGCGGCCGCTGTTGAAAGATTCCGATCGGAACTGCAATCCGGGCAGCTGGTGATCGTCAATAAAGCTCTCGTCGACGACGATTCGAAAACGATCGAATTCTATTTGAACGAAAAGAAGGATGACTGGGGAACCGTCCTTCCCACATGGAATCGCAGTCTGAGTGAGCAGTTTCGTCGCATTACCGTTCCCGCCATTCGGCTGGAAGATCTGGTTTCTGAATATGGACTGCCGTACTATCTGAAAATTGATATCGAGGGAGCTGATGTGTACTGCCTGAGGTCTCTCATTCGCATGGGCAGGGTCCCGGAATATACAAGTGTCGAACTGATGACGCCCAACAACATGGCCGACCAGAAGGCTGACTGCCTGGAAATTCTCGCCTGCCTGCGGGCTGTCGGTTACACAAAGTTCCAGATTTCTGATCAGTCGCAGTTGAAGTCAGTACGCTGCCCGAACCCACCGTCAGAAGGTGCTTACGTGGACTTTAAGTTCGACGGGTACTCGTCCGGACTGTTTGGAAAGGAACTGCAGACGCCAACTTACTCAATCGATCAGCTGGCGGAACTCTACCTTGCATACTTTTACGGTCGCCAGCGCAGATCATTGCTGTCACTGTTTGCGGGTCAAAGTTCCGAGAGCCCGTTCCATGCAAAGGGCTGGTTTGATATTCACGCCAGAAAGTCGTAATGGGTGTATCACCATCCCATCCGAACGGTCCGACAGCGACACCGCATCTCAGGTGATTGGTCTGCTTCAGATCGTTTGCAATTCGTCTAATCTGCAAGCATTCTGTCAAACAGTGTTGTTCCGCGACTTCCCGCCGCAACTGGAACGTTAGTATCGTTCTTTCGTTTGGCTTCGTTAATGGTCAGCTGACGTCCGCCCAGCGAAGATCCGTTCAGTCGTGTGATTGCTTCGTCCGCATCTTCCATACTCGGCATGTTGACGAACGCAAATCCCCGGGGAGACCCGGACGAGCGGTCTGTCATCACTCGCACGGTATTGACTCGCCCGTATCGTTCGAAAGCCGTTCGCAGTTCCGTTTCCGTGGTCTGCCAGGAAAGGTTCCCTACAAAAATACTAATCATTCAGTTCTTTCTGACCGGACTATCAATCCGGAATCAGTCTGCTGAATCGGAGCGGCAAAAAGGCTGCTGATTCTGCAGAATTACCCGCAAAGCGGCGGGCGGGTTTGAGTTGTTCGTCGCAGCCAGACGGACCGGCGAGATCACATCTCGTCAACTGAGTCCTGCGGGCGAAGTTTTTCGCCACGAGAGGCGGGAACACACTCAGGGATGAATTTCGGACTGATACAGCAATGCGTGTTGCAAAGTGTCATGCAACGCAAACTGCAATAAAAACATCGATTCAGTCATCCCTGCACTAACTGTAGCAGGTATCGACCCTGACAGCGCCGTGAATTCGGTCTATTTTTTGCAATCTGATACAGGGAAGTCACAAACAGTGTGCTCCCAACAGGTTGCACAACGCTTTATTTTGTTTGGACGGCAGGTATTATCACCCGGGATGTGACCTGATTCGTATGTCCCGGGACGATCTCATGAAAAATGTGCTGGCTTCTTTTTTTGTCGTGAGTGCATCAGTTCTCTTCACGTTTGCCAGTTCCGTTCCGGCACAACCGCCAGGCAAAGATCCGATTGGCCACTGGGAACTGACCAGCGACGCGAAGGATTGTTCGGCGTTCGGAAATCACGGCAAGGCATCCGGCGTTAAATTCAGTCAGGAGGGAGCTGAGTTTGATGGGAGGGTCAGCCATATTGAAATTCCTCACAGCGAATCTCTGAATATCGGCTCGGCAGACTTCACCATTGCATGGCGATTGTATACCAGTGAGAGTCTGGACGATGTGACGGGAGATTTGATCACCAAATATGATCCGGATACTCGACGTGGTTTCAGTATCAGTCTGAAGCATCATGCGGGCGCCACAGGCAGCCAGTCAAATTATCGGAATCTGCACTTCGGCATCGATCAGGCTCATGAAGACTCCGAATGGACTGACGAAGGCCGACCTGGCAAAGCCATCTTTGTGCATTCGATGGTGGTGCACAATGGAGACTTATATGCTGGCACGGTAGAAGGGCGAACAAATCTGGATCAGGGGCATGTGTATCGCAGAGTCGGGCGAGGACAATGGGAAGATCTGGGGGCTCCATGGAAAAGCAACGGAGTGACGGCGCTGGCCAGCTTTCGCGGACAGTTGTATGCGGGCGTTTCTCGAGTGTTGCTGCATTATTCGGGGCTCGAACCGACCATTGCTCATCATATCGGAGGAAAGGTGTTCCGTTATGAAAACGGCGAATGGGTCGATCTGGGACAGTTGCATGGCGTTGACGGGGTCAATGGCATAGCCGAATTTAAACGTCACTTGTTTGTGACGGGCTTCTATCAGCCAGCATTGTTTCAGCTACAGCAGAACAGTGATTCTCAGCGGCTGGCAGAGTCTGACCATTCAGATAAATGGTTGTCCCTCGGTTCTCCCGGTGGGATGCGGCCGGAAGCTTTGTGCGTATTCAATGGTGCGATGTATGCCACTGGCTACGACGAAGGTGCCGTCTATCGGTTTGACGGGCAGGGCTGGTCTCGAACCGGAATTCTGGGTGACGCCACGCAGGTCTACGGACTGGTCGTTTACAATGGAAAACTGCACGCTGGCACATGGCCGTCAGGCACCGTCTATCGGTATGAAGGAGATAACAACTGGGTCAGTACCGGCCGACTGGGAACGGCTGAAGAGGTGATGTCGCTGAACGTTTACAATGGCAAACTTTATGCGGGCACACTCCCAATGGCTGAAGTGTTCCGTTACGACGGTGATCATCGCTGGACGTCTGTGGGTCGAGTTGACTTCACGCAGGACGTGGTGTATCGCCGGGCATGGTCGATGGCCGTTTTTCAGGGGCGGCTGTTCTCGGGCACTCTGCCATCCGGCCATGTCCGTTCATTTGAAGCCGGGAAGAATGTCAGCGACGACCACGAGTTTCCGTCGGGCTGGCATCATGTCGCTGCAATACGATCGGGCAGGCGGCTGTATCTGTATCTCGACGGCAAAGAGCTTGCCCGTTCAGAAGAGTTTGATCCGAATCAGTTTGATCTGACAACGTCCGCACCGCTCCGGATCGGATCCGGTGTTCACGACAGCCTGAATGGAAAGCTCCGCGATGTCCGGCTCTATGGAAGAGCACTGACATCTGCAGAAGTCGCTCAGCTGAGTCGATAAAGACGATTCATGCCGCCATTGGATGAGATCGTTCGGCCCGGACGCTCCCCGGCCTTGCGGCCGACGCCTCCCGCTTCGCTGCGCGGGTGGGTTTTAGAAAGCCTCCTCCCCCGGCAAAGCCGGGGGAGGTCGATCGAGCGGCAGCGAGATCGGGAGGGGGCTGGTGAACGGCGGGTTGCGGGTGTTATTGGGACGGCGTTGAGTGCAAGCCGCGGCGAACCCTCCCCCGGCCTGACGGCCGACCCCTCCCACTCCGCTTCGCTGCGTGGGAGGGGAGGTTTTCTTTAACCTCCTCTCCCAACGAAGTTGGGGGAGGTCGATCGAGCGGCAGCGAGATCGGGAGGGGGCCGGGTGAACGGCGGGTTGCGGGTGTTATTGGGACGGCGTTGAGTGCAAGCCGCGGCGAGCCCTCCCCCGGCCTGACGGCCGACCCCTCCCACTCCGCTTCGCTTCGCGGGAGGGGAGCTAATCTCTCAATGAGTCAACTGAATACGAACGTTTTCGTTGATGCGGCTTTGCAGGTCCGCAACTCGCCCTGTGAGTTCGGAGTACCGCACGGTCAGATCTTCGAGCACGTTTTTCAGGTGAGAGGCCGTGTCGACGCAATCGGTTGGATGTTTTGCTGAACGAAAATCCCGAAACGCCGAATTCAGCTGCTGAATTTCCCGCGGTGGTGCATTTCTGTGCTGTAGTTCACTGACAACTTCGGTCAAAAGAAACGCCAGTCCCAGATGCCCCGTCCGATCGCCTGGAATACCCTCACTGCTGACATATGACCATTTCCATTCGGACTCAAATTCGTCTTCGTCTTCCGAATCATGTGAGTCCGCATTGAGATCCACGACTTCGGCCGAAACCTTCGAAGGCCATTCGTTGTATTGCTCCTGCTGTTCGGCCCATTCTTCACGTGTCGTACATAAAGAAAAGGCAAACTCGTCGTCCAGTTCCAGATGATGCCCGTCGAAACCGCAAATGGCAGGGCCCATTGCTCCGCTCGCCATCATATCACAAATCGGACAATTGCAGTCGGCCAGATGATCTGATTGCTCGATCAGCGGAATTCGCAATCGTTCCTGGCGAATGATTTCGTCAGGTGTCTCGACACCCTCAAACGGACTGCCACGCCAGATCGTGAGAAAATCACTCATGGCCTGAGCCAGCTGCGATGTTCCTTCGTTGCTGTTTTTCCACCGATGGTCTTCCAGCAGCCATGACCAGCCAAAGGAAATCGTTTCCCGACATGCATCAAAGTACATGACTACCTCATGCAGCCCCATCGGCGCGGCTTCGAAGCCGGAGAACTGTTCGGTAATGGGAATGGGCCGCTCCCCGTGAAAAATTCGACTCGACTGGCTGTTGACCAGATGCTCCATCCAGTTCCTTGCGACATGCAGATGATCACGCGGGGTGCCGTTTTCCAGTTTCGGATGTGGCAGCATCAGCCAGTCCCGGTGAATGACTTTTGTGAGTTCATACAGATAATTCGGATTGTCTCGATCCTGGACATCGGCCCATTCCGCGGGATTTCGTACCACTTTCATCATGCGATCTGCGAAAAACTCAACCATCGCCGACCCCCAGAGAATGTCACGTCGAGTCTGCGGAATTGCGGGCGGGGAAACTCGCAGAATCAGAACGTCTTCTGCTGTCACATGCTGATGCAGTTCCCACCACGGCGGAAGTAAGACAATTTCTCCCGGTGAGGAATTCTTCCCTGATGGATCCGAAGACCATTCCAGCTGAGGAAACTGGCCGCCTGTGAAAACTCGCCGCTGAACCAGGTCTATCACACACCATGCTGCAGCATCTGAAAGATTCCCGACCGCTTCTTCGGCCTTTAATTCGCGTATCGGAAGCTGGGCGGGAGAATCTATGTTGGGTGAATCCACAGCATAACGCGGCCAGACGATCACCACGTCATTCCAGTTTGCAGGATCTTCCGCGGAGCAAAGGAGCAGGGTCAGTGCATCATTTTCATCGATCGGTCCCAAAAGTCGAACATTGTCGGGATCCACAACCATTGCCCATAAGCCATTCTGCAGTTTCGGTTCAGTCATGTGATGTCTCCTTCGAGTGTTAACCGGTCAGGGTGTGTAGTACCAGGTGCGCAGTAAATATAATATACTACCCGAGGGTGATATGAAAACGGTAACTGAAGCCAGTTTTAGGAAAAATACCTGGGACTCTGTCCGACTGTTGATAGAGATCGTGTGGTTCGTCGCGCATGGGCTTGCAGGGCCTTTGCGCCAGGAATGAGCCTGCGGAACGAGGCCGTTCAAAGGAACTTCACCTGGCGCAGAGGCGAGGTAAACCCACGAGGCAAGCTCGTGGGCGAGTGTTTGCGTCGCCAGCCCCCGCGAGCTCGCCTCGTGGGCTTGCAGGGCCTTTGCGCCAGGCACGAGCCAGCGGAATGCGGACGTTCGAAGGAACTCCGCCTGGCGCAGAGGCGAGGTAAACCCACGAGGCAAGCTCGTGGGCGGAGATTGCGTCGCCGGCTCATCTCGTGGGCTCGCAGGGCCTTTGCGGCAGGCACAGGGCGCTGTGTCCTTATCCCTCAGGAAAGACGAAACAGCTTCTTTGAGTTCTCAAACAGGATCTTCCGCTCGATTTCCCGGGTGGGAGCAAGTCGGCGAATGGCAGCGATGGTTTGAGAACCCTGGCAGGCTGTTCCACTTCCCACTCGGTCATCGCAGTCGCTGCCAAACAGAATCTTGTCCTGATGGCGGTCAAAGAAACCACGGGTATGATCCTCATCCCGAGTCAGTGCATTTAATCCCGAACCGGCAGACATGTCTGCAAACATGTTGGGATAGTCGGCAAGATAACGGTCAGTCAGCCCGCCTGGTGTTACTTTGCCTTTGGGGTAGAGCACCTTTTGATCAGTGTGATTGCGGTCAATGTTGGCCCACCAGGTCTGCGCATGTCCGATGAAGACAGTTTTTGGGTATTTCTCCAGCATTTTTGGCAGACGCTCAAACCCCTGATTGTATGTTCCGTGCTGAAAATGCATCAAAATGGGTACCTGATACTCGGCGGCCAGAGCGTACAGCAGCTGGCTTTCCGCTGAATCACATTCGATACCAAACTTCTGCTCACCGATGATGATACCTCCCAGATCGAGGTACTTTTCAATTTCCTGGCCGGCCGTGGGAAGGTCGGACACTTCATTGGCACCGAAAAAGAATTCACCCGGATACTGCCGCGCCATGGTCAGGGCGGTATCGTTGCCACCGGCACCGACTCCTCCCAGTCCGTTATGAACTCCATCACCAGTGGATGCTCGTTTTACCGGCGATCCGGAGGGAAGCAGAATCGTCTGAGTGACACCCATGGCTCGCTGATGCGCCAGCAGCTGATCACTGGTCCGCGCCCGATACGTTGTGTGCTGATGAATGTCGATGATGGGGTCGGGCTGACTGGCCTGAGATGCATGTGAAGTCGGCGACAAAGCCAGCAGGCTGCCGGAGATGGAGGAAGCAATAAAATCGCGGCGAGTCAGTGGGTACACAGGCAACTCCGGGGGTAAGAATGAGCAGGGTTGGGAGAGTAGGGCAGGGCGACTGAACGGCGGTCAATCACGAAATGGCGGAAGGCGAAATACTCTGACCGCGCCGGCTTTTGACAATTCCGGACTGTAAAACAGCGATGAGTTTGCTTTGATCCTGAAGGATGGAAATATCGGCAACGACATCTCCTTCCACGACAAGTACGTCGCCCAGTTTACCAGGCTCCAGTGTGCCGATTTCATGAGCACGGCCCAGGATTTCGGCGCCTGTTCGAGTGGCACATTTCAGAACATCCAGTGGCTTCAGGCCAACGAAACTGACAAAAAACTCCAGTTCTCGTGCATAGTCTCCGTGAGGATTCCATGCGAAGCCATAATCGCCGCCCATGCCGAGTCGGCCTCCAGCTTCAAAAATTCTGCGAGCACTTGCGGCGCCGCCGTCGAGTGTTTCCTGATGACCATCAATGACAGCCTGTGGCATTCCAAAGTCCGGTCCCAGCTGAATGCTTGCGTACTCAAAGTAGAGCGCCGGGACGACGGGGACATTCCGTTTCAGAAGCAGTTCGAGAGTTTCGTCGTCAATAAACGTACCATGTTCGATGGCATCATAACCAGCAAGCAAAGCGTTCCGAATTCCTTCTGTGGCACGGCAGTGGCCCGTTACTTTTAAGCCGTGATTATGGGCCGTTTGGACAACGGCCTGCATTTCTTCCAGAGTCATGCAAAGTGTGTGATGATCATTGACGTCTGGTGCTGCCGCATCCCCGGTAGGATATGTCTTGACCCATTCCACTCCGTCTTTGACCAGTTTACGAACAGCAGCCCGGGCTTCATCGGCTCCGTTAATGAGCAGCACAAGACCTTCCATGCCAATTTTTCGATAGTCCGGGTTCCAGTCCATGAGGCCGGCGACACCGCAGATTTCACGGCCGCTGGCCGCGATTCTGGGGCCAATAACCAGATCATTTTCGATTGCTTTCTTAAGCCATACATCGATATTGAACAGGCTTCCGCCGCTGCGGGCTGAGGTGTAGCCGCATTCCAGTGCGAGACGGGCGTTTCCCGCAGCCAGTAAAGTGACATACTCCACCGGATACTTAATATCCAGATCCTCCAGTGCGGCAACGTTAAAGTATGTCGGGTGAAAATGGGCTTCAACAAGCCCTGGCATGATTGTCCCGCCCATCGCATCGATTCGAATGGTGCCGTCCGGAAGAGGGGGGAGGCCAGCAGCCGGACCGACAAAAGTGATTCGGCCGTCTCTGATAACGACGGCGCCGTTCGGCACAGGAGGATTTCCGTTGCCGTCGACAATCTGCCCGTTTGTAATGACCGTAGTCCCAGTGCCGAGTTTCATTGGACAGCTTTCACTTACGGTGTTAATCCCGAATCGATTCGGCGAACGTATGCAGGCAATTGATCAGCTGTGTCGTCTGAGCCACATGGATGACGTGTCCGACGCCGGGAAATCGCATGTGAGTCAGGTCTTTGGCGAGCTTTGTCAGAATGGCGGCATCATCATCCGTGAGCATTCCTCCAGCAATCATGTCGGCCTGCAGCAGTAGCGCCGGGCAGCGGATCCCGGCGGCGATGGTTTCCAGATTCAAACCTTCGAGCCATCGACCTTCCAGAATGGGAACGAAGACATCAGGGTCTACGTTTCGGATCGATCTGGCGGTGAAACGCAGTGCGGCCGCGTCTCGTACGTCGCTGAGCTTTAGCGTTCGGCCCGATTCGGGGTCCGTCAGTGGCATATTTGCGAGTTCGGCGGCCACGATGGAAACAGGTCGCGAATCACCTGCGAAGCGACTGAGTCCCCGAAAGAAACTGTTCAGGATGTTGGAGGTGATTTGCGGCCCCATGGTGTTCATCGGGGGATCTTCAAGAATGACAGCACGCACGGAGTTTGGTGCCAGCGCTGCAGTCGCCGCTGCGACCATAGCGCCCAGCGAGTGCCCGTAAATCACGACCGGCTTGTTGAAATTGGATCGGAGAAACTCGATTGTGTCGATCACGTAGTCGGCAACCGCGTACCTTCCTGGCCGGCGACCTGACTTGCCGTGACCGCGAAAGTCGAGGGCAAACACGTTCCAGCGCAGGGACATGGAATGCATCACTGGCAGAAACGTTTGCCATCGTCTGGTAACGCCATGCAGCATCAGTAAAGGCGGCTGATCATTGTCGATGGCCGCATAGTGACACTGGATGCCGTTAATCTCGTCGTCAATTTCCCGCACGCCCATATCCTTCGTTTTCATAAACTCATTTTCAGGACTTGCCATTGCGCTGGTCGAGTATTGCAGTCGCGAATCCATCAATTGTGTTGTCCGCCAGTTCAATTCGTTCGGCCATCGGGCTGATGCGAATGGCAGTTCTCTGCATGGATTCCCGGGATTCGCGAATTTCGTTGCGTACAATTTTCAGGTCTTTTGTTTTGCCCTGAATATCAATGGCAATACCATCAGAACCACCGCTGTTCAGAATGCGGTTGTCTTCGATGGTGTTGCGATTCGCCCAGAAGTCGGTACCCCGGGCTTCATCCCGGAACAGAATTCCGACTTTACCGCTGCCCGAAATCTCGTTGTGTCGCATGACGTTGTCCGTGTCATTATGACCAATGGAAATCCCATAGTCACGATTGTCGAGAATTCTGTTGTGTTCTGCGAGTCCGTACTTCACGCCCCAGCACCAGAAGAGGCCGAGGCCGTTGCGTTCAAGCACGCAGTTGCGGACGAGCGGACGCTGTGAACCGGATCCCGGGTGGACTCCCAGATCGGCATTGTCGTGACTGTGGCACTGATCGACGATCACATCATGGCAAATCTGAAAGCTGATTCCGTCGCCATTATAGTTGCGGACTTCCACATTCTTCATGGTGTAGCGATTGCAATCCTGCAGAAAAATTCCTCCGCCATAATTTCCATTGAAGTTTTGTGTATTCTTCATGTTTCCATCGAGCGTGATGTTTTCAATAATCACATCGGACGTGTATTCACTGGTCAGCAGTGGAAAGAGTGATGAACATGTGGGTTCACCACTGAGCCAGAGATTTTCTCGAAGGCCGTCATTCAGCTTCAGCCGGTTGCCGGAACGAGCAACGATGGTTCGTTTCTTTACAGTATTGCCGCCGGTGTGAGGATCTTTGCACTGAAAGGCAACTCCGTCGCCCACTCGAAACCCGCCGGGAGCAGCCAGTGTCACTTCCTGGTCATACCAGTCTGAATCTGCTGCCAGCTTAATTGTTTCGGAAGGAATTCGGGTGATGATCGAGTCTGCTCCGCTGCCAACAAGGCGAATTCGCGATGGAAGCACGACACCGCACCGCAGAGTATAAGTTCCAGGCAGGACTTTAACCGTTCCGCCGCCCAGGCGGGCAACATAGTCGACGGCTGCCTGCAGAACTTTGTCATCTCGTCCGACAAGATCAGCCTTTTCGGGTCCCACCGTAATTGTCAGACGTTCGTCCCAGTCAGGTTCAAAGCGTTCATCACCGTCTGTCGCGCGTGGTCTGGTGACGGGCGGACGGCCGTCAGCCCACAGTCCGGACATACACGAAGCCGAAAAAACGGCGCCTGCGGATCTCAGAAAACGACGACGTGATGGATTCATGGTGACGCTCTTCTGTTTATTGTGATGCTGTGATACTCAAAAACGGGTGATGCCGAAAAACCGACAGTTCACGTTTGCAGGACGAACTCACATGCGTTCTTATACCGTCCACTCCCCCTGCAGGTCGACTGTGTCGGACGCTTTTTTGAGTCCGTTTGGGCGTTCAGACGTGTGTCCGCAAAACTGAAAATCAACCCACTATGAAAATTGAACGTATCGAAACGCTGGTCTGCCATGCGCGAATGCGGAACTGGATCTTTGTCAAGGTGATTACTGACCAGCCCGGGCTGATTGGCTGGGGCGAGGCGACACTGGAATGGCATACTCGCAGTGTCATTGGGGCGATTGAGGATATTTCACAGCTGCTGATTGGTGAGGATCCATCGCGTATCGAACATCTCTGGCAGATGATGTGGCGTCAGCATTTCTGGCATGGCCAGGGCATTGTTCGATCGACAGCCATTGCGGGCATTGATATTGCTCTCTGGGATATCGCCGGTAAGGTTGCCGGAATGCCGTGTCACAAGCTCTGGGGTGGCCCTGTACGCGATTATGTTCGCCTTTATTGTCACCTGGGCGGCGGGAAGATGGAGTCGTTTTATGGGACTCCGGTGGATGAGGCTCACCGGTTTGCCGATCTGGCACTTCAGGCTGTTTCCGAGGGATTCACTGCTGTTAAGACGATGGCTGTGCCGTCCACAATGCCAGTTGAAGGTTTGAAGCCGGTCAAAGCTGCCGAGGCGTGTGTGGCGGCGATGCGGGATGCTGTGGGTGACGGTATCGACATTGCCGTCGACTGTCATGCTCGCCCATCGCCCGCCATGGGTCTGAAGTTTGCACATGCTCTGGACCCGTACGGGCTCTATTTTCTGGAAGAGCCGTGCTGGCCGGAATCCATTGAAGGACTGGCAATGATCAATGAACGCGTTGTCACACCGATTGCCACAGGGGAACGACTCACTCACCTTGCTGCCTTCCGTGATTTGTTTGCGAAGCGAGGGTGTGAAATCTGTCAGCTGGATATTACTCATTGCGGAGGATTCACTGAGGCTCGCCGAATTGCGGCTTTGGCGGAAGCCTGGAGAATTGCACTGGCACCGCATAATCCCCAGGGGCCGGTCAGCACTGCTGCGTCACTGGAATTCGGATTTTCCCAGCCCAGTTACATCATCTGTGAATCAGTCCATGCGGACGTGCCATGGAGGTCGGAAGTTGTTCAGGAAGGCTATACGATTGATCCGGCGACTCGCACTGTGCGGCCCAATACTCAGCCAGGTCTGGGAGTAACGATTAACGAGGACGAAGTTCGTCGGCACCCGTTTGAGCAGGAAATTCTGCAGCGAGTCTTTTATTCGGACGGCAGCGTGGGGGACTGGTGAGATGGCAATCAACAATGGTTGTCTGGACAACTGTTGGTGATCGGTTTAATATGACAGGATGACCTCACAAAGCTCGCGAACGACACGAAAAGCCATTCGTTTTGACTCCCTGGAACAGGAAGTGTTTCTCAGCCTGTGGCGGACGTACGATCGTCTGCGAATGCTGGAAGATGAGTTATTTGCGAAATATGATCTGACGCCTCAGCAGTACAACGCACTGCGACTTCTGAAGGCCGAGCATCCCGCATCAATTCCCACTCTGACTCTGGCAAACCGCCTTGTTTCCCGAGCACCCGATATTACGCGACTGCTCGACAAGCTGGAGCAGCGGTCGCTGATTGAGCGTGAAAGGCTGGCCAATAATCGTCGTGTGGTTCGCGTCAGGCTCACGGAAAGCGGGGTTGCTCTGCTGGACGAACTGAGTGAGCCTCTGAAAGACTGTCATTCGAGACAGCTTGGTCATCTGTCATCGGTTCAGCTGAAACAACTGTGTGAACTTTTGCGTCAGGCTCGAAGTCCGCTGGAGGATCCGGAGGGACACTGGCGTTAGGCGAGTGGCAAAATCGTTTTTACCGGGGGGGCGAGGCTCCTGCCGAGCTTTTTTACCGGGAGGGCGAGGCTCCTGCCGAGCTTTTCTCGGCTCAGCAGGAGCTTCGCCCTCCCAACTTCGGCTCAGCAGGAGCTTCGCCCTCCCAACTTCGGCTCAGCAGGAGCTTCGCCCTCCCAACTTCGGCTCAGCAGGAGTTTCGTCCTCCCAACTTCGGCTCAGCAGGAGTTTCGTCCTCCCATCTTCGGCTCAGCAGGAGCTTCGCCCTCCCATCTGCCGCCGTGATTGGTATGTTTTCAACTGCCGCTCGCCTAAACTGACTTTTTGAAGAGTCGTTTTGATCCGGAGATATTCAACATGTCGGTGCAGTCGCTCATTGGTCCTCACACCTCAGCTTTCTCCGGGCATATTGGCGTGGCTCGGGTGGATATTACGCCTCCTGTGGGTATATATGCCCGCAACTGGGGTGCCCAGCGTCATGATGTTGCAGACGCAATTCATCGACCTCTGACGATGAATGCCATGTCGCTGTCAGTCGGTTCTGATGATCAGCCTCTGATCCTGCTTGATTCGGATCTGGGGTATTGGACGACTCTGCAAACATTTCAGAAGTTATATGCCAGAATACTCGACGGACTGAAGCTAGATTCGTCGCGAGTACTTTTTGCGATGACTCATACTCATGCGTCACCCCACCTGAGCGCGCCAATGGCGGAGTGGCAGGGTGGCGAGATTCTTGGCAAGTGGCTCGACACGCTTCCTGATGCCGCGATTGAAGCTGCTCGGACTGCACTGGCAGGTGCTCAGCCGGCTCTTCTGGAATGGCACACCGGTAAATGTCAGCTGGCCGCAGCCCGGGACCTGCAGGACCCGGAGCCCGGAAAAAATCGGATTGTCTGCGGCTTTAATCCGCTGGCCGATGCGGATCAGACTCTTGTCTTTGGCCGAGTGACTGATCGAAACGAAAAGCTGATCGCCACGATTGTCAATTATGCGTGTCATCCCACAACTCTGGCATGGGATAACCGGACGGTGTCACCCGACTACATTGGTGCCATGCGTGAACTGATGGAGCAGCAGACGAGCGGTGCGCTGGCCTTCTTTCTGCAGGGAGCATCGGGAGAGCTGGGGCCGAAATATCAGTATGTGGGTGATCCGGCGATTGCCGATCGCCATGGACGGCAGCTGGGTTATGCCGCTCTGGCGACGCTCGAAGACATGGAGTCACCGGGCACCCGACTACGGTATCAGGGGGTCGTTGAATCAGGTGCACCTCTGGCGGTCTGGAAGCCCGAAAAGGCGAATGCATCGAGTGTATTGAGTGCGATAGAAACAACGGTTGAGCTGCCGCTGAAGAACTGGCCTTCAGCAGGCGAGCTGGAAAAAGAATTCCGAGAATGTACGGATCGAGCGATTGCCGAACGGCTGCGACGCAAGTGGAATATCCGACTGGTCCTGGGTGACGATTCGACTTATCAGTTACCCATCTGGGCGTGGCGTCTGGGGGATGCCGTGATCATTGGAAGCATGATGGAAGCCTATTCGGAGTTTCAGGTCGAACTCCGTCGCAGGTTTCCGAACAATCATATTGTGTGTTTGAATGTTGTGAATGGATCGATTGGCTATCTGACACCAGCCGAGCTGTATGACTCCGACATCTATCAGGTGTGGCAGACGCCGTTTGAACGTGGAAGTTTTGAACAGTACATTGCCGCGGGCGTCAGGCTGGTTGATCGATTGTTGAACGAAAATGGGAATTAGCTTGTCTCCGAGCATGGAAGAAGGAAGAAAATGAGTCATCCGCTAAGAGGTATTCTTGCCATTCTGCATACTCCGCTGACGGAGTCTGATGAAATCGACGCCGAGGGACTTCAGCGTCAGATCGACTGGTCTTATCAGGTTGGTGCGGACGGAGTTTGTACCGGCATGGTTTCTGAGACCCTGCGGCTGACTGATTCTGAGCGGCTGCAGCTCGTCAGGCAGATGGTGGAGATGTCAGCAGATCGGGGTGTCACGATCGCCAGTGTTGGAGCCGAGAGCACAAAAGGGGCCGTGCGATATGCGAAAGCAGCGGAAGAGGCTGGCTGCAGCGGGCTGATGGCCATTCCACCGATCAGCACAGCGCTGCCGGAGGATCAGTTATGGGACTACTTTGTGGCGATTGCCGATGCCGTGAAAATTCCTCTGATTGTGCAGGATGCCTCGTCGTATGTCGGTCGTGCGATTCCAGTATCCTTTTATGCTCGATTGCTGCGGGAATACTCGCCGGAGAAGATTCTGTTTAAACCGGAAGCATCACCGGCCGGTCCAAATCTGTCAGCCCTGCGAGATGCGACGGATGGCCGGGCGAAATGCTTTGACGGCTCCGGTGGGATGCTTTTGGTGGATGCCTGGCGTCGCGGGCTGACTGGCACCATGCCGGGCTGTGACCTTCTGGACGCGGTCGTACTTTTATGGAGGTCCCTGCAGGCCGGTAATGATGAGCAGACCGATGAATTGTCTGGTCTGATCAGTGCGATTGTCGCATTGCAGCTTCAGGCAGGGCTCGATGGATTTCTGGCCATTGAAAAATATCTGATGGTAAAACGCGGGTTGTTTTCCAGCGATCGCCGTCGTCGCCCTTACTCATGGGATATGGACGAAGAAACTCGGTTGCATGTTGACCGACTGTTTTCAAAACTGCAGTCGGCCGTCAAACGATTTTCCGTATAATGATTCTGAGTTTGGCAGTTCATCCCCGGTCAGTTCAGGGTCGTGCAATTCTCCTTCAGCGATGACAGAAAGGGACTGCTGTGAATTACAGACTGCTGCTTGTCGCTGGAGTTTTCCTGAGTTTCTTTCATGGGCAGGGTTTTGCTGCCGAGGCGTTACGGCGTCCGAATCTGATCTGGATCATGGCGGATGATCTTGGATATGGTGAACTGGGCTGTTATGGTCAGAAAGTCATCCAAACGCCAAATCTGGACCGAATGGCGGCTGAAGGGATGCGGTTCACTCAGTTTTATGCGGGAGCAACCGTGTGTGCACCTTCGCGATCGGTGCTGATGACCGGACTGCATCACGGCCACACTCGGGTACGTGGGAACGCGGGCAAACAGAATCCTCTGGCTCAGGCACTGCGAGATGGTGACATGACCGTTTCGCGTGTGCTTCAGCAGGCAGGTTACCGGACAGCTCTGATTGGCAAATGGGGGCTGGGTGATATCGGGGAAGCGGAAGCCGGATTACCGCGGAAACATGGATTTGATCAGTTCTTCGGTTATCTGAATCAGCAGCATGCACACAATCATTTTCCGGATTTTCTCTGGAGAAACGAGGATCGGATTGCATTGCCGAATACTGTCACCCGTGTGGGAGACGCGGGAGCCGGTTACGCTGAAGATGGCGTGCTGTATGCCGATGATCTGTTCGCAGATGCTGCATTAAAATTTGTTGCGCAGCATCAGAATGAGCCATTCTTTCTTTACTGGTCAATGGTGATTCCACATGCGAATAATGAACGAAACCGAGCACTGAAAAATGGGGCACACGTGCCGGATTTCGGACCTTATGCGCTGACTGACTGGCCGGATCCCGACAAAGGACAGGCTGCTATGACGGGCCGACTTGACAGTTATGTCGGCCGAATGCTGGAGCAGCTGAAGAAACTGAATCTGGCGAAAGATACGCTGGTCATCTTTACCAGTGACAATGGGCCACATAATGAGAGCAGCCATGATCTGAAGAGGTTTAAACCCTCCGGGCCTTTAAGCGGCATCAAGCGCAGTTTGAAAGATGGGGGAATTCGGGTGCCATTCATCGCATGGTGGCCCGAAAAAACTATGCCGGGAACAGTGAGTCCGCATGTGGGGTATTCGGGTGACTGGTTCGCAACTGCCGTGGAACTGGCCGGCCTTCCACTGCCTTCGGGTTTGGATTCGATCAGTCTGGTGCCAGTACTGACCGGACAGACTGATCAGCAGAAAAAGCACGAGTATCTGTACTGGGAATTTCACGAGCGAGGGTTTAGCCAGGCCGTACTTTTTCAGGGGCGATGGAAGGGCATTCGAGAAGGAAAGAGCGATGCACGTCTGCAGCTGTTTGATCTCGAAAACGATATTGCAGAAGAACGTGACGTTTCGGCCGAGCATCCGGAACTGACTCTTTCCCTCGACAAGTGGCTGCAGACGGCACGAAGTGAATCGGCGGACTGGCCGATTCGTTCGAACTAAGAGCCCCTCGGGTTCCAAACTGCGACTCGCCGATGATTTGGACTGATGTTTCAGGTTTCGTCGGGATTCCACGGAGTTCCGTGAAGAGTCTGGGTTGCCTGTGAATCGTCCTGTGAAGAAAGAATGTCAGCGTTTCTCCAGTTCAGTTCTTCTTCGGTCATGTTGACCATCGTCTGTTCAAATCGGCAGGTGACCGATCGGCCGATGCGTGGGATGCGGGGTGACAATCCTCGCTGCACGCGGCTCCACCATCGTTCGGCTTCGTCACGGGTCCATGCATGAGCGGTGGGCACCTGCATCAGCAGGTCCGACAAAGCGCGAGTGTTTTCCGGGCGACCGGCCGCATTTTTGCTGAGGCATGCCATCAGCGCAGATTCGAGTTCTTCGGAAACCGGTTTCCCCAGACACAGTGATGGGGGAAGGGGCATTGCCGAGATATGCTGTTGCAGCAGTCCGGCAAATGTAGGGCCGGAGAAGACCGGTTGTCCGGTCAGCAGAAAGTAGCCGACAGCCCCCAGTGCGTAAATGTCGCTGCGTGCGTCTACTGTTGCGGGCGACTGAATGGCTTCGGGGGATATGTAAAGGGCGGTGCCGTTGATCGCATCCGGTGCCGTCAGAATTGCCTGTTGTTCGCTGTTAACGCTTTTCACAAGGCCAAAGTCCAGAACCTTGACGATGTCAGCTTCACCTCCGCGAACATTGATCATGATATTGGACGGTTTGACGTCGCGATGCACCAGACCTCTGGAGTGAGCCTCATACAGACTTCCGCAAACCTGTTTCAGAATATGGATAACACGTCCCTCAGGCTGCGGGCCGTAGCGTTCCACAAGCTGCTGCAGATCGATACCGTCGAGGTACTCCATCGCATAATAAAAGACACCTTCCGGAGTTCGGCCGTAGTCATAGATGGAGATTGTGTTGGGGTGGCTCAGCTGGCAGACGATCTGCACTTCCTGCTCAAAACGCTGGATTGCAGTCTCATCAGCCTTATCCATGTTGAGCAGTTTTACGGCTGTTGCTCGCTGCATCATGGAGTGATACGCTTTGTAAACAACACCCATCGCTCCGGCACCAATCTTTGCCTCAAGTCGGTACTGGCCCAGTTCCTTTGCTTCCAGAGCCGCTTCCTGAGCGTCGCGTTTGAGGACAGTGACGACGACAGTAAATATGAAGATGACGACTGAAGCCGCGGCCAGCATGCCGAACAGAATCCAGAACGCGGTCTGCAGAATTGCAAGCGGTGCATAGGCTTCGTCGTGGTCGATTTCTGTGGCGACTCCTGCCTGAAGTTCAGGGATCCAGGACCATGCACCGACAACCGGAACTCCTCGATAGTCACGGTAGGGCTTCACCGCCACACCGGATTCTCCTCCGATGGCAGACTGAGCCATCTGTGTCAGTGGCATATCCGACAGACGCATTCTGGGGCGGCCTTCGATCACCGTGTTTTGCCCCGGATCCCGCAGTTGTACATTCAGCAGCGAAGTGGAGTGGAGTTCGTCCGGAAGAATACCCAGCATCACGAGATCTTCTTCAAAGCGACTGCGGGAAACCATCGTGCCTTCGCGATTAAATGCGTAGGTTTCGCCTGATCGCCCTGTTCGTCCCAGCTGCATAATGCGGGTGAAATCCCGGTCCGGATCCATCAGCAGACCGAGGGCACCAATGACCTGTCGCTGACTGTTTCGAAGGGGCGAACAGGCAAACATTGCGGGTGGGCCGCCATGATGGAAATTCGTTGACGTCTGCCTGGCAAGCCCTGAGGCAAACGGCGGTCGAATTACTGTCTCCCCGTCAAGCACTCGGTCGACGAAGTGATTGTGCTCGTCGTCGAGTGTCAGGTTTTGAAGGTGGGGATCAGAACAGGCAACAATTCGTTTGTCTGCATTAAGGACGAAGTATCCGTTGAAATTCTCTGAGGCCGTCAGAGCATTCAGTGTTCGGCTGAGTTCTGAGTGCAGAGATCCTGAGGGCACTGTTGTCGGGGCAGCGTTTTTGGTGTCGCTGGCGATTTCCGGCTGCAGGGATGATTCGAGCAGATTGACGAGATTTGTAGCGAGCTGAGGTTCGGCGGCAACTGAATCCACCAGAGTTTTTTGAGTTCCCAGCCAGTTGCGCAGCATGGAGACTTCGACATCCAGCAGTGTTTGCAGCTGGGAACGCAGGCTTTCGTTCAGTGATTGCTCAATTGCGCTGCGCAGCGTATTTCCGGCGATATACAGCACGGCAATGGCAACCAGAGGCCATATCCACAACTGCTGTCCAATGATCCGGGACGTACGGGAACCTGTCCGGGACCGCTTTCCGGAACTGTACGTCAGATGGGCTTGTGCCTGAGATGTTTTTGGCCTGCGGCGAAACAGAGATAGCAGACTGATCATGATAGAGTGCTGTCGAGCAAATGGATGCCGGGGAGTTGTCAAAAGTCATCACGGTTCTCCAATGCTTAAATGAAGCACGAGTTTCCATCTGGCCTGGCCTGTTGAACGGGAGGAAGTGGTTCATGCCGGGAAAGGGACGTTGGGTCCTGCCGAATGTTCCGGTCTGGTGGCAGTTTTCAACGGAGCATCCATCGTGGGTGACTGCCAGATGGCGGCAGAGGCAGGATCGCTGGTGGTATTTTCACCTGGGTAAAAGCCAGTGCGGCGAAGCCGACGGCCTACCATGCATATTTCTTGCCAATGTTGACCGAGAGGTCACTTTTCCCTTTAACATGGTCGATGCCCACGAGGCGGATCAGCAGCAGGCATTCAGCAGCAGCGCTGCCATTGTCGGGCTGGAAGAACAGTCGTCCTGGATTCCAGTTATCACTGCCATAACGACCAATGACGGCCACTTCGCCCCGATGCAGTTTCAGCTGAAACTGTTGTTCATACAATGGGTAAACATTCTGGCGTACAGGCAACTGATCACTGTTGCCCGCAACGCTCAGCCGCATGATATTCGATCCCGAGTAAATCTGAGGAAGCACCGTCAGCAGTGCCCATCCATCCTGCAGTTCGTCGACGGTGATCTGCATGACGCATCGCAGCTGGTTCAGCTGGCGGAGGCCTGCCAGTTCGGGAATTGATTCCACCGGGATTACAGCCGGATCGACGGAGTTTTGGACTTCCAGTCGGGTGACGCCATTCCTGAACAGGGAAAATGACGGCCCGACGGGCATTTGAAATGACGTGTGCAGGTCCTCGGACTGTGCTTCCGCGGGCTGCGACATTGCAACCTGAGTGGTTTCACGGGCGAGGCTTTGAAGCGCCCAGATCCCGGAATTCCCTGCAACACCGACACGGAATCCGCTTCTGTTCAGCTGTTGTCGCTGTTCCGGAGACATTGGCCCGCTTTCGTCCAGTTCCTCCCAGACAAGCGTGCGAATTCGAGCATCGTTTGCCGGCCGCCTGACGATGTTTGCTTCCATCAGAGCGGCTTTCAGGACCGGTGCAGATGAGCTATTGTCTGCAGACTCGCTGTCGGATGCATCCCATGGCGTGTCCAGTTTCCCCTTTTTTGTTTCAATCCCGAGCAGCGCGCAGCCAGCAATCACCATCAGCAGTGCTGTTGCCGGATAAAACCGCAGGGGAGACATCAGAGAGGATACCTGTTACAGGAAAACGGATGAACAAGGTATAGAACGGTGAAGCGGATCGGGGCTGTTGCCTGATTCGCCACGAAACGAGCTGTGAACGGAACCCTTGCCGGAATATGGTTCTGTTTTTCAGGATTTTACTGAGAAAAATTGGCAGGAATGTGCAGCGGGCAGGACTGAAAGTGAGAGAGAAAACGGAAACTACGAGAATTGGTCTGTTCAAGTCAACATGTCTTCAGGTGACATTCCCCGGGGGAGGGCCGCATTTATGAAGCCTGCGGAATGGAGAATTGGGGAGGGGCATGACACTCATCGAACGATCTGCGGGCGGCCGCTTTTTCTGGGCGGCGTGGAAATAACCGACGCAGACTTCGGTTTGGACGGCCACAGTGACGCCGATGTGCTGTTACATGCCATTATCGATTCACTGCTGGGAGCGGCGGGGCTGGGCGATATCGGAGATTGGTTTCCCAATACCGATGATCGCTGGAAAGGCGCAGATTCTGCTGATTTGCTGCGATCAGTGCTCCGGACTGTCAGTGAGAAGGGGTGGAGAATTAACAATCTGGACTGTACGATTCATGCAGAGCGACCGAAGCTGACGTTATGGAAGCCCGTGATTCGACAACGAATCGCCGTCCTGCTGTCAATCGGTGCTGACCAGGTGAACGTCAAAGCCAAATCGGGGGAAAAGGTTGGGCCCGTCGGGCGACTCGAAGCAATTATGGCTGATTCCGTAGTCCTGCTGATTCGGAACGGTCCTGACGAATTGTCAGTCAGTCAGCAAGTCAGTAAGTCGTGACCTGTGCAGGACAGGAATTTTTGATGAGTGAATCAGGATGGATTCACCTGTGCTCTTACAGAACCCGCAGGAGCGACTGCAGGCAGGGATGCATTTATGTCGTTTGCCATCAGGCCTCATAACCTCATGCCAGAATACGTCCGCTATCTCGGAATAGACCCCGGCCTGAATCGAACAGGTTATGCGGTTGTGGAAAGGACTCCCAGTGGTCCGCGGCTTCGTGAAGGTGGAATCATTCAGTCGACACCAAAGGCAACACTTCAGAAACGAGTGCATGAGATTGGTACAGGGTTGCGGGAGCTGCTGGAGGAATTTCAGCCAGGAATCGTTGCTATTGAACAGATTTTTTCCCACACTCAGAATGTGAAAACAGCCTTGTTGCTGGCTCATGCCCGCGGAGCAATTCTGATGGCGGTTGCGGATGCCGGCCTGCCCGTCGTGCATTATAGTGCAACTCAGATCAAGCGATTGCTTACCGGCAGTGGCCGTGCAGGGAAGGAACAGGTGCAGCACGCTGTTAAGGCAGAACTGCGTCTGAGTTGTCTTCCGGAGCCCAATGACGTTGCAGATGCTTCGGCTGTTGCGCTATGTCTCTATCATTCCGTAAAAATTGCTGCATAAGTTGCAGCAGGCAGCTGAACTGCCATAAGAGGTCTGCTCTTGATTACTCGCATTACAGGTTCGCTGGTTGCTCTGAACGATGTCAGTGCCACAGTACGTATTGGCGGATTCGAATATGAAGTGCTGATTCCCGATATGGTTCGACGGCAGCTGCAGTCGAAGCTCAATACGGAAATCAGTCTCAGGACGATTGAATATCTGGACGGTAATCCTCAGCAGGGACGTCTGGTTCCTCGAATTGTGGGCTTCACCAGTGATGCTGAAAAGGAGTTCTTTGAACTGTTCTGTTCGGTAGACGGCGTTGGTGTCAAAAAAGCTCTGAGGGCCATGGTGCGACCAGTGAGGGAGGTTGCAGAGGCTATTGAAGAGCAGGATGTAAAGACGCTCAGCACTCTTCCGGGAGTCGGCCCGGCCGTTGCCGAACGAATTATTGCCAAACTGCGACGCAAAATGACCAAGTTTGCACTGATGATTGCCGCCAGTTTACCGGCCGGAGAAGAAAGCAGTTCAGACCTGATGTCCGAGGCTTATGAAGCGCTGCTGAGCGTTGGACACAGTCCTCCGGATGCCCGTGCCCGCATTGAGACGGTGATGGAAACTCGAAAGAAGTTCAAATCGGTGGAAGATATCCTGGCCGAAATTTATCAGAAGCAGCGAGGCTGAATCAGGCCGACTCGCAGATCCATCACATTCGTATGGGTGGGACCTGTTCGGAGCAAACCGTCCAGCTGATCAAAGAACGGATAAGAATTGTTGATGGCCAGATATTCATCGGGTGATATCTGCTGAGCCTTCATTCTCCGGACAAGTTCTTCATCCGCCACAGCGCCCGCTGCATCCGTGGGGCCGTCTTCGCCGTCTGTGCCGCCCGAAAGCAGGACAAGGTGATTCCAGTCCTCGGGATGGCTCCGCATCGACACCGCCGACAGCACGAGTTCCTGATTGCGTCCGCCTTTTCGCGTTTGATCTGATGGAGCCAGTCGCACGGTCGGTTCTCCGCCGCTGAGCAGACAAATACCTCGCTGAGCTGATTTGCCGGAGGGCACAAGTCCTGACTGAAGCTGCAGCATCTGCTCCAGAATCAGCTGCCCTTCCTTCTTTGCGGTCATCTGGTTATCTGAACCCAGCGAAACAACCTCAAAGCCGAGTTTTCGCGCCATCTCCGCTGCTGCATCCAGCGCGGTGCGATTGCTGCCAATGATCTGATTGTAAACCCGGCCGGGAAATGCCTGCTTTGTTGCAGGCGGACCGGTCCATGCCGACGGATTGGCCAATAACGAACCGGCACTCTCAGTCGGGCGAGGTGGCTTTTCAGCAGATTGCAGGTCAGGGGCGGCTTTCCGGCTTAAATATTCGACAACTGACCGTGGAGCTCGCCCGTCGGTAAGGCCCCGACGCTTCAAAATCTGCAGTGCATCTGCCTCGGTCGCCATCGAACTGACAGTCGGGCCGGACGCGATAATGGGCAAGGGATCGCCAATGACATCGGAGATGATCATGGCGATCAGAGTACCTGCAGTGCAGGCATTTGCAAGACGCCCCCCCTTAACCAGGGATAACTGAGTACGAACGCAGTTGAGTTCGTCGATTGGGGCGCCATCACGGGAAAGCAGTCTGGTAATTTCGGTCTTGTCGGCGAGCGAAATTTCCGGGATGGGCTGGCAGAGCAGGGCACTTCCTCCGCCGGATATCAGGACAAGGCAGACATCGCGTGTCGTCAGAGATGATACCCGGCGCAGGATTTCCGCAGTCCCCAGTACCCCTTCGGCCGCAGGTTCATTGACGCCTGCCGGACGAGCTGCATGAAGCCGAATGCCGGGTATGTCCCGCACACAGTCGGCTGGAACATTGACCCAGCCGGAGACAGTAAACGGCACCTGAAACGGCTTCAGCGCTGCGACAACACCTTCGGCCATTCCCGCACCGGCTTTTCCTGCCCCGACGACTTCCAGATGTCGAATCTGATTCAGCTCAATTTGAAATGAACCCAGTCGCAGAATGCCGTTATGGACATCAATCTGTTGCTGCACGAGGCGGCTGGAGTCCACCGCTGCAACGCCTGCACTCCAGATCTGAATCGCATCCTGCCGCAAAGACATAAGAACCTGCCTGAAGATTTATTTTGCAATCTCAGGTGTGCATTGTCCTGAACAGGGATCTGAGCACAAGTGAAGCGACCGGGTTACTGCACGGCTGAGGCCGTCAGGCACTGGGTCTCATGTGTGAATATGCGGAAAGAACCTCAAACAGGTCGGCCGAAATACGAACTTCGTCGTCGGCAAAGTCATGAATCCATGTACGATCCCAGATAATGGCATCGGCCAGTATTCGTGTCAGTTCTTCAAGTTTGATGGTTACTTCAGGTTCGGCAATCGTCGACATGTCCGGTTCATCCGCCCCGATGAACAAGCGCAATCTGGGTCGCATCCGCTAATCCTTCAGCTCGACACTGGCTCTCTTACCCGGATGCTTTACGCAATTTTGCCCTCCCTGGCAAAAATTGCGATATTCTCACAGCTTCAAATGCTGTGTGAGCAACCGGATCCTCCTTGATCCCGCAGGCTCATTTATCGGGCGGATTAATGGAAATGCTTCATCGAAAATTCCGAATGTGCGGGTCGCGCAGTGAATACCGGGGACGTACTCTGCATATCATGCATGTGTTTCAGGAGCTGAAACATTCCTGGGGGTTAAAGCTGAAATCCTCTTCACAAATCGAAGTACTTTGACCGAACGTTGGAGGGCACGATGGCGTGTAAACAGGCAGTTCCTGCGGATTGCAGAGTTGAATAATCGATTGACGACCAGGTTGTTGAACAGGCCGCTGTGGGGAGATAAGAACGTGGAGTTTTCGATTCAGGATGTCTGGTCAGATCGGCAGCAGATTGTGTCGGTCCAGTCCCGGCGACTGGCTGAGCTGCTGCAGGCGATCATTCCACGGAATCGGTTCTGGACGACAAAGTTTGCAAAACACGGTGTGGACACCGCATCGATCAAAGGGATCGAGGATTTGCAAAGGCTTCCGCTGACGGTGAAACAGGAGCTTGTGGACAGTCAGACTGAGCAGCCTCCTTATGGCGCGAATCTGTCGTATCCTTCCACGCGTTATCGCCGACTTCACCAGACATCAGGAACCACAGGGCGTCCGATGCGCTGGATGGACACGAAAGAGAGCTGGGAATGGTTTATGGAGTGCTGGAGGCAGATTTATCTGCTGGCTGGCCTGCGTCCGGAAGACCGTCTGTTTTTCCCTTTTTCCTTTGGGCCGTTCATTGGATTCTGGGCTGCATTTGAAGGAGCCTGCCGGACCGATAACTTCTGTATCGCCGGCGGTGGAATGTCGACCGGAATTCGACTTCAGGCGATGATTGAAAACGAAGCAACCGTCGTCTGTTGTACTCCCACCTATGCGATGCGAATGACGGAAGTTGCGGAGGAAATGGGCATTGATCTCGCGGAAACGTCTGTGCGAATGCTGATTGTTGCCGGAGAACCGGGAGGAGCGATTCCTGCCACTCGTGAACGAATCGAAAAGGCATGGGAAGCACGTGTGATTGACCACTGGGGAATGACAGAAACAGGTTCGCTTGGTATTGAAAGTGAAGACCGTCCCGGCGGACTTTATCTGCTGGAAACCGAATGTATTGCCGAAATCCTTGATCCGGATTCTCTGCAGCCCGTTTCTCCGGGAGAGACCGGAGAACTTGTGATTACAAATCTGGGACGAACGGGAAGCCCCATGATTCGCTATCGAACGCGAGATCTGGTGCGTGCATCAGCCACTGCGGATCCGACAGGTCGGCAGCTGATCTGGCTGGATGGCGGAATTCTGGGGCGTTCCGACGATATGGTGATTGTGCGGGGAAACAATGTGTTTCCTTCCAGCATTGAAGCAGTCATTCGCGAAATCCATGAAGTTGCAGAATTTCGGGTGGATGTCAAAACTGTTCGCGCCATGCAGGAGCTGTCCGTTACGATTGAACCGGTGGCATCTGCTGCTGATTCTGCTGAAGATCTGGTAACCAGAGTGCAGTCGCTGTTGCAGCAGCGACTGGGATTCAGCTGTGAAGTTCATTCGGTTCCTCCGGGCCAGCTGCCTCGATTTGAACTGAAATCCAGACGATTGTTTCGTGAAGAGTGAACGTCATGAAAAGTGCTATGGAAAAGGATCTGAATGGAATCCTGGCCTTCGTTGGGGTCATCTGGATTGTGTTTCTGGTGGACATTGTGCTGCCGATAGATCTGAATTCCTATGGTATTGTGCCTCGAACAATTTCCGGCCTGCCCGGAATTCTGGTGATGCCGTTTCTTCACGGCAGTCTGGGACATCTGCTCGGCAATACGATCCCGCTGACAGTGTTGCTTCTGCTTCTGTCAAATTCCCGCGCGAATTCTGTTCGGACGGTCATCAGTCTGGTTGTTCTGTCCGGACTTCTGCTCTGGTGTTTTGGTCGCACGGCTGTGCATGTGGGAGCCAGCGGGCTGATCTACGCCATGATCGCCTTTTTGATCGTCTCAGGCCTTCTGGAACGTCGGCCCGTACCTTTAACGATTTCACTGCTTGTTGGTTTCCTCTATGGTGGCACGCTGTTTTGGGGTATCCTTCCACTCAGCACGGAACATGTTTCCTGGGACGGTCATCTGCTCGGCGCGATCGCTGGCGGTCTGCTCGCCTGGGGTACGCTCCGACGTCCGAAGAAGAAAGCGGCTGCCTCCATCGTGTGAAGCCCGGCCTGAACTCATTTGCGAAGATCCGGAGCGAATTCTATGTCCGGTAAAAACGATGACTGGGTAACCCGACTTCTGCAGCCATCCGCGTTTGCTCATCCCGTGCAGAATATTCGCCTGGTCGAGACTCACATCTCCTGGCTGATCCTGACCGGTGACTTTGCCTACAAAATCAAGAAACCGGTGGATCATGGATTTGCGAACTTCTCAACTTTGCAGCGTCGAAAGCTCTTTTGCGAAGAAGAGCTGCGACTGAACCGCCGACTTGCTCCTGATTTGTACCTGCGAGTTGCGGAGATCACCGGCTCCCACTCCAGTCCAAAAGTCGACGGTGATGGTCCCGTGATCGATTATGCGGTTGTGATGCAGCAGTTTGATAATGACCAACTGTTAAGTTGTCTGGCCGGACGAGCAGAGCTGAAACCCGAACATGTTGACCAGCTGGCCGATCTGGCAGGGCTCTTTCATTTGCATGCCGACTCTGCCACCGGAGATTCTTCGCACGCGTCCATTCAGAAGGTAATCGAACCTGCCCGGGAAAATTTCAGCCAGCTGAAGGACTTGCTGGGTTCCCGGTGTCCGACCGTTGTGGACGAGCTTGAGCGATGGACGATCGGCGAGTTCCAGCGGCTGGAAGCCGTGTTTCAGGAGCGAGCTGCGCGCGGGATGATTCGTGAATGTCATGGAGACATGCACCTGGCCAACATGTTTGTGGACATCTCAGGTCAGGTGACTGTTTTCGACGGAATTGATTTCAATGAGGATTTGAGGTGGATTGACATCATCAGTGAAACTGCCTTCACAATGATGGATCTGGAGGATCGCGGGTATCGGTGTCTGGCATGGCGATATCTGAATCGCTGGCTGGAAATTACAGGGGATTACGAGGGACTTCAGGTTCTGCGATTCTACCTGGTCTATCGAGCGGTTGTGCGGGCGAAAGTCGATCTGATTCGATCTCATCAGCCGGGTGTGGCACCTGATTTGCAGTCCAGTCTGGATACCGAATCAGTCGGTTATCTGAAACTGGCACAGAGCTATATTCAGCCAGGCCGGTCGCTGCTGGCGATTACCTGCGGCCTGAGCGGGAGTGGAAAGACCACCGGAACGCAGTCGGCCATTGAAGAGCTGGCTCTGGTGCGAGTCCGTTCGGATGTGGAGCGGAAGCGTCTCGCGGGTCTGGGCGTGAATGACCGCAGCAAGTCTGCTGCTGATGAAGGAATTTACAGGGCAGAGTTTACAAAAGCTGTGTATCAGCGATTGCTGGAACTCGCCGCGAAGGTAATTCAGTCGGGGATTTCTGTTGTTGTCGATGCCACATTTTCTGAACGGGCAGAGCGTCGCCGATTTGCGGATTTGTCTCATCACCTTCACGTGCCACTGTTCATTCTTCATTTCGATGTGGCACCGGACGTGCTGAAGGAACGGGTGCGTTCGAGACTGCAGGAGGGTCGGGATGCCTCTGAGGCGACAGAGGAGATTGTCGCTCTGCAGCAGGATCGTTTTGAGCGGCTGACGTCAGAGGAACTGACCTGTGTTGTTGACGCGACAACGGCCGATCTGGTCAATGCACTTCGAAACTGGCAAAACATCGCCCTTGAGGTCATTAACTGAGGGGGAAGCAGAAGAGACCGTCAATCCTTCTGTTTCCCGTATCAGCCAGCTTTCAACACGACTGCTGACGATTACTGACGACGACGGCGGGCAACCAGGGCAGTGACTGTTCCAGGGCCAAATAGCTCCAGTGAGGATGGCTCTGGCACTTCATTGATATCAATATCGCCGTTACGGACGCTAAAAATGTAACGGCCTGCAACGTCGCTGTTCAGCATTCCGGCATTGAGTGTTTTTGGGCTTCAGGATTGAGCGACACTTATTCTGCCGTCGAAGCAGAATTGTTCTTCAGGAAATTCGTCATACTGACAACATTCTGGTAACCCACATATCGAGCGACCTCCATCCCATCGGCGGAGATCATCAGCCCGGTCGGATAAGCCGAGACAGAGTAGCGTTCCACGAGGTCTTTGCGTTCGTCTCCGTCCACCTTAACACAGATCACTCCAGTCGCTGCGTCTGTGACATCTTTAGCCGAGAAGACATACTCGGTCATCAATTTACAGGGGCCACACCAGGTTGTCTCAAACTTGATGAAACAGGCCGACCTTTTTTCAATCGCTTCCAGAATCGCCTGATCCACGTCATTGCGGAACTCCAGAGGTTTTTCCGCCCGGACGGCTTTTTTGTCCGCACCGTAAGGATCGCGGGCCAGCAGATCTTCGTCCCGTGTCATGCCTGGGTCAAACGGGCTGATTCTTCCGGAGTTCCCCATGACTCCATCAAGTTCGAGGCGAAAGGCGGAGTCTCCGAGCCAGAGAAAATCTCCCACTTTACGCATGCTGGTACTGCGAGAGGTACTATTCTTTTCAACAAGTTCCCACCAGTCACCCTCACCAAACACGGCGTCGTTGTTGGAGTCACTCAGAATGATTGAAACCGTTTGATCACCGATCGAAATATCGCTGAATTTGAATCCACGCCGGGACATTCGCAACACTTCAGGTCGATCAGCCGCCTTTTCCACAGTCAGCCAGAAATCAACCGGATAATTTTCTGTGACTGTTGTCTCCGTCGTGTATTTAGCCGGAAGGATTGCTGAGAAGCTCGACCAGATTTTGCCTCGTACGACTTTGGGTTCGACCACGATCGCTTCTTCATTAAATTGTCCGTTGCCATCCGTATCGATATGAATTTTCGTGTACGGTTCGCCGGCAGCTGACCGAGCCACCATGATCCGTATGGGTTTCTGCTGCTCGACGGGCCAGCCGAGCGATACGGCTGTTTCAAGCCCGTCGATGACATTGTCTTCAGGAACATTGAGGAGGGTTAGTGAGAGCGGTCGGCCTGGTGGCGAGTAACGGGGAGCCAGTGGAGAACCGCTTTCTCCTGCAACGAATGACACAACAATCGGCTGAGCGGGGTGGTCAGCCGATTCTTTTAGTTCGGTGTCAGGAACTGGCTGATCCGGGCTTTCCTGTAACGGTAAAGCTGCGGGAACGGTATCCGTTACAGGTGCAGCTGGCGATTCCACGACTGCTTCCTGGCATCCGGCAAGCAGGCCGAGGAATCCGATTGAGGCTGACTTCCACATCGCATCGTTCCCGAAAAAATGAAGGTGATGTGAGCGTTGAAGGCGATTGATTCTGACTGTGATTCGTGACGATGCTCAGGCCTGTTTCGGACCTGCAGCGCGTGCTCTTATTGTGGCTCCGCCTGACAGATTTGCTACCTTCCGGAATCCCTTTTGCATCAGAATGCGCTGAGCCACATGCCCGCGAATTCCGACGCCGCAGCTGACCACAGTGGATCTTGTCGGATCGAGTTCAGTCAGTCGGCTTCGGAGTTCGTCGACCGGAATATTGATTGCGTCGCTGCAACCTGCCAGAGGATTCTTTGAGACTTCTGCGGCTGTCCGTACATCCACAACCTGCATGCTGGTCAGATCGGAATCGGGATCAAGCAATTCGCCAAAACCATCGATCTGATTGCAGGCGGTGAACGCCGCCTGATGGACCGGGTCTTTTGCAGAACCATATGGAGGAGCGTATGCAAGGTCCAGGCCACAAAGCTGACGCACGGTTGCTCCAAAGGCCATTGCTGTGGCGATGACATCGATTCTTTTGTCGACCCCGTCCCGGCCGATCGCCTGAGCACCGAGTACTTTGCCGGTGTCGGTTGCATACAGCAGCTTCAGTGTGATTGGTGAAGCTCCCGGGAAATAACCGGCATGCTGACCGGCGACAATAGTGACGCTGCGAGCATTGAGACCGCAGCGTTTCGCGGCCTTTTGTGAAAGTCCGGTCATGGCGGCCGTCAGTTCGAAAACCCGAACGATCGCCGTTCCCATAACGGGTGATGTCGAGTCACACTGACCGGTTGCTGCATGCTGTCCCGCCAGACGACCCGCGCGATTCGCAGGGCCAGCCAGAGGTATTCGCATGGATTCTCCCGTCGGGCCATAGACATATTCGCAGGCATCACCCGCCGCATAAATATCGGGGTCTGATGTCTGGAGGTACTGATTGGTTGTAATGCCGCCTGTCTTTCCAAGTTGCAGGCCAGCATCCACTGCCAGACGTGTGTTGGGACGGACGCCGAGTCCCAGAATCACGATACTTCCTGTCAGGATCTTTCCACTCGTCAGCTCAACACCTGTTGCGGCGTTGTCAGTGCTGGTCACGATGCGACGAATCCCGTCACCCAGTTCCACCTGAATTCCGCGATTTCGCAAATCTTCCTGAATCGGAACTACCATTTCCGGGTCCATGGGTGGCAGGACCTGCGGCAGCAATTCCGCCAGTGAAACCTGAAATCCTCGACGCACCAGCTGTTCGACCATTTCCAGACCAATAAACCCGGCCCCAATGACGACCGCTTTTTTGTCTGTGGATGATGTCACTGCGGCGCAGATTCTGTCCATGTCAGCGATGTTGCGAAGCGTGAATACGCCCTTTGCTGTTTCTGTACCATCCATTGATGGGACAAATGGAGCGGCTCCAGGTGAAAGGATGAGTTTGTCATATGGCTGTTCATACGTACTGCCATCGGCGATACACTGAACTGTTACGGTCTTCTGACCCCGATTGATTTTCACCGCTTCGTGGCGAGTGCGAACATCCAGTCGAAATCGTTTCTGCAGCAGTTCCCGTGTGGCCACCAGCAGCTTTGCCCGGTCGGCGATTTCTCCGCCAATGTGGTAGGGCAGGCCACAGTTTGCAAAGGAGACATGTTCGTCTTTTTCCAGCAGAATAATCTCAGCGTGCTCGTTACATCGCCGAGCCCGGGTTGCTGCTGATGCGCCTCCGGCCACTCCACCAATGATGACAATTCGAACTGTTTTTTCTGACATATCCTGCTGTCTTTTTTATGTGAACGTCTTCTGATCGCAGATATTTTCCCTGTCAAATACTGCTGCATCGCCAATGCTGCCAATTCTGCGGTTTCGAATGTATTGTGTCCATGCATTTTGATGTTGCGAATATGCAGACGCCTCGCATTTCCGGTTAACGGGACTCATTGCGCCGCGGGTGCCGTTGGACATATATGACTTCAGGCAGGAGGATCGCGAAATGACGCTCCGTAACTTTACTGGTTTTATCACGCTGGTCGTCTTTTTCATCACGGTCATGCTCACGCGGACAGAGTGGAATATTCAGGCCACAGCGGCTGGAATTCAGGAGGTCGAAGCGGATGCTCTGGTGTTGTCGAATGGCAGTGTGCTGAAGGGCAAAGTGCGGTCTGTTGAGGGTTTGTCGGTGGAGATTGAGATCACCAGCAATGGACGGACTCTGAAAAGGACTTATCCAAAGGACCGGGTTCGCAGTCTCTCCATTGCCGGGCGTCCGATTGATTTGAAGACGGGCCGCCCCATTTCTGCCGATTCCGGTGACAAGAATGCGATGGACGGGGACGGGGATGAGGATCGCAAAGCTGATCGCAGTGAGAGGGATGTACTTGCAGAGATCGAAGAGCTTGGGAGCACGCCTCCGTCATGGTTCGAGTCAACTCCTCTGGACTATCCGAAGACACTCGATCTGGCATGGCCTGAGAAGCCCGGAACACCGTGGGACAGCTCAAAGAATGTTGGTCAGTACATCTGGGATCGCATCAATCCCAACGAATCGCGATGGCGGAGTGGTGTTCGGCTGATCGATCATGTTCGATCCACCAGCAACAATCCTGAAGTGCAGAAAAGAGCCATGAGAATGCTTGGAGACATGTATCACAATCTGCACCAGGATTATTCGCGAGCTGCGTATTGGTATCATCAGTCCGGTTTGAAATCGCAGCCTTCTTTGCATCCGCAGGCTGCCGTGCATCTTGCGGACTGCTACTGGCATCTGGGCAGCAAATCGCTCGCGATGAATTTGCTGAAAACCATGACTTCCAAACCCTACACAGCCATTAAGCTGCTTGGGGATATGGGCGAAACGGCAACAGCTCTTGAGCTGGCGGAACAGTTTAGTCGCAGCGGGCATGCAGCGACCGCTTTCCTTTATGCTGGAGATGTCTGTCGGGTTGCTGGCCGAACCGACGAGGCGGAAGTCTGGTATCAAAAGGCCGTGGAAGCCATTCCCGAAGCCGAAGCAGAAAAGCCTCATCGCAAACGCGATCGCGCGAGAGCCCAGGCCAGCATTGAAGCGGTCCGCTTTTATCATCTCGATCCGAAAAAGGTAAAGGACGGTATCTACCGGGCAGGAAGCATTGGTTACGAAGCCGAGGTTGTCACAGAGGTGAATGTTGTTAACGGAATGATCGTCAGTGTGCAGGTGGTTGAGCATCGGGAGAAGCAATACTACAGTTCAATCGCAGACACACCTCGCAAGATCCTTCGGAGGCAGTCGGTTGCCGGAATTGACGCCACGAGCGGTGCAACGATTACTTCCGAAGCCATCATCAACGCGACGGCAAAAGCGCTGTCTCAGGGAAGAACGGATTTGTAGTCTGTAGTATCTGATTGCAGGGTAGTTTCACATCGCTTTCTGCAAACGTTTTTCTGACGCGGTCGCTTAGTGGCTGCGTTTATCTGATCATCGAGACGAGATTAACCCGCAGGTGAAACGTCATGCGACTGGACTGGTTTCTGCCCTGTTTGCGAATCTCCAAAGCGGGGCGTCCGGAACGACCCGTGGGAAGGCTTGCCCGGTTTGCTGCCAGGATTCTTCCGGCCAGTTGCTTTTCTGATCGTCGCACAAAACAGCGAGGTCAGGTCAGGCGATTTCTCAGGTGGATGGGGCCGGTCTGGTATTCCGCGCCCTGGCGTCGAGTGAGTCAGACCGTGTGCTTCTTTCTTTTTCTATGGCTGTTTTTTGTGGTTTGCTGGCCATACAGCGCGATTCCGAGGCAGGGATCGTCCGGCTGGATTCCTGTCGAGTTCGAAGTTGACAGTCGCCGAATTCTGCTGGTGAATGACGATTTGACTGCGGCAGAACGAATACTTTCGGAACAGGGGGCCGGGGCTCAGCAGGTCTTCGTGCAGGACCCGTCTCGCGGAACAGATTCGGAACTGCACCTGCCCGCGTTTGCCCTTGATGAAGCAGGAGCAGAAGATTCAGAAACGGTCGTCGGGGATTCCGCTGCCGGGTCCATGTTGCATCTGCTCGCTCCGGAGAATTTGAGCGCCGAGGTGCTGGACGAGTTATCGCTGAGTGCCGGGCCATGGACGCTGTATCGGCAGGATGCGGCAGCATGGCCATCACATTATGCCGACCATCTGGCGGCGAAGGAGCGGATTGCCGCCGAACTGTTCCTTGTGATCGATCCGCTCGTCAGTATTTCCACCGCGATCGCCAGTCGCAGCTGGGTCTGGTCCCTCACATCTGCGGCAATGATACTGACATTATGCATCTTCGTACCGCGCGGATTTTGCGGATATCTGTGTCCTCTGGGAACATTAATCGATCTGTTTGACTGGCTTGCCGGTTCCCGTATCACGCGCTTTCGCGTTGCTGAAGGCGGGTGGTGGGTTCATATTCGATACTATTTGCTGCTGAGTATCTTGATTGCGGCGGGATGCGGTGTCCTTGTAAGCGGCATGTTTGCTGCCATTCCGGTGATCACTCGCGGACTGCTTTTCACTCTGGCACCACTGCAAAATGGAGCTGCTAATGGCTGGTACCAGATCCCTCCCCTGAATGGCGGGCATTTTCTGTCGGTCGGACTGTTTGGGGCCGTGCTGATGATGGGATTTCTGCGGCCAAGATTCTGGTGCAAATATGTGTGTCCAAGCGGCGCAGTGTTCTCTGTCGGCAACCTGTTTCGAGTCACAGAGCGGAAGGTGGAGAGTTCGTGCATTCACTGTAACAAGTGTGTTGAAATTTGTCCGTTTGATGCAATCAAAGCGGATTTTACGACACGGACCACTGATTGCACTTTGTGTCAGTCCTGCGGCGGTGTCTGTCCAACTCATGCCATCAAGTTTGTGGGACGCTGGGAGGCGCAGGGGTTAAAAGTGTTGAACGATCCGCCGACACATGAGACTCCGCTGGGACGCCGCGGATTTATGTCGGCGCTGACGGGGCTGGCCGCGTCTGTGACGGCCGGGGTTGGGTCAGCTGCGGGAATTCGGGCCGGAAGCGTCAACTCTGACGGCACAGGAAGTTTCAAACCTGTTCGCCCGCCCGGAAGTGTTCCGGAAGACAAATTTTTGCAAATGTGTATTCGCTGTGGAGAATGTTTTAAGGCGTGTCCCAGCGATGTTCTGCAGCCTCTGGGATTTCAGCAGGGACTCGACGGACTATGGACACCTCATGTAGTTGCAGACTGGGCCGGATGTGCGTCCAGCTGCAATGGCTGCGGGCAGGTATGCCCGACTGGCGCAATTCGAGCATTGCCGATGGAAGAAAAGCGTCATGCCCGCATGGGACTTGCATTCATTAATCAGTCGACATGTCTGCCGATTGCTGGTCGTGAGGCATGTCAGCTGTGTGTTGATGAATGCACCTCAGCAGGCTACAGGGCGATTGAGTTTATTACCGTGGGTACACGCACGGATGAACTGGGCAACCCGATTGAAGGAACCGGCTTTCTGGCTCCATTGATGATTGACGACAGGTGTGTCGGGTGCGGCCTGTGTCAGACTCGATGTTTCGCCATCAACGTCACTGAAAAGAGGTTGCTGACCGAGTCTGCGATTGTAATCCGGGCGGTGGAAGGTCATGAAGATCGGCTGATGACCGGTTCTTATCGGTAAAAAGGGGTCAGGTCTCATTCTTTGGTCTTCCCCTTGGCCGGGTTGTGGATTCAAGCCCAGGACGTACGGCACTGCTCCTGATCCATTGAGCGTCACCAAACGGGAGACCACGTTTGGCGCTGTTCCGCAGCGCTTGCAGCTCGGCGTCTGTCTCGACTTTGTTCACCCACGAACGCCAGTTTCGCGGCAGAGGTGGATCGTTGGGAATGGCCAGCCAGGGGGACTCTTCGGGCAAGCGACGCCGGCGGTAAGCAGAACTCCACTTCCATTCCTCTGCCAGTTCAGTCAGATTGGCACGCACCGGA
>JALHMY010000016.1 GCA_022843805.1 Fuerstiella sp.
TATAACACCCTCCTCACGTCCAAATAACACCCGCGCCCCGAAGTTCACCAGCCCCCTCCCGATCTTGCTTCGCTCGATCGACCTCCCCCAGCTTTGCTGGGAGAGGAGGTTTTTACAACCTCCCCTCCCGCGCAGCGAAGCGAAGTGGGAGGGGTCGGCCGAAGGCCGGGGGAGGGCCCGCCGCGGGTTGCACTCAACGCCGCCCCTATAACACCCTCCTCGCGTTCCAGTAACACCCGCGTCCCGCAGTTCACCAGCCCCCTCCCGATCTTGCTTCGCTCGATCGACCTCCCCCAGCTTTGCTGGGAGAGGAGGTTTTAAAACCTCCCCTCCCGCGCAGCGAAGCGAAGTGGGAGGGGTCGGCCGAAGGCCGGGGGAGGGCCCGCCGCGGGTTGCACTCAACGCCGCCCCTATAAACCCTCCTCACGTCCAAATAACACCCGCACCCTGCAGTTCACCAGCCCCCTCCCGATCTTGCTTCGCTCGATCGACCTCCCCCGGCTTCGCCGGGAGAGGAGGTAAAACAACCTCCCCTCCCGCGCAGCGAAGCGAAGTGGGAGGGGTCGGCCGTCAGGCCGGGGGAGGGCACGCCGCGTCTTGCACTCAACGCCGCCCCAATAACACCCGCGCCCCGCAGTTCACCGTACCGTTATCGTCACTCAGGTTTCTGCTCGGAATCGCAGAAGCCCGCCTATAAAGAACACCGTTGAGAATGTCAGCAGGACACCGCAACTGGTACCGATAATACTCATGTTTGGAGCATCTCTGGTCAGCAGCTCGCTGTAGGCATCCAGAGCCCAGGCGTGAGGAGTACACAGGCTGATTTTCTGACTAAGCTCCGGCATCCATGCCCTTGGAACCAGGCAACCACTGATGCCGGCACTGGATAAAACAATCAGGTTGCCAAACGACGAAACCTGTGATTCCGTTTTGCAGAGCGTGGAGAACAACAGTCCGAGGGTCGTTGCAGCCAGCGATGTGCACAGCATAATGGGAGCAATCAGCCACGGGGTTGGTCCCCAGGACATGCCGAAGAGGATCCGCCCGCTGATCATCAGGATGGAAGTCTGCATCAGCGACATCACCAGAAACGGGAGTGTCTTGCCGAGCAATATGGAACCCGGTTTGATGGGCGAAATTCGTAACCGGCGCAGAGTTCCAAGATCACGTTCCGCGATGAAAGAGCGGCCCATAATGTTTACGAGAAAGAACACAAACAGCACGGTGTAGCTGGGGATCAGAAACTGATAAACGCGAACATCCGGCTTTGCGGTCGCTCGGCCGGCTTCTGAATGTTCCCATGGTTCGGGGACAACCGAATTTCTGGCCGCACCGCGGAAGACCGGCAGTTTCTCTGCGACAAGGGGCAGCATCGCATCCTGTAGCGCAAGTCTCAGAATTGCCTTAACGAGGCCCTCTGTCAATGGATCGGCCAGGTCATTGCGTTTGATGCGAATATCGAGGGCCTGAAAACCTTCCTTCAGCGGACCGGTTTCAGGGGCCGTCAGATCGGCTCGTGACAGTGAATTCAGAATGGGCTCAAACTTCGGCCCCACAACGATTCTGGCATCTGTCTGCCCATTTGGTGGCTCCTCAGACAGTCTTTGCAGAGTCTGCGGAGTGTCATCCGGCGGCGAGACAGCTCGCATCATGACATTTTCATAGCCCGCCAGAAAACCGGACAACCGTTCGGAAATGGGCGAGTGTGAAAAGTCGGCAAATTCGATGATCAGTCCCAGTCTTCGTTGTTCACGATCACTGCGCAGTCGTCCGGTAGAAGAGCCCACGATGGCAATAATCACCATCGGGAGCGCTACAAGAATCACAAGTGCGCGACGATCCCGAATCAGCAGACGCAGATCTTTGAGTGTAATCGTGAGGGCGTCAAACAACATAAATGGCGGGTACTTTATCGGTCTGTCCGTCCGGAGGCACTGGCCCGAAGTGTGATGAAAATCAATCGCGAAGCCGGCTTCCGGTCAGCTTAAGAAACAGTCGTTCCAGATTCGGTTCGAGGGTTCTAATTGAACGAACTGTCAGCTGATAGTCGGCCAGCAATTTCAGAAGAGCAGTGACTTCGGCATGCAGTGCAGATTCGGAAAAGGATTCTGAGGTAGCGACCCGCAGAACGGTGTCGTGTTCAGCGGACCCGGTTTCCACCGTCACGTTATCGCCGAGCGGCAGTGAATCCGGGATTTGAGACTGAATCAATCGCAGTTCAACTTCATACGGAATCCGACGTAGTAATTCGGAAATTGCATCGCAGGCCAGCATCACGCCGTGGTCAACAATTGCTGCCCGGGCACAAACGGTTTCCACTTCTTCCATGTAGTGGCTCGCATAAATCACGGCTGTTCCGGATTGTTGCAGGCTGCGCACACAGTCCAGCAGGTGGGCGCGGCTTTGAGGATCTACTCCCACCGTGGGTTCATCGAGAATTAACAGCAGCGGCTGATGCATAACAGCCGCTGCAAAGTTCAGTCGTCGCTTCATTCCGCCGGAAAATCGTCCGGCCGGGTCATCGGCCCGGCTGGTAAGGCCAACACGATCAAGTGCTTCGTCAACTCGCTGTTTCAGCAGACTGCCCGACAGTCGATAAAGCTTCGCAAAGAATCGCAGATTTTCTCTGGCTGTCAGGTCCGGATAAATCGCGAGATCCTGCGGAACCACTCCCAGCATCCTGCGGGATTCGGGATCGTTGCGAGTCATGGGCCGCCCATTGAGCAGCACTTCTCCTGAGTCAGCCGTCTGAACGCCCGCAATGATCATCATGGTCGTCGATTTGCCGGCGCCATTCGGCCCCAGAAGCCCGAACGCCTCACCGGCATCAACGCTAAACGAGAGGTCTTTGACGACCTGGTGTTCATCAAATGACTTGTTGAGTTTTTTAACTTCCAGAAGAGCAGTCATATCAGGGTTGCAATGATTTCTTTTTTAATGACTGCATGTATTCCACAACGTCAGCCAGTTCCTGTGTTGTCATGGTCTTTTGCAAATCTGCCGGCATGAGCGAGATCTTTTGCTTTACAAGCTCTTCGATTTCCGACTTTTTAAACATTCGGATGATAGCGTCATCACCTCTTATACTGACGCTGTCATCTGTCTGGCTGGTCAGCAGCCCGGTCACCGTTGTGCCGGAATTCAGAACGACCGTCCAGGCCTCATAATTGTGACTGATTCCGGCACTTGGGTACAGAACGGATTCGAACATTGCCTCACGGCTGAGCTTGCTGCCAATCTCATCAAGCCCTGGTCCAATTTCCCGGCCCATTTGAGCAACCACATGACATTTATGACAGGTGCCAGTTGTAAAGAATACAAGTCGTCCGTTGACAGCATCGCCTTTCAGCGCCAGAAGTTCACTGATGGGTGGTGTGGGAATATTGTCCTTCGACGGCGGCAGAGGAAATAATCGGGCCGCCTGTTCCCGAGCCTGTCGCGATGGAGCAGAATGCAGTGCCGCTGCAACAGCCTGCGTCAGTTCCGGATCAAGCTTTTCCTCGTCAGCCAGCTTAACCAGTTCCATCGCCGCATTATTGACTCGCGACGCTGCCTTTACAGCAGCTCGCCGAACATCAATACTGACATCCGAAGCATTGATCACTGCCAGCAATGGTCCGGCGATTGCACCATTGGCCGAATTGCCCATCACCTCTGCCGTTGCAATCGCGGCTGCCGCGTCCATCCCTGTCAGTGCGGATGTCAGCAGCGACCATTGCTTCAGTTCCAGCAACGCCGAAATTGCTTCCACACCAACCTGCTGAGCGGCATTCTTTTGTGCCAGTGCCAGCAATTCAGAATAACGATCCTGAAGTCGAAAACGCTTTACAAGCTGGACGAACTGTGGGCTTCCGGCAGTCTTTGCCAGCACCTCTTCCAGTGAAGACCGTGCTTCCGGTATTTCATTCAGGTCACCCTGAATTCGCTGCAGCGCCTCAGTCACCACCATCGTCGAAAATTGTGACTGAACCGCATCGGCACGCACACCGGTCAATAAGCGGCGAACCGCTGCTGAACTGTCTTTGGCAGGCTGAAAATCCAGCGCCCGAAACATGCCAGCGATCGTGGAGGCAGGGATAGCTGTCTCCGATGGTTCTCCCTCAGCAGCGTAATCCAGAATGGTACTCACGATTTCCTGTGCGGAAGATGTTCCGCGACTTCGCCACAACAGATTGCGAGCCTGCGCATTCAGTTCGGGCGTTTCCCTGACGCTGCTGCGCCGACTGGCATAAGCTGTTCTCATCGCATCCCACGACCCGTCAGCCGCAAGTCCCAGTGCTTCCAGATACCATCGATCGGCTCCGTCATGCTGAACGGCGAGTGCCGCCCACAGTTCCGGTTTGCGTTCAGACTTCGAGTGTCTCAGGCTAATCAGGCATTCCCTTCGCACCTGAGACGACTGATCTTTCACAAGCTTCCCGACAATTGGGATGATGTCCAGCTCCATCCGGCGAGCCAGTCTCAGTCCGGTAATGCGCAGATTGCTGTCTGCATCGGTAATCGCCATGTCAACATAGTGCTGAGCCTTGTTGGCAATCTGACCAAGCAGCCAGAGTGCCCTCGCACGAAAACGAGGATTCGGAGATGTCTGATACATTTTCAGCAGGTCGGCTTCCGCTTCAGCACCTGCTGACTTCAGCTTTGTAAACGCCAGATATCGTGTTGAGTTGTTCGGGCTGGTCAGCGCGGTCAGGGCTCCCGCGATGGTGCTGAAATCCTGGACCGGGGCGCTGTACTTTCGACCGGGCAGACAAACTCGAAACAGACGACCGCGATCCACATCTCCCTGACGGTGACCACCCACTCCGGGATCGTACCAGTCTGCAATGATCAGCGAACCATCCGGAGCCACACACACATCAGACGGACGAAACCACTGATCACGAGTTCCGTTCAGAATATCGTTAACCTTTGCCTCGTAACCAGCACCCTGATCCGAAACTGAATAGCTGCGGACCACGTTGGGTCCGGCATCGCAATGAATGAGCTGATTCAGAAAACGTTCCGGAAGATCCTGACCTTCGTAGATCAGAATTCCGGTCGGCGATCCGGCTCCGGTTTGCAGAATATTCGGTATGACTCCCGGATCGTTCAAATGCCAGTGCTGGAGCGGGATTTCCTTTTCGAGGTTCGTACGAGGTTCTCGCCAGCCAGCTCCGGTGAACTCATCCTTGTAGCCGTAGTTTCCGTATTCCATCACATAGTTGATTCGCACTCCGCGATTACCATCATCGTCATTGTCCGACTGCCAGATGGTCCCAAAGCTGTCGACGCACAGTTCCCAGTTGTTGCGAAAGTTCCATCCCAGCGTGTCGACTTTGCTGCCATCCGGTTCACACCGGAATGCCATGCCCTCCTGATAGGGACGTCGGGCTGCACGAACTTCGTTACCGGCGATGTCAGTGACGATCGAGCCGTCCGGTCTGTGCAATTCTTCTCCGCTGTTTCCAAAGTTGAAGTAAAGCCGCCCGTCAGGACCGAATAGAAAGCTGTGAATTCCGTGATCATGCTGTGTACCTTTGATGCCGGTAAACATCACTTCCTTTCGGTCGGCTTTCAGATCTCCATTGTCGTCATAAAAGCTAAATACACTGTCGCCTGCCGAAACGATCACGCGATTTCCCAGTACACAGACTCCATGAGCTGAGTCGATGTCGCGTCCCTGATAAAATGTGGTTTGCTTATCAGCAGTGCCATCGCCGTCGGTGTCTTCCAGGATCAGAATACGATCCCCTTCTGCACGGTCGGGATTACCTGAGTTGGCAAATCGACGATAGTTGACCACCTCGCAGACCCAGACGCGACCCAGATGATCAATGTCGATATTGGAAGGGCTCAGCAGCATTGGTTCTGCCGCAAATAACTTAAGTTCCAGCCCTTCGGCAACATCAAGGCTCGCAACCGCCTCTTCAGGTGAGCGGGTCGTCTGCTGTCCAGGCTCTGAAAGAATAGCCGACGTGACAACTCCGGCAGGTGCGACAGCCAGAGGATCGGCCCCGTCGGCAGATTTCTGAGCCCACAGTCCACCCACCAAAAGGATCAGCGTATAAACGTTCTGTCGCACTGTGCATTGCTCCTGTCATATTCACGGTCAGCGGCATACGGACCTGAGTCAGCACCGCTGAAAAAGTCACTTTACCGACAAGTTGCCTGTCGAGCGGATCGTCGACGAGCCCGAGTGGGTCACATAATCACAGATTTGAAGTCACTTCGCCACCGTTTTCAGCCAGCGGGCTCGACCGATTTGAACGGAATCGAGGGCAGACACTGTGATGGTATGCGGGGATTTGTTAGCATTCCGGACTGGAAATTTCGACAATAATTGGGTTCAGGAACAGGTAACGATGGCGAAGAAATCGATTGCTGATACAGAAGTGGCAGGCCGCAGAGTTCTTATGCGAGTGGATTTTAACGTGCCGCTGGATGACAACTGTCAGGTCACCGACGACCGGCGAGTCCGCGAAGCACTGCCGTCCATAAAGTCGGTCATTGATCGGGGTGGGCGACTGATTCTGATGAGCCACCTGGGTCGTCCTGAACCCGGTCAGGACAATTCGAAGGAAAGTCTTAAACCTGCCGCTGATGTACTGGCTTCGCTGCTGGGAAAACCGGTCGCCTTCGCGACCGATACCGTGGACGCCGATGCCACTGCGAAGGTCGCCGCAATGAAAGACGGCGATGTTCTGGTTCTGGAGAATCTTCGATTCAACAAAGGTGAGAAAAAAGGCGATCCGGCCTTTTCAGCAAAACTGGCTGCGTTTGCTGATATCTACTGCAACGATGCCTTCGGCACGTGCCATCGCACCGATGCCTCGATGGTGGCAGTTCCCGAGGCAATGACTGGCAAGCCGCGTGTCGTTGGATTTCTGGTTCAAAAAGAAATCCAGTATCTGTCAGATGCCATCCAGAATCCCGGTCGACCGTTTGTCGCGATCGTCGGCGGAAAGAAAGTTTCCGACAAGATTAATGTCATCAAAAACCTGCTGAAGATCTGCGACAAGGTGCTGATCGGCGGAGCGATGGCCTATACGTTCTCGCTGGCGAATGGCGGGAAGGTGGGGAAGAGCTTTATTGAGAAAGACAAGGTCGAACTGGCAAAAGAGCTGATTGCTGCCGGTGGTGACAAACTTGTATTGCCGTCAGATACTCACTGTGGTGACGATTTCAGCAGCAGTTGTAATAAGCTGGTTGTCAAAGCCGGTGAGATCCCTGACAACTTCGAAGGACTCGACATCGGACCGGAGACCGCCAAAACTTACGCCGCGCTTGTTTCTCAGGCGAAGACTGTCGTATGGAACGGTCCCATGGGCGTTTTTGAGCTGCCTCCTTTTGACGCAGGTACCCGTGCTGTTGCTCAGGCAATCGCTGACAGCTCCGCCACCAGCATCATCGGCGGCGGTGACAGCGCAGCCGCTGTTCAGCAGCTGGGATTTGCGGATCGAGTGTCACATGTCAGTACCGGCGGCGGAGCCAGTCTGTCAATGCTGGAAGGCGAACGATTTGCCGCAGTTGATCTGCTGGACAATGAATGATGCTGCTCGTATCTGCCAGCCATCCTGAAAACGGGATGGCTGGCACAGGCTGAATTCGAAAACACAACACTTGAATTGAGGTGTCGCATGTGGACTGCAGGTACTCGGCGCAGATTCATCCAGGGTTCAGCGGCAGTTGTGGCTTCCGGAGCGATACTGAGACCGTCTGGGGCTGTTCAGAAAACTCCATCGGCGCTGGACCGTGTTCGTGTCGGAATTATGGGTGCCGGCGGACGTGCTCTGTCACTCATCGATTCTTTTTCGGCCAATAAATCGGTCGAGGTTGTTGCGATCGCGGATCTCGATGCAAGCCGATTGCCGCAGGGCATTGAAACCGCCGCAAAACATCAGGGAAAACGCCCGGCAGTCCTGAATGACTTTCGCAAAATTCTGGACGATACGTCAATCGATGCACTGGTTGTCGGCACGCCGGATCACTGGCACGCAATTCCCACCATCATGGCCTGTCAGGCAGGAAAAGATGTGTATGTGGAGAAACCTGACAGTCATAACATCGTCGAAGGAATGCGCATGGTGGCCGCCATGCGAAAACATCAGCGTGTTGTACAAATGGGATCTCAGCACCGCTCAACAACGCGTCTTCAGTCGGCCATTGAGTTTGTAAAAAGCGGCAAGCTTGGCCGCTGCCTGACGGCCAAGGCCTGGGAAAGTTCAAAACAGGGCGCGATCGGCTTTCCAAAAGACAGCGAGCCGCCTGCGGGTGTTGATTACGATATGTGGATCGGGCCGGCGCCAAAACGCCCTTTTAATGTCAATCGCTTTCACGGACGCTGGCGATGGCTGTATGACTTTGGTACGGGTGATTTGGGCAATGATGGAGTACATCGCCTGGATATGGCCGTCGCCGTGCTGAATGCGGCCTGCGCCGCTCAGGGGGACGAACCGGTCGGCCTTCCATCCACCATCTTTTCCAATGGCGGAAAATGGTATTTTGATGATGCTCAGGAATTCCCTGATACCATGCAGGTCAATTATCAGTTCGCCGGTCGCCATCCCAAACTGCTGACCTATGAAATGCGAGTCTGGGCGCCCTATCCATACCTTGGACATTCCGAAGGTTCTGCCGTTTTCGGAGATCAGGGTTATATTGTCGTTGGAAACTCGAACTGGATGGCATGGGGCAAAAACGGTCAGATCCTCGGTCAGGGCGAAGGAGACAGTCATGAAGCTCCACATGTTGCCAATTTTGTCGATTGTATTCGGACTCGCGCCAAACCAACGTGCGACCTGGAAACCGTAGGACATCCGGCTTCCGTACTTTGCCACGCCGGTAACATCTCCGCCAGAGTTGGTCGAATGCTGACATTGGATCCGGTCAGCGAAACATTTGTGAGCGACGATGAAGCGAATGCCCTCAGAACCCGTCCCGAGTATCGAAAACCATGGGTACTGCCGGAGGTGTGAGCGTCGTGCTGCCGGCAGTTCATCTGTCCGGTCGCATATCCAGGTTCCCGTTTAATCCACTAAAGTCACCCCTGACTAAAATAATCACTGAAAGGTCATGGAAATGTCTCGATGGATGAATCAGCGAAGCAGGCAGTCAGCCCCACAGCATCGCCGTGGTTTTCTTCGAACAGGAGCCATGATAATCAGCGGCATTACGCTTCCAGGTATGTTCAAAGGCCTGTGTGAGACGGCATCTGCTGCTGGAGAAGCGCCTGTAACTCAACCGGATATTACTGCGACGTTCTCCATCGCAGCTGTGGATCCTGAAAACGGCCTCTGCGGAGCCGGTGTGGCGAGCAAATATCCGGCTGTGGGAAAAGTTGTTCCATATGTGAGGGCAGACGTCGGCGTGATTTGCACTCAGCATTATCACGTTCCCAAGTGGGGGGAGCCAGCTCTGGATATGCTGCAGCAGGGAATGCGTCCCGAAGCGGTGATCACGGAATTGCTGAAAGATGATAGCGATGCGGAACAGCGACAACTGGCAGTTATTGACATGCAGGGGCGCGTTGCCGTCCACAATCCCACTCAGGCAGGTGCTTCGAGCCGGTACTGGGCCGCGATGACAGGTCGCAATTACAGCTGTCAGGGAAACACTCTGACCGGCCGCGAAGTGGTTGTTGCGATGGCAGCCGCATGGGAAGATACGGACGGCAGCCTTGCCGATCGGCTGATGGCGGCACTGATCGCAGCAGACTGTGCCGGCGGTGATCATCGCGGCCGCCTTGCAGCTGGCATCCGAATCGCGAAAAAGGGTGTTGAGGGTGACTGGTTTTCGCTGCATGTCGATCGAAGCGACGATGCCGTTCTGGAGCTGGCAGAGAAGTACGCCGAACTGGAACACGAGGCAAAGGGAAACTGGAGCGGCGGAAAACTGCCTTTCCGAAATCCGTGTCCGAATCGAATTGTACCAACCGCTCCCTCGGAGAAATGACAGCTGAAAAAATAGCGGCTGGGAAAATGGCAGTGGAAGAAACGGCTGTCGGTTTCCTTCTGGCTTTCAGGTGGGCGGATGCTCGAATTCCCGTCGATCCGCTCCACCTTCTGTCGCTTCGCCCGCCATTCTTCGCTTCGCCCACAACCGTCAGAGTATCGCCACCGCCTCGATTTCGATTTCGAGTCCTGGCACCACCAGTTCCGGTGTGGCAAGTGCTGTTGAAGCCGGGAATGGTTCTCTGAGATACTCCATCCGGACTTTTCGATAGACGGGCAAATCACGTTTGAGATTCACGAAGTAAGCCCGCAGCATCACAACATTCGTAAAGTCAGCGCCGGCGGCCTTCAAAACCAGACCGATACGATCAAATGTCTGTCTGATCTGTGTTTCCATATCCACAGTCAGGTCAGCAGGGCCCTGTCCGGAAACAAATACAACCTGTGTACCTTTGGCCGCAATTCCTGGTGAATATCCGGGGGCCGCAGCGGGAGCACCTTTCGGAAACAGACTCTGGATTTCCGGTCTGGCGGCTTCCTGAGCTGCGATTGCTGAATCACCTGACACTGCCAGTACACCCGCTGCTCCAGCCATTCCCGTAAATGCTGCTCCGAGGAAATTTCGCCTTGCCGATTCGGCTGGAGTTCCAGCGGGGATTGGCTGAAGACCGCAGTTATTTGAAACAATGGTTTCCGACGGCTGTTCTTGAGGAGGCGTCATTGGTTTCTCGCATGTCAGTAAGTTGGTTGAAGTTTAAACCGTCGCTGGTATTTCGAAAGCACGTAATAGCCACGGTCAGCAACATCAGGCTGTCTGCTGAAAGCTCTCTAAGCGATCTGTCACGCTTCTAATGATTGTTCTGCGAAGCGGAAAAGTTCAGCTGATGCCGTCCTTCCCGAAATGTCAGTTCAACCGGCGATTCACCGACGTGACAGTGTTGACGGTTTCGAAGTTCCGCCTGCAAATCTTCGGATACGTAAAGCTCACCCAGCCGCAAAGTATTTGGGATGAACATCCAGCGATGTTCTCCGTAACGCTCTGCAACCATTTTGATCAGAGTTTCATCATCTGCGATCGTAACTGGAATCTTGGCCCGATCCATGTCGCCTGTTGTCAGAGTGTTGATCAGTGTTTTATGCTCGTCAATGTCAGATCTGAGCCTCTGCGTGATAAAGTCGGCAAGGCCCACACCAATTGCATTTCCCTGCGAAGCCTGAGTCAGAGACAACGCACAAATTGCTTTGATTCGCGGAGTTGTCAGATCCTCGTAATCACGAATTCCACGACGTCCGATCACATTGGTGTCCATTCCGGTGCCACTATACGTCTTTCCAATGGAATCGACAATCAGAACATTCAGATCATCGACCGGAAGTCGGGGAAAGTAAGTGCGATGGTGCTGAAGCAGCTCAGCCTCGCGTTTCAAAATTTCCGATGGAGCAATTGCATGCAGTTCGGCGGTTTCGTCAAACCCATCTTCAAGGATCGCCAGACCGGCAAGTATCTTTCCGGAGTCAAGCACACATTGTCCCATTTCAAGCAGCATGTCCTTCATTGTTGCGGTGGCCGCCGAGTGAAATGTTGTGGCTGAACGGATCTTCCCCATTCCAACAACCATCATTTTGGTGAGACCACTCTGGACGGGCCCTGAGAAACACGTGTGCAGTTTGACTCGATTCACCACCAGCACACCGTCGGATTCAAAACAATGCCGATCCATGTAAACTGCGCCGGTATTGACATGACCAACCTCCACCACTTCCATGCTGCTGCGAATGGGCATCCCCATTGCCGTTTCGGTGATGCCCAGCGATTCAATCATCTTTTGCTGACCTGCCGCCGTAGCCCCGTTGTGCGAACCCATTGAGGGAACGATAAACGGACTGGCTCCATTATTCTTCAGCCATTGTCCACAGGCCTTAATGATTTCCGGCAGATTGCAAATACCGCGGCTGCCCGCAGTGATTGCCACATCTCCCCGAGGGATGGTCAGATTTAATGCGTCCAGTTGCCGATAAACTTCACCAGTGATATCAGTCAGCGGAGAAGAAACGAGCTGCTGGCGGACTTTGTAAAGGTTCATGGGAATTGTTGCTCTGTACAACGCGGCCACGGAGGTTTTGTCAGGGATTCTTATTCAATTTCGTAAACCGAAGCTGATTCAAAGCGTCCGCCGCTTCGTAGGCCGTTGTTGCCACGGACTCAACAGTACCCGGTGCATCAATGATGGTCAGCGACCGAGGCGCGAGCATTCCAAACACGTCAGGAATATCACAGACTCGCAGGACGTTCAGCAACTGCGGAGCTTCATTATCCATATGCGTGGCCTGTGGAGCAACAGCTCGCACCCCGGCGATTGACGGTTCCAGCAGCGCGGCGTACGCCGCAAGAATACCGGCCTCACCTTTCCCGGCAACAACAACCGACCGCGAGGATTCAGAACTGTCGCCATGCTTACCAAGATACCGGGCCGCTGCAATGACGTCCCGAATTCGGCCAGTTTCGATTGTTCGCCCCAGAAGTGCGTGAGAACGCCGTATGTAATTTGGAGGATTTTTCGTTGTCCATCGAGTAGCACCGGTTCCGCGCGGTTCACACAGTATGACCTTCTGTTCGGGATCTGATATGCGTTGAATCCACTCCGGTGTCGTCCCCGATTCCTTTTCCGTCAGAACGACCAGCAGTACTGAGGCTCGATCCGTATCTTTCAGTGGCTGTCCATCCGGAAATCTCAGCTGAAAACTGAGCGGCGCTTCGGAATACATGTTGACGGTATTCTCTGCGGCCGCAGCCGGAGGCTTGAAGGGCAGGTTGTCAGTGACTGGAATGGCGGCTGGAATATCTTTCGGAAAGGAAGCGAAACTGACTCGCTTCAATTCTGAAAGCAGCCGCTCTTTCCATTCCGCATGTCTGCCAGACTCTGGCGGCCGGACTGCGGCTAATGGTACAAAGTGTTCGTCGATGACTGTATTTTTCTGGTCCGCCGGAATATCTGCATCGTCAGGGAAGACTCGAAGCTTTTCCGGGGGAATCGGATAGGGCCCCGGATCCCGTCCTTCGCTGACGATATCAGTTTCGCTGTCTGTAATCAGCTGTGCATCGTGCTTCAGGGCGGAATTCACAAAGCGATAGACAGCCTGACGGATATCTTTTCGATATGCATGTCCGCCGACGCTGACGACGGCATCAACCTGATCGCCTGCCTGATACAAACTGTAGAGCCTTTCAAGTCGATTGATGACTCTTTCGTTCGCATCCATCGGAAAAATGCCATCCTGATCACTGTTAACAAACAGCATGGGCCTCGGTGCGACGAGTCCCGCAATTCTGGTCCACGGCCATTGAAAGGTGTTGTACATGAACATGCAGTCACAATGTCCGTTGATGACACGGTTCGGGACATACGACTGAAGGTCGGCCATTCCACTGACCGGCACTGCGACTCGGACCCGCTCGTCGGCCGCCGCAATCCAGAATGTAGCGGCCCCGCCACCGCTAATACCCGTTACTGCAATCCGGTCCGGATCCACATCTTTGCGACTGATCAGGTAATCGATTCCCCGAATTCCATTCCAGGCTTCAACTCCCGCAGGAGTATATCCGCGTGAATGCCACCACCACCTCTGCAGATTGTAGGTGCCGTGGTGAATGGCGGCGATCTCTCCCAGCTGAAGAGTATCGACGACAAGGCAGACGTAACCATGCTTTGCAAACCAGATTCCGTGGGACTGATATGCAACCTTGTTTCCGTCTCGTCCGCGGCCGGAATGGCCGCAGACATAAAACACGGCCGGAAGTTTCTGATCAGAACTGACATTCGCGGGACGGTACAAATTGCCCGTAACATAAAGTCCAGGCATACTCTGATAGTGCAGCAAATCCACAACATAGCCATCGCCTTTTAGAGTACCCGTGATTGTGGCGTTCAGAGGTGTGGATTCCGGGCGCGGGTCAAGTCCAAGCATGTACATGTACTGAGACAAGTATTCGTCCCGCTTTGACATCCAGTGAGGCAGCGATGCCAGGTCATCGCTGAACTGATCTGACAGGCGCTGCGATTCCTGAGCCAGATAATTCCGGATCAGCTGGTCCCCCGGAGCTCCCTCATCAGGATTTCCCAGCGGCTGGGCAAAGACAGCGACCGAACCCGCCCACAGCAGCGATATGGCGATCATGAGCGGGTAAATCAGAGCTGAAGGAATCCCTTTCAGCAATGGAATCATCGGCTGCCTCGCGGCAGGGCACTGGTCAGGTAAACTGAGTCTGTTCATCGGGTATCTCCATATGGAGCCATAATTGGACAAACCACTGAGCATCAGCACGCAGTGGCAAAGTCCAGGCACACCCCGATTATCGTCGGAAGCAGGGTCCGCAGGCAATCCTCATGAGGATCTCCGCCAGCATATGTCGTTATTCTCCACCAAAAAAAATCGCGGCACCATGATTTCTCATGGTGCCGCGATGGTGTTTTCAGATACAGCGCCGGACCGATTTTGTCAGATCATAGGCGGTATTCGAGTCTACTTGAGGTTCTCCATCAGCTGGATACCTGCTGGTCCCACCAGAACCACAAAGATCCCGGGAAAGATGAAGAGTACCAGAGGAAAAATCATCTTTACTGCAGTTTGCTGTGCTTTTTCTTCGGCCATCTGACGTCGTTTAACTCGCATCGTATCTGACTGAATTCTCAGTGCCTGAGCGATGGATGAACCGAATTTGTCTGCCTGAATCAGAATGGCAGCCAGAGCGCGTACGTCATCAACTCCTGTTCGAACGCCCAGATCATGCAGGACTTCGCGACGTGGCTTGCCCATCTGAAGCTGCATATTGGCTGTGGCCAGTTCGCCACAAACTTCCGGAGCCCCCTCGACAAGCTCGTCCGACACTTTTCGCATTCCGGCATCGAGACCAAGGCCGGCTTCCACACAAACGACAAGCAGGTCAAGTGCGTCCGGAAGCTGCAGAAAGATTTTTGACTGGCGGGAGGACTTTGCCAGAGTCAGCATCAGTTCGGGCAAATAGAATCCCAGTCCGCCACCAATCACCAGCGACATCCAGGAATTGGATCCGGGCGTTGATGTTAGCCATCCGTATCCCCCGCCGAACACAAGTCCTGTCATCAGCCCAACGAACTTAATCGCAAGAAAGTTTCGAGTTGCATTGGGACGAGTATAACCGGCATTCGCCAGTCGAATTTTCAGTGCACTTTGTTCCAGTTCACTTTTGGGCTGCAGCGCCTTGGACAATGCGGGTGCTGCTTTGTCGAACATATTCCCAATAGCACCGCCCGACTGCGCCTGCAATGCGTCCCGTTTCTGACGGGCGAAAGGATCTCTGATGTCTTCGAGCCGTTCAGACGCTCGTGACTGTTTCTGAGTAAACATTGAACTGACGGCCCAGAAGCCACCGGCAATCGCGATAAAGGTGGCCACCGGAATTAGGATCTCTGCGTCCATAAGAACAACCTCTCAGGGTCTGTGAAAAATTCGCCGGATCATGGTCCCCGAAGTTCAGCCGAGCCGAACGATCGAGGGTCAGACCTTGATGTCAACAATCTTCTTGATACAGACAGCTCCCAGCAGCTGCATGAATATGGCCGTATACATCATTTTTTGTCCGGCGGGGTGCGTAAACAGAATCATCACATAATCCGGATTGATGTAGTAAACCGCGAAGAACAGAGCGATGGGCAGGCCCATCAGCACCACACCGCTGATTCGACCTTCGCCCGTGAGGGCTTTCACCTGTCCGAGGAGTTTGAATCGTTCACGAACGAGAAAGCTGATCTTATTCAGAATTTCTGCGAGGTCTCCGCCGGCAGTTCTCTGTATATTGACTGCCGTCACAAAGAACTTCAGGTCAAGGTTTGGAACCCGAGTCAGCATGTTTCGCAGGGCTGCTTCCAGTGGGATCCCGAGGTTTTGTTCGTCATACACTGCCTGGAATTCCGTTGAGATTGGTGCCGGCATTTCGCTGGCCACAACGTTCAGTCCCGATGCCAGACTGTGGCCTGACCGCAAGGCTCGCCCCATCAGCTCCAGTGCGTCCGGAAGCTGTTTTTCAAAACGTCGAAAGCGACTTCGACGTCGCATCATCAGCCACATCCATGGTGCAAAGAATCCGCAGATCCCGCCCAGCGGCACCATCGGCCCCGGTGCCCGACCAATCATCGCAACCATCACGCCCAGGGCGGCGGTCCCCGCACACAATGTCAGAAAATGCTCGAATTTTAAAGGAGCGTCAGCCTGACGCAGAAAGAGCGGTATATTCTCAAACCGTTTTACGATGCCTCGGACCAGGCTGTTTGCCCCGTCCAGACTGTCCTTCACAAGCGAATCAGTGATTTCCTTGCGAGTTGGACCAGCTGTCCCGGTGAAAGCTGCCAGCCTCGCCTCAACATTGGAATCCGAATTCCCCTGAAAGACTGAACCGAGGGCAAACACCAGTGCCAGCACGCCAACAAAGGCTGCCCCCATGATGAATAATGTCGGTTCCATAAACTTCCTCGTCTTCTGCAGTCGAATTTCCAGCTCTTCAGTGTTTCCGAGTTTCGCAGCGCAGTAGCCATCCGGAAGCAGCTTTGAGTCACTGCTTCCGAATTCTGCTGATCAGATTGTCATTTCTTCATATTGTCGTTTATGTCGTTTATGGAGTTCGCATTGTTCGCTGTGCAAACAGGCCGGCAGGCAGTCGAACGCCCGACGATTCCAGCTGCTCGACGCACTTGGGACGTACCCCTGTCGATTCAAAGTGTCCGAACGCCTTCCCGTTTTCGCCAATGCCGTCCTGGACAAATCGAAAGATGTCCTGCATGACGATGGTTTCACCTTCCATACCGACAACTTCCGTAATGTACGTTACTTTTCGAGGACCACCCTGAAGTCGGTTCGCCTGAATGATCAGGTGCACGGCTGAAGCGATCTGTTTTCGAATCGCTGACAATGGCAGCTCAATACCGCTCATATTGATCAGCGTTTCAATACGCGAGATGGCATCTCGCGGATTATTCGCGTGGACAGTTGTCAAAGATCCGTCATGTCCGGTATTCATCGCCTGAAGCATGTCGAGCGTTTCGCCACCTCGACACTCGCCGATGATGATTCGGTCAGGTCGCATACGCAGAGCATTCTTGACAAGGTCAGTGGCCGTTACCCGTCCCTTGCCTTCAATGTTCGGAGGACGCGTTTCCAGCCTTAGAACGTGCTCCTGCTGCAACTGCAGTTCGGCCGCATCTTCGATCGTGATAATGCGGTTCTCATTGGAGATGAAGCTGGACAGCGTGTTCAGCAGAGTTGTTTTACCAGAGCCGGTACCTCCGCTGATAATCATATTGAGACGGGCCTTCATTCCTCCCTCAAGAAACATCACCATTTCGGGAGTGAATGCGCCAAACTTCAGCAGGTCTTCCAGTGTCAGCGGATTCGAACCAAATCGTCGAATTGTCAGCGAGGGACCATCCAGTGCCAGTGGGGGAATAATGGCATTCAGTCGCGAACCATCCGGAAGGCGGGCGTCAACCATTGGTGACGTTTCGTCAACTCGACGACCAACCTTGGAAACAATTCGGTCCAGAATCTGAAGCAGATGATCGTTGTCGCGGAACGTCACATCGGATTTCTGAATACGGCCGCCTTTTTCAATAAAGACGTGTTTCGGTCCATTGATCATAATGTCCGCCACGCCTTCTTCCTTGAGAAGAAGTTCCAGCGGACCAAAACCGAACGCCTCGTCGAGCACTTCTTCGACAAGTCTTTCACGTTCCGACCGATTCAGCATCGGATTTTCAGTGTCGCAAAGATGTTCCACCACAACGCGGATCTCGCGGCGGAGCGAATCACCTTCCAGTTCTGAAAGCCGCGTCAGGTCCAGCTTTTCCACGAGCTTCCCGTGAATGTGCGACTTTAACGCCTCAAAGTCACCGCTGGTGGAACGCGATTGTTTTACCGGAGGGGCCATTGACGTTCAACTCCATAATTTGCAGCACAGGAACTTCATTCTGTGTGGAAGATAGGTCACGGTTTGTGATGATGCCGAAAGGAACATTCAGGAATGTTGCACAGAGTCCACACTTGAATCGGGAAGGCGGCAGTCCGATTCTGTCGAATGTTTCAACTGTGATGGTTGACGTGCGCGGGACTGATTGACATCTTTCACGATCGTGTCACGCTTCAGGCTGCTGTCGATTGGTCAGGTTTCATCAATTATGCTGTTCGTTAACGATGCCATCAGTATTCCGGATGCGGAGTTCAACTTCACGTTCGCACGCAGCGGGGGGCCCGGTGGACAAAACGTCAACAAAGTCAATTCCAAGGCCATGCTGCAGTGGAATGTTTCCCGATCAGGCGCTTTGCCCGAGGAGATCAGGCTGCGATTTCTGACCGCCTGGTCAAAACGGATGACGAAGGAAGGATGCGTTATGGTGTCCAGCCAGCGCTACCGTGATCAGGGCAAAAATGTGGCCGACTGCCTGTCCAGATTGCGGGAAATGATTCTGGAAGTCTCTGTCGCACCGACTGCCCGCAAAGCATCAAAACCTTCCCGCGGGGCAAAGCAGAGACGACTCAGTGAAAAAAAAGCGGTCTCCGAGCGAAAACAGGGGCGACGTCGGCCATCCGCTGGTGACTGACTTGTCGCGATTTTCGCGGCCTGACCGCAGGTAAACCAGATCGCAAAAAACAAACTGCCAGTGACATTGCTGAGCTGACTCGGCCGTTACCGCAATATTCTCCTGCCACCAGTGTTCCCTCTTCATTTAGATTTAGTGAGTCGCTGCTGATGAATTCTCTTTTCTCTGACGAAATTCTTTCGCGTATCTGCAACACCGGCGTTGTCGCCGTACTTGTGCTTGATGACGTTCGACATGCGGTACCTGTTGCGAATGCCCTGCTGGAGGGCGGTGTTGATGTCATGGAACTGACGCTGCGCACTCCTGTGGCTCTGGACTGTCTGGCAAAAATTCGCAGCGAAGTTCCGAACATGCTGGCAGGTGTGGGGACTGTGATCAGAGTGGAACAGGTCGATCAGATTGTGGCGGCTGGTGCCGCATTCGGCGTTGCTCCAGGTGTTAATCGAGCCGTCGTTCAGAGAGCGACTCAGGCACTGCTGCCATTTGCGCCGGGTGTCATGACGCCGTCCGATATCGAAGCTGCCGTTGAGCTCGGATGTCGCGAACTAAAGTTCTTTCCGGCCGAACCTTCCGGAGGACTGAAAATGCTGCAGAGCCTTCGAGCACCGTTTGCTCATCTTGGAGTCAGGTTTCTCCCCCTTGGCGGCTTAACGACCGGAAATATGGGCCAGTACCTCACTGACCCGGGCGTTTTCGCAGTGGGCGGCTCATGGATTGCAAAGTCCGAACAGATTGCAGCCGCCGACTGGGCTGGCATTTCCGAAAATGCCCGACAGGCGCGAAGTCTTGTTCATCAGCTGCGACTTAATCGATCTTAGTGCGACTCAATCGATCCTGGAGTGTCTGCGGACTCCGAAATACTGGTGGATGAAACCTTTTCTGTCGTCCGTCGTCTGAACATACTGAACCAGTGCGTAAAGCTTCTTCTGATCCCGAAGCAGCTTGGCCGCTCGTTCGGATTCATCCGCCAGTGATTCCGGCAGCGGCCCCATAATCGTCACACCGGACAGATCATTTTCGTCCTCAATCACACCATATCGCTGCAACATGGACAGCACAGTCTCCACTCGGCGATCGTGCCTCTGGCGGTCGCACAGTCGCTCCCTCAGCCAGTCGATTCCGAATGCCCGAACCTTTTCCTGATCGTGTACCAGATGACTGTAGGTTCTCTGGTAAAAATCGGCGTCCGGATTGCTCCAGCGAATAAATTCAATCTGAGTATTCAGGTCCCGCTGATCATAAAGCAGCAAACACTCAGCCGGCAGACCGTCGCGTCCGGCACGCCCGATTTCCTGGTAATACGATTCCATGGATCCCGGCACATCCGCATGGACAACGAACCGAATATCTTCCTTGTCGATCCCCATACCAAATGCGTTTGTTGCCAGAACAAGCCGGCATCTCCCTTTCATAAAATCATCCTGAATCGATCGTCTCACACGACGATCCAGATCTCCGTGATAACACACATGATCGATACCTTCCGCCTGCAGTCGCTCGCTGAAATCTTCAAGCGTTCGAATCAGGGTAAAGTAAACAATGCCGCTGCCTGAGGTACTGGTGGATATCCAACGATGCAGCACCCGTTCGACAGACGCCTGTTTTTCGTCCGTGTCCCAGACATCCTCAACATGCAATTCCAGATTCGGGCGATCAATTCCTTCATGAAAGATTTCGATCTCAGATGGTTCCAGACCCAGCTGCCGAATAATGTCAGCCTGAACCTCCGGAGTAGCCGTCGCTGTGAGTGCAATCGTGACGGGATTTCCAAGTCGTTCCCGATACTCGGCAAGTCGGGTATAATCGGGGCGAAAATCGTGTCCCCACTCACTGATGCAATGGGCCTCATCCACAGCCAGTAACCGCACGTCCCGTCGTGCGATGACGTCCAGAAAATCGGCCTTTCGAAAGCGTTCAGGAGTAACATACAGCAGACTGTGGTGCCCTTCCATGATCGCTTTGTAACGCAGTTCTCGCTCCCTTCGGTTCAGAGACGAATTGACGAACGTGGCGTTAATTCCCCTGGCCTGCAGTCCATCTGTCTGATCCTTCATCAGCGCAATCAGCGGAGACATCACAACTGTGATGGGACGCTTTGACTGGAGAGATCGCTCCGGATCAGGTGTGGATTCATTGTACAGCAGCACGGCAGGAATCTGAAAACATACCGATTTTCCGCCGCCAGTGGGCATGATCACCAGCGAATTCCGGCCTGCCAGAGTACGGTCAATAATCTCCGCCTGGAAACCTCGAAAGGACTTGTGTCCGAAGTGACTGGTGAGGATCTCCAGAGGAGTCTTCATGAGATATCTCTTACTAAAGATCTGCCGGCCCGCTTAGATTAAAACAATCGATCGTCATGATCATCGGTGTCGTCGTCAAACTCGTCATCGAATTCGTCACCCAACAGATCTTCATCGTCATCGTCGAGGCCGTTTTCGTCCATCAGCATTCCGTCGTCCGGAATCGGGAACCGCGAACTCTGCCAGACGATTCCCGGAATATCACGGTATGATTCCGGTCCCGGCATAATCTCCTGGAGTTCTGCCGGAAGTGAGTGCATTCGAGCCTGCCATTGCATCGCAAGTTCGGCCGCCTCCTCTTCACTTACCGCCAGCACCCCCCATTCGACCCCGTAAGATGTCCACGAAGCTTCGTTCTCCAGTCGCTCCGGATCCGTTGCCCAGGATTCATCCAGTGACTGAATGACAACGCAGCGATACAAATGAACGCCATCCGTTTCCTGACCCTCGCTGCGGAGATTCTGAAACCACCATTCCGGCATTAGACCCGATCGCAGCATTCGGTTCTCGAGCTGCTGCTGCAGATCTGCGTCCTGCAGCACTTCCGTTGCAACTGACAACAGGCGTTCCAGCAGCGAGGCAATACCAGTGGGAGACAGGTAGTCGACTTCATACAAGGGAGTGGCCAGCACAAAGTCGAAATGCGCGATCGCTTCTTCCAGTTCACCCAGCTGAGCATACGCAGCACCTCGAATGGCTTCAAGATGCCAGCCGGTTCCCTCCGCTGTTTCCTCCGCCAGTTCAGTAAATGCAATGGCAGCGCGGAAGTCTCCCAGTTCATACTGACAGACCGCACGATAGTACGAGACCCACGCGGGATTCTCGCCTCCCAGACTTTCAAACCGATCCAGATAAGTCAGGGTCGCATCAAACTGCTGCAGGCGAAAAGCGATCATGGCTGCGTTGAAGGCAACTCGCGGCTCCTGACAACCCTCCCGCAAACTCAGGTCCATGACATGCAGTGCATCCCGCGGACGATCCGTATCGCCATAAAGATCGGCAAGCCGCTCCACGACATCCGGCAATGTTCGGTCGAGCCGGAACGCGCGGGCAAAACAACGCTCCGCTTCCCCCGGATTATTCTCCCGAAGAAAGTGAATCCCTGCCCGCATATGGTTTCTGGCACGGTTGCCGTCTAGTTCCAGCGACTTGCGGAAAAGCTGCTCAGTTCTTTCTGCTGTAATTTTCTCCGCCATCTCATCGTTTGCACTGCCGCGCAACGCATCTCCAAGAGCTCCCAGTACCGAAAGCACGAGCCCGCTGCTGCGATGTGTGGCGGCCAGTGAATTGGCCCATTTCCAAACTGCTTCGCCGTCTTCGCCTGATCCCGTCAGCCATAGCATCATGTGAATGAGTGATGCAACGTCGTCAAAATGAGTGACCGTTGTACTGTCCATCGCAAGGATGTCGCGCCGAATTGCCATGAACTTGTCTTCCGACGGTTCCTGCATCAGGTCGTTCATTCGTTCACGAAGTTCAGCAATCCACGATGCCAGCGGAGTTTCTTCCACGGATTCAGAAGCCTGTTCGGATGCAGATCCTTTTCCTTCAGATTCAGAACCAGGGACTGCTCCCGGGCCAGACACCTTAGCCGTGAACGACGACGGATCTGAGGAAGAGGTGACATCAGAGATTGTCGCCAGCGGTGAAGGGGATTCTGCTGCCATCAGCGAATCCAGCCGATGAATCGTCAGCCAGTCGTTTGCCGGCCTCGCTCGCTGCTCCAGCTGTTTTGCGAGTGCTTCCGCCTGCTTTTGCTGCCCCGACAATCGCTTCAGTGCAATCAGGCGAAGGCGAGTTTCAAACCAAAGATGCGTTCCTCCGCATTTCTGCAGACGCTGGTCCCAGCTCGTTAATATCTGCGAAGCTTTGTCCCAGTCCTTCGACTGGACCGCCAGCAGCGATGCATTCAGATCCCCGTAATGTTCAAACAACGGGCATTCACCAGCTGCAGGAATGGAGGCAAATACATGATCTGTCGGCAGCAATGGCGGACGCCCCGAGGCGAGCAGCACGGAATCCATCTGATACAAAGTACGAAGCCTGGCCTCAGTCTTGAGAGTAACCGACTCGGCATCCGTGAAATCCAGCGCCTGCCGGTACAGTTCAATCGCTGCATCAAAGCGACCATGCAGAGCTTCAAGCCAGCCTGCCTTTCCGGACGCCACCCAGCGACGATCACCGCGATCAGACCATTCCCCATTGTTCTCTGTAATCAGCCGACACTGATGCATGGCGATATCAGGATCATCCGCAGACAAATAGACGTCACACGCATATTCCCGAAAACAACCGATGCAGCCCAATTTTCCGGTTCGCCGACAGATCTGCAGTCCATCCGCGATGCAGGCATGCATGCCCTCAGAATTGTATCCTTCCAGCTGCCCGGTCGCCTCCGCCAGATTCTCATACGCACAGGAACTCATCGAATAAACAAGATGCTCATAATGTTCCAGTGAAAAGTCGGCCTGAATCTGCCGCAGTCGCTCTTCATCTTCAAGCAGCGCAATCAGCTCCACCGCCCGCTCCCGCATTTTCTGAAAGTCCAGGAGATACTGTGCCTGGTCCATCTGAAAAAATGTTCCCATGACGTACGGGTAAGCTCGCTGTTCCGCTTTTGCTCGCCGACGCAGTTCTCCGTACAGCTGCGATGAACTCGCAAAGCGACAGGGCTTGATCAGCTCTCCGGCCTGCTCCTGGAGCTTTTCCAGCTGCTGATCTGTGTCTGGCTCTTGTCCTGATGCCATCTGGGCCGTCCAATTTGCAGGTTGCGGGTCTGAAATTTTGTCGCCGTATTATTCGAAGATTGTCGGTCAGTTGTCGAGCAAACCGACGGGAGGTGCGGATTTCGGCCAAACCACCGGCGTAACATGCGGCCGAACCATATGGTCGAAGCAGAAGCCGTCAGATACTGCTGAGCAGAAAGCCAATCACAAGAAGAATCATGATTGCGGTCACCCAGAACCGGCCAGTCATCGCCTGAGACCCCGATGTGGCGTGTTCAGGAAACTCCCGGGCAATATATTCGTCGTAGTCGAAGTCGGCCTCAGACTCATCGAGCCCGAAGTCTTCGTCATCTCCCCAGCCGCAGTCGTCACTCGCACCGCAGATGCGACATGCTCGAGCATTTGCCGGTACCAGCTCTCCGCAATGCGGACATGGAAAAGGCTCGCGATCCCGGGTTCGCTTATTCAATGCCAGCGCCTTCTTCATGAAACTCAGCCCAGCGACGCCAGGCGTAACTCCATTCCATCCACATCCGCATAACCGACCACAGCAGTCGCATCCGCTCCAGCTGTTCCTTTGGCAGTCGAGTCTGAAGTGCAGCCGATTCACGCGCAGCCATATCCAGCCCCCATCGCTGCGCCAGAAGACGACAAAGCCCGTCTGCAGACAAATCCTGTTCATCGGCCGGATCGTCTTCGTCGCGGTCCCGCATACCGGCGGTGCTGTCGTCGACAATCAGCCCCGCTCCATCGGCAGTGACAAAAAATTCAAATAAACGGGCACGGTAAGGATCCACTTCCAGCGGCTTCGTTGCGGACTGGGCATCATTGATCAGCCCGTCAATCCCGCGCAGAATGTCGCGAGCCACGGTTCGCCTGATTTCACCAAAAGCTTGTTCCCTCTGCTCATAATCAGACATGAAAACGACTTCCAACTGTCAGCAAACTCAATAAATCTCAGGAATATGCAACGTCGGGAAGACGTGCCAGGTTTGGTCGTTCCCTGCACGTCTCTCCGATAGAAAGACAATATAGCTTCCAGCACGCATCACGTCCTTATGCCGAGTTCGCAAAAATCCGCCTGATGACAAATGAATCGACTTTGTCCCGGTTCTGGCTTTGTCCCGGTTATGGTGATGGGCGGGAAGTTCCATCATGCATCTCCGATGGGTTTGGCTGAACAGGAACGGATATTGCCTGCGGAGTCTGTTCCACGTCAGACGACATCCTCAGCATTTCTGTCACTCCATCTTCCGCACTGCGGTTCATTAGTCGGTCAAATTCTTCTTCATCAAAACCTCCGGCCGCAGTGGCCATCAGCCCGAAACCACCCCCCAGTAACATCACTCCGGTAAGCACTGAGAACCCAACAACAGGCAATGCCAGATCGGCTCGTACTCGACGAACATGAATCAGACTGATTCCCACCAGCAGGATCGAACTGACTCCCAGAGCAGTCAGCAGCAGCCCGGTAAGGAAACGGCCCAGTTTGATCCGTCGGACCTTTGTCGAAACGCCCGACTGAGCTAAAGCAGATGATGTTTGCTCAGAAACGGATTTTGCCGAATCGGAAACCGCAGCCCGTGTGCGAATGCTGTGTGTTGAGCGAGATTGAGCGCTCATCGTGGTTGCTCCTGAAAGAAACCCAAAACTCCGGGCTGGACTATTACCTGGCCAGCCCCGTCGCTGTCTCAGAACTGTCAGCGATCTGATACCGTAAACGAGCCCGGTGCACGGGTGGTTCAGGAAACCGCAACCGATTTTTGCTCGTTTCCCGATAACCCACACATGCCGTCGAATACTGTTCTTTTGTATATTATCATCAAGGAGATGGGCGTCTGGAGGGAATTCAGATGACAATCGTGGAGTTCATCGCTGAAGAGGGGCTTCCCCTGGGAGCAAATGACGATAAACTTGAAGGATGACAGTTTGGGGGAGTGATCTCAGCAGACTGGGGAAATATTGACTGATTGCAGGGGGCGATCGGATTTGACTGGGTTTCCGTCGATCAGGGTGGCGTGTCGAGGTTGATCAGTTGGCCTCGTAAAAAGCTGATCAAACAATAACTGCAAAACCGCAGTTCTCTCTGGCAGCTTAGTAGTAAGCTGTCCCGGCCTAAGGATCCTTGTCTGAGGAGCCGACCGCTGGTTACAAATTCAGGCTGGCATCAATCCATTGTTCGCTACGGTTGATGTGAGATTTGTTGTGGACTAGTGATGGACGGCTTTGTCCGGGGAACCTCGTCATCGCGAAATTAATCAACGGAACACACACGTAGAAGCTTTGGTTAAGGGGCAACAGGACGCGGGTTCGATTCCCGCCGCCTCCAGATTGAAGGACTTGCGATTTATCGCAAGTCCTTTTTTCATCGACATTTACAGAAAAACACGCCGTCTTTAGAAATCTCCGCCCATCGTAAGTGTTGTCACAAGTGCTGTCACAAGTGCTGTCACAAGCCGCGTTTCGCAGTGTCATTGTACCCTCGCGGAAGTGTGTTGAATCATGCATCTGATACTGGAGACGGCAAACATGACCAGCAAGACGACCAGGATAAGCAGCGGAACGTACCGAGATAAAAAAGGCAGAACGCCGGTCAGGGTTGGCACGAGGGAATCGTATCGGGTTGCCGCCCCTTTCTTTGGTGTGGCAACTTCCGGTTTCGTTCGCACACCGAGCGATCCCTTCCGTCCCGTTTTTCGCCAGCCCTGGATACAGCGAAGCGGAAGATCAGGGATTGGTGGCCACTTCATCCAATACCGCAAAAACTGAAGGTTCATAGAAGCCCCAGTTTCATCGAATCCGGGAGAAATCCTGTCTTCAAAGATTCGCAGTGTTCTCGGCGAAACTCCCCATGTCGCAATCCAGTTCCGCTACAAACTTAAATGTCTCGTCCACGAACTTCGGCTCCACCCATCGTGGCGGACTTTTCTGGATAGAGACCTTGCCACCGAATGTGCCGAAAACCTTTAGCATCTGTGGCGAAAGACCTGCAGTCGGGGCTTCACACCAATCGATGGGAATAACCTCAGGAATGCCCATGCTTTTCTGAACCACTGAGCAAACAATCGCATCGCGGAATGTAAATCGTTCAACAGATTCAGAGGTGCCAGCTTCTACCTGTCTGCAACACCGAGACAGTGCAAATGCGAATCTGTCCGGTAAATGATTCTTTTTGCAACCGCTGCTGGTGAAGCGGTGATTCGTTCACCAAGTTCATTCGTAGCCAGCAGCTTGAATTCCGGGCCAGCATCTACAACAAATGTTGTGCCGTCGTTATTGCTCAAGTAGATGTGACCATCACTTGCGATCGGGGAGGAATTGCAGTCACCGCCCAATCGATGGCGATAATGTTCCTTTCCGGTCTTTCCGTCGAGACAACGCAGAACTCCATTGTCCATCAGAACGTAAAGCAGGCCACGGTAGTACAGAAGTGACGGTTCCACTGGACCGGGCTTGTCATTGATCCAGACCACTTCCGGAGGTTTCCCGTCAGGCATCAGGCGAAGGGCATGAATGGGGCTTTGACGCCAGAGTTGCGTGAAAACGATGCCATCGCCGTATACCGGACTGACAATGATCTCGCCGTTGTAGGGACCTTCGCCTTCTCCATATGTCCACAGTTCAGCCTGAGTCCCGGCATCGAAGGCCGTCAGTCGGTGCTTTCCTGGGACAATAATATCACGCTGAGAGTGATGCTCGATAACGAGTGGTGTCGCATGGGCTGTTCCGATCGGACGATCCTTCTTCCACGCAAATTCGCCCGAGTTCGAGTTTAGCCCTATCAGAAAGCAAGGGCCGGTGTGGTGGTCCCACGGAAAGAGCACTGTGTTATCAAAAACCACTGGGCTGACGGAGTAGCCCCACGCCATTTTGGGGTTCCCAAACTCCGGGATGTATCGTTTCAACCACTTCAGTTCACCATCATGCGAGTACCGAGCAATGTCTGAGTTGCCGAAGGCTACATACAAAGCATCATGAGTGAATGCAGACGTATTGACGGCCAGATTCGATTTCTCGTGCGTCTGCTGATTCACACCAAAGCCAAAGTCATGTCGCCAAAGCTCCTTTCCGCTTTCCAGATCAAAACAAAGCGTCAGCAGTTCATGATCGCCATTTTCTTCTGTCTCTGAAGTCACAACGACCCGATTGCCATAAACCACTGGTGAACTTGTTCCCCAGCCAGGCAAAGCGACGGTCCAAAGATGATTTTCCGTGCGACTCCACTGCAGTGGCAGATCCATGTTGTCGGCGATTCCATCAGCCGCAGGACCTCGCCAATGAGGCCAGTTCGGCATCTCCTGCGAGGTCAGGTTGCTGTCCCCTGTTCGTCGAGCTACAGGCTCGTCGGCGGCAGGAACTGATGCTGGGAAAGCTGATGTGACCACGAAACTTGTTAGAAAAAGAATTGCCGAAATCATATTGGTGGGTCCGATTGTTGAGACTGATTTACTTGTCTTCAGATGTCATCTGCCTGTTTTCGAAGTCGCTGCTTTGTTAACTCAGCCAGTTCTCTCCAGTCTTGTCCTTTCAGGCCCGCCTCAAGTGCCCACAAAAGATTCAAACTGACTTTTGGCTGACGTTCCTTCACCAAATGAAAGGCTGCAACGGCACCAGGCTGCTCCAGCTCAGCAATCGTGCTGATTCCGGCAACTCGAAGCCATTGGCTGCTTTTGGGACCAATGTTAAGGAGTGATTCTATCGGAATCGTCACTTTTTCGCTTTCCTGAAGACAACATCCCATAGGACCGTTTCCCGGGGAGTCTGCATGACCAGCCGTCGTCAATTCCTTCAAACCGCTGGCACCATCGCCGTTGCGTTCATTGTTCCAAAGAACATAGTGGAGGCTTCCAGGGTATCTTTGAAAACTTCAAAGAGCCTTGCGGTCATTGCTTGGTCGTACCCAGGATCAGGCAAAGATTGTGGAACGTCCATAGTCTTTTTGTATTCCACGGTATGATGTGACGAAAGAAGCAAAGCCATGAACCAGCGAGCATACCTCATCGCACAGGGAACCTGGATTCAGGTGGTCGCATGACGCCGCATAGAATTCAGGCCGAGACTCCCCTGGTTATGCTGCTGCTGTTAAAGGGAGCCTGCTAATGGTCCAGATCCGTGCCTTCCTCGTGTGGCTCGTCATCATCGCTGCCGAAACGGTTCACGGCATTCTGCGGGGCGTCCTGCTCGTGCCAGTTGTCGGCGATCTCCCGGCCCGGCAGCTCGGCGTCCTGATCGGGTCGCTCCTGATCTTCGCCGTGGCGTACTTGTTCATCCGGTGGATGGCAGTACAGACCAAACTCCAGTTTCTGGCCGTGGGTCTGCTCTGGGTCGTGCTGACGATCCTCTTCGAGATCGGGCTTGGGCGGCTCGTCCTGAGCCTGCCGTGGGAGCGGCTCACCGAAGACTACGACGTAACCCGTGGCGGGTTCATGGGAGTGGGGCTGTTGTTTATGGCGGCAGCGCCCTGGCTGGCGGCGTGGTTGCGGGGCAACGCCGTGAAGGATTTCTATCAGCAAATACGGTGACCTCTCTGGTGGCCAGATGATGTCCGTTTTCCAACCCCGACAGGGGTTTCACAACAAAGCCTGGGGTCGCCGTGAACACGGCGCACCCCAGGAAAAACACAGGAAAATGCGATTGAACCCCAACGGGGTTCCACAACACCATGAACGATCGATCACAGCCTTGTGGAACCCTTTCAGGGTTCGGGGCGAACGAACATCACGAACCTGGGGTGCGCCGCTTCGCGTCGACCCCAGGCTTTGTTGTGAAACCCGTTCCGGGTTAAATCGCAATGTTTTCACTCAAAAAAATCCTTCACGGCGTTGGTTGCGGGGGCGCAAACGGGATTAGATCAACACGTCCTCTACATTCATCCTCGGCGTGCGATGCTTCTCCGGGGCGGCGAAGCCAGGTCGGAAGGGGTGCTGCGGATAGAGGTTTGGATTCGGCTGGAGCTTCGCCACGTCCTGCTTGATCTCTTCGACATCAACCAGGAAGTGCCGAAGACGCCCTGGCCGATCCAGTGTCCAGGTTCTTCACGGAAAGCGGGGTCAGCGAACTCGACCGCATCGGCCCGCACCACAAGCTCGGCCACCTTCTGCCTGATCGACTCATCAGGGGTAAGGAGTACGGCGATGCTCTGCTCGACACAGCAATCCTGAAGCCGGTCCAGCACCGCAGCCGGGATAGGCCGGCCATCGTATTCGCCGTGGTTGGTGTGTCGCACCACCATCATTTGGAAAAGGTCCGCAGCGCGCTCTGTGGATCGTTGCCGCTTCTCGCCAAATCGCCTCGAACTTTGGCAACCAGCGTATCACCTTTCTCCAGATCGAGCTTTTTGCCCTTCGACCGCACCGAAGCAAAGCCACCATTGTCTGCTAAAGACAGCGTGCCGAAGAACTCCATCGTCTTCGCATCGGTGATCTTAAACTTGCCTTCGGAGACGCCGCCCATCACGCCGTCGTTGACGATCTGCCAGTCCTTCGCAGCGTCGGTCCCGGTGAAGTCGAACAGGGTTAACGGTTTTTCTTCGGCCATCGCCGTTGTCACCATCAAGAGGGCTAAAAAGCCAGCCAGGAATACATACGTCATTTCGAATCATTCCTTCGTGAAACCGCCATTGCAAAAAGTGCGTCACACTCTTGTTCCAATACGCCGCCAGTGATCGTGCATTTCCATGCTGGACTGCGACGAACCACTTCTTCAGCAAGAATGTCAATCTGTCGCCATCCCATTTTTTGAAGCGAGCGAATGGACGTGCCAAAGACGACCATTTCGATGCCAGTCCAAAGGATCGCCCCCTGGCACATTGGACAGGGTTCGGCTGTTGTATAGAGCACGAGTTTCCTGGCGTCGATTCCGGGATTGGATAGCACCAGTTGATTGATTGCGTCAATCTCCCCGTGAAATGTCGGATTGATAGAAGATTTATTCCAGCCCTCGGACAGAATCTTGCCGCTGTCACGATCCACGATCAAAGCCCCGAAGGGGAAATCGGGAACATTCGCCGCCAGTGAGATGGCCCGCCGCATGTAGAGTTCGTGATCGTTCATGTAGTGCATTCTATCATCTGTAAGACATGAATTTCGACCAAAACCATTTAGTGCTAAAGTCTGTAGTTTCCTTTCACGCTGCAAAACACCTGGCCCACTCTGGTTCAGGATGCCTCAAGACTTTTTCCATCACCCTCACCTGCCCATTTGCCTTCTCCATCTGCTGGTAGACCTACATGGCGGCATGCTGTCGCCTGTCTTTCAATTCCACTTGATGCTGGCGTTGATGCCTCAACGTCATTTGGGATGGAGATTGCACCAGAGGGATGCAAACCGACTCAAAAAGGAGAGATCAGTTCGAACGTCGCTTGACAATGACGCTCGCGACAACATTACCGCCCTTGAGTTCTGCCATAGCAAGCCCCTGTTGGACCGCTCCCCTGATCAATCTCGCGACTGACTCCCGCTTCATGTCCGATACCCCGTTCAACCGGATGTGACGAATGAGCTTTCCGGTCCCCTGCAAAAGCCCCTCAGGGTCTTCCAGCTTCGTTCCATGGTCAAAGCCAAGATTCACATGCTTCGCGTAAGTCGCAATATGAATGAAGCCTTGACCTTGCTTGCCTGTAAATGTGAAAGCATTCGAAATACAGTACGTTTCGTAAATCAGTTCGCTGCATTCACCGGCTAGTTTCAGCACAGCTTTTCTGGCGGCAATTGCGGTGCTGACCACGTGCTCAGGTCGATCCTGCATTAGTTCGCGAAGAATCAGTTCGGTGTTCCGGGAAGACATCTTCACTTCAGTTCCTGGTAAAATACTGGATTGCACATGCGATATTGCCTTCCGTATCCGCGAACCTGACCAGCACGCCGACGGAAGGAATCTCGACAGGCTTTACGAGAATGGTGCCCCCGCTCTTCACAATGCTCGCCTCGGTTCTCCCAATCTCTTCGACAGAAATCGAACACTCGTAGCCACTAAAGCCGGTTCCCAGCGGTTCAGTCCGTTTTTGAAGTGCTCCCAATATCCCTGGCGCTTGCTCATTTCCAGTTCTGATCAGGTAAAAGTCCGGAGGACCCCACTCCTCGAATCGCCATCCGAACACGCTTTGATAGAACGATTTCGCGCGATCCACATCAACGGCATGAATCGCAAAATGGCAAACATTGTTGGCATGCATACGATCACTTCATGAAAATAAGAACCTGGATCTGAAAGAACGCTCCTACATATTGTAGACGTTTTGCTTTCGTCGCACTTGCGATACAATGACAAAATATGTCGAAAACACGCCACGGAAAAATCCGAACTCTATCAGCCCGATTCTCGCGGGGGCATCGGATTGACTGGCATTCTCATTCGTGGTCACAATTACTCTACGCAACAGAGGGCGTGCTCACCGTCGAATCGCGTTCCGCGTGCTGGATAGTACCGACGCATCGCGGGATTTGGGTTCCGGCGGGCACGGAACACTCACTCAAGATGCATGGGCGAGTATTCCTGCAAACTGTGTACCTCGAACGGCACCACGCCAGAACCGCCGATCTGACTTGTTCGGCGTTCGAAATTCCAAGGCTAATGCATGAACTGATCGTACATGTTTGCGACCTGGGAATAGTGAGCGGTGACACCAAAGAGAACCGGACTTTGATTCAATTCTTTACTGACCAACTGGAGCGACTTAACCCTTTTCCGTTGGTGATTCCAATGCCTCAGGACGAACGGGCCAGAAGACTGGCGGAACGTATCGTAGATGCCCCCGGATCGGCGGAGAGCCTGGCGGACCTATCCGGCGAATCTGGCGCGAGTCTTCGAACGATGCAAAGAATCTTCACTGAAGAAGTTGGTGTTCCGTTATCGAGATGGAGGAACCAGGTGAAGATGTTTGCTGCGATACAACTTCTGGCCAATGGAAGATCCGTCACGAATATCGCATTTGACCTCGGATTCGAATCGGTGAGTGCATTTGTCTGCTCCTTCCGTCACTACTTTGGCGATTCGCCGGGCCAGTACAGATCGAAACAATGCCTCAGTAACGCTCAGCCATGATCAGGCAGGGAGAATGGAACGCCGTGTTTCTCGCCTCACAAAAAGGCGCATTTTCGCACTTCGCGAATCCCCTTCAATTCTCGACGCAGCCACGAAAATCTCAGAAGAACCAATTGTTACGGATCAGTCGTTTCGATATTTGCGCATCTGCCGAGTGATGTTCGACGGCGACTTTATCCATCCGTGGAGCAATGCCTGAAGCCCGGTGGAATCACACTTCTCGAATGAGTCGTCGGAACCCGGTCTCGCCACCAGCGTCTAATGCTCGGGCAGGACTGCCCAGGTGACAGTAAGGGCAATGCCCGGCAGCAACCTGCCTGCCGCTTTCGAGCGGCAAGGTGTCAGCGCCGCTATCGTTTTCTGACTTTCCGTGACCATGGTTTGCCCCAAATGAATATAACCCCTGACGCGGGTGTGCTTCCGCACGAATTGTTGCTGCCGCTTCCGTTGGCGCACACCGCCCTGTGTGCAATAGGCTGGGGTGGACATAACGCGGAAGTGTACCGTCGCTGGTGTCCGCCATCAACGTGCGATTTCCCACATAATCGTAACTGATGGTGGCCCGGCTGGCTTCCGGATACTTCCGGCTGGTCAACCAATTGATTGAACGGAATTGAAGGCGAATGTGGACCGATTGCCAAGAGAATTGATGCTGGCTAATGTCTGAGCGCCAGCAGAGCACGTGGTGGCCACGGCTCGCAAGCGGGCCGTGATAGCCTTGCGGTTGCTGAAGATGGGTGAACCGTACGGCTACGCTCAGCCAAAGTTGACCGTGCATCAAGGTGCATGGCACCTTGATGCATGGCATCAGCGTCTGGTTGGGATGGGTGGAGCGTCTGTGTCACATGGCAGCGTCGATCTGAGACGCAGGCATTTGCGAGTCTCGGAGAGACTCGCCTACGTGCCGGGGACAGAATTACAGCGACGGGCCGTTTCGGCGATGACAAAACCTCCCAACATGCCTCCGTCGAAATTCTGGCACTGCGGTGGCAATTTCGAAAACCAGTGCCAGGACTGTGAGTCGCACCATTGTAAAACATCGAGCGACGGAATACATGGTCTGTTTTTGAACCACTGTATGTTCCTGTGAACCACCAGTGATGACTCAGTCATTGCCGGTCTGCAAACCACTGGAATCACAACGCACGCTCCTGCTGAGAGAATACCGGATGGACAACGATTCAGAAAATCGGGAAGTGATCACGGTGCTGGGTGTTATCAGGCCCGAGGAAATGGGAGTCACCTATCCGCACGAACACCTGTTTCTTGACGCAATGGATCATTACAGCAGCTACGGTTACCAGCTGGTAATCGATGACGAAGACGTGATGGCCCAGGAGATTCAGGAGTTTACCAGCCGGGGCGGTCGAACGATCTGTGATGTAACGCTCGATGAAATTGGGCGAGACCCGCTGCGACTGGCTCGATTTGCCCGGCGGACGGGTATCAACGTCCTGATGGGTTGTGGCTGGTATCGGGATTTTGGCTATCCACCGATTGTTTCTGAAATGACGAGCCGTGATCTGGCGGAGGTGCTCGTTAAGGAAATCGAAGTTGGAGTGGGCGATACAGGAATTCGAGCGGGATTTATTGGAGAGATTGGCACCGGACGTCACCACGTCAGTCCGGCGGAAGAACGAGTGTTCCGTGCTTCAGCTCTGGCACAGGCTCGGACCAATGTCGTCATTACCACTCATACAACTCGCTGGGGTACTCTGGCCATGGAGCAGATCGCCATGCTGGAGGAATTTGGCGCGGACCTGTCCCGAGTCATTATTGGCCACCTTGGTGACCGAGTTGGCGTGAAGCACCTGCTGCCCATCGCCGAAAAAGGCGTGTTTCTGGAAGTGGACAACATTGGTTATCTGGATTATCAGCCCGAGTATGTTCGCGCTGACAATGTTGCTGCACTGGTGAAAGAGGGGTTTGTGAAGCAGGTTCTGCTGTCCGAAGACATTTGCATGCTGAACCATCTGAAGTACACGGGCGGCAAGGGCTACGGTTACATACTGGAAACCTTTGTGCCTTTGCTTCGAGACCGTGGCGTGACGGATCAGCAGATTCACCAGATGATGGTCGTCAATCCTTCAAGAGCATTTTCGCGGAGACGTATTCATGCCGTCTGACATGTTGGCAGCTGGCACAACGTCAGCTGAAGGGATCTTCCCGGACGCAGCATCTGCTGAGGCCGTGGCCGCACGATTCTTTCTGCAGGCCGGTATCAGTCCAATCATCAATTGCGTGGGTTATGCCACTCGAGTGACCGGCAGTTGTCCGCATCCGGAAGTCCTTGCCGCGATCCGAGCGGCCAGTTCGCAGTATTTTGAAGTGGACGATTTGCTGAGTGCCGCGGACAGCCTGATTCAACAGAGCACGGGAGCGGAGTCGGGGATTGTTACATCCGGGGCCAGTGCCGCGCTTACGCTGGCGGCGGCTGCGTGTCTTGCGGGAAATCATCCGGACATTATGGATCAGCTGCCGGACACCACTGGTTGTGTTCGCAATGAGATCATTTATCCGGCTCCCGGACCATTTGACTACGATCATGCCATTCGGCTTTCCGGGGCGCGGCTGACGTTCATCAACTATCGATCGCCGGATGCACTGCAGCAGATCGAGCGGGCCATTACACCGAGAACAGCAGCCATTGGGTATGTCTGGCTGCGAGTGGATGAGACGCCGGATGTGGGTCTGCTGGCCGATCTGGCTCATTGGCACGGTCTTCCTCTGATCGTTGATGCGGCCTGTGCGCTGCCTCCTGTGGAGAACCTGAGAAGTTTTAGTCAGAAGGGAGCCGACCTTGTTGCCTACAGCGGCGGTAAACACTTGGGTGGCCCACAGGCGTCCGGTATTCTGTGTGGGCGAAAGGATCTGATACGAAGCGCCTGGGTTCAGATGGTCGATATGGACGTGCGGGAAGGCACCTGGTCACTTCAGCACTGGATCGATCGGGGCTGGCTGTCACGACCGCCAAGGCACGGCATTGGTCGTTCGATGAAGGTCAGCAAAGAGTCCATAGTGGGCGTGATGGCAGCTTTGCTGCGATACGCTCAGCGAGATCATGAGGCCGAGTATGCTGAATGGACGGCATCCATTCGGAAGATTTACGACGGCATCTGCGATTTGCCGGAACTTCGAATAACTCTGCGTGATCGAGGTGTCAGCGGTCAGCTCTATCCGAACCTGCTGATTGAATCAGGTGCAGCACCCGGTGGGCTGAGTGTTCGGCAATTGCTCCTGACGCTCAGAAACCGGAACCGAAAAATTGTTCTTGCCGAGGACGAACAGTCACCGGACCGTGCATTCCTTTATTCTTTGTGCCTGCAGCCGGGCGATGCCGATGAGATCGTTTTGGCTGTTCGGCAGGCCGTGTCGACTCATTCTGGCGGACCTGTGAAATGACTTCTGGCAGATCATTAACCGGAAACAGCAGTCTGATCCGCAATGGCCGTCTTTACGATGGCAGTGGCGGCCCTCCGATTCAAGCCGATCTTCGTATCACAGACGGTCAGATTGCGGACATTGGACCGAACCTGATCCCGGCTGGTCGTGAAGAGGTGATTGATGCTGACGGACTGATTGTAGCTCCAGGACTTGTAGACCTGCATGTGCATGTTTTCAGTGGAATTGGACTGTATTCGATCGACCCGTTTGAAGCGGGACTTCGTACGGGAGTGACCACAATGCTGGATACCGGCACCGCCGGATCGCTCACATACGCGAACATGTCCCGTTTTATTATTCCGGCAGCAGCCGAAGATATTTTTGCACTCCTGAACATTTCAATGATCGGAGCAATTCAGGGTCACCCCAAGTTTCCTCCCTACATGGGCGATTTGAACGACGGACGGCACGCGCATGTTCCATCCGCTGTGGAATGTGTGAATCGTTTTCCTGAGCGAATTGTCGGCATGAAAGTTCGGCTGACTTCCGGACTGGCCAACTATGATGAAAAGAATGAATGGGCCGGATTTCATGGGGTCTTTGAAGCGGCCGAACTGACATCTCGTCCGTGCATGATTCACCATGCCGCATCAAAGATCCCCACGGCGACAGTCCTGCAGACTCTGCGGCCCGGGGATATCTACACTCATCTGTATAATCCTCATCCGGATCACTGCTTTGACGACCACGGCGCACCGCTCGATGCTCTGATGGAAGCCCGATCGCGGGGTGTATTGTTTGACGTGGGGCACGGTGTTGGGGCGTTTGTGTGGCGAGTGGCGGAACCAGCCTGCCGGAAGTTTGGTTTCTGGCCCGACACGATCAGCACCGATCTTCATCACTTCAACCTGAAAGGTCCGGTTGTTGACCTGCCGACAACCATGAGCAAGTTTTTGTATCTGGGCATGCCGCTGGAGCAGATCATTCGGGCGTCCACATTCGTACCAGCCAAAGCCATGGGGCTGGAAGAACGCTTTGGGCTGCTGAAGTCAGGGCGACAGGCCGACATTGTACTGCTGAAACGTGAGAGCGGAGTTTTCCCGCTTGAGGATGTCGAAAACCAGATTCGCCTTGCACCGGAACGCCTTGCACCCATTTCGGTCTGCAAGCGAGGTCAATGGATTAACTGCAACGGAGTACACTGATGAGACCATCGGCTGTCAGAATATTTGTAGCCGCACTGCTGACTCTGATGGCCTGTTTGCTGTACCTTGACCGTTATGCCGTTGGTATTGCTTCGGAAGCCATGAGGGCTGATCTGAAGATGACTCAGACTCAGATGAGCTGGTTTCTGAGCGCGTTTTTCTGGTCTTATGCGTTGTCACAGGTCCCGGCGGGCTGGCTGAGCGATCAGTTCGGCCCCCGAGTGATGCTGACCGCGTACATCCTTGGATGGTCTCTGTTCACGGGTTTGATGGGGATTACCACAACCGTAGCTCTGGTACTGCTGCTGCGATTTCTGTTTGGAGCTGCTCAGGCGGGTGCCTATCCGGTTTGTTCAGGGATGATTCGTTCCTGGTTTCCGATATCTCAGCGGGGGACGGCCAGTTCCATCGTGGCGATGGGTGGTCGATCCGGGGCGGTGCTGGCACCGATACTCACAGCCGCGTTAATGAATGCCTTTACCGGAAAATGGCAGCTCGTTCTGATCCTCTACGGTCTGGCAGGAATACTGGTTGCACTGGCATTTGCGTGGGTTTGTCGTGATTCTCCGGATGAGCATCCACAGTGTAATGACGCAGAACGCAGTCTGATTTCTGCAGATACACCTGTCACTTCTGCGAAGACGACTGGTGCTCATCGTCAGGCATTTCCTCTGATTCCGGTGTTGTCCAGCCTGAGTCTCTGGGGCAATTCTCTGACCCAGTTCTTTACGAATATTGGATGGCTGTTTGTCGTCACCTGGCTGCCCAGATATCTTGGAGATGTGCATCAGGTGCCGTTACAGGAACAGGCGGTGATGACTGCGATTCCCACGGCTGCCGGGATGGCGGGCATGTTGTGTGGAGGCTGGTGGACCGACGTTGCAGCTCGCCGCTTTGGGTTAAAATGGGGGCGGCGTCTTCCCATTGTGGCCACGCGAATCATTGCGGCCTGTGGATACGGATTTTGCCTGTTTATGGGACTGCAGTTTGTACCCGACCCCGAAACTCGCTGGCTGCCCTGGTCAATCATTGCGGGACTAAGTGTTGCAACATTCAGCTGTGATCTGGGAGTTCCGGCCATGTGGGCCTATTCTCAGGATGTTGGCGGAAAGCACACGGCATCGATCATGGGCTGGGCCAACATGTACGGAAACTTTGGTGCGGCGGTGGCGCCTCTGCTTTATAACGTGATCCTCGGCGAAAAACCCACGCTGGCTCAATGGAATACCCTGTTTGGATTCTGCGTGGCAGTCTTTGCCCTGTCCTGTGTCACGGCACTGGTGATTGATGCGACCAGACCCATCGTTGGTAAACAGGACGAGGTCGTCGATGACGAATGACAAAGCCTGAAACGCAACCACAAACGACGCGGGTCGCGCGGGTTTTGTCAGGAGTTTTAAGGCAGCGCCTTCAGCATTCGAAGTTCTGACACAAGATTTTCGGTGGATGTGTAAACATGCGAGCGGATGCCGAACGATGATGCCTTTTCTGTATACGCAGCAATATCATCGGTATAAAAGCATTCATCCGGTCGACAGCTCGTGGGAAAAGTATACGAGCACATTCCCCATGTCGAAGAATATCGTGCGAATCACAAGGTAGTACCTGATTGCTTCGGTGAATAAATTATCGACGCGTCAGCCACACAAGGGTTTCAAGATGGCGGGTAAACGGGAACATATCAAATGGATACATTTGTTCGACCCGAAACGTCGATGTCAGTTCTTTCAGGTCTCGCTGCAGAGTCTCAGGATTGCAGCTGGAGTACAGAAAAAGCGGCGGATTCAGCTGCTGAACCAGTCGGCGAGTCAGCTGATCGAGTCCTCGGCGCGGCGGATTGCAGATGACAGCATCGTAAGTGGTCTGTGCTGAAGTATCGGCGAGAAGAGCAGGGCGGACCGCTGTCGCCATTCCGTAGACTCCGGGATTTTCGTACGACGCCTTTGTCAGTCCGTTCAGAGCGGCAGAACTCTGAGCACACGCGACTGCTGGCCCTGACACGTCCATTCCTCGGATACTGGTGTCGGGCGTCGCCGATGTCAGCGAGAACGCACCAGTTCCACAAAACAGGTCGAGGACCGTCTGAGGCGCCTGACTGGCAACAATGCTGCGAGCCTTCTCATAGAGCTGTTCAGCGATTTCATAATTGGTCTGAATAAAACACTGAGGGCCGTACAGTACGGTGGTTTGTCCGTATCGAACCGGAAGCGACTCGTTTTCGGAAACCGGAATCTCAACCGTTCCATTGATCATGGATGATCGAACGGGCTGCAGATTCACGGACATGACGCTGACGGAGGAGAGCTCGGCGTCGAAATTGTTCTTCCAGTATTTTTTGATTCGATCGACCGCTTCACGCGATCGAAGCACCAGCTGCACCATGAGCTGCTGATGTGTGGGAGAACAGGTAACGACAATGAACTTGAGTTCGCCGTAGTCATTCTGAAAGGAATAAGGAGACAGTCGACACACTTCAATCAGCTTTGTCAGCTTTGGCACGAGCTGATTGATGAGCGGATGGTGAAGCGGACACTGATCGACGGCGACGATTTGCTGCTGCTCGTTCAGAAACCCGAACTGAGGCTGGCTTTCGCTTCCAAAGACCGCCAGCCGAGCTCGAATGCGTGACCCCTGAATTTGCCGAGTCGGTACGACATCGTGAACGGCGATATCCGGAAACAGGGCTTTCAGATCGTCCCGTTTTCGTTCAAGCGTCGCCGAATAGGGCTGGCTGAGCAGGACACAGGAACGACAGATCTGCTGTTCGAAATAGGAACACTGCAGAGCGAAATCGATAGTCACAATTTTTTTTCGCCTGCTTCGGGTTAACGGCAGGAATCTGTCTGAGGTAAAACCAGAGTTCCAGCGAGTGCTCTGCCAAAGTTCGGGATTGTGGTTAACACCATCAGCCGCCGGGCGATAGTCCCCGGTTCAGAGAAAGACGCTGGCAGACTGTCGATTTAGTCACGGAGATTTAGTCAAGTATCGAGTGTTTTCGTTTAACGGCAAGCAGCAAGCGAAGCCGAATTCGGCCACGACGCCTGCAACTTGCCGGTTAACGATTAAATCAACCTTCCACCAGCACGTGCCAGCTGATAGTGCGAACCCCAAATCCTGATTCCTACAGAACACGAATCTTACAGAACACAAGCCTTACAGCTTTTGCATGCGGGCACAGATTGCTTCCGCCATTTCCTGTGTTCCCACTGCGGTTGGGTCATTGCGGTTTTCCTTCATGTCGTACGTCACGTAGCGACCTTCTGCAATGATGTCGGCAACGGCCTGTTCCAGTTTAGCAGCCGCTTTGGCCTCACCCATATGTTCGAGCATGAGTTTACCGGAAAGGATCAATGCAGTGGGATTGACCTTGTTTTGACCCTTGTATTTTGGAGCACTGCCGTGAGTCGCTTCAAAGATGGCGCCTTCGTAGCCAATATTGGCACCGGGAGCAACACCCAGTCCGCCGACAAGTCCGGCACACAGGTCGCTCAGAATGTCGCCGTACAGATTGCCCATCACCAGAACATCGTAGAGTTCCGGCTTTTGAACAAGCTGCATGCACATATTGTCAATCAGGCGTTCCATGTAGACCAGGCCGCTGGCGTCCAGACCTTTTCCGTTGACATCTTTGGCGGCCGACACACCCTGAGTCAGTTCGCTCCATTCAAATTTTGCCTTGTAGGCAGTGGCGACAGCGCGAGTCACATCGTACCACAGTCCGTCCGTAAACTTCATGATGTTGGCTTTGCTGATCGATGTGACGCTTTTGCGGCCGTGCTTAACAGCATATTCAAAAGCGTAGTCAGCGATTCGTGAGGTGCCTTCCCATGACATCGGTTTAATGCTGACGCCCGTGGCTGTGGGTGATGTCATGATCTTTTTGCCGGTGGATGCCTCATTGATCTGAGAAATCAGTTTGGCAGTGACCGCATCGCCTGCTTTAAATTCGACACCCGCGTAAAGGTCTTCCGTGTTTTCACGAATGATGACCAGGTCGACATTGACATTGTCGAAATAGCTGCGAACACCTTTGTAGCTTTTGCAGGGGCGAACACAGGCGTAGAGCCCGAGTTCCTGACGCAGGTAAACGTTGACGCTGCGGAATCCTTTGCCGATTGGCGTAGTGATTGGCGCTTTCAGAGCAATTCCGTTGGCCTTCACAGACTCCAGAACGCGAGGAGGAACGCCTCCTGTCGCCTCAATCACTTCAATGCCGCATTCCTGGACGTCCCAGTCAATTTTGACACCTGTGGCATCAATGCACTTTCGAGTTGCTTCGGCAATTTCCGGCCCCACTCCGTCGCCAGGAATCAACGTCACTTTGTACATGCTTTTTCTTCGCTTTTACTATGGGTTTACAGAGTTGCGGTTGGCAGAACCTGGTAAGCTGATCAGCCGTTTATCGGCCTGCCGGACGGTACCACAAGATGGTCTTTCCTTCAACCGGACCACAATTTGATTCACAGTTCATTCGACGCTCGATAACATGAGGCTGGATGCTGGCCGCAGCTTTACGCTCAGTGCCTGCCAGCGATTACTCAGGTCTTCCGGTTTGATTCTCTTTTTCTGCACTTTGGAGCTGGTCCGTTGCGTTATTTCGTCGCCTGCGTTGTTCTTGTTGTGATCTCGGTTTCCAGCGGCGGCTGTGCAGATTCGGAACAGAGCCAAAAGTCAGGTGAAACCGCTCCCACAGCAGTTCCGCAGGCCGCCACCGCGACAGAAGACCCCGCTGCCCTGGCGGTCATCGAAAAAACAGGCGCTAAAGTTCAGAAAGACTCTGCCGGATTTATTGTGGATATCGACTTTCGAAAGACTGACGCCACTGATGAATCGCTGAGTGTATTGTCTTCGCTGAGCAAACTGCGGTCACTTCATCTGGACGGTCTTCCGATTACCGATACAGGGCTGACCAGCCTCACAAAATTTGCCGGGCCTCTTTCAAACCTGGATTTGAGAAATTGTGCCCTGAGCGATGCCGGAATGGGGACTCTGGCTGAAATTCGCACTCTTCGAGCGATTCGGCTTTCCGGCGATGGTGGCGCTACCACTGTTGGCGACGACGGTGTGGCCAAACTTGCAGCACTTCCAGGGCTGAAGGTGCTTGCCGTGGATGGGTTGTGGGTCAGCACCGCAGGACTGGAGGCACTTTCGGCCGTTTCGGGTCTGGAAGAGCTGTATCTGAAAAGTACCCTGGTGGACGACGACAGCATGGCTGTTGTCGCAAAATTTCCCAATCTGAAAAAGCTGCGAATTTCGAAAACTCAGGTGAGTAACGTGGGACTGAAACACCTGACGGCATGCACTAAGCTCGAAGAACTGGACCTGAGCGAAAACTCGCTGCTGGACAACGACGGCCTTGTCCATGTCGGCAGCATGGCGGCAATGAAGAAACTGAATCTGTGGCGAGTGGCAGTGAGTGATCCCGGTATTGCTCACCTTGCAGCTCTCACCAATATGGAATGGCTGAATCTGGATAATACCCAGCTGTCCGATGCCGGGCTTCCGGCTCTGAAGAATATGTCGAAACTTACATTCCTGCATCTGGGCTCAACTTCGGTTTCCGACAGCGGTCTTCCCCATCTTCAGCATTTAACAACGCTGAAGGATCTCAAGGTCACTCGCACGGCAGTGACAGAGGCCGGAGTTGCCGAACTGAAAAAATCTCTGCCCGGCACGGCCATTCAGATCGACTATATCGAGGGCGAATGAACAGCAGGAGGGCTAGACGAACGGGAACTTCTATGTTCCGGATGAGCGTCCTTTTTTACCAGGTGCTCGTTCTGAGGACCGTTCTGCTGACAGGTTTCCTTGCAGGTCTTTTTGCAGGGTCGACCCCCGCAATCGCGACCCCCGAAGGGTCAGTGGCTGAAGCCGCAGAGTCCACAGCGATGGCCGCAATGGCAGAGCGACTTCAGAAGGCAACGGTTCGAATTGTCACTCAGGACGACCGTTGTTCCGGAGTGATTGTGACCGAAGACGGAGTCATCCTGACCGTGGCTCACGGACTACCCGTCTCGGCATCGCCCGATGCAGAATCTCTCATTAATGTGTACCTCTGGAATGGCAGGAAACACGCTTCCCAGTTGCTTTTCCGTGACGATCGGCAGGACATTGCCGTCCTGAAACTGACGGCAGCTGACTCCGACAAATGGCATTCGCTGCCAGTCCGCCAGGGAGCGGTGCCGGACGTCGGAAGCTGTGTGCTTGCTTGCGGTTATCCAGGCCGGGAAACACACGGGCAGCCTCCAGTCCTTCGAGTTGGGCAGGTATTGTCGGCCGACGATCACTCTGTTCGCACGAGCTGCCTGCTGACGGTCGGCGATTCCGGTGGACCACTGCTGGATAAATCCGGACAGCTGGCAGGTCTTCATCGCCGAATCGGACTCGCAGCGGACAGCAATCATCATCTGTTAGTCAGTACGATTTTGCCAATGGTCAGCCGCTGGATCAGTGTTACTGACACGACTTCTGAGAAAGTCGTTTCGCTCAAGCACACGTTACTGAGCCCATCCGACGACCTGTTGCAGGCACTGAAGCAGCAGACCGTTCGAATTCTTACGGAGCTTCCCAGCGGTGACCGTCACGATTTGATCGCCGGGACGGTTCTGGATCACCCGTGGATCGGAACCAAACTGAGTGAACTGAATGATCAGTCGGCCCTCTTATGTTCGTATTGCGATGGCAGTCTTCGAGGTGCGAATCTGATTTATTCGGACCAGGCGATGGATCTTGCCATCCTGCGGGTCAGCGATCAAACACTAGCGTCGACAGCCGCAAATGGGCCGGGCGCTGGCAGTCAGCCTGCTCGGTTGCCGGAGCACACTCAGGGCCTGAAGCCTCGCACGATCGTGTTTGCCGATTCGGGTGGGGGTGGACATTCCCGATTCTATGGAATTGTGGCCCGGAGCATCCATTCTGAGCCATCTCAGGTTCCTCGATTTGGAGCTGCCCTTGCCGTCTCTGACAACGGACTTGTTGTTCAACACGCATCATCCGGTGGAGGCGCACTTTTGGCAGGAATCCGCGAAGGGGATATTCTGATCAAAGCAGGCATCACAGCGACTCGATCACTGGAAGACTTTGATCGCGTCTTACGAAAACGGGAACCGGGGGACTGGCTGGAGTGCCACATTGATCGTACGGCGACTTCGATGACCTTCCGGGTCCGGCTGCAGACAGACCCATCGCGCCAGTTTGAACGCACGGAGTTTCTTGATGGCAGGGCCGGACGACTCAGCCAGCGTCGTACTGGCTTCATCGACGTGATCCAGCACGATATTCCTGTGGCACCGGAGCAATGTGGCGGACCGTTGCTGGACAGATCGGGAAATCTTCTGGGCATCAATATTGCCCGCCGATCCCGGGAGTCCACACTGGCATTGCCAGTTGAAATGGTGTTAAAGTGGATGAAGTTACAGAAACAGATTAACCCTGACTTCGATCAGCTGAAGTAGCAGTTTGTCCGATGGATGCTGTATCGGCTTATGATCAGCTTATGCAGTGTCAGCGTTGCCGAACTGAGGTATTCATGAACACACCATTTGCCGCTTTGAACATGACTCGCCGGAACCTGCTGACAGCTTCCGGTACGGGAGTTGGTCTGGCCGCGCTGCACACACTGTTGTGTTCGGATGGGCGAGCAGTTGCTTCGGACCTTTCTGATCAGACCAGATCGGATCCCGCTGGTGTGGTCCCGAATTCACTGAATCCGGGCATGCAGTCGCTGGGTGGACTGGCTGATCTGCCGCACTTTCCTCCCAAAATCAAAAACGTGATCTACCTGTTTCAGAATGGGGCACCAACGCATGTGGATTTATTCGACTACAAGCCCGAGCTGACTCGCCTGCATGGACAGCCGGTTCCCGAGAGTTTTATCGGCGGCAAGCGATTCAGCACAATGACGGGCAGTGCTTCCGGCAAGCTGATGCTGGCCAATGTGGAGCCCTTTCATCGGCACGGCGAGTGTGGTGCCACGGTCAGCGAGTTTCTGCCTTATACTGCCGGGATCGTCGACAAGCTTTGTTTTATTCACAGCCTTCACACGGATGCGGTCAATCACGCTCCTGCCATCTCGTTTTTACTGAGTGGTTCTCAGATACCCGGCCGACCAACTCTGGGTGCATGGCTGACCTATGGACTTGGCAGTGAATCCCGAAATCTGCCTTCGTTTGTTGTGATGACTTCGGTCAGCAAGGGAACAACCTGCGGACAGGTCTTCTACGACTTCTATTGGGGAAACGGGTTTCTTCCTTCCCGGTATCAGGGGGTCAAATTTCGCAGTGGCGGAGACCCGGTGCTGTATCTTTCAAATCCGGACGGCATCAGTCGGGAACTGCGACGAGAATGGCTGGATGATATTGCTCGAATCAATCAGCTGAAACTGCAGCAGACCGGCGATCCGGAAGTGTCAACCCGGATCAGTCAGTACGAAATGGCATTCAAGATGCAGGCGAGTGTACCCGAACTGACTGACCTCAGCGGTGAAACTCAGGCTACTCTCGACATGTATGGTCCTCAGGTGCAGGAACGAGGAACGTTCGCCCACAACTGCCTGCTGGCACGTCGGCTGGTTGAACGAGGAACTCGATTCGTTCAGCTGATGCACGCGGGCTGGGACCAGCACAACAGTCTGACAACCGAGCTTTATACTCAGTGCAAAGATACGGATCAGCCATCCGCAGCTTTGATCAGGGACCTCGAACAGCGAGGCCTCCTGGATGAGACTCTCGTGATCTGGGGTGGTGAATTTGGTCGAACGCCCTTTCTCCAGGGGGATATCAACAATCGTCCTCGATGGGGACGCGACCATCATCCATATGCATTCACGGTCTGGATGGCCGGCGGTGGAATTAAGCCAGGCTTTTCATGGGGTAAATCCGATGCTCTGGGAATCAATGTCGCCGGCAATCCGGTTCATGTTCACGATCTTCAGGCCACGATTCTGCATCTGCTGGGAATTGATCACAAGCGACTGACTTATCGTTTTCAGGGACGACAATTCCGGCTGACGGATGTTCATGGAGAAGTGGTACACGCGATCCAGTCGTGAAGCGTTCATCGCGATCGAGTTTCCTGATTCACTTCACCAGCCGGGATGCGTCATGTTTCGAATGACATTTTTGATCAGCTGACCGGTTTCCATCACCGTAACACGTCTGGGCTTGATATGTTCGTCGAACATCCGGATGCATCCGCTCGCGATGCCGTGCATGTGCTCCTGGTGGGCAACATCGAGAAAGGCGGAGAGCCCAACCCCGACATCGAGCCGACAGCAAGAGCCAGCGACTTCCAGACCGTTGCACTGGAAACGCTGGTACGAATGAAGCTCAATGCTTTTCGAGATAAGGATCGCGTTCATCTGCGAGATATGATTTCGCCTGGTCTAATCGATGCCACATGGCTCGACAGATACCCCACACCGCTGCGACTGCGACTGGAGGAACTCCTGAACGATCCGGACGGTTAAAAGGGCATTCTTCCACATTGCCCCGAACCGCTAAGGAATTCCTCGCACAATCGACGGGCCAATCAGTTGAGTCAGCCAGACAGGGAGCTTCTGCCAGATCCGGATGATTCGATCGTACTTCCCGCCTGAGGGTCGGGCGTCACTGACTGTTCCTCGGCGGCTGTAGTATTGCCAGATGGCCGGAATTTCTTCTGCACCCCACTGCTGCTTAAACTTCCATGTGCCGCTTTCCCTGGTGCTTCGTCCAAAATCGAATGCTGTCTGACCTCGCTCCACGGAACGCTTCAGAACATGCCAGTACATCAGCATGTTGCTGCTGGTATGATTATACTCTCGCAGAGCGCTCGCGCTGGGAATCAGTGTCACGCCGGGGCCATGCAGCAGAAATCCGGAAGCGACGGGACGGCCCTGATAAGTCACCGAACAGATCTCGGCATTCTGGCCGAATTCCTTCAGCATGCATTTGAACAGCGATCGCGAGAATGGTGGTGTGCCCAGATCCCGCATGTTTCTGCAGAAGATCGCATAGAACTCGTCGAGTCGGTCGAGGTGGCCAAAATGCACCTGCAGTTCAGTGTCGTTCAGCGGCTTTCGAATCTGACTGCGAAGCTTCGACTTCAGGCCATTCCACAGCTCGTCGACGGTTCCTGGCAGCACCAGCCGCATGTGAACTTTTTCAGTGCTGGTGGCGTTCAGAAGGTCATTTTTGATGAATCGTTCATGGCGAAGTTCCAGGTGTTTCACATCCAGAGCGTCAGCCAGAGCCACAGCTCGCTGCAGCAGTAATCTTTCTGCTTCCGGTGAATCGGCCAGAATTCCGCCGGAATTCAAATAGGGCTGACTCACAAGAAATTTGCCAAACAACGGTCCGCTGATATACATCAACGGCAAAACGCCCTGAATCACCCCGCTGCGTTCAACCCACAAAAACCATGGCTGATGGTGCAGGGATGCTGAGAAGACGTCCGCCCACTCAGTCCGCAGGTGAAATCCGTCGTATCTCCATTTCTCCAGCCAGGAATTCCACAACTGCGGCGGCCTGCGCTCACATCTGACTGTGAGAAGTTCGCTGCCGGTATGGGTCACGTCGGAGGCTGCAACTGTCGAACCGGTCGAATCGGACTGAACCAGGATACCTGACATATTAAGTCTCTAATTGAATTCTCTGATATTCGTATTGTTTCATCAGACAGCATTCAGCAGATCGGCAGCAGTAATTCTGGCAGGCTGCTGTGCCGATGTCGGAAGACTCTGTTCGACGGGATCGGAGGGAATCACATCCGCCAGAGCTGGCGACAGCTGGCGATATACGTTCACCACCTTCTGCATTCTTCGATCAAAACAAAAACGTTCTTCGACGGTCTGACGTCCTGCGATCGCCAGTCTTTGGCGCAAAGATTCTGAGGTGCAGCATCGAAGAATCGCGTCGTACAGTGCCTCGCTGCTGTCTGACCGGATGACAAGACCGCTGACTTCATCGGTGAGCAGTCGCGGAATTCCGTTGCAGCGAGTCGCGATCACCGGACGTGCGGACGCCATTGCTTCGAGCACAACGTTCGGCAGGCCTTCGCGCAGGCTGCTCAAAACAAAAAGGTCAATTGCCCGATACAGCTGTCGGGGATCCGGAAGGAATCCCACCAGGCGAATATGACTCTGCAGATCCTGTTCGTTAATCTGCTGTTGCAGCTGATCTCGCAAATGGCCTTCACCCGCGATGACCAGGCCTGGTCGATGTCCATCACGCACCAGACGACCAACCGCTTCAATCAGATGATGGAAGCCTTTTTCCTCAGACAGACGTCCGACAGCCCCAATCAGCAGCTGTCCCGAATCAAATCCCAGGTCCGCGCGATCCTCAGTGGAAGGCGGGGCCGTGCTGTAGTCATCCAGTACAATCGCGTTATCGATCAGGTGCAGCCGACTGGCTGGCACTCCCATTTCCTGACACTGCTGATAAAGATCCTGAGAAACGCAGATCACATGATCGTAGCGTTTCATGGAAAAACGGTCGATTCGATAATACAGGGGTGTCTTTGCCGTAAATCGAACCCATCCATGAGCCGTCGTAACCAGGTGCATGGGATGAAACGCGCGTACCAGCAGTCCCAGAGCGTTACTCTTGTAATCATGGGCGTGCCAGATGGTCACATTTCGCTCACGACAGATTCGAATGCACTGGCGGACAACATTCAGATCCAGTGGTCCGCAGTCATCCACGCCAATGATTTCCGCTCCGCTGGCCGCTGCCTTTCGCTGCAGACTGGAGAATCCGGGATCACCGGGCGGTCGCATGAAAAGACAGCTGCAGTCCACGCCATATTTTTTCAGATAGCGTGGAGAATTCAAAATCGTCTTTTCCGGGCCCCCGCCAACACCCGTGACAACACGAGTGTGTAGAACAAACGGTCGGGTTCCCCCATGTCCGGACATCGGTTTGCTCATGTCAGACTGCTCATTTCTGAAAAGATGGACTTGCGGGAAGAATCTTCAGCCAGCTCAGAACGAGTTGACGTCATCTGACGGTCTGATGACAAAGCGGACAGAGCAGCTTCATCACCGGTGATTTTTTCACAGCCGATCAGAATCTGTTCCAGAATCCGGGCCTTTGAGGACCATGATTCGCGTGCCAGCCGTGATCTCGCTTTTTGCTGAGAGGGAGAAACTCCGAACCGAAGACAGTGCCGCACCAGTTGGCTGAATTCCTCCGGGGAAGAAGCAGTTTCCAGGCAGTCGCTCCACTCCAGAGTGGATGGCAGCCGGTTTACGATCACCGGTTTCCCGGTTGCCATGTATTCCTTTAGCTTGAGCGGCTGCATCGCACGAGTCACCGGCAGATCTGCATATGGCATAATCAGCGCGTCAGCCTGCTGAGCAATCTGTGGCAACAACTGAATGGGCTGAGGCGGAAGTGTCATCACATTGGGAAGCGAGAGAATCTGCGGATCAGGATCCTGCTGAGGTCCAATCAGGACAATTGTCCCGGAGATCAGGTCTCTCGACAGCTGCACCAGTGCCGGAGTATCCATTCGCCGGTCGATAACGCCCCAGAAAACAACGCGCGGCCCTGCAAGCGACTCAAAGGTCTGCCTGATCGATTGCGGAAGTTCCGAAACACATTCTCGATTCGAAGCTCTCCAGAGATCGGTATCAACACCGTGAGTCAGCAGGCTGGCTGATCGTCCCTGCTGGCGAACCATCGACTGAAGATGCTCACTGACCACGACCAGCGAATCCGCCCTGGCAACCATATCTGCGTCCATGCGTCGCAGCGTGTCCCCGTCGAGTCCCGGCCATTGTGAGAAATCGTCAACACAATAATACACCCAGCGATTTACCGGCAGCACTCCTGCAAGGTCGGCTGTAATGGGAAGCGTTGTCAGTGCGGTGACCGGCTGAGGCATTTGTTTAATCAGAGGAATGATCTGTCGGCTCAGCAGCCACTGATTCAATCGCCGATCTCCAGTCCCGCCGAACCAGGGCCACATGCGGGGATTAACGATCTTAAGAGTATCGGGGATGCGGACGGTCTCTCCCGAAACTTTTCCCTGTGCGGGTGCTGGTCGCATCCATTGTGAAAGCTTCTCTGAGACTCTTCGAAGGGTTGCAGCATCAAGTCGGGGAGTGCGCATGCCGATCGTGTTTACCCAGGTCACCGGATAATCATGCAGAAGATGACCGACCAGATGCTGACACGACGACGGGTGACGACCCCAGTCATCGGAAAACACCAGCAGCGAACCCGGTGTCGTGCTGTGAAGGACTGCGTCTGTCATCGCGGCACTCCTGCCAGAACTTCCCGATACACTCGTGCATAGCTTTTCAGCATGGCATCCAGGGAGAACCGGGCATGAGCATCGGCAATTGCAACCTGTCCCATCTGCTGACGCTGCGATGGCTGACCGGCGAGCCGAATCAGGTGATCAGACAGTGTGAGATCATCGGATGCGGATGCCAGACAGCCGCTGATTCCATCGCGAATCATTTCGGGAAGTCCGCCAACAGACGTCGCGACTACCGGCAGTCCTGCGGCCATCGCCTCAATCACGGTCAAAGGGATGCCCTCGCTGATACTGGTCAGCAGGAAGGCATCAGAAGCCGCAAGAAGGTCAGCAATATCACGACGAGTGCCGGCGAGCTGAACATGACTGGTCAGTCCGCGAGTGCTGATCGCTTCCTCGATGGATGACCGCTGATCGCCGTCTCCGGCCAGAAGCAAACGGGCAGTTGGGACGACTTTCCGCACCCGATCGATTGTTCTGAGAGCCGTCTGATGATCCTTGAGCTCATGCAGTCTGGCAATCTGGATGACGACAAAATCGTCTTCGGCATAGCCAAATTCCCGACGGATTCGACTTCGGGCATCCGCTGAAGACATTGACAGGGATCTGATATCGACTCCGTTGTAGATCAGTTCAACGCGAGACTCAGGCAGTCCTTCGTTCTTAATGAGAGCCTGACGAACCGATTCCCCGCATGCAATCAGTCGATCGCATTTCCGAAGCAGCAATCGGTTGACAATCGCCCGTTTGCGACTCGGCAGATCGGGAAAATGGCGGCCGTGTTCCGTGAACACCACTGGTCGTCGCCCGGTCAGACCACGGCTCAGCATCGCCTGAAAGAAGGGTGTGCATTGATGAGCGTGCAGCAGTGAAGCTCCTTCACGGTCTGCGAATGCCCGAAGTCGTTCTGCACACCGGCGATCGATCCCGGGACGTCGGCCCAGATGTTCGACCGGAAAACCATCGTCACGCAGCCTCTGCCCCAGTTCCCCCACTTCATCGAGCACAGCCACAACGCAGCGATATTGTTGTCCCATCAGACGAGCCATCTGGCTGACAAGAACTTCTGCACCTCCCACCCCCATCGCGTGAATCACATGGCAGATCACTGGTCTGTGATGGAAGGAGCTTGTCGTAAGTCGGTTTTTTACAACTGCTTGAATCATGTCTGTACGTCAGGATTTTTCAGGAACACTACAAAACTGAAGGTGAGACTCATTCGGGACTGGTAATCATGTGGCCTCTGCGGCGTTACAGCTGTCGCGTTAAGGCTCGTATCATTCGAAAGATTCGCGGCGGGCTGATCGCCCGAACACTGGCTCGCAGAATTCCGGCAGGCGATCGCAGCATTTCACGAACACGTGTTTTCTGCGGTATGAACATCGTCCATACACAGTCCGGGTAGCGTTCCTGAGCGGACGGCATTGATTCGGGCTGGACGGTTCGGTGAAAAAGATCTCGCTGTCCTTCCGTCATCAGAATCGACAGACACCGAGCGGTCAGGTGTCCTTCGCCAAACGAATACAAATCGTCCCAGGCCATATTGTTCAGCTCACGAGCGCGGGACCGCATTGCCGCGGCCTGGCGAGGATCATCGTCGCAGGCTGCAGCCAGACGTAAGGCATTGGCCTTGCGAAAATCCTGAGCGGCCCACGCTTCAGTCGGATACTGAAGTCGTTCCGGCTGGCTCAGTGTTCGAGTCTCGTTGACGGCCATCCAGCGTCCATAGTGCCGCATCACCTGGCGAGCCCAGTCATACATCCCGTCCAGCATCCCCGCTTCGCTTTTGACCAGCAGATACCGGCCAAGCGCTGTCAGAAACACGGTATATGACCAGTGACCTTCCGCATCAGCCAGATGCAATGAATACAGATCCTGCTTTGGGTGTACGCAGCGGCGAATGAGCTCCTCAGCCTTTTCAAGAAACGGCAGGGACTGCGTCAGAATCCAGGCATCCAGAAGAGCATTGACTGAATTGCCAGCCCCACGACCCGGACCGTGAAAATCTTCAAAGACTGTGGCGGATGCATAACCGGTTGGTCCATCGTCCAGCAGACCAAACACGGTATTTCGCCCATCATCCATTCGGATCACCCATTCGGCCAGCGAGATTACGGCCTGATAAGCTTCCGGATGTCCAGTCAGAAAATAGTAATAGAGCAACCCGGTCGTATAGTTGTGTTCGCAACTCGGCCCGCCCCCATAATTCAGTCCCGGACGCTGATTCGCTGAGGAATAGGTGCGGTGCGTGGAAGTGGCTGCGTCAGCATAGTGATCAGTGTGCCAGAACATACCACCACTGAATGCAGCCCGGTCTTCGCTGGTATGGTAAATGTCGATGTCCAGAACGTGTCGCGCAAGCGGATCAAACAGATCCAGCCAGACAGGATCTCCTGTGGCAGCCAGTTGCAGGATTCCTCCGTAAATCATGTCAAACTGATTATTGTAGTGTGAAATAACGGTGCCGGATCCCGGATAATGCAACTGTTCGTGATCGGCCGGAACATCTCCGTAGTTTCGCCATCCGTACTCATCAATCTTCTCCCGACGTGCAGAGGGAGAATGTGAGCCGGTGACAGCCTGTCTCAGATAGTGCTGAAGCCGCCCGCAGTCATCGTGCCGCAGTATGGCGGACTTCGGATCAGTCTCGCCGCTTACAGACGAATCGTTCTCCTTCGCGGCTCCAGGAAACCATGGAAACACATCTGCCCTTTGATAATCATTCGCTGTCTGCATCAGCCGTGGCTGATGGAAGGTCCAGTTCAGCGTCGAAAGGTCGGGCTCTCCTGTGCCGGTCTGAATCCAGATCGATTGCGTCTTTTGTTCACCACCCTGAAGTTCATGAGGGGTCTCGGTGATGGGAAACAACCCGACATTCAGTCGCCCGCCGCTGACTTCAACACTTCCGGGAAACTGTTGCCAGAACTCGGGTATGGCTGCGGCGAGAAATGACTGCTCATCACACATGGTAATCAATGGTTCTGCGCGGTAGCCTCGCAGCACGCCGTCCGGGCCGTTCGCTTCGTATCCACGTGCTGGAACGGGACATTCCTGATCTGAGTCCGTATGGTTCGAACTGTTCCACCAGCGACCGCCACTTCCAAACTGATGGATTCTGACGGACTGACGCGGGGAAGCCGAACGCAAAGGCTGATCTCGTTCACATCGCCACCTAACCGTCGCGCGGTCAGTAATACCTGTACTGCGAATTTGAAGGCTCAGGCTGCCAAAAAGAAATGATCCGGGATCGCCCAAATCCCAGAGGCCGCCCTGATGTCGGGCTCGACGAGTATTCCGGATCCGAGTTTCAACCTGCACCAGACCGATCGCAGCCCAGTGGATCAGCCGCAGCTGAATCGTGAGAAACGGTGAATTCCTGAGTCGTGCGCTGATAACAAAGATCTGTCGGACAGGGCCCGCAACTTCTTCTGAAACCGACTCAATGATCAAATCTGACGAGTCGCCCTGCGGTGTCGTCACTACCGGCCGGATGCAAATTGTCTGCTCGCCCGGAACGACGTCTGTCAGTCGGCGAGTCGTCATACGAATTTCGCCATCACCGTGTTTCAGGACGGTCAGGCTGTCGCCGGAAGACACAGAATTCGCATCCGAAACGAAGCTGAATGCAACAGGAATGGGACGTATGGGACGATCCGTCAGTGACGGACGCTCGTCGGCAACGGCCTGAATCTCCGGAAGAATACAGCTGGCCAGCAGCCAGCGAACACTCCCATCGCTCCATCGGTTCAGCACTTCTGCCTGGACCTCTGAAGATGAGCCTGCCAGCGCAGCTCGGAGTGTTTCACGACCTTTCAAAACACCTTTGGGAATACACAATCCTCCGGAGACGGCCACGTTTCGATGGACTCCGACTTCGCGTGGCATCACGACAGCGGCCAGAGTACCGGTATCCTGCCACGAAACGGATTCAATTTGTGATGAACGAGCTTTCAACGTGTCTGTCCTTCATGATGCCGTTGTTTGCTGTCAGGTGCCTGCCGGCACTGTGAATCTTTAAGTGCCTGCCGGCACTGTGAATCTTCAAGTGCCTGCCGGCACTATGAATCTCTAAGTGCCTGCCGGCACTATGAGCGACCGACTTTCCGGTGTGCGTGTCGGCGTGGCAGATCCTCCCCAGGCAGAAAGCCAGCGGCCCAGCACCAGCAATGACCAGAGGATCTGTCCGTAGCGGCCACGCCCCTGGCAATGGGCGAAGTACAGTGATCGGGCGAACGCAGGATTAATGTATTCGGCAAGTCGTGAGTCAGGATTCAGAACTACCTGCTGAATCTGATCTTTCAGCGGTCCTCTGAGCCACGAATCGACTGGAAGTTCAAACCCCTGTTTACGACGATGTACCAGTCCCTGCGGAAGTCTCGATTCGAATATCTGTTTCAGGATCCACTTTCTGCTGCCATTACGAATCTTCATGCCGGAGGGCATTGAGGCGGCCAGTTCCATCAGCTGCCAGTCGATCAGCGGAGGACGCACCTCCAAACCAAAGCCCATGCTGGCACGGTCGACTTTGGTGAGAAAGTCGTCGGGAAGAAGTACATTGGTGTCTGCCGCCAGCATTCCACTCAGAGCATCTCTGCGTCCGGAGATGAATGCTGTTTCAAGAATTTCTTCGGGGCGGTGCCGACCAGGTGAAAGCATTGAAGGATTCAACAATAGTCGACGCATCTGTGTTCGACAGACAGAAACCGTATTCGCGTAGGCTACTTCCGGCGCAGTCGAAAGATTTTGCAGCAGTGTCTGAATCCGCAGGGGTCGAGGCAACCAGTCAACTTTGGGCCAGATCACTGCCAGTCGCCGCAGCACAGAATGGCGCAGCCAGCCCGGCAGCAGGTTTCTCAGGGATGCTTCCTTTAAATCATGTGAATATCGGGCGTAACCACCGAAAAGCTCATCGCCTCCGTCTCCGGACAGCACAACCTTCACATGCTGAGCAGCCATTCTTGAAACGGCCATCGTGGGGATGGCCGATGAATCAGCGAATGGTTCGTCATAGAGAAACACCAGATCGTCCAGGTCCCTGACGGCATCGGGCGTAACAACCTGTTCGGTATGGATGCAGCCGAAGTGCTTTGCCACTGCTTCCGCGTACGGCAGTTCACTGAACTGCTTTTCCTGAAATCCAATGGAAAAAGTCTGAACAGAGTCTGCCTGGATTTCCGCCATTGTGCTGACAATGGCGCTGCTGTCGAGCCCGCCGCTCAGAAAAGCACCGACAGGCACATCGGCTGTCAGATGTGCCCGAACACTCTCGCGGACTGCGTCCTGAGTTCGTTCAATCCATTCGCCGTCTGACCAGTTAACCTCGTTGTTGAATGACAACTGCCAGTATCGCTGAGGGTTTGAGGTCATTTGTTTTGAAGAAACGACCAGCCAGTGGCCTGCCTGCAGCTTTCTGATTTTCTTTAGAATGCTGGTCTGACCGGGGATAAATCCAAATGTCAGGTAATCCTCGATAGCAGCCGGGTCGATTTCACGATCGACTTCCGGATGAGCAAGGATGGCCTTGATCTCTGAGGCGAACAAAAGTTTGTCGTTGTCACGATACACATACAATGGCTTCTGGCCGAGATGGTCGCGAGCGAGCATCAGCTGACGGGATCGACCGTTCCACAGAGCAAACGCAAACATTCCTCGCAACAGGCTGCACATGCGAGGACCATGCTCTTCGAAAAGATGCACCAGCACTTCGGTGTCCGAGTTGGTTCGAAATACATGGCCCTGCTGTTCCAGTTCGGCTCGCAGCTCGCGATGATTGTAGATTTCGCCGTTAAACACGACGTGGATGGATTCGTCTTCATTGGCGATCGGCTGTTGTCCTCCGGCGAGATCAATGATGGCCAGCCGACGATGAACGAGGCCCGCGTTGTTCGACCGAAAACTCCCTTCTCCGTCCGGACCGCGGTGCGCAATGGCGTCTCCCATCTGTTTCAGAACGGCTGCGTCTGCCATTCGAAAAGAATCTGCGTACAAAACCCCTGCAATGCCGCACATTGCGGACTCCGACTGAAGGAAAATCAGATAAATTGTTCATCACGAATACGTGGCACTCGCGGTTATCACCACTTGAACCTAGTTCATCAGCGGCGAGGCTGTGCCCGGATGTTGGGAGGCATGTGGCATTTTGTGGACGGTTGTGAGATCTGAACGCCGATGTTGCCGAATGACAACATCCGTCAGAGGCAGACGGGCGAACCAGGGGAAGTTCCGGATGCAAGTCCCTGTGTCGGGAACAGGGGCGATTGCAGCGAACGTTCTTCTCAGACAGGATTTGCGGTCAGAAGGGCTTAATACTAAGATGCTGATTCTGACGGAAAATCGCCTCAATGGACTGCTGCTCGAGATTCAAATCATGTCCGGAAACGAATTTGAAAAGGCGGGAGAGGATAAACCGCTGAGCCTGGTTCAGGAATTTCTGCTCTTCATTACACAGAACAAAAAGTGGTGGCTGATTCCAATCCTGCTGGTTCTGTCCATGGTCGGGCTGCTGGCAGCTCTTGCGCCGACCGGAGCCGCGCCGTTTATCTATTCACTGTTCTAACGGCCGCTGTTCAGGGCACTATTATCGGCCGCGGCCAGGGGCAATGGCGTGGACTTATTGTCGCCATTCGCTCCGCGAAAGCAGCGTTTTCGCGGAGCGAAAAACGACTATGGAAATCCGCACGATGCTTAAGTCCACGCCATTGGTGGTCAGGGGGCCGGGGCGGGCGACGTGCCGAGCCATTTCGCAAGTCTCGCTCTGACTTCATCAGAAGGTTTTTCGACAGGCTTTAGAGTCCATTTCTCTTTGGGTTCGGTCCCTAAAGTCACCTCGATCGTCCGGATTTCACCTCGGCGCGATACAAGCACGCGGATCTTTTCACCGATGCCCAATTGAGTGAGCTGATCTTTCCATGTTTTTGAGTTCGCACGATACTGATTAAAGGCCAGGAGTTCGTCGTCGACGTTTAAACCGGCAGTATGGGCTGGCGCGCCGTGAGTGACTCCTGTGATGATCAGCGAACTGCCAGACTCGGAGACCTGAATTCCAAGCCATGCCGCAGGAGGTTTAGGCTTCTCTTTTTTGGAGTTGTCTTTCACATCAGCGCCAGCATCACCTGGCGAGGTGACATTGGCTGGTGCCGTTGAAGCAGAGCTGCCCGCCGGTGTGTTCTGCTCGGCTGCCCCATCCCGTTCAGTTTTAGTACTGTCCGGTTCTTCCGCCGGGAACTGCAACCCCAGCCAGTTGAGTGCTGGTTTGTAATCGAGTTCTTCGGCAGTCTCCACATGCTGAATCAGCCACGGGTTCATATCGGTGCCGGCGACTTCACTGACGATTGCCGCGAACTCACCTTCCGAATAGCCATTCTTTCCAGAATGTCGCTGATAGAGCAACCGCATCACATCGTCAAGACTCTTCGCATCCCCTGTGACTTCACGAATGCGAGCATCCAGAAGAAAGCCGGTGACACAGCCTTTGATATAGTAACTGACTCGGCTGTTCGCACTGTTCTCGTCAGGGCGATAAAACTTGATCCATGAATCAAAGCTGGATTCGGACAGAGACTGAACATTGCGGCCCGGATTCGTTTGCAGTCTTTCAATGATTTTCGAAAGCCGCTTCAAATAGGAAGGCTGATCAATCAGCCCGGCGCGAACCAGCATCAGGTCTTCGTAATATGTGGTAATGCCTTCGGCAACCCACAGACTGCGAGTATTGTTTTCCGCCTCATAGTTATAGCTGGCCAGACTGGCAGGACGGAGTCGACGTACGTTCCATGTATGAAAGAATTCGTGACTGATAAGGCTCAGCCAGTCTTCGTACTTTTCCTTGTCGCGGAAATTCCAGCGACTGGTCATCACCAGGGTTGAGTTGTCATGTTCCAGTCCACCGCCGGTTTCGGAAATCACGTTCAGAAACTTGTATCGCGAATAAGGTACGGTCCCCCAGAACGCCTGCTGCTGAGCAACGATTCGCTGGACGTCCGCTGCTGCTTTGGCTGTATCCCAGAGGGAACTGTCGCCGATCGTTGCGACAGCGTGCGGCACTCCGCCAGCTGAAAAATCCTGAACAACCGGGTTGCCACAAAGAATGGGCGAATCAATCAGCTCATCAAAACTTTCCGCGTCATAAGTATGCTCCTGCCCTTCCACGGCCGCAAGAGACGTCATGCTGCGAGACCACTGGGCTGGCACCCTGAAGCGAACACGATGCTTCACCTGCTCGGAACCCGGGACGGTCAAAAATGTGGCGGCCCCGGTCAGCACTGCCATATCCTCATCGATCCAATTGGATCTGACGGACATTTCACGGCAATACAGACGCCAGGTGATCACAACATCTTTTCCAGGACTGCACTTTATCCGCCAGCGATTCTTCAGGATCTTTTCGATCGGAAGCGCCACCCCGTCATCACTCTTTGCGACTACCTGATCCACATTCCGGGAATACTCGCGAATCAAATATGACCCTGGCGTCCAGGTGGCCATCATCAGCTCGAACGAATCTGCGGGAGGAGCAGGAACCGTCAGCCGAATGTGTGCATAGTGTGAAGTTCGGTCTTCAAATGAGACCAGATATTCCAGCGGGCGAATTTCCTGAGCAGGGCCTGGCGACACGGCCAGTAGCAGAGCCGCCACGGCGCTCATGATGAATCGAATCATGATGGTTCAATGTTTTCGCGGGGATGTACGGAGATCGTTCTGCTGATATCCATGTCGTTAACGCAGCCCCACAGTCCATGGCCTGCCACCGGAATCTGAAGCATACCGGAAAAAGTCGTGCCGCCGACACTGTATTTACAGTGATACCGGGAAAGAAACGAACATACGCGGAGATCAGGAATCACAACTGGTGAGCTGACATCCACACGGTTCGGGTTCCAAAATGGAAAAATCCTGCGAAATCGGACGAGGTGTGTTAATATATTTCGGTGACTGACGAAATAAGGACATGATGACTATGAATGAAGTTTTTCAGGCGCTCAGTGATCCGACTCGTCGCAGAATTCTTCTGCTGTTGCGAGAAGGGGATATGACGGCCGGAGAAATTGCAGACCAGTTTGCGCTTTCCCGGTCAACTCTGTCGGGGCATTTCAAAGTACTGAAGAATGCCGGTCTGATTGTTTCAGAACGCAACAGGACTTCAATCGTCTACAGCCTGAACGTGTCGGCTGTGGAAGAGTTAATGGCTGCCGTGCTTGAGATGTTCGGCACACATGGAAAGAGGAAATCACCATGAAAAAAGGGTATTCCCCGTCACTCAGCGTTGAACTGGCAATCCTCGGACTGATCTCGCTAATGTTCCTGGCATCCGCACTCATCTGGTCATCGGCACCGGAAAAGATTCCGGTCCACTGGAATCTGAAAGGGGAAGTTGACCGTTACGGCGGGAAGCTCGAAGGGCTGATGCTGCTGCCATTGATCACGGCGGGGCTTTCTCTAATGCTGAAGTTCATTCCTGCGCTGGATCCGAAGAAGGAGAACTTTGCACAGTTCGGCTACGTGTACTCAATTATTCGAGTTGCCGTCACGGTTCAGATGGCTGTAATTCACATCGCCATTCTGGCCACCATTCGCGGATACACCATTGATATGGGCCTGGTGGTCTCGGCAGGTGCCGGCAGTTTGCTGATCGTGATCGGAAACTTTATGGGGAAAATCAGGCCGAACTGGTTTGTCGGCGTCCGCACTCCGTGGACTTTGTCCAGCAAGAAGTCCTGGGTAAAGACTCATCGCATGGCGGGCTGGCTGTTTATCCTGATGGGAATTTCGGTCATTGCAACCGGCCTGACGAAATCCGGATATGCACTCGGAGTCATGCTGACTCTGGTTCTGGGAGGAAGTTTATGGGCAATCATCTATTCGTGGCTTGTCTGGCGCAGCGATACCGATCGAGTTTCGGCACTTGACACCACGCCCGAGGATTCCGAGCTGGGAGATGGCGTGAAGGCGGAAATGGACCATTCTCGGCGCTCAGCGCCGAGTTAGCTTTCCCGGTTCAGTAGCTGGAAAAGTGGTGGCTGCCGTCGGACTCTCCCTCAGGGAGGGTACTTGTGACAGAATTCCGTCGTGGGCTATTGTCTGTGGTTCGGAGCGACAACAGACGGCTTCAAGTCTTGTGCACCTACAACATACAACCATCCAGCGAAATCTTGCGTGCAATGGTCTCTTGTCCACAACTCTGGATACTCTTGCGATGAACGATACACAAGAGCATCAAACGTGCTCACCCAGTGCAGTGCAGTGACCGAAAGCTGAAAACGATTACCGCTGAGCCGGCGATAGATCCACTTCTCACCACTATTGCCGGAGGGATGAAGAGTTGGTGCTGGTACTTGATCAATAAAAGTTGGGACCAGTCCGTCCAGTTGTGCGGGGTACGTTCCGAATTGCGAGCGATATTCATCCAGAGCGTCAAGAAGTGGTTGAGCGGACGCAGCTTGATCGTGGCACCAGCGATGGTCAATTTGGTATTTCTGCCAGATTTCGTTTCGCAGGGCAAAGACGCCACCAGATACTATCGCGATAATCGTAATAACAACTACTGGAATTGTAGCGATACGTGGAGCGAACCCATGTGGCGTCGATAACTTCGGATGCTCTTGCGTAACTGCCATATGACTCATCATCCTATCAATCGGTCACCTCGTTCGGTATTGACATTTTGAATGGATGCTTATTCATCGTTGGTGTTACTTCAGGCAACTGAATGTGGTTTGCATTCGCATTTACGGCTTCCGGGCACGGATTACACTCGGAAGGGGCGTCAGTTGCCATTTGTTTCAAGCGAGCAGCATCCTGGGTCAAGAGGTTTTGCGAAACAAAATTACCGGCATGCTTATGTGCGAAGTTAAAACCTGCTTCCACCGCTGCAGCATCTGCATCGGTTCTTTTGCCTCGATTTCCCGCGATCGCACCGCCAAAGGTTTGGGGCCATGTCGTCAAAATCGAGGTCGTCGAAACCCGGCGACCCGTGCGGATGGGGCTGATGGGGCTGATGGGGCTGATGGGATTGTGGCGTTTCTGGAACGCTTGTCTGGTGCGAAGGCATTCCAGGTATTGGGGGAACGCCGGGTGGTTGATACGGAGCCATGCCGGGCATGTTCGAGTGGGGCGGCCTTCGCCCAACTGCTAAGAGCATTTCTCGCTGCCGGGCGAGGCGGACGGCATTGATGTACGCCCCCTCGGCTGCGTTTCGCTCGGAAATCGCGCCTTGACGCGCGTGTTCGACGCATTCCTCGTCCGCATAGTGATTCGCGCGTTCGTACAGCGCGTCCGCCAGATCCCCGACCTCCAGATTCGGGCCATCGGGCGGAAGAATCCGACCCAAAACGTCGCGCGGTAACCGGGCGGCTGGAAGCAATTCGCGATCTTCGATTGGCCGAGGCCACCAGTAGCGACTCCAGACCACACCATCGGAACGGACGACAGGACGTTCATCCATCCACGCCGGTTTCTCGTCCAACAGCCCCCACGAGAACAGCATCGTTAACTCAAGGTGCACTTTGATCGAATAGTCACCGGTGGAAAGTTGGCGTGCCCAGGCCGCCGACTGAATCGCCTCCGGAAATTTCCCGTTGTCCATCAGTGCGATAAGCGAACCGCAGCGGCAAGGCAACGAACGACAGTGAAAACCCCGTTATTTCACAGATCGTGTTTGGCGGTACCGGAGACGACAGGATCCATGGGGGAACAGGTAATGATGTTCTGGCGGGTGGAAGTGGTCACGACAGGATTAAAGGGGGACGAGGTCGCGACATTCTGATCGGTGGTGTCGGTATGGACGATGTCCGGGGCAGTTTCGGTGACGATCTGATCACTGGCGGTTCAACAATGAATGAAAATGATCTGGCCGCTCTGGATCAGGCACTCGCCGAATGGGCTCAGGGTAATCTGGCTTCTGCGCTGTTTTGGCTGGGGACTATGATGGACGACAACGATCCGGATGATCTGTGGGGCGAGCAGGGCGCTGATTATGTTTTGAGAGGGGCTCGTGATCAGGTACGGCAGTAATCCCAACGATGCATCATGCGAAATGGAGATGACAAATGATTTCCCGTAAGGCGGACCAGTTCCATTCTCAGTATCGGAACGGACTGGCCGCCAGGGCGAGGAAGCAGGATTTGGACGTCTGACTGGCAGAAGCTGACTTGCTGAATGTGTCAGGTCTTCAGGCCCATTTCCGTGTGCTGTTCCCGGGCGGCTGCAGAATAGCGTTCAAATGCCGCCTCATCCCGCTTACAGGATGCCCCTGTGAAGACCATCGCAAAGGACCGGCGATGGCGGGTCGTGGAAAGATTCGCGTCGGCCCGATGAATTGTCATTCCATGATGAGCGACGGCGTCGCCCGGTTGAAGGCAGGCTGCGACTTCCCGAGTAAAGTCATCGGCCGCATAGTCAACGATTCCCTGAGAAAACCCCAGAATCTTTGATTTCGCATGCTTTCGGAAACCCTTGAGGTGCGAGCCGTCCACGTAACGCAGACACCCATTCTCCGCATCTACTGGATCAAGAGCCATCCAGATCGTCAGCACATTGGACGGTGCCAGGCAGAAATAGTAGTTGTCCTGATGAGGAGGAGTCACATGATTCGTGTTGGGCGGCTTGTTAAACCATTCCGGCTGATCAGCCGTCGCCGGTTCTCCGATCAGTGACTCCGCCAGCAGTTTCCATGCAGGATGTTTTGCGTACTCAAGAAAGTAGGGATCACAACCCATTCTCTGCATCTGCTTAAGCGTTTCCGGGCGACTGCGGTCCTGATAAAATGCATCCGCATCCGCAAGAGTTGGAACCACATCACGAATGTACCGATCCAGGTTGTCGCGGAGATCCGTGAAATCAGCATTACCAAGGAACTTTCGAATAATCACAAACCCGTGCTGATCGTAAAGTTTCTTTTCCGCTTCGTACGGCATGTGATTGTCCTTTGCTTTTGAAGAGTTGACTGAGTCAGAACGAGGCGAAATTGCCTGACTGGCGGCACTGCCAAAAACTCACTTCCACAACGCCGCTTCCGTCTGGAGAATAAAATAGTATTATATTCGCCTGCGGACAACAAGACGACCCCCGGCAGAATGTTTTTCCCTTCCTGCTGGCGTCGCAATTTCTTCTCGCCGCCACCTGCCAATAGTGATTCATAAAAATGGTAGTTAATCTGATGAAGAAGGAGCATCGGAAGAATCTGTCGCAGAAGCTCGCGGAACAGATACTGGAGCAGATTGAACGCGATCAGCTTCCGGATGGCCATTTGTTTATGACCGAAGCCGATGTTGCTAAGACATTTCAGGTGTCTCGCACAGTCGCGCGTGAAGCGGTAGGACGACTGCGGGCCATCGGGCTGCTGGAAGGTCGCCAGCGAAAGGGGCTGATTGTTCGACGCCCGGACCCGATACGTCTGTTTTCCGCGAGCCTGCCTTCGCTGGCAAGATCCAGCAGGGACCTGGCTGAACTTTCCCAGCTGCGCTATGTACTCGAAGTTGGCGCCGTGGAACTGGCCGTCCGTCACGCGACGGCCGAACAGGTCGAAAGGCTGATGTCGATTGCCGACAAATTCCGGGATTCTGCGAACGAGATTGAATGGATCGAGAGGGAGAAGGAACTCGATATTGAGTTCCATTCATTGTTGCTGGAGATGACCGGCTCCGCACTGGTGGCCGGCATGCAGAAGGTCCTGGTCGACTTCTTCCGGACGGTAGTGATCCCTGCACCGCCTGATGCCGGTGATGCCGAGCGAATTGCGTGGGAACATCAGGAACTCGCCGCCGCTATACGTGACCGCGATGTGGAACGAGCCCGCTCAATGATTCGGGTGCAGGTGCGCCGATATCTGAGCGAACCGGACATTCAAGCCGACTCCCGACTGTCTCAGGCAGATTGTCTTAGTGACGGAAGTGGCGAATCCCGGTAAAGATCATTGCCATCCCGTGTTCATTACAGGCGGCGATCACTTCGTCGTCGTTCCGGGAACCGCCCGGTTGAATAACGGCTCGAATGCCTGCCTTTGCTGCTTCGTCCACTCCGTCGCGAAAGGGAAAGAAGGCATCTGAAGCGACGACTCCACCCTGACTGCGGGCACCGGATTTGTGAGCGGCGATAAATGACGAATCGAGTCGGCTCATCTGACCGGCTCCGACTCCTGTCAGCGCCCCATTTGCGGCGAAAACAATAGCGTTTGATTTCACATGCCGACATACGGTCCATGCAAATCTCAGATCCACCAGCTCCTGCGCGGTTGGCTGCCGTTCGGTGACGACTTTCCATGACGATTCTGACTGTGGCAGATCATCCCGATCCTGAACCAGCAGACCACCGCTCACTCGGCGGTATTCCGGTTCACCTCTTCCAGCATCCGAAAAGTCAGCCTGCATCAGACGAACGCTGGCCTTCCATTTGGGACGAGTTGTCAGGATCTGCATGGCATCGGCATCATAACCCGGGGCAATGATGGCTTCGATAAACCGACCGGGGTTACACATGGCTTCCGCAGTGGCTCGATCAACCGGTCGATTAAGGCCAATGATCGATCCAAAGGCACTCACCGGATCCCCCTCATAAGCACGATCAAAAGCGGTCGCCAGAGTTTCTGCGACTGCGCAACCGCAGGGATTGCTGTGCTTGATGATACACACGGCCGGATCTGTATAGTCGGCCGCGATGGCACGCGCTGAATCCAGGTCCATCAGATTGTTGTACGACAATTCCTTGCCATGCAGCTGACGAGCCATTGCCAGTGACGTCACTGGTGGATGGTCCTCAACATAAAAAGCGGCTTTCTGATGAGGATTCTCACCATAACGCAGCTCCTGTTTCCGGCTGAAAGACAGGACGAGTCGTTCAGGAAAGCCGCGGCTTTCCATTTCCGGACCGGAAGTGATCTTCGCCATATAGTCGGCGATCGCGCGGTCATAGTCGGCCGTCATTCGAAAAGCGTCAGCTGCCAGTCGTCTTCGAAACGTCTCATCCATCTGACCGGTCCGCAGGCGATTCAGGGTCTCATCGTATTGTGATGGCTTCGTCACCACAGCCACATAAGCGTGATTCTTCGCTGACGATCGCACCATTGAAGGGCCCCCGATGTCGATCTGCTCAATGGCTTCAGGAATCGTAACGTCCGCTCGGGAAATCGTTTGCTGAAACGGATACAGGTTCACGACGACCAGCTGGAATGGCAGGATGCCGTGCTGTGCCATCGCCTCAGCATCCTCTTTCAGGTCAGGCCGTCCGAGGATTGCACCATGGACTCGCGGATGCAGCGTCTTTACTCGCCCATCCATAATCTCAGGGAACCCGGTGTAAGACGTCACATCGGTCACCGGAATCCCGGCACTCTCAAGGGACCTGCGAGTACCTCCGGTTGACAGGATCTCGAACCCCAGCTCCGTTAAGCCCCGAACGAACGCTTCCAGTCCGGTTTTATCGCTGACACTGACCAGTGCTCGCAGGGAATGACGATCGTTCATGGCGATTTTGAACCATCAAGAGCAAGAGCATCAAATAAAAAAGCCGCAGACGGAGTGCCTGCGGCTATACAAATCTATCGCTGTGGACCTGAAAGTCAATTCCGGTCGCTCGTTTGCAATCGAAGATCCATCACTGGGAATCGTTTTCTTCGCCAGCTGCCGGAGCTGGTGCAGGGCTTGCAGCTGGTGTGGCGAGTTCCGGCATCACGGGCTGTCGGCCCGGGTTCTGATGATATGTCGCGAAGTCACTTCCTTTTTCTGCAAGACACACAACTCGACCAGTCGCGGAAACCAGATAGACGCGATCTGTCAGATGGTTTCGCAGCCGATGACTGAATTCGTTTACGGATGACCGTTCAAGCAATTGCATGCTTTCCCTGTCGATCACAACCAGTCTGTCGGCGGTATCAATTCCGTAAACGCGGGTCTTCGATACAGCAGAAATCGACTCGATATTCGGTACATGCCAGTCTTTACCTTCAACTTTGACCGGGAGACCCGTGGTGACAGACAACGCGGTCACACCTCCACCGTCGGTCACAACAAATGCCGTTTCACCCACTGCAATCACCTTGTGAGTGATGGCCCGGCCCATTGGATAGGTCCAAAGCATATGGGCGCCCTTCGAAAGCTCCATACAGAAGATGCGGTTGTCATCTGTGGTGGAAATGACAATTTCGCCGGACGGCCCGTTAACATAAGTCAGAGGTGACGAGATCGGACTTTTGAGGAAGAGCTGGTAGAGCGATTTTCCGGAATTGACTCCGGACAGATTCACGGCGTGTACGCTGCCTTTTTCCGTTGACACGGCGATCGTATCGCTTCCGAGCACCGGAGGAAACCTCATCTGCTCGCCGGTGAAGTACCGCCAGGCCATCGGGCGAACAACTCCCGGTGGCATTTTGCCGTACTGTTCCTGGTACTGCAGCGTCTTCATGGAATATGCACACAGGGATCCGCCGACGATCGGGACAAAGAACGAGTTCTCGTCCATTCCTGGCGTGGCAGTCGGTTGTGCCGGCAGACGATATGTAAAGATCTCGTCGCCGCTAAACTTGTTTAGAGCATAAACCACAGGTCCTGCGATGATCAGCAATGTGTCCTTGTTGGTGATTGCCCCCATGGCCGTTTCATCATTTCGCCCAATCTGGCTGGCCCACATCCGACGGCCATTTTCCGCATTAAATGCGGTCACAACGCCAGCCGTGGACTGCATAAAGATCAGCTCTTCGTCATTAATCACGTGCCGGATCTTGTCACGGCCAGGATTCAGCACGGCCTGGGAACTCCAGCGAGTCTCCAGTCCTGTCGACTCCGGGACGATAGCTGATCCGTCGCTGGCAAACGAAGCAGTGAGGCCGCAGGCACTGATTGTCAGCAATGCTGCAATTCGGAGGCAGTTAGTCATATTCGCAATTTCCACTCGGATCTCGATCACCACCGGAAAACCCACATTCCCAGAGTCTGGATCGTCTATCCTAACCTTGAGGGAAAAGGGAACTCCAGATTCGATACACCCGAAATCGCAAGGAACTGCAAAACAAACCGGTTGAATGTCAGCTTCGCTATATTCCGCGCTATAACGAGCCACCATTTTCGGCGAAAAATCGCCAGAAGACCCCCTGTTTATCCTACCGGACCGGTTTCGCTGCCGGGAGTTTACTGGAAACCCAGCCCGTGCCCATTCAGTCGGCTGGTATCAACTGTACCGGTTTTTATGTTGAAAAGTCCAGGAAAACGTTTGGCCCATTTCGTATTAGCCGACGGACAGTACTGCCTCGCATTCCCTTCGATCGCCGCAATTCCGGGGATCCGGGCGGCCAGACTGCAGGAATGCAAAAATGAAGCACCCGGACAGGTCAGATCCTGAACACACAAAAACATGCCGAATTTCTGAGCCGCCGCTGCCATCAGCAGCGATTCAGTCTGCCCTTTACAAGCTTTCAGTGCCACGCCGGAATATCCCAGCTCCCGAGCCTTCAGAAGCGACTCGTATGAGATCAGCGCTTCGTCAATCACAACCGGCTTGAGCTTTGCCACTTCGCTCATGTTCGGAGCGGACGGAAGATCCAGATTTCGACTGGTCGGCTGCTCAATGTACTGGATTCGATCAAACGCTGCCGGAGCCCCGCTTTTCACTCGGTTTAAAAACTCAATCACATACTCGGCCGAGCCACATTTTTCATTGAAGTCGCACGAATAATACCACTGACGGCAGCCGCGGGCCTGCTGAGCTTCACCGGCCACCCGTTCAATGCTCAGAACCCGGTTCACATCCCAGTCAAGATTGTCGCCGTTCAGCTTGATTTTCAGATGGGTGAGTCCATCCGCAGCAATCCATTCCGGAAGCGTCACCGGCAAATTGTCTTTTGGCCGATCAACAACATCTCCCGCCGTCAGAGGATCCAGAGCCCCCACCAGGTGATACAGCGGAAGCGATGCTACTGGCTCGCGGAGCGTATACTTGTCCAGATATTCTCCGGCAAACTGTTCATCAAGAAATTCACTCAAATCCGTCTTACAGAATTCCTTCGACAGCGTGTTGAAACTGTTTGCCTTGTGCAGCCTGCCGTAGGCGTCATGCAGGGCGGCGTCCAGAGGGCTCGCTGAAACCAGCTGTGCCAGCGGTGGTACCGGCTCACTCAGGTTCAGCATCTTGGAGACGCGATGAGCCTGATGATCATACTCCGCAGAAATTTCAAACTCGATCTCCAGGGGATGGCCGAATCCTGGATAAGTATCGAACAGCTCGACGACTTCCCCCGCAAATGCCTTCATCGCCCGTTCAGTGTCTGCCGGATCAATCACCGATGATGGCCACGCCCAGACGTTGCCAACCGGCATACTTCCGTGGCCGATGGCGTACTTGCCGTTCTGAGTTTCGACGGTCAGCTGAGCATTAATCACACTGGCGTGCTCAACAACCCTTCCTCCAAATTTCAGCGGAGCTCGATATGACACCGGTTCAAACGCCACGCTGACTTCTTTGATTCGAACGTCCGTGGCTTTCCCATGACCCATGAGAACATACCTCTGCTGAGCATTTCTAAAGTCGAAAATGAAAATGGAGAATCCCGGCCACCTGTGCAAACGCAGCCGAGTTCATCGGAAGGATACCCGAAAAGAATTCCGGCATTCAATCGTCAGCAAACCTGACGGCCCCGACGAATCTCAAAAATTTGCAGGTTTTTTCCTCTCAGAGCCCGACAATGTCATAATCTCGCAATTTAATGACGGCCAGAAACATGCCAGCGGTTCACAGTTCCCGCTGAAACTGATCGCCAAGTAACGTCAGCTGCGAGGCAAGGTTCTCCGGAGAAAGTCGCATCTCACGGAAAAAATTCCCAAACCCTTTCTCGTTTCCCGCCTGATCTCTTAGCAGGGCTGCGATCTCATCCAGACTGTTTCCCGACAGATAAAATGAACAGGCCGGATGCCCCTTCAACAATTCCGACCCGGCGGCGGGAATATCGGCCAGCCAGAACATCGGAGCGTCCTGAACGCTGGATGATCTCTCATTGAGCCACAGGAAATCAGTACCAGACGCTTCGTACTCCGGGGCATCCCCTGATTCACGATAACCGGCGAAGATTTCGCTGGCGGAAACAGACCTGTCACTATAAATGATCATTCGCACAAAACTGGATGGTGCCGACACTGTCACGCACTTCGTTGAATTCGCCGACGGATAACTGTGGTCCTCCGGGCAGACATTCTGCCGGCTCTTCTGTTTAAAACTTTGACAATGATCCATCAGCAGTGACCGACCGGAATACCATTCAATCATTTCGTGAGAGGCTGTCAGGCGAGGATTAACCTCCAGAAACCATGGGCGTGAATCCTTCAAAATGAAATCGATTCCAAAGATGCCCCGCAGACCGGAGTATTCAGCAACCGTCCGACCTGCCTGAAGAAGTTCATCACCAAGACTGGCTGGAATATCAACCGGTCCGGCATTGCCACAGAATTCGAAACCAGAAGCGTGCAAAGCCTTCCATCCGATGATCTGGATCGTACTCCCAAGCAGCTGTACCTGACTGTGACCATTCGCGTCACGACCTGCGGTCTGATCCGGGTGATCGCGGGCAAGAAACGTGGCAGACATCGGCACGCCATCAATCTTCTGCTGAAAATAGCAGTCGGAGTTCTCTGGCGACACCAAACTCCCGCCGCTGAGTTCGGTAACGCCATTGCCACCGGAACCACGATACCGTTTCTTCAGCCAGACGGCATCGTTCATTGATGCCACATCAGTCGCCTCTGCCGACTCCGCAAACAGCTGACCGTCATTCCCTTTCTGAGCAGGTTTCCGAGTGGGATGCGAAAATCGCGTGCAGGGAAACTGCAGACCGGCAGCCATAAGTTCTTTAGAAAGGCGATGGACATCGCGAACGGCAGCGATGGCTTCCGTGGAAGCTCCCAATACCGTTCGCACTCGCTGAATACTTTCAATCACCTCAGGCCAGTTCTCCAATCCTCCTGCCCAGACCATGGGAATATCGAGTGGCACGTCGGAAGTACGCTCGGGCAGATCGGCAAACGAATTGATTCTTCCTGCCAGAGTTCCTCGCCCGTGCGACAACAGCAGAAGCAGGTCGTGGTCAGCAAAGAAATCCACGCAATGAGGATGCAGGCCCGCCTGAATGGCGGCGTTTGCGAGGCTTCGAATACTGGCACCACAAAGCAGAATCTCTCGCTTCACAGCCCGCTTCCCGGCAAATCGTGTGGTTCGTAACGGCGCTCTGTTACTTCACAATTTACCACGGGGATTCCATCAGATCCACAATTTCTGAAGCGAGACGTTTTACGGAATCCTGCTGCGCCGTCGCCAGCGAGTGCCCGGCTTCAGGAGTGAACGAAACCTGTGACGCATGCTGCGTCAGTTCGGGTCCAATCGGGAATACATGCTGCTGCAGGATCTGGCCCGTACGGCGATCAAGCCATGTGACTTCGGCTCCAACCAGCAGTTGCAGCTCACGCGGATCGTCAAATCGTGTTTCACTCAGAACAGATTTGCGGATTTCCACAATTCGGCCACGCAGAATCGTATCAGCCGTTTCCTCATCCGACAGTCGGTAGGGAGTTCGTGTCTTGATCTCTCTCTGAACCGCTTCCGTCAGGAGATAATCGAGATTGCGACGAAAGGATTCCGTTTTGAAAACCGGCACATGAACAGTTCGAACACCCTGAACGACCGGAGAACCAATCATGTATCCGCATCCGACGATGCATGTCATCATCAGGCCGACGAGAAGTTGTAAGGTTCTCAATGACATAAGGTTCACGGTGGTCGGCATCACAGGGGTCGGCATCACAGGCGAATTCTGCCTTCATCAGCCGGTTCTGCGCGACTGTCGCTGACCGATTTCACCTGCGGCTGCTCAGCCGAAGATCGTGCAGGAGACAACTCGGGCAGGTTATTCAGGTACTGCAAAATCTCTTCAGGCAAGCCGCTGAGTTCGCTGCGATCAACGGATTGCAGAATGCGGCGGGCCTCCACAGCATACTGGGTGTCCGGATAATCATTCAACAGTTTGATACAGGCAATCGCCACGGCCCGTGGCCGACGCTTTTTACGATAATAGTCGATTTCACTCCATGCACGCTCCGCCTGCATCAGATAGACCTTGTCCAGGTCCTTACGAGTCTGAGTGCGAGTCGAGGAGGCCGGGAAGAGATGCAGTGACTGTTCCTTGAGCTTCTGAGCAGCCTCCAGCTCTCGTCCTTCGTAGTAAGGTCCCTGATAAGACATCAGCTTTACATGGGAGCCCAGTATAAACGCTTTTTCAAAGTGTGGACTGTTGGGATACTCTTCCCGAAGAATCTTGAAATACCGATCCGCCTCAACGTAATTGTCCTGACGCTGATAGTATGTTGCTGTGAGCATCAGGGAATCATCGGCAAGTGGTCCCGTGGGATCGTTCAGCCAGATGGCTTTCAAAGCTTCCAGTGCTCGACCCTGAGTATCAAACACGGGCCGACTGCTGTCATGGAAATTCGGAAGGATTCGAACAATCAGAGTGGGATCGCGACTTGGCTTTGCAGGTGCCGCTTCCTCCAGGACCTTTTCACCGCTTGCCTGGCGAATTTCGGATTTGGCGACAGGATCGGCCACCTCCAGCCAGACTTTGGCAATCATAAACAGTCGGCGAGTTGCAGGTTCGACGTAACGGGTTGAAGGGTAATCTTCGAACAGCTGATCAAAGGCGTCCTGAGAAGCCGGATAATCGCCCATGGCATAATAACATTCGGCCAGTCGAAACTGAGCCTCTTCGCCGATCGACGATTCCTTATACTTCTTTGCCGCGGACTTGAAATCCTTTGCCGCCGCCTTGAATTCACCCCGATCAAATTTTGCTGTTGCCGCTGTTACTTTGGCTTTCGCCTCAGGCGAATACTTTCGCCCCAGCTCCAGCACATTATTCTCGTCGTACAGGGATCGCTCAAGCGGACCGCGAATTCCGTCGGTGCTGAGCATGCTCGTCATTTTGCCAAACATACCGGAATCCCGGCTGCCGGAAGAATTCAGGCAGCCGGACCCTACTGTGATCAGAATGGCAAACACGTTCAGCAATGCGGCAGACTGCAGTCGCGAAAGCCCTGGCTTTCGCGTGCATTGAGCCGAATCCATCCGGCGATCTTGCATCCTGCTGACAAACATGGTTAAGAATCTTCCTGCCGGATCCGGTGATTGCCTCGGTGAAATACGATTAATCTGAAATCTCAGAAATCTTCCTGTTTAACCCGCGGCCGAAAGGCCTGGCTTCTGACAATCTTCAAATCCAATCATCGTCAAATCTGGATATACCTCAGTGTTGAAGGCTTGCGACCAAGAGCGTTTGTGATTGCTGACAGTGCAAACCGATGACATTCCGCAATTTCCGTCTGAGTGCTTTCAGATCCAAAGGCTGTGTTGTCTTCCGTTAACTGTCGCATAAGACTGATCGCCCGAGCGGAGATTGCAGTTCCAGAATATTCTTCTTTGCGACAGGCTGCACACAACAGTCCTCCCTGAGTGACCCAGTGGTTAAAACGTCCGTCACTGATTTTTGGGGTGACTGCGACAGGTTCTCCGCAGACAGAACATTCCGACAGATTGGGTAACAGCCCAATTTCGCGAAGCAGCAGAATTTCGAATCGAACAAGGGTTGAAGAAGATGGGGTGTCAGGAATTGCAAATGCGTCCAGTGTTTCCACCGTCAAATCATATAATGCAGGGTCCGGGTCGAAGTCCTCTGTCAGACCCTGTAACAATTCAGCGACATAGTACCCCCCATAAACTCGCTGTAATTCCGCCGGCTGAGGGCGAAAACGAGTTGAAAGGCGGGCTTCTGTCAGCAAATTCAGGGAGCCATAAGACTTCTTTATGAAGACTACGCGACAGCGGGAAAGCAGGTCAAGAGCAGCATCAAACGGCCCCTTCAATCGCTTTGCACCTTTCGCGAGAGCCGAGAATTTCCCGAATTCTTTGCTGAAGAACGTCACCACCCGGCTGGATTCGCTGAAATCCACCTGGCGAATCACGATGGCTTCCGCTTTTTCAGTCGACACATGTATGCCTGTTCAGGCTATCGAACGGTGAGATGAGGGCTGTCGACGCATTCAGCTGCTCTGAGGCGATCCGCAGTGACTGCAGAGAATAGCAGCGAGCCGCCCATTATGACACGCTCACATGCACGAAACGCAAAAAACCGCAGCGGAGATGAATCTCCGCTGCGGCTGGTTTTTATTAGGTCAGGAAGACTGGGTTCTTAGGCGAGCGGCAAAATCGCTTTCACCGGGAGGGCGAGGCTGCTGTCGAGCTTTTCACCGGGAGGGCGAGGCTCCCGCCGAGCCGAGCTTTTTCTCGGCTCAGCAGGAGCTTCGCCCTCCCAGGTGCTTTTTCTCGGCTCAGCAGGAGCTTCGCCCTCCCAGGTGCCGCGGTGACTCCCAGGTGCCGCGGTGACTGGTATTCTTTTAAATGCCAGTCGCCTTGGCGCCGCTCATCCCCTCAACCGCCGGGTTTTACCCAACGGCTCTGCTCAACTGATCAGAAGGAGTAAACGGCGTCGACACCGAAGGATGTCTGATCAATGTTCGCGCCCGGGCTCCAGTCATGTCGAACTTCAGGACGAAATACCAGGTTTTCCAGCGGAGTCACGTTCACACCCCAGCTTGCACCCTGATGTGAAACGCCATCGGCTTTCCACCATTCAACTCGGGTACCAGCTTTGATCTGGTCGTTGATGGTGTAGAACAGATACTGGTTGATACCAACCGTATCAAATTCATCCGCACGCAGGACGTCGCTCTGGAACACATAGTTCCATTTTTCGGTCAAAGTTGTGTCGATCACAATACTGTGCGAGTATCCATCACCACGCCATCCGAGGTTTCCGGCTGTGTTGATGTATGTCAGTTTCACGTCGTCGGTCAGAGAAGTACTGAAGCCGCCCAGAAAGTTGCTTCCGCCGTCGCGACGATCAAAACCAGTGTCCCAGCCAGCTGTCCATCCACCATACAGTGTCAGGCTGTCTGACGCTTTGTAAGTTGCCAGTGCACCGGTGTGAGTAAAAGGTTCACTGTTGAACATCGTGTAGGCATGGCTGTAGAAGAAGTTGCCGGGTGCCGTTACAACTTCATATCCAACCGGGGTATAGAAGTGCCCTGCTTTGACACTCCAGTCGCCGGCAGCCACTTCTGCGTACAGCTGTGGCAGAGCGAACCCATATCCGGCTCCTCGGTCCCAGCCGTTCTGGAAATCGAATCGGCCCGGATTGTTTCCGAACGCCTGAGTCTGTGCGGCATCAACGCCGTACATAAAGTCAGCGCGGAACCCCCAGTCCAGCCCATTTGACCCATCGGCGACCTTTTCCGCAAACAGCCAGCCCTGGTGGAGATTCAGACGATCAGGATGATCATTGAATGCCAGACCCTGGTTGCGAACGGTTGACAAAGGCTCAATCTTGTTGTGATAACCGACCTGAGCCCAGCCACCAATCTTGATCCCGTTGCCGCTTTCTCCAAACAGATCGCCGCAACCGTCCCCACAGCCTGTGCCATCTCCACAGGGATCTTCGGCACATCCATCGCTGCACACCGAATCGGGTGCACAGCATGACGCATTGTCGCAGCAGCTCATGCTGGCGAGCTGATCTGTCAGTTTCTGACCAGCGTCAGCAAAAATTTGCTCACACTGCTGACAATTGTCTCCTGCACAGGGTGTGCAGCCATCGGCTCCAGCGAAAGCGGTGCCTGACACCGCAATACTGCCAACCATGGCCACACCTGCCAGGAGTGACCTCCACGTACGTTTGACCATTTCCCAATCCTTCGTGTACATCCGTGAAACCAACATCCGCTGACATTCCTCCCGAATGTTTGTGCAGACGTTAAGTTCGGTCCACCCGTTCAACGAACAGCAGGCTGGAGTCACTGCGAGATTGGCGCTGTTCGAAACAGAAGTCCCAGAGACCACACATTGTGATCGTCTTTCCAAAGGGCAGAAGGAGTATCGTCCTTTTGATTCGAAGCGGAAAAATCCGGAGTGTGACAAAGTGGCACTTTCGAAACAGACAAAAGTTGCCGAACAGCAACTCTGCCGCAACCCCCAAAACCGGGACGTCTTACTTCAACTCACCATCCCTCCTCTTCTGCAGAAAAACGTTCAGCTGGACTGTGGACGAAATCAGTAAGTGACTGTGCCCGGATCAGAATCCACATTTCCCGGCCAGGGGCGAGTCAATCGGGCAGCGAAGGAGGAAAGTCACGCCCAGATTTGATGCGATTGCTGCCGGCGGATAACATCAGGCTGCAGAAAATGCCGCGGCGGCATTCTTCGGACCTCCGCTTTTCGCTGAGTATTACCCGCAAAGAACTGCGATACGGAATCCTGAATACGCAATACACAGTGATGCGCCATTACGATATGTCATACTCATGAACACGAAACGCGCGATGGCCCAGCTGCTGAAACATCTGCAGAACGCCGGGGTGACTCATATTACGGCCGTGGAAATCCCCAAACCGGCGCCTCCCACTCTTTCAAAAAGAATGCCACCAGCCGGACGTCCCGGACAGCAATCAGTCGATCGATCCGGTTCCGTCGCTGCAAGCTCACCTGCGGATCCCGTGTCAGCTTCCGGTAAAGCAGCCTCAGGGTCGCCGGTTGCCCGTTCGTATCGGACGCTGATTCCCCCCGCCGATCTGGATGCTTCGTCGATTAAAAAACCGGAGCCCAGCTCACTCACCCTGCAACTGCTTGAAGAACAATTCGAAACTGCGGAAGCTCGTTCTGACGCACTCTCGCGGCTGGCCGAGCTGGTGTCCCGCTGTACGAGGTGCAGCGAGCTCTCCGCGACTCGACGCCAAACCGTGTTTGGTACCGGAAATTCGCAGGCACGAATTATGCTGATTGGCGAAGCACCCGGAGCTGATGAGGACGCCCGAGGTGAACCGTTCGTCGGAAAAGCCGGACAGCTTCTGGACAAAATTATCGAATCAAGTCAGCTTCGCAGGGAAGATCTGTATATCTGCAACATTTTGAGGTGCCGCCCCCCGGGAAATCGCAATCCATTGCCACAGGAAGCCTGCAACTGTCGCGAATTCCTTGATGCACAGATACATATTGTAAAGCCCGAGTACATTATTTGCCTTGGTACTGTGGCCGCTCAGAATCTGCTCGGCAGTTCCCAGCCCGTCAGCAAACTTCGAGGCCAGTTTCTGGAATACAACGGGGCAAAAGTGATGTGCACTTATCACCCGTCGTATCTGCTGCGATATCCGGCAGCCAAAGCTCAGGTCTGGGAGGATATGAAGTTTTTCATGAAGGATCTGGGCGTTATTCTGAAATAACGAAAGTTCACAATCGTCACAGCTGGAAGAGACCACAGTGCTGCAAAAGCAGGTCCCATACGAGCAATGTGTGCACACGGATCAATCCCTAACCCTGACTCAACAGTTGCGGTGAGTCGTGGCAGGCAGGACAGGACGCCCGAAGAATGAACCGGCAGATGTCTGCGCGATTCCGGTTAACCAGCGGCAGCGACATCCCGATACTTCTCGTGACCAGAGTTTGAACAGTCGAAAAGGCTGGTATCGAAGAAATTCGAACGGCCCCAATGTCATGGACGCGACCTGGAATATCATCACGATCTCGTACCGTAAGCCATGAAGCACACGGACGGATCAGCTGAGAACAAACCATACAACTCGCTGGGTTGCACATGTCCATTGAAGAACTGCTTGAACAGATGGAGCAGTATCGGTTACGCAGGGAGCAACGAGATTATCGTCCTGACTGGATGAAGCAATTCGTCCGCAGTGCGGCCAACCTTTTTGAACCTCTCGAACACATCGGACGAGTTGGCTACGATTGTCGGATCGACGATCGTGGCTGGATCGTGTGCATGTATCTGGGTGCGACTGAAATCGTTGGGGGCGTAATGGATGGTCACATCGACCATGCCAGTTTCAGAATCGACCTGCGGCAGCTGACGGAACTGTTTGAGGTCGTCAGCCGATTCGAATGGTATTCGCTCTCCAATGTGACAACTCGTCAGTCTGAACAACAGATTCGTTCTCTGATTTCGATTCAGGGACGGGTTTGTGGTGACCATGAACTGAAACTGGAACTTCTTGCCGTGCCTCCCGACTTTGTCGGTCCGGGACTGCATTGTCGGCCGGATGGTATGATCTACGAAACCTGATCTTCAGCAACCGCGGGATCAGACGAACATATTGGCTGCAACAGCAGCCAGCTCGCATCGGGTCGGGCAGCGGCACTCCTTCAGAGTCACGGGCTCCGGAGGAGTGCCGTTCCTGTTTTCGGTCCGGGCAATTTCGGTAGATTTCCCTCGCCCGATTCCTCTATATTAAGAGGACTTCGTTCCGTCTTTGTTCGCCCCGCAGGTCGACATTCGGTTACGGTCCGCTCCATCGTCATTGCGGACAGTGCTGACTGTGGATCGTTCATGGCAGGGTGCGACCTGTTCTCGGGAGTTGACAATGCTGAATATCAACGGACGACCGCAGAATTCGACATTGCAGAGCACATGCCAGAGCATTAGTCGGCGACATCTGCTTCAGGCCGGAGGTGCCGGACTGCTCGGTCTCAGCCTGCCACGACTGCTGGCAGCGGAATCGGAACAGCCATTTGTCAACGCTCGCGCAAAATCAGTGATTTTTCTGTTTTTGTTCGGAGGTCCCAGCCAGCTTGAGACATTCGATATGAAACCAGAGGCTCCCGAAAAGATTCGAGGCCCGTTTAAACCAATCGCTTCCCGCACTCCCGGGCTTCAGGTCTGCGAACACCTGCCTCGTACGGCCATGGTTACTGATCGCTGCACGATCGTTCGTACGATGAGTCACAGTTTTAATGATCACAGCGGGGGCGGCCACTATATTCAGACAGGCCAGCGCTGGCATGTTCCGATCGGCGGCGGTTTCAATGTCACTGAAAAAGACTGGCCTTCCATGGGGTCAGTTGTTGAATTCCTCGCTGGCAGCCAGCCAGGTGCTGTGGGCGATATTCCTGCCTATGCGGTCCTTCCAAACTCTCTCGGAAGACTTCAGGAATACAGAGTACTGCTGCGTCGGCCAGGTGAGACCGCAGGATGGCTGGGGCGCGGATATGACCCAATCACAACCAGAATTGAAAAACGTAACGCCAAAGACAATCCTTATTGGCGTGACTGCACGGACGAAGAACTGACATTTCAGATTGATGGTCTGATTCGTCATGATTCCCTCAACCTGAATCGACTGGAAGGTCGCCGTTCACTGCTGACTCAGTTTGATGATGCTCGGCGCACCCTGAATGATCGATCAATGAATGTTTACAGTGAATTTCAGCAACGAGCACTGTCGCTGGTCACGTCAGAGCGTACTCGCCATGCTCTGGATGTCACTCGGGAATCGCCCGCAGTCAGAGACCGCTACGGCCGCCATCTGTTCGGACAGTCAACTCTGATGGCCCGCCGTATGATTGAAGCCGGCGCACGGTTCGTGACGGTTCACTACGATTGCGTGGATGGGTACAGCTGGGATTCTCATCAGAACAGCACTGATATCGGAAAACATCTGCTGCCCACCATGGATCAGGCCCTCGCCGCTCTGATTTCTGATCTCGACGAACGCGGTATGCTGGATGAAACTCTGGTTGTGTGCATGGGCGAAATGGGCCGCACACCAAAAGCCAACGCCAACTGGGGTCGTGATCACTGGAGTACTCTGTTCCCCGCAGTTTTGGCGGGAGGTGGAATACGTCGAGGTGCAATTTTTGGTGAGACGGACGCTGATGCTGCTTATGCGGTAACTCCCCCGGTCAGCCCGGAATGCCTTGCTGCTTCCATTTATCATTCTCTCGGTATCTCGTCAGAATTCCGGATCCGGGACGCTCAGGGGCGACCAACCCCCATTGTTCCCAATGGCGAACCGGTTCTGGAACTCTTTTCGTAGTGCCTGGTTTTCCTCCATGGGTTCCCAAAAATACCAGTGTACACCTGCATTGGCGGGATGCCTGGTCTTACAGCATGCTGTCGCCTGCGTCATCGGAAAAGTTGCGCAAGCCCCTTGTCGCCTGCCCGTCCTTTGAAAATTGAACGCCGCGTTCAGTCAAGTACGCGGAACGCCGTGCGATCAATTCCCGGACCGCAATCCGCTTCAGCAGCCTGCCCCATTTTGTGATGGTCGGAAACTGGATTCAGGCCATCTGACTGCGAGTCTGTGCAGAAACCAGGAATAAAGTCTTCATGTCGTCAATACTGAGTCGTCTGTGCCGTCTGCCGGGTATCGAATCGTCCCATGAAGAATCATCTCAAAAGCCCCTGAAGAGCAATTCAGGTTCCGGCGGTGTCAGTGCGGCTGCCGATGAAGCATCACGCCTCTCCGCTTCAACCGAACTGCTTCGCTGGATGGCATCGCAGTTAACTGAAATCTCGACGGACATTCGCGATTCTGTAGACCATGTATGCGGTGGATTTCGCGGCATGGCCGACAAGGCCGCTAAGACAGTGACAATAGCCACGGAGATGATTGGGGCCGGAAAGGTATCGGTCGAAAATCATTCCTCAGAGTTTTCCGGTGCCTTCACTTCGACACCGTCGGAATGGAGCCAGCTCACTTCAGCAAACTCGACTGCACAAAGCCGACCATCAACAATCGAAGGGAATCTGAGTCTGATTCACGGAGCTCTGACTCGAATCGAATACATTGCCCGAAGTGCAAAACTTGTGGCATTGAATGGCAGTATAGAGGCGACTCGAGCGGGCAGTAACGGAGCTGCCTTCAATGTGGTCGCCAAGGAGACCAAGCATCTCGCCGCACATGCAGCGCAGGCCAGCGACGATATTCGTGGTTCTCTGGAATGTATGCATCAGCAAATCAGGGATGCCATGAGCAGAACGGAACAAATCAGTAAAAGCCTGTCTGCGGATATTGGAAACTGCACTCTTGGAATGCAGTTTCAGGATCGCGTTAACCAGCGAATTGAACATATCGTTTCAGCAATGATGATGCTCTCGGATCGCATCGAACCCGCACCAAAACGAGTTTCCGGATCCATACGACAAAAGTATCTTGACGAGTGGACTGAGGAAATCGGCGCGACTAGCACCATGGATGCTGAACGCCCCGGCAGTTTCGGATTGGACCGAGGTAATCCGAATTCCAGCGGCACGGCTCAAAACGCTCCCGGAAGCATCGAACTGTTCTAGTGCTCTGTCAATAACTCGCAAAGACCTCGCATCACGAACCGGCGAGCGGCCGGTGTAAACCGGCCGGTAATCAACAGTTTCCGACCGCAAAGGCCGATGCGGAGATTTCGCGGTCTCGCTTCCGGACGTTGTGTCACCGGGGTGCGCCGAAATTGGTCCCGTCGGTCTGCACAATGGACCTCAGAAACCATGAGCGTTCATCAGTGTTCATGAGCAGTCTAAACAACGATTCCGATCCGCGCCCTTCATTTCGCGGAGAACCCCCTTTCGGCGTCCCCAATCATAACGCCTCTCGACGTCAACGCTCGGGCCGTTCCACGGCCCACGATCCGAAAATGTGTGTTCGTCCCCCATGCTGAAGCATGGGGCTACGCGCTTTCGCCACATCCGCGGCGAGGACGCATCATCGAATCGCATCAACAACCGAGTCATTCCGCGTTTCGCTCGCGGAGCGAGCACAGCGAGGAGTCCCACGCTTCAGCGTGGGGTTCCTCGCGTCAGACAGGGCCACTGGGACATTTCTTCCAGAGAATCAGGCGTCGCGAAAACCATAACGTGGCGGTCGTAGCGACGGCACCAAAGGCGTCAAGTCGGAAGCCATTCTTTCCCGCGGCGGTCGCTCCGTTCGTTCGCTTGATCCGGTCTTCCGGAACGAAGGTTGACCCACGCGATCGCCCCACGTAGGCGAGTCTCTCCGAGACTTGCGATTCCCGACGTCTCGGAGAGGCGCCGCTACGTGGCTGAGGTGCGTCACCTGAAAGATAGTAGTCATCACTCTCCGAGTGATGCTCTGCGATTCCAGGAACGCTGGAGTTCTCTGGTAGCTGAAGCACCGGGAGGGCGAGGCTCCTGCCGAGCCGATCACTCGCCACAAGTGGTCCCCAGGCAATCAAAATCAACCAACAAAGCCAACAAAAAACAAAGGCCAGCAGATACCCGTTCAGATTCCAGAAAAATAACTCCCAGCTGACCCTTTACAGAGGTACTGGTGGCGCGGAATCCCAGAGAATGCGAATCCTATCAATAAGACCTGACCCTTTTTCGCTTTCTTTTTCGCTTTCCTTTTATACGGCATTGTATCTTTTTATGGGCATCTTCTTCTTGTTCGTGACAGATGCGTGGTTAATCTTCTTACTGCTATTCTCTTATCCGGCCAGTGTTGCTGTTGAACAGTGCTATCCGGTTTGGTCAGTAATACCATCGAAATCGCCACGATTCGTCTTTGTTTGTGAATATCTCGCAGCACTGTATATTGTCGGGATCTTACAGTGGCTTTGTGTGTTGTTCGTTGTCCAGAAAATCTATCGTTCGAGATCGTCCGATTGTAACCGTTCACAGGCCGGGAATTGATCTTGTCATGGACGTGGTTTTTTGGCAAACCAAGCGCATGACAGGGAAGTCAGTGATCCGGAAGCATCGCCGTCAGCGACTCCTCCGGAAGCTGTCCGGCCATGGACATCCCCAGCTGACGGAATTCCGCCGCACCCGTCAAAACGCAGTCGGACAGGAATGTCCAACCTACATTTGAAGACCTGACAGAGCACTCGCGAGCAGGCAATCAACTGAGGATCGCCCGGTACTGGACAGCTGCACGCCGATAAATTTGAGGAATTGACCTCATTGCGACACACCGCGAGGCGATTTGGGTCCGGGAGGACGGCCTATTCGGCTGGGAGATACAGCTGCTTAGCGGCTCAGAATGTTGTCAGACGTTGAATCTGCCGTTCGGGAGTCCTTTTCTGACAGCTGCACACTGACCAGCTGAGGTTTCCGGGCACGAAAGACTTCGATACGGACGGCCGATCCAATGTCAGCCAGACTAACAAGATTGATCAGATGATTTTCGTCCACAACCGCAACACCATTGAATGACAGGACAACATCGTCCACCTTCAGATCAGCCAGTGTGGCTGGAGTGGGACGTTCGTTATAGACTCGTGTGATTCTTGCGCCCCGGGCTCTGGGCAAACCGAGTCGGCGAGCAGTCTCATCGGTGAAATTGGGATCGAGCTCTACTCCAAGATAAGCTCGACGGACTCTTCCGTGTTCGACAAGCTGTTCGAAGATTTGTCGGGCAAGGTTGCTTGGGATACTGAATCCGATGCCTTCGTTGCCGCCACTGTTCGAAGCGATGGCCGTATTGATTCCGACCACAGATCCTCGCATATCGATCAGTGGCCCGCCGCTGTTGCCAGGGTTAATCGCTGCGTCGGTTTGAATGAAATCCTGATTGATCACCGAACGATCTTCTGTCAGTGACAGATCGCGTCGTCCTTTGGCACTGACAATACCCATGGTTACAGACTGACTCAGACCGAACGGGCTGCCGACGGCCAGAACAAAATGACCAATATCAACAGCGTCACTGTCTCCCCATCGCCCGGTGGCAATCCCGGAGTCCTGGATCTGCATGACAGCCAGGTCGCTTCCGGCATCGCGGAAGACTCGGAGAGGGTTGATGATTTCACCGGTCGACATGGTCACGTTGATCTGATGCAGTTCGGCACCCCGGATCACGTGATTATTTGTAATGACAAAAAGTCCGCGGGCCTGTGCACTTCTCATCACCACACCGGACCCGGTCTCTTCAACCTTTCGTCCCGCTTCGGTTCGAATAGCCTGGATGTGAACAGCGGCTGGCATCGCCTTGGCGGCCACCAGAGAAATGTGCTGTCCGCTCTGAATAAGAGCCTCGGCCCCCGGAGGAATCGACTCGCCACGATCCAGTGTCGTGACAGCCGTCGCCTGCGAAGCCAGTTTAAGAGTATCCAGATGACCGCCGACGGCGAGGCCAATCGACAGCATCAGAACTGGTACAACTGAAGAAAAATTACGTCGCGCCATCAACGGACTCTCCATGGGAAAGTGTCACATCCTGTGGCGCGGCTCCGTCCGCTATTGTTGATTTGTAACTCTGACCGTCCGCAAAGGATGTCCGGTGATGGCCGGGCAGATGCAGATTTCAGAGAGGAGTTCCGACGTCCTGGCCAGAATCCTGTTTCGAAAACAAAACCGTGTGTCACGATCCCAGGGCAAAATAATGCCGGGATGCAACAAAACTCGTATCGAACCGCAGGATCGGCTGACGCAAACGATTTTCGGTCGATTCTGCCGGATGTGCGCTGGCCGAGTGCTGGCGGATCCTACATCTGGAACATCCGTCAGAATGGATCACTGCCCCGCGAATGCAAACTCGGGATTCAGACACGTCGATTTCCGCCGCAAAATGCGAATACAAACCGGGCGACCGTCTGCGATCAGTTTTGCATGGTCTGAGGACCACTGCGTTTCTGCAGCTCCTGGGCGGCAGCGGAGTGGGACGGATTGAGGGCCAGCGCTGCCTGAAACCATGTTTTCGCTAAGTCCGGTTTCCCCAGCTGATCTGCGATCTGACCGAGTCGAAAGCGAATCTCGGCACTTTGTGTGTCCTGGAAAGCCGTTTCGTGCAGTTTGGTGAATTCTTCCCGAAGTGCCTGAAGCCGCTGGACTTCTGCCGTTTCCTTTTCGGCTTCGTCTGCTTTACCCTGTTGCCGCAGAACATTGGAAAGCTGGTAACGGGCCTCGTATTCCTGCGGACTGATTTCGACGGCCTGGCGAAGTACCTTAGACGCTTCCTCAACCTGATTTTCATCAAGCAGGAAGCGGGCCTGCAGCAGCAGCCCGTCGACATTGCGAGGGTCGAGTTTCAGGGCTTCTGCGAGACTGGCACCAGCCGCGTCCGGCTGATTCAGAGCCTGCTGACATTCGGCCATCATCACCATACTGGCAGACGACTTTTTGCAGTCGCTCAACGTATTGAGTGCCTGTTCGTAGCGGTACAGGCGAACCTGACATTCCGCCAGCTCAAGCAGCATTTCCTGACGATCGGGTGCGCTGGGATCTCTGCGGAGCGATTCAGTATAGTCGTCGGCTGCTTCACTGTAGCGTTCGAAGTCCTTCTGAATCAATGCCCGCAACCGAAGGGCTCGCCCATCGGCTGGCAACTTCGCTGATAAGATTTCCAGCTGTTCCATCGCCAGGTCCATAGCACCGATGTCATAGAAGGAGGCTGCCAGCCAGCGTCGAGCATTCGTATGCTCCGGATCCCGGGCCAGCACATCCAGGAGTACCCGCTGTGCGTCGGAATGCTGTCCGAGGTGATAACAGGCTTCACCAAGCAGTGGCATGGCTTCCGGACGCAGATCCTCTGACTTTGCAGCGGACGCCAGTTCCCGGGCGGCATCTCGGAAATTACCTGTTTTGAGGTCCAGCATTCCCTGAAGAAAATCAACTTGTGATTCCCAGCCGGCAATGAATCGCAGCCGAAAAATTTTTGGTCGAACAGCCCGCAGGTCATCGTTTCTGATGGCAGTCAGCGCCTGCTGATAAGTGGTCGCCGGGTCGACGGAATTCTCTGAAAATCCAAATCGCCAGATCAGCAGACCTGCCAGAACCACAACGGCCAGCGAAACGCAGGAAATGATCCGAATGGAAGCTGAACGCGATATCTTCACCAGTGAACCCGTCCGATCATCAAACAAACGAACACATCAATTCTGAAACTGGACTCCGGCCAAAACTCGGCTCGAAAAATCCGCCTCCATCATAACACTGAACGCGGGTCAATCGGGAAATCTGTTTCGAAAAACAGTGGGAAGATAACGAGAAAAGCCCGGCATCACTAAGATGCCGGGCTTTTGTAAGACAGCAGAGGAGGTCAGTTACCGGAGGATCATCGGCCCGAGACCGTTGACGCTTCTTCTCCGATCAGAGGTTCATTGATGGATTCGCTGGCAACTCGCAGCCGCAGTCGGTGAGTACCTTCGCGAGTGCATCGGACCTTGACAGCGAAGACTGCAGATTTACCGGGTTCGATCTGTGGCAGTGATTTGAACACCATGACACCGTGTTCCGCAATATGATCTGACGGTCCGGCAGCCTGAATGAGTTCGAAGCCGGATGGCAGTTCACACGACATTCCGACATTGGATGCCGATTTGCTTCCTGTATTTGTCACACGAATTTCGTAAGCTGCTTCGTCTCCAACCTTAAGGTCAGAACGATTGGCTGCAATTTTCAGCTCAAGGGCTGCGGTGCCTTCGACCATTGTTGAGTGTTCTGCCATGGTCACCCGACCATGTTCAGAAATGACTCCGGCCTGATGCAGAAGTTTTCCGGTTTCTCCTGCTTTCATTGATACCTGAAAGGCGCTGCTTTCGCCTGGCTGAATCGTACCGACAAACCATTCGATGGAGCGATCCACTTCGTTGTACTTGCCTCCGCGATCAGCTCGAACAAACTCGAATCCTTCCGGAACTCGATATTTTGCCCGTACGTTCGCCGATGGAACGCCGCCTTCATTCATCACTTTGAGACTGTAGTTTTCCGTACGTCCGGCCATCTGTTCGGCAGGGCCTGTAATCTGCAGGTTTAGTCGTGGTTCTGCAATGCTGACAGGAGTCATCGTCTGATCTGTCAGGCCTCCATCAGCCACGGCTCGCACCGCCATCTGATGAGTGCCACCCTTGATCGCGGAAACGCTCAGTTGAGCCGTTCGGGATTCACCCGGGCTCAGTGTCCCGACTTCAATCGTCAGCAGACTGCCGCGGCGATGCTCAAGCCCATCGGGAATTGCTGCCTGAATCAGCACATTACTTGCCAGACCCGTTCCTGGATTACTAACACGGACGACATAAGTAACCTGCTGCCCGACTTCAATCTGCTCAGGTCCTTCCACAGCCACATCAATCATGGGTTCCTGTACAGCGAACGAAGATGATGTATGCCCGGTGAGGCGAACAAAGGCGTTCATGCGAAGGTCGCCCCGCTGACGAGGAATGACCTGCATCGAAACGGATCGTTTTTCTCCGGATTTCAGTTCACCAAACGTCCAGCTGGGGGCTGAGGTGCCGGAGAGCGGCTGAGGATCAACGCTGACAACTTCAAGTTCTGCGGGGATCACTGCTTCCGCCATCACACTGCGGATGGTCGACTTCGATGTATTGTGGACGACCAGTTCAACGTTTCCTGGCTGACCGACATTCAGCTCACCATGCCGAACCCATTCGACCGTCACGCCGGGGGCCTGCACGCCGGCATCTTCATCGGTGGTTTCGACAAACGATGAGCTGTCCGAGCTCTTCGTGGTGGCCGGGACTGATGATCGAGGTGATGAACGGCGAGCTGAGTTCGCTGGTTCTGCTTTTGCATTATTCGACAGATCGGCTGTTGCCGCGGTTTTAGACTGTTCGGCGGACTTCAGCAGTTCTGCAAACGGATTGCCTTCAGCAGCTCCGGTAGCAGGAGATTCAACAGCGCTCACTGGCGTGATCGCGCTCTCTTCCGTACCGTCCTGCTCAAAGGCTGCCTGGGTGACAGTCCTGTCGGCGGCTTTGCCACTGGCTCCGCTGCCATTGTCTCCACTGCTGTGTACCTGAAAAGCTGCGGGCCAGCCAGAAGAAACTTCGGGCGCCACTTTCTTCGCGGTCTTCATCCGTTCGCGGAGAACCGGAGCACCTTCAGCCTTCTTTGCGGCGGGCACTGACCCTCCGGACTTCAGTTCAGACGCAGCGCCTGCGTCTGACGGAGAATAATACGAAACCTGCCCGTTTCGCTTTGCCGCAGCGGGGCCTTTTAAGGCTTCCGGCAGCGGAGCGACTTCAGACTTCTTCTGGATACGATCCCAGTCGGCGAAAGGGTTTTTCTCCTGTCCCTGTGAGACGGGCAAACCCAAAGACACAAGGCACACAGCACTTATAAGACGGCGTCGGATCGACATCTGTTTTCCTCCGGCGACATCGCTGAACTGAACACGGAAGCACCGAGTCAGAGCGATCAGAATCGAAATTTGCGATGGCCGAAATACCGGAACACACCGCCTCTGTATCGATACATCGTCGAGAAAGCTGAAATGACTTGATCCGATTATTCAATTTGGGAGGACTGCCCTGACTTTTCGCGTTATACCGATTATAACGCCGTATGCACCGGCAATTTTTGCCGATGGAAGGCGGAAGGTGACCGCCTGATTCAACCTTTGTTTTCTCTTAGCAGGTTCAATGCGTATGAATGCTCGTGATGCCATTAAAGTTGGTATGGATATGGCTGAATATGTTTCACTGGCGTATGTCAGCGACTTGAATGCCGAACAGTTTCTGCATCGCCCATGCCAGGGGACCAACCATATTACATGGCAGATAGGCCATCTGATTGCGTCCGAACATGAAATGATTCAAAAGGTGTGTCCCGGCTTCATGCCGGAGCTGCCGGCCGGATTTGCCGCGAAGTATACAAAGGAAACGGCCGGTCTGAACGATGTCTCCAAGTTCCATTCAAAGGACGAACTGTTGTCCGCATATCGGGCTCAGCGGGCCGGAACTCTGGCCGCACTGCAGTCCCTGACGGACGCCGATCTGGATCGTGCGACCGGTGTGGATTATGCTCCAACTGTTGCCGCCATGTTTTCAATGCAGGGGTCTCACTGGCTGATGCATGCCGGCCAGTGGGTAATTATCCGTCGACAGCACGGATTGCCACCTTTGTTTTAGAACCCCTGACGAATCCTCGCTTCTGCTGATTCAGGTCAGAAGCACCGGTGCTTTTCAACCAGATCCCAGTTCACATCAACTCCAAGTCCTGGCATTGATGACAGCGTCGTGAAAGGCCCCTCAATGACGAGCGGGTTGTTTGCAATAGAGAATTCGTGGTAGCTGGGCCCAAGGCAGTCGCCAGGAATTGTCTCAATCTGCACGTTCGGTGTTGAAACCACAAAGTGCATCATTGCGGCTGCACTCGGATCCCATTCCAGATTGGACCCAATTGTGCATGGGATCTGATGGGCTTCTGCCAGATCGGCGATTTTGCGAGCTTTTGCGATTCCACCCTGTTTGCCTGGATACAGGGTGATCGCATCGCAGCACTGCTGTTCAATCAGTTCCACAGCCTGAACTTCGTCAAAGCAGCTTTCGTCCGCAAGTACTTTAATTCCCAGCTGTTTCCGGAGGCGTCGCAGTCCGGTGTAGTTTCCTCGCGGCAGCGGCTGTTCCACGAGAGCAACATGGAAATCAGTCATCCGTTCCAGACACCAGAACGCCTGCTCTTCATTCCAGCCACCATTCGCATCAATCGTCAGCTGAGTGTCATTGCCGATCGCTTCCCGGACGACTCTCACGCGTTCCACGTCCTTCTTCGGGTCGGTTCCGACTTTGACTTTAATTGTTGTAAATCCGGCGGCCACCAGGGCTGTTGCACGCTGGCTGGCGATTTCGGGCTCATAAGCTCCAAGGGAAAATCGATTTCTGATCGTCAGAGGACGTACCGCCCCACCCAGCAGTTCGTACACCGGCTTCTGCGATTCCTTTCCAAGCACGTCCCAGCAAGCCATTTCCACCGCAGATTTCGCAAACCAGTTGTCGACCGCGACGGCATCCATTCTTGCTGAAATGGCGGGCAGGTCAGCTGGATCACATCCTGTCACAATCGGGCCGAGAAGGTGCTCGATCATGGCACATGCTCCCCAGACGGTTTCACCGCTCCAGCGAGGTGTCACTGTCGCTTCACCAACTCCAACCAGTCCGGTATCAGTCGTAAGCCGCACCAGAACAAACTGAGAAACATCATGTTTTCCGAGTGCCGAAATCATTCGGCGTTCGGGCTTTAGCGGAATTCGAACAGGGATCGCTTCAATCCGGGAAACCAGCATGGCACAATCTCAGGCAGGGATTAATTCTCAGGCAAATGTGAACGGAGTACTGCGACAGCACGGAGCACTGTGGCAGCGTGGTTTCGAAGAATAGTATTCGAGCAAGCCAGAGCCCACTCAGTCTGAGCCCCGGAAAGAAAAATTTATTGAGCTGGCCGATCGTTAATTGACAGATCGTCAGGTCCCCCACTGATTCATATTGATGTCGACATTCGTCACGAAAAACGGAAAACGCCATGGAACGTGTGATTGTTCGTCCGGAACGCCTCGATCTTGATTCACCAGGCCGCAGAGACTACTGGGTCGCTCTTGAGCATGACAGTATCTGGGGTGATCATCTGATCCCACTCACTGTTTTTGTGGGACCGGAGACGAAGGAGGGCGAGGGGCTGGTGTCCTTCGGTTCCAACCACGGAAATGAATACGAGGGGCCCGTTGTACTCAAACATCTGATGCGGGAGATTAAGCTGCAGGATGTAAGAGGCAGAATCATTTTGGTTCCCGTTTTGAATCCGGCCGCGTTTCTGGCGGGGACACGTGAGAGTCAGCTGGATGATCGAGTGAATCTGAACCGGGCCTTTGTGCCGGGGGCTGGCACATCGTCGGGTCTGACCGGAATTACTCATCGCATTGCTGCATTTGTCCGTGAATACATCTGGCCTCGGGTGCACATTGTACTGGACCTTCACTCCGGGGGTGATGTGGCCCGGTTTACGATTTGTGCCAATTATCATCCAATTGATGATCCGGTACTGAGTGCTAAGATCGAAGAAACGGCCCGATGGTTTGGCACGCCTTCACTGATGATTTATCAGAATCAGACTCCGGGACTGCTGCCGAGTGAAGCGGAGCGGCTGGGCAAGATCACTGTGGGGACAGAACTCGGCTGGGGCCGGGCGGTGAATCCGGAAGGCGTGCTCTACGGCCGACAGGGGGTTCTGGCTGCGGCGATTAATAATGGATTGCTGAAGGGACAGATTCAACCCATTGCCCACCACAAGGCAGGAACTCAGCGAAAGCTGGAAATGGTGAATCGGGAGTGTTTCATTCCGGCTCCCTTTGCGGGACACTATGAACCACTTGTTGAATGCGGTGCCAGCGTAAAGAAGGGACAAACTGTCGGACTGCTGCACGACTTTGATCGCATCGATCTCGACCCATGGCCGTGTATTGCCGCGCTGGATGGAGTTGTGCTTGCTCAGGCCTGGGTAGCCCCGGTGCCGCGTGGCCAGCACATTGTGGTGGTGGCGAAGGAGCTTTCGTAACGGTGACAGAGTTTCAGTTTGCAGGCCGCCGGAGTGTCAGCTGATGAAATCCGTGATCAAACAGGTTCTTTGGTTCCTGCTGCTGTGCGCTCTGCCTGCAGACAATATTGCAGCCTGGCAGTCTCCTGCTGAAAGTGCAAAGGTCCCGGGTGTGCTGAGGATTTCCGAGAGCGTTCAGACTTTTCTGAGCAATCACTGTATTGAGTGTCATGCGGGGGAATCAGCAAAGGCCGGACTTGCGCTGGACAGCGAATCGACTGGCCGAACGGAAGATCAGTGGGAGCTGTGGGAGAAAGTTGTTCGCCGACTTCGCGTTCGTCAAATGCCTCCCGCCGAGAGTGTTCGTCCGAAAGAATCTGATTACGTTTCGATCACAGCAGAGCTGGAAGGGATGCTTGATCGATTTGCAGATTTAAAGCCGCGCCCCGGACGCACGGAGGCATTTCGTCGGCTGACACGTACTGAATACCAGAATGCCATCCGTGATCTGCTTGCATTGAAAATTGACGCATCGGCCCTGCTTCCTGCCGACGAGTCGAGCCATGGATTTGATAACATCACGGTGGGTGACCTTTCGCCCGTATTGCTCAATCGGTACATCGCGGCGGCTGGAAAGATTAGCCGAATTGCTGTCGGGCGAGTTGGACTTTCGCCGGACAGCGAGACCATTCGCATTCGTCCGGACGTGACTCAGGAAGAGCATGTTGCCGGTTTGCCGCTGGGGACTCGGGGTGGTGCACTCATTCCGCTGAACTTTCCCCAGGACGGTGAATACGAAGTTCAGATTCGACTGACGCGCGACCGCAACGAGGAAGTTGAAGGGCTGAAACAGCCACATGAGCTTGAGCTGCTGCTGGATCGTCGTCGAATTCAGCTTCTGACGGTGGCGCCTCCCGCTGACGGTCGCGATTTTTCAACCGTCGATGCGCACCTGAAAATTCGATTTACTGCCACCGCAGGACCACATGATCTGGGAGTGACTTTTATCAAAAAGCCTACTCATCTGGCCGAAACAAAGCGGCAGCCGCTCAATGTTCGTTTCAATATGCATCGGCACCCCAGACTGACCCCCGCGATTTTTCAGGTTTCGGTCACAGGACCATTTGGCGCGCCGGTCGCAGGGGACACCCCCAGTCGGCAGCGAATTTTTACCTGCAGACCCGCATCCGGCAGCGAAAAACCGTCGGTTGAAGAAGTGCGACAGTGTGCCGAAAAGTTGCTGCTGAATCTAATGACCACCGCGTATCGGCGACCTGCAACGGCCGACGATCTGCTGCAACCCATGCGTTTGTTCGAAGAGGCAGGGGGTGTCGGCGATTTTGAAGCAGGCATTGAGGCTGCGGTGAGCTCTGTGCTGGTCAGCCCCGGTTTTCTGTTTCGGATCGAACGTGACCCTCCGGAACTGTCGTCGGGTACTCCGTTTCGTATCAGTGATCTCGAGCTGGCATCAAGGCTTTCCTTCTTTCTGTGGAGCAGCCTGCCTGACGACGAGCTGTTGCAGCTGGCTGCGGCCGGGCGTCTGAGTCAGCCAGCTGTTCTGGAGCAGCAAACTCGAAGAATGCTGAATGACGAGCGGTCCCGCGCACTGATCAGCAACTTTGTGGAACAGTGGCTGTATCTTCGGAATCTGGAATCGATCACGCCTGATGCTCGAATATTCCCGGATTTTGACGACAACCTGCGTCAGGCGTTTCGTCAGGAGACGGAGCTGTTTGTGCAACACGTCATTCGCAGCGATTGCAGTGTGACGGAACTGCTCAATGCCAACTATACGTTTCTCAACGAACGATTGGCGAAGCATTACGGAGTTCCTCATGTTTATGGCAGTCATTTTCGCCGAGTTGACATGGGTGAGAATCGTCAGCGGGGAGGGCTGCTGCGACACGGAAGTATTCTTACGGTCACATCGTATGCAACAAGGACTTCCCCTGTGATTCGCGGCCATTGGGTACTGAAAAATCTGATTGGTGCACCGCCCGCTCCGCCGCCGGCTGATGTTCCCGCTCTGAAGGACAATACTGTGGCAGCCAGCCTGTCTGTTCGCGACCGGCTTGCCGAGCATCGTGCGAATCAGGCATGTGCCGGTTGTCATAACCTGATGGATCCGGTGGGTTTTGCCATGGAGAACTATGATGCTGTTGGGCGCTGGCGAGACCGGGAAGGAGAACTTCCGATTGATGCAACCGGATTTTTGGCAGATGGTCAGCCTTTTACGGGAGTTTCAGGGCTGGAGCAGCAAATCGTCAGTCGTCCGGAGCTGTTTGTCGGTACAATGACAGAGAAGCTGCTCACCTTTGCTTTGGGACGCGGAGTGGAATATCAGGACGCACCTGCGATACGCCGCATTGTGAGGCGAGCGGAGCGCGACGGCTTTTGTTTTTCGTCGATTATCCTTGGGATTGTCAGCAGTGATCCGTTTCAGATGAGGACTGCGCCATGATTCTGATGAAGAAAAGTCTTCCGCGACGCACGTTTCTGAGAGGAGTGGGAGCAGCCATTTTCCTGCCGCTGCTGGACGCGATGATACCGTCGATGACCGCAGTGGCAAAGACGCCGGCAGCACCCGCAAAGCTGAGACGGCTTGGTTTTGTCTATATGCCGATGGGTTGCGATGCGACTCGATGGACCCTGCCGGGAGACGATCTGTCCGTTCTGTCACCGACGCTCAGTCCCCTGGCACCGGTTCGCGAACATGTGAGTGTGATTAGTAATCTGGAACTCCGTAATGCTTATCCAGGTACTCACGCAACTTCCAATGCCGCTTTTCTGAGTGCTGCGACCGCCAAACTGACCGAAAGTACAGACTACTATCTGGGAACGACGGCAGATCAGATTGCAGCCAGTCAGATTGGCCAGGAAACTCAGCTTCCGTCCATTGAAATGTCAATGGATCTGCTGGCCACTGTGGGGCAGTGCGATAACGGATACGCGTGCGTGTATCAGAATAATCTCTCGTGGTCTTCCCCCACCACGCCTCTGCCGTCTGAAGCTCATCCGCGAATCATCTTTGAGCAGCTGTTTGGTGAAGGAGGCAGCATGGCGGATCGTCGCGCTTCACTGAAGAAGCGGGCCAGCCTGCTGGATGCTGTTGCCGAAGAAATGAAGCGACTGCGAAATCAGGTTGGACCGCAGGATCAGGCTCGCATCAGCCAGTATCTGGAAAGTGTGCGAGAAGTGGAAAGACGAATTCAAAAGGCCGAATCCGATACGAAGGAGAATCCTCTGCCTGACCTGGATCGCCCCGCGGGAGTTCCGGCTGCCTGGGCCGATCATGCTCGACTGATGTTTGACCTTCAGCTGCTGGCACTGCAGGGCGATGTTACTCGAGTGATCACATTTCAGCTGGCGAGGGAAACGAGCAATCGTACTTATCCGGAGATCGGGGTACCCGATTCGCATCATCCGCTGACGCATCATGGAAACGATCCTGAGAAAGTTGCGAAGGTGGCAAAGATCAATCAGTTTCATGTGAGTCTGTTCGCCGAATTTCTGCAAAAGCTTCGAGCGACCCCCGAGGGTGACGGGACTCTGCTGGACCATGCTCTCTATCTTTACGGCAGTGGCATGGGCAATCCCAATGTGCACGACCATACGAATCTTCCAATTCTCGTCGCGGGCGGGGCTGCCGGCCGGATGAAGGGAGGACGTCATATTCGCTATCCGAATCCGGTACCTCTTGCCAACCTGCATCTGACTCTGCTGGACAAAGTGGGCGTTCATCTGGACTCTTTTGCAGACAGCAGCGGCCAGATTCAGGAACTGTTTGAACCGTTGAATCTCTGAAGCTCAATTCCTCCTTCGTGATGCCGTTTACCGGGTCAACAACCTTCGTTCGGAATATCGGTCATGAAAGGACAGTTTCTGTCAGCTCGTGCAGGCGTTCCAATTCGCATTCTGAAAAGACTGGTGTCGGTTCGTTTGTTCAGGAGCACTTTGTTTGCAGCGATTTGTGCTGTTCACGTTTCGTCCGCAGGCGCAGATTCACCACCGCTGCCCGATTCCTCGCTTGCTGATGCTGCGGAACGGCAGGACGACAGGGCATTGCAGATTCTGCTGAACGAAAACTCAAATGTGAACGCCGCTCAGGTGGATGGCATGACGGCGCTGCACTGGGCTGTGTATCACGACAGCGTGGCACTGACAGAGAAACTTTTGGATGCTGGTGCGGCTGTGTCTGCGAAGAATCGATATGGAGTTCAGCCTCTGACTATTGCCTGTATGAATGGCAACGCCCGTATTGTGGAACTCCTACTGAAAAAAGGTGCCGGCGTCGATACTTCGGTTGAAGGTGGTGAGACGGTGCTGATGACAGCCGCACGTACCGGGAAGGTTGAACCTGTACGACTTCTGCTCGATCATGGAGCAGACGTGAATGCGAAGGAATCGGCTGGTCAGACAGCGATCATGTGGGCGGCAGCCGATGGACATGTGGAAGTCGTTGAAGCGCTGATTCGTGCCGGTGCCGATTTTCGAACCCCTCTGAAATCCGGATTCACTCCCTTCTTCTTCGCAGTGCGGGAAGGCCGAATTCCGGTGGTAAAGACACTGCTGGCTGCGGGAGCAGAATTCGATGACATCATGGTGCCTCAGTCGCCAACCGGAAAATCGGTGCGAAAAGGCACCAGTGCTTTGATTCTTGCGATCGAAAACGGACATTTTGAACTGGCCACACTGCTGCTCGATGCCGGAGCTGATCCGAATGACCAGCGTTCCGGATTCACCCCACTGCATACTCTGACGTGGGTTAGAAAACCCAATCGCGGAGATGGAGATGACGGAGATCCTCCTCCCGTCGGATCAGGCGAGATGAGCAGTCTCGAATTTGCTCCGCTACTGGTGTTGCATGGTGCAGATGTCAATGCACGGCTTGCATCAGGTTCTTCGGGAACCGGACGGCTGAATCGCAAAGGGTGCACTCCATTCCTGCTGGCAGCGGTTACCGCGGATGTTCCGTATATGGAGCTGCTGATCGAGCTGGGGGCTGACCCTCAGATAGCGAATGTCGATGGCTGCACACCGCTGATGGCGGCGGCGGGCCTCGGAACACTGGCGCCCGGGGAGGAAGCCGGCACTGAATCAGAAGCTGTTGATGCTGTGCTGCTGACTCTGCAGCATGGCGGCAGTATCAATACGGTCGATGCCAATGGTGAAACTGCAATGCACGGCGCGGCCTACAAGAGTTTACCGGGTGTTGTTCGGCTGCTTACGGAAAAAGGAGCAGACATCTCTGTCTGGAATCAGCCAAACAAATATGGATGGACCCCGGTGTTGATTGCTGAAGGATTTCGTCCCGGTAATTTCAAGCCCGCTCCGGAGACTCTGGCGGCATTGCATGAATCGATGCGGCAGGCCGGCATCACACCGCCACCACTCACTCCCAGACCTGCGGTTCCGAATAATACGAATTACGCGGCCGATCCACCTCCAAAGTTACAAAAACGATCATCGCCGAACTGAAGCGGATGATGCAATCCCGAGGACATCGTCGTTCACGCTCAAATTTCTGAGGGCATCCCCGTACATGTTTGTTTCGGGGGTCGGCGTGTGTGATAATCGGCAGACAATGATGTCTGGTCGAAGCGACTTCGCTGTGAAGCAGGATCGCTTTGAAGCAGGATCGCAGGTTCCCACACCAGAGCTCAGGCACCCACGCATAAGAACAGCGGTCTGATCAGAAATCTGATTCGGCGCAGGATTAACGATTGGAAAGGCGGGCTCAATGACCGGGACGTTCAGAAACGCAGTAAAGGTGTTCGGGGCTGTTGTTTTATTCCTGATTACGCCAGACGCGAAGGGTCAGGATGCAGACACGGCGACTGAGGCTAAGCATCGTTCGCATCTGCCGATGCGAAACACCGTTTCGCCTCGCAGCATTACCTATGATGCAAAGGACCCGGAATCGAAATTTCCTCCGATTCAGACTCTGCTTCCACCCCAGGACGCACCGAATGTACTGATCGTTCTCATTGACGACGCAGGGTTTGGTGCGTCTCAGACTTTCGGCGGACCGTGTCGAACTCCTTCACTCGAGAAGCTTGCTGCTAACGGACTGAAGTACAATCGATTTCATACAACAGCCCTGTGTTCGCCAACACGTCAGGCGTTGCTGACCGGGCGAAACCATCACTCGGTCGGAATGGGAAATATCACAGAAATTGCCAGTGGTGCTCCGGGCTACAGTTCAGTCCTTCCGAATTCAATGGCGCCCCTTGCTCTGACGCTGAAGCTGAACGGCTATTCAACGGCTCAGTTTGGCAAATGCCACGAAGTACCAGTCTGGCAAACCAGCCCGGCCGGTCCCTTTGATTCATGGCCCACTGGAGGCGGTGGTTTTGAATACTTTTATGGATTCATTGGTGGAGAGGCCAATCAATGGTATCCAACTCTGTTTGAGGGCACGACACCTGTTGAACTGAAGAAGACACCCGAGCAGGGTTATCATCTGCTGCAGGATATGACCGACAAGGCGATCAGGTGGATAGGCCAGCAGAAGGCCCTGGCTCCCAATAAACCTTTCTTCGTGTATTTTGCCCCGGGCGCGACTCACGCTCCGCATCATGCTCCAAAGGAATGGGCTGACAGGTACAAGGGAAAATTTGATGGGGGCTGGGATCAGCTTCGTGAACAGATCTTTGCCAGACAAAAAGCGCTGGGGGTCGTTCCGGCGGATTGCCAGTTCACTCCGCGGCCGGAGGAAATTCCGGCATGGGACAAAATGCCGGAAGATCTGAAACCGTCGCTTCGTCGTCAGATGGAAGTGTACGCCGGCTTTATGGAATATACCGACTATGAAGTTGGTCGCGTGATCGAGTCGATCGAAAAGCTGGATGCTCTCGATAACACACTCATTTATTACATTGTTGGGGACAACGGCGCATCGGCGGAAGGGACTCTCAACGGCGCGTATAATGAAATGGCAAATTTTAACGGTCTGGCAGCGCTGGAGACACCAGCGTATCTCTCACAGCGACTCGACAAGCTCGGCGGTCCGGACTCATACAACCATTATGCCGTTGGCTGGGCTCATGCTCTCAACACACCGTACCAGTGGACCAAGCAGGTTGCATCGCATTGGGGAGGAACTCGCAACGGAACCGTGATTCACTGGCCAAAGGGGATGCGATCACGCGGAGAACTTCGATCTCAGTTTCATCACGTAATTGACGTTGCGCCCACCATTCTGGATGCTGCCGGACTGCCGCAGCCCGCGTCAGTCAATGGGATTCAGCAGGATCCGATTGAGGGTGTCAGCATGTTGTATTCGTTCGACGAACCGAAAGCCGCCGAACGACACGAAACACAGTACTTCGAGATCTTTGGGAATCGTGGCATTTACCATAAGGGCTGGACTGCCGTCACCAAGCATCGAACGCCGTGGCTTCTGATCGGAGCCAAAGTTCCTCCATTCGATAAGGATGTTTGGGAATTGTACTCCGATGCCGACTGGAGCCAGTCGAAGAATCTGGCCGGGGAGATGCCCGAGAAGCTTGCGGAACTGCAGCGTCTGTTTCTGATTGAAGCAACGCGGTACAAAGTTCTGCCACTCGACGATCGTGTGGGCGAACGGATGAACTCGGACACTGCCGGCCGGCCCACTCTGGTACATGGGAACAAACAGCTGCTCTTCGGGGGCATGGGCAGACTCAGCGAAAACTGTGTGCTGAATCTCAAGAACAAATCGCACTCTGTTACAGCCGAGGTCATCGTGCCGGAAACGGGGTCGGAGGGTGTGATTGTGTCGCAGGGAGCCAATATCGGCGGCTGGAGTCTGTACGTAAAAAGCGGCAAACTCAAGTACTGCTACAACGTTGCCGGTGTCAACCACTATTTCGTTGAGTCAGCAGCAGCGATCCCTGCAGGAAGTCACCAGCTGCGAATGGAGTTTGACTACTCCGGAGGCGGACTGGGAAAGGGGGGAATGGTCACCCTGTTTGTCGACGGCAAGTCTGTCGGAAAAGGAGAAATCCCGATGACACAGGCGATGATCTTCTCGGCCGATGACGGATGCGACGTCGGTGAAGACAGTGGTGCTCCCGTGTCTCCGGATTATGGGCCTGTGGGCAATGGGTTTTCCGGTGAAGTGAAGGGCGTACTTCTTTCAATTGATGACGATCCGAACAATTCCGGACACCTCGTGTCACCTCAGGACACTCTGCGGGCCATTCTTGGCAGACAGTAAGTTTTCGGCCCAACGCTGTGAAGTATTTCTATCAGCAAATATGGCGGCCTCTCTGGTGGCCCGACGATGTCGGTTCTTCCAACCCCGACAGGGCAACGCCGTTAAGGATTCCTGCACCGAAAAACTGAGACGTTTAACCCGTGGCCGAGAGGCCAGGCCACAGCGAGTCTGAACAACCTGGCCTCTCGGCCACGGGTTAAACGATTCAAAATCCTTAACGGCGTTGCCCAACGGGGTTCCACAAGACGATGAACGATCGATCGCTGCCTTGTGAAACCCTTTCAGGGTTCGGGGCGAACGAACATCACGAACCTGGGGTGCGCCGCTTCGCGTCGACCCCAGGCTTTGTTGTGAAACCCGTTCCGGGTTAAATCGCACTGTTTTCACTCGGAAAAACGCTTCACAGCTTTGCCCGTTGGACCGGAATCGCATGGACCGGAATCGCATGGGCCGGAATCGGCTTCCTGTCTGTCATTCTTCCGTTCCTCCCCAATTTTTCTGCCCACAAAATTTTTCTGCCAACCCGGGTCTGCTCTCCTCCGCACACTCAACATTCTTCCACCGATTCGACGCCAGAGGATCTGTGCCAGCACACCGAGTGATTCCTGAGGGCAGCCCGACTTGGATGTGACTGATCCGAGGATGAGAAGCTTCTGGCAGAAATATTTCAGGGCAGAAAAATGAATCGCAAAGGAAATGAAGTGCACCACGGGATGGGATGCCTTCGGACTCGAGTTCTGACACCCGCCCATTTTTATCACAGAAAAGGTGTGTGGTACGATGAGCCGAGTTTCACAACACCGGACGGCTTGCGCCGCTGATTGAATCTCTTATCGTCGAGCGAAACTTCTCGTCGAGCGAAACTTCAATAGCCGGTCTTGAGCAGTTTTTCGATGAGCCGTAATTCGTTGTCGACGAGGGCACGACCCTGAGGAGTACTAACCCAGTTGGCTGCAGTAATTCCTTCAGTCGCTGGATGGCAATAGATGGTTAGCTGTCGAGGCAGGTGTCGTCGCATGATGATGGACAGTCGCAGCAGGTGCCATGCGGAGGAAACCAGAAAGGCGGATTTGGCGGCCTGAAGGCTGACATCCGTTTTCAGAAGCCGACTGCATTCTTTGGCACTCGCGATGGGCTCGTTTGAGGTATCCTCCACGATGATCGCAGTCGCCGGAACACCGACCTTCACTGCATAATCCTTCATTCGATCGGCTTCGGAACGCCCATCCGGACTTTTTTGGCGGCCGTCGCCGGTGAGTATCAGTTTGGCAGTTCGACCTGAAGTGAACAGGGAGACTCCGGTGGAGATTCGCTGACGCAGATGGTCAGGATCTGAAGAACCAATCACAATTGCGATGTCTGCCCGACTGGCAGAATCCTCTCGAAATACGTCTTTCGGCAAATACGGTTTCTTAATTTCAATCTCCATCAAAAATGAGGATGCCGGTTTCAGCGAGCTGCCGCATACGTTGCTGCACACTGCTTTCGGGTTCGTCGTCCGGCACGAAAATATTCATCGCCCGCGGCATTATTAATGCAGTTCCACGATATCACCATCGTCCAGTACATATTGTCGCCCGACGACCTGTCCATCGTGGGTATTCCGACCCCAGATGCGGGCATACTCCAGCCTCTGAAACAAATCCTCGTGCAGTTGCAGGGCAAGATCTTCCACTGTTCCACCGCGTGATATTGTCAGTGGGTCACTCATGTTGATCTCTCCACCGGGCTTCTTTGTGTAGACTCGTACGATGTCAAGCAGCCTGCAGATTGCTCCGGCAAGGTCGGCGACCGATTCTGCCCGATCAAGTTCCACGGAGTGAACCGGCAGCTTTATGGGCTCCCACTGCTGTTCGGAAGTTGATTCTGTTTCTGTCATCAGGCGATACCGCAGTGCAGCATCCGGATCGTCGGCATGAGTTATTACGATCAGGCATCGCACATGCAACACTGAAAAGTCATCAGGATCGAAACCCGATTGCGGCGAAAGCCGAGTACCCCGGATCTGGAATTCCCGCCACACGTTTTGTGTGTCGACAGGCGCATCATCACTCGCACCGTTGAATACAAGCACCACGGCATCGGAGGTGCGAACAAGATTCAGCATCCACGGCTCCATGGAACCACCCGACACGGCAGGCGTATCAATCAGCTGTATTCGAATATCCTGCCATGACATCATGCCTGGCAGAGGTTCGCGAGTTGTGAAGGGCCATGGGGAGACTTCCGGTTCGGCGCGAGTCAGCTCTTTCAGAACGCGACTCTTGCCGGAGTTCGGCGGGCCGACGATTACAACTCGCCCCGCTCCCTGCCGGGCGAATCTGTGAAAAGATCCTGATCGCGACGTGCTGGCGGCTTCCCGCTGAACCTGAATCCGGGTTTCCTTCAGACGGGTTTTCAGGTCGGCCTGCAGTTTTTCCGTGCCCTTATGCTTTGGTATCAGCTGCAGCATTCGCGTCAGGCACTCAGCCTGTTCGACGGCGGTTTGAGCTCGACGGTACTCCTTTTCGACTTTCTGGTACTGAGGCGTCAGATTGGCGGCCATGGATTTCCAGTGGATGGCGAAACGTTGATCCGTGTTATTCTCGAACGAGCTATTCTCGAATGGGCTTGCCGGCCATCACCAGATCCATATGACTCTGAAGTCTGGGGCGTTCCTTCTCTGGCGCCTTTTCGAGGGCGGTTGCCAGCCACTGTTTGGCTTCATCATATTGTCCGTTTTCTGCATGAGCTGCGGCGAGCGTATCGAGGGCGTTCCATTGCTGGTATTCGCTGATCGCACATGCCTCTTTGGCCAGACCCAGTGATCGTGAAGGATCGCGAACTGTATCTTTACCAGCCGTCGCCAGCAGCCATGCGAGGTCATTGATCGCTTCGTAAGTGCCAGGACGGATCGTAATGGCTTTTTCAAGATCGGCAATGGCGCTGGAATACTCGCCCTTAAGCCGGTAAGTGTACGCTCGGTTGCCAAGCGCGTCCGAATACTTTGGGTCGACTTTCAGAGCAGCCGTAAAATCTCGAATCGATTCGTCCAGCCGTCCCAGTTTCTGGTAAACGATTCCACGATTATTCAGAGCTTCCGGATACTCGGGGACCTGCTGCAGGGCCAGCTGCAGAGCTGCCAGTGCGGAATTCCAGTCTTCGGTTGCTATGTGGGCCAGGGCAAGATTGTTGCGGGCAAGGAAATTCTTTGAATCGAGCTTTAAGGCGGCATTGAAGTCCTGAATGGCGGCCGGATAATTCTGAGTCAGATAATGGCACTGCCCTCGATTATTGAGGGCTCCGGCATTGCGAGGCTCGCGTCGAAGACTCTCCGTAAAGTCAGCCAGTGCCCGGTCGTATTGCTTGTGAGCAAGTAAAGCCACGCCTCTCAGATGATAGTTTTCCGCGGTTGGTTTGGATGTCACAAGCGTTGACAGCTGCTGGATCGAACTTTCGAACGGAATGGTTTCCTTTTCCCAGAGCCAGCCACCCTTCTCATCGATCCAGAGCCATTCGCCGTTGGTCAGAGACACTGTAAACACCTCACCCAGATACGCTCGCCAGACAGTAGCCTGAGGAGTGCGCAGTTCGGCACCGGCTCGAGTTATCAGGACCTTCGTTCCCAGGCGGGGATCACGTTCGGCAGGTGCTGTCTTTTGAGAAGATACTGATTTTGCTTTCACCTTCCCGGATGCGGCCGACTGCGAAGCCCGCACCTGAGGTGTGTTCTGCCGGGCTGTGGCCGACTTTGGAGCAGTTTTTTGTGCGGCTTCCGTCACATTAAACAGAAAGCTGCCTGCTTGTGTATTCAGATTGATCAGCAGCAGTGATGCAGCGAGCAAATTTCGGGGTTGAAAAGAAGACAACAGGCTGTTGGGCCGCCGTTCCGGTGCTGTGTGGTGCTGAATCATCTGCCGAGCCTCCCTACTCTTTTGCGAACGGCATACAACAATTGCCGTTACCAAAAATGCTGTATCTCATACACAGGACAAACCTCCTGTTGCCCGATTTTACGCGAAAACAGCGAGAGATCGAGCGGACCGGTACTCTACAAAGAACCGAAACATGCGGCAACTACATCTCCTTTTGGGCGAGCGGCAGAATTGTTTTTACCGGGAGGGCGAGGCTCCTGCCGAGCCGAGCTTTTACCGGGAGGGCGAGGCTCCTGCCGAGCCTTTTTTCGGCTCAGCAGGAGCTTCGCCCTCCCGTCTTCAGGCTCAGCAGGAGCTTCGCCCCCCCGTCTTCGGCTCAGCAGGAGCTTCGCCCTCCCATCCGCCGCAATGATCGGTATGGTTTCAACTGCCGGTCGCCCTGGTATCGCATTTCGCAATGCCCCCTGTTCGTCGCAGCCCCGAATGGTTAAAGTAGAGGCAGTTTTCGATTGCGTAATCGAAAGCACCTGGATCAGGCAGTTGCACATCATGTTGCTTGCTGCGAAGCCCGATTCTTCCCAACCCCCTAAAACCTTACTTTAGCTCAACAGATTCGAATAAAATATGGCAAGGAAGACCCCAGGCAACCGCAAACCGGCTACACAGACTGAGACTCCGGAAATTGACGAAGCCGCCGAAGTCAGCGAGATGCGGGAAACGTCTGTCGATGCGAATGTGACCGACGAGACACCGTCGTCAAAACCGAAAGCAAAACCCAAAGAGGATCCGGCATCCGGCACCGGAGTTGGAATTGCCGATATTCGCAAGGCCGCAGCGTTTGCAAATTCGGTTGGAGGTCTGGACAAAGCGATGAGCCTGCTCCAAATCCTGAAGGTGGCAAAAGAAGTCCAGTGAACGCGGATCTTCTGGTGGACGGGCCTTTTTCGGCCAACGATCCTGCAGGAGCTACGAATACCCATGGCCCATGGCTTTCCCCACAAAAGCAAATGTCAGTGTGATTGAGGGGAAAAGCAGAAGGCCGCCGCTAATCGACAGTTTTATTTTCGAGCGGAGCCTGAAGTGGCTGGATGCGCACAAAGTTAAGACGAGCGGACTCACCGTTCTGTGACCAGAGAGCTGAGATCCTGTCACCGTTCAAAGTTCCGCTGACACGGACGACGCCCACTACGTCGCCTGCGGAGTTGTCGCGAATCGCTGAAACGAAGTTCCAGGAGAGTTCATTTCCATGTACGGCTCCTTCAATTCTCCATGCGAATTCTCGCTGCTCAGAATAGTAAGTCCCCTTAAAAGTGTCGTTTGACCGTTCGTCCACCTGCAGCTCCATTTCTCCGTCCGGTACATCAGAATCCGCCGGCAGGAACTTGTATGTTCCTTTCCAGAGACTGCCCGCGGGCAAAAGCACGTCCTGCTGTTCAGCCGGAGAATTCGGAGTTGCTGCGGAATCCTTCAGCGCTCGGGAACCGTTGATGAGACTGAACAGCAGCATGACGACAAGTGTGATTCCAGCAAGGACCATTACCCATTTCAAACGCGCTGAACGTTTTCGAAGATCCGCAATATGACGGCGTTTCGTTGAGGCATTTGCAAGAGCATCCGCCATCTCGGCGGCGGAAGAGAATCGATGATCAGGCTGTTTGTTCAATGCTCGCAGGCAGATGTCGTTCAGGTCGTCAGAAATCTCACTGCAGTGTCGCTGAGGGGGAGTAACCGGGGAATTCGCGGCCATCTCCAGCGTCTGATAGAGCGTTTTCCCGACAAACGGCGGCTGGCCGGTAAGCAACTCATACAAAATCGCTCCCAGAGAATAAACATCCGAAGATGGCGACGACGAAGTCACGCCCTCGCGAATCTGTTCCGGCGCCATGTACTCCGGCGTTCCAGGACATTCGCCAGGCGCCGTCAGTCTCTGTTCACTGGGAGCGTTCAAAGCGAGTCCAAAGTCCGTTACCTTTGGAATCATTCCATCCATCAGTACGTTTGCAGGTTTCAGATCCCGGTGGATAATTCCCGCCACGTGCGACGCATGAACTCCCCGACAAATCTGTTCCGCAATTCGACAGGCTTCCAGCTGAGTTAATTTTCTCTGCTCGCAGCGGGAAGACAGCGTTCCATCGGGCACATACTCCAGAATCAGTGCTGGCTGGCCCGCGACATCGACAACATCGAATACCTGAACAATATTCGGATGTTTGACAGAGGCCAGTGATCTCGCTTCCAGTTGAAGTCGGGCAATGAACTGCGAATGTTCGGCGAGGTGAGGGGCAATCACTTTTATGGCAACACTGCGATTCAATGCTACATGACGAGCGAGGTAAACACGTCCCATGCCTCCCCGACCCAGCAATTCGAGTACTTCGTATCCCGAAACCTGTGGAAAGCTTTCGCCGAACCGACCTTTGGGTACGGCAGGGCTGGCTGAGGAATTCATCCCGTCGGGATCCGTCGCCGTTCCTTCATGCTGTGCCTGCCTCAGCGTTGTTGCCAGTTCCGCCCAGCGTTCACTGATGGGTGTCTCCAGGAAAGCAGAAACATGGCACCGAGTCAGTCGCTCAAGCTGTGTCTGGCAGCAACTGCACAATTCTATGTGTTCATCCAGCTGAGCCGCCTCTGATGGATTAAGGGCGCCTTCGAGCCACTGTGCAAGAAGGTCAGCTGTCGCACAGGATCCTGCTGACACGGCCAGATGACTCCGAATCTGAATCCAGAAGTGCAAGTTCTTCTCGCAGGAGTTTTACCATGCGACTTTTTGATTTGTAAACGCTGGCAATCGATATCTCAAGTCTGGATGCGGCTTCTGCCGCAGCAATCCCCTGCATCGCTGTCAGCTCAAACGCTTCCCAGGTCTGCCGCTCAACCCGGCGCTGTATTCGCGAAATCGCTTCGGCAAGCAGCTCATAGTCGAACTGCTGATCAAGCTGCACCAGCAGCTCATCACGAGCCTCAATGGTTTCCAGTGATGCCAGTACCCGGGTATCACCGCTTCCGCGTTCCTGCTTCTTTGCGTAGAAGTCATTGATCGCATATTTGGCCAGCGTGTGCAGATACGCCCGGAATGTTCCCTTCACCGGATCGTATGAGAACGTCTGCATTCTGCGGGCCAGACGCAATAAAACGGCCTGGATGATGTCTTCAGAGTCTGATGCCTGCAAATTCCTGCGACGGCACCATTCGGCAATCACCGGCCCATAGAGGCTGACAAACTCGACCCATGCCGCCGAGTCATCCGGCTGGCGAAGTCGAAGCAGCAGACTGGGACGAGTATGACGAGTTGTATCCGGCGCCATTGAATCCGTCCGAATCCGAAACACACGAGTTCAGTTACAACAGCATTTTAGGTCGCTTCAGCGGCAACCTCACGCCGATCGCCAGTGATTTTTAGCGAATTCCGCGGAACTCAGTGTCAGACGCTGAGGATTTGGGCTGACTGACTGTCAGAGCCCATGGAGTCAGCTTTGTCAGTGATTCCTGGAAAATGACTTTTCGTACACCTTTTCTCAGGGAGTTTAACATGAGTAATCCGGCAACGAAGAATAATCTTGAATCAGAACATTTCCTCAGCACCAGTCTGGCCGTGCGAACACGACTGACCGCCTGCCTGCGTGCAGACTCCGCCAACATTCGTCCCTTCAGTACACCCAGTCCCGCCATCGAAGCAATTAAGAAGGGACTCAACATCGTTCAGCCGCGAATCCCGGACATGAAGAAAATTACCGATCCAGAGAACACTTTCGGTGATTCGATGGTCGCCGCTGTGAAAGCATATAAAGAATTCAATGGCATTATTCGAACCGGGCAGAAACTGGATTTTATCGTCGGGAGGGGTACTCTCGCGCGACTGGACACCGAATTGAAGAACGCCGGAAAGACACCGGAACCAGCTCCCGTTGTCCTCGAATTCGGGTCCAAAAAATTTCGATTCAGCTTTTTCGCAAACAAAGGTGTCTTTGGTAAGGGGACCTATAGCCTGTTTATCGGCAGCACGGAGGTTCAGGACAGCCGAAACTTTGATATTGATGAAGTGGCTGCCGGAGGAGGCCTCCTTGATGGCTTCCGGGGCGAGGTACAGGGATCTTTTTCAACAGAGAAGAAAATGGCAGTAAAGGATTTCGAATCGTCTGCCGCGTTCTTTACAGTTGTTCGGCAATCACGAACACTCTCGGGAAATATGCAACTACAAAAAGTTGTCGGCGATGGAGTGCAAAATGTGTCGTTTTCACTGCCACGGTTTCAGGACAAAAGCATTGCACTGAAAGACGGTGCCATGGTCGTCCGCGGTCAGCTTCAGACTGGTCGATAAGTCATCGCAACAATTGACGGGAACAGTCCGCATCATGGCTGATGCTGCACAAGTCTGAGACGTTCTGCATCAAGTTCAACGCCAAGCCCAGGTCCCTGTGGTAAGGTGAGTGTTCCTCCGCTGACCGAACATCCGGTGGTATTGGCATGTTCAATGTGGAAAAACGGTCCGATGATATCGGCCGCGTATCGCTCCACGGTAATGTTGGGCAGAGCGACCGCCAGATGGGCCATTGCGCTGGATGCAATGTCCCACTCGAGGTTGCTGCCAATCGCACAATGAACTCCGGCTGCCTCGGCATAGGTAACAATCGCGACCGTATTCAGAATACCGCCATGCTTTCCAGGATAGACACTTAGAATGTCGGCCGCCCCCTTTTGTATACAGGAAATCGCATCCTGCATTGTAAAGACAGATTCGTCAGCCATCACCGGCAGTCTTGTCTGGCTGCGAACCCGGGCCAGGCCGTCAAGATCCAGTCGATGCACGGGCTGCTCGACAAACGCAACATTGTACTGTTCCAGCTGATGCGAAGCGCGAATTGCCTCGTTCACAGACCATCCGCCATTGGCATCCACAGTCAGTCTCACATCGGGCCCAATCACTTCCCGCACACGACGAACTCTTTCGAGATCGTAATCCAGCGGGTCGTGTCCCACCTTCAGCTTAATCGTCCGAAAGCCTTCACTAACAACCCGGGCAGCAACTTCGGCTGACTCCTGAGGTCCAACCGGCATCACAGGGAATCGCAGCGGCAACTCCAGCGGGCGAACCGTTCCTCCGAGCAGCTGGTAAAGCGGTGCATTGAGCGACTTGCCCAGAATGTCGAACAATGCCATCTCCAGTCCGGCCATAGCAAACGGATTGCCAAAGGTCTTACTGAGTCTGGACATGCAGTGCCGGATTCGTCGGGGATCTTCTCCGATCAGCTTTGGAGCCAGGTGCTGATCGATCACCGCCTTTGCTCCCAGACAGGTCTCTCCACTCCAGTCCGGAGATCCGTTTACTTCACCAATTCCTTCGATGCCTGCGTCGGTATGGACTTTCAGCACGACAATATTGGAAGTAAATCGAAAGCCTTTTGTATCGCGCACGTGTCCGACGCGACGGTCGACTCCGATCCGAACGGGAATTGTTTCGATCGCCGTAATTTTCATTACCATGTCCCCAAATCCGATTAGCCGGCCTGGCTGATCTTTGCCTGTTCATAAAACTCAATCATTGCCGCTGCGAGTGCATCAGTTACAGCAGAAAAGTATGCCTTACCCTGTTCGGGAGTCGCTCGATCCGGACTGTCACTGTAACCATCAATCGCCTGCCATGAACCGTGATGCTCCGTTCGGTACGGACGATAGAAGCTGCGAGGATCGGTGCTGGCCACGTTGTCCCGATGGGGCAGCGGACTTTGCACGAGGTCCGGTCGAATCTCCATCATCATCGACGTCTCAAATACACCTGCATGTCCCGGTAATCGACCGGGACGATGAGCATCCACGGCCACCAGCGCATCCCACGCCACGGTCCAGTACGACGCTGCCGCAAGGCTTGCAGGATGTTTGAGAGCCAGATCACGGGCGACCAGCTGCAAAAGTTCATTGTTGCCCCCATGTCCGTTCACAATGAAAATCCGTCGATAACCACTGATGATCAGTGACTCGGCGAGTTCATAGACCGTTCGATAATATGCCTCCGTGCTCAGCGACATGGTGCCGCCAAATGGCAGATGATGGTGCGACGAACCAAACGGCAGTGTGGGGGCCACAATCACTGGAACTGACTCGGCCGCCTTCGATGCCGCCTGACGCGTCAGCGACTCGATCGTCAGATAATCTGTCCCGACCGGTAAATGGGGACCATGCTGCTCCAGAGCCCCCACGGGCCAGACCAGCAACGCTTCAGACGCCGCGTTTCGGGACTCAGTTCGAGTGATCTCCTGAAGCAGCAAACGATTCGACATAATTCGTCCTTCCCAGAGTCTCAGAGGTGGTTTCGGCAACAGGCAGCGACAACACTGTCGTTCAGGTGCCCCCGAGCAATCGGACGATCACGTTGGCGGTAATTCGAGAAACGGCGTCGTCAACCAGAAGACAGGGAACCCAGGTGATCGATCCTACGGAAAAGACGGCCCCGCCGCTGGCTGTTTCGTAGTGCACCATCTCGGCACCCCCTTCGTCCTGGTTCGTGCCTTTGGCCAGCAACACTGTACCAGCTGGTGAATATTCACTCATCTTGTCCGTCTCATGCCCGGACGCGCCGCCATTGATGCGTTCCTGCAGACTCTTTTCACCAAACAGGTCGCCGTTACGCAGTCCCGTTCCGGCGTAAACCCAGTGATCATCCCGAACAACCTTGTAGGGCGCAGCTGTCATGATGCCGGTATCAGTGCAGACAACCCCCAGCAGGTTCGCTTCCGACTCGAGAGTTCGATGCATGCGGCTTTCAAGATAAACATCCGGATTGTTCGGATCCGGCATTCCGAGCGCTCCGCCTGTGCTGGGGGCAAGCCACGTTTTGAAACGCATTCGTTCGCGGTCGAGGAAATCAACTTCGCAGTTTAATCCGTTGCCGCCCAGATAGATCAGCCGACCTCCACGGTTCTGAACCCAGTCTTTCACACGCTGGTACATTTTCCGCGACCAGTACTCAGGGTGCACGCTGATGATCAGAATGCGATATGCATCCAGGTCAAGTTCACCAAAATGCAGATGAGACTCTGAATAGTAGTCATAGTCAAATCCTTCACGTTCCATCCAGCCGAGAAGACGCCATTCAGCCGGGGCCATGCCACACGGCAGTCGCCCCATGATCGGATCCGTGACCTCTTCGTCTTCCCGAACAACATTGCCGGGCTCCGGCCTCTCAAACGACAGCGGCTGATAGTTTTCGTCCTGAAAACCCCACTCGTTAAATGATCCGGCATTGGTATATCGAATCAAATCCTGACGAGCATTAACCACGGGGCGATCCGGTAGCCGCTCGGCATTGACGTAATTGCTGCGGCCACCAAAGTTGTTATATGCAAGCCAGGTGTTGGTCGACGCAAGAATGGCCACAGGTGCGGATGGCTTTGCCGGAGCAACGACCCAGGGAAATGAAAAGAACTCCCCCGATTTTTCTCCTTTGGCGTGCAGATAGTACAACCCCGATCGTTCCGGTCCTGTGACAAACTGCGTGTGATGAGCGCTCCCGTAACCAATTTTGTTCCAATGCACTCCCGTCTGAGTGTAATCTCCATCGGGAGTGATCTGCACCGTAGCGCGCGGGCCATGTTCATCGAACCAGCCCAGCAACTTCACCATTTCGCGTTTCCAGCCATATCGCCACAACGTCAGCCGATAAGGCTCGGCCGAGTGAACTCGAAACTCAGATCGTTCCCCGGTGCGAACTTCCCGAGGCCAGACGTATCCAAGAATACAGTCTGACAGCAGCCGAAAGTGATACGGCTCTTCAGTATTCACCGTCATGCTCACTCGCTTCGAACCGAACCCCGGTTTCACCAGAGTGACCTCACAGGGGCCTTCGGAAATCTCCGCAACGACTGCTCCCCGAGGCGTGGAGCGTACGATGGCTATCGTTCGTCCATCGCGTTCAAATTCGAGCAGCACATCGGCCAAAGCCACGTAGCGTTCATCACTCACATATCCGATTAGCACAGAGCGTTCCTTGTGTTGTGACTCAGCAAGGCTGAGTACCGTCTGATGTGAACTTCCGCCATTCATATTCCGGATTCGTTCAGAGTTTCCGGCGTACGCTGCATTCGCCTGCCTCCGTAGGCGTGCGAATGGTAGCGTGAGAATAGCGTGCTCTGCGACGATATGCCAGGAAACGACAGAACGCGGTATTTTTGGGACGGCGTTGAGTGCAACACGCGGCGGGCCCTCCCCCGGCCTGACGGCCGACCCCTCCCACTTCGCTGCGCTGCGCGGGAGGGGAGTATATAAACACCTCCTCCCCCAGCGAAGCTGGGGGAGGTCGAACGAGCGGCAGCAAGATCGGGAGGGGGCGGGTGAACCGCGGGACGCGGGTGTTGTTGGGACGGCGTTGAGTGCAACACGCGGCGGGCCCTCCCCCGGCCTTCGGCCGACCCCTCCCACTTCGCTTCGCTGCGCGGGAGGGGAGGATATAAAAACCTCCTCCCCCAGCGAAGCTGGGGGAGGTCGAGCGAGCGGCAGCGAGATCGGGAGGGGGCGGGTGAACGGCGGGACGCGGGTGTTATTGGGACGGCGGTGAGTGCAACTCGCGGCGGGCCCTCCCCCGGCCTGACGGCCGACCCCTCCCACTCCGCTGCGCTGCGTGGGAGGGGAGGATATAAAAACCTCCTCCCCCAGCGAAGCTGGGGGAGGTCGAGCGAGCGGCAGCGAGATCGGGAGGGGGCGGGTGAACTGCGGGACGCGGGTGTTATTGGGACGGCGGTGAGTGCAACTCGCGGCGGGGGCCCCCCCCCCCCGGCGGCCGCCC
>JALHMY010000017.1 GCA_022843805.1 Fuerstiella sp.
GAAAGGCGAACAGATTGGCCGCATCAAGGCGATGCGGGAAGTTCTCGGTCTGCGTCCGTTCACGGCGGAGGAGTTTGCTGGCTGTGATGCTGCTCAGCTCGCCAGCATGGCCAACGAATTGAAGCAACAGCTTCGAGATCGCAGTTCCTGAGCGACCAACGTGTCGACTCACAAGTCGTATTCGGAACTCGTGTTCGTGAGAACGCTTCGAAAAGCAGCACGGTTTTTCAAAAGCTGGTCCTCTGCTGCTCGCATCCGCTCACTGAGCTGTTCCAGAGTCTCTGCGGAAAGGCAATGGAGAAACGCACGTTATTCAGTAAACACAGACAGCTCCGTCTGCTGTGTCTTCCAATAGTCCAGCCGGGGCTACCCGGTAAGCTGCCTGCTGAGGAAATCTCGGATCAGCCTGGCGATTTCCGCTCCATCTTCTTCGAGAGCAAAATGCCCGGTATCAAGCAGCAAGTCGTAAACAATCTTGAGGCCCCCGGCCAGGAAGAATGGCATGCTCATTAAACCAGCGCTCCCGACAAGGACGGTCGCCAGCATGGGCGATATTGAAGCGCCCACGGAGCGTGCTACTGCGGTGACGCCTGCTGCTGCGGATCGTTCATCGGGTCGCACGACGGCCATCGTGTAGGCCTGGCGAGTCGGCACATCCATCTGCGAAATGCTGAATCGCATCAGCAAAAGGCCTATAGCCCAATACACGTCCGGCATCAGCGGGACGAGGATCAGCAACACATTCGACGGCAGATGCGTGAAGATCATCGTATGGGGCTGATGACGCCAATCGTGGCGGCAATGACGAGCAACACAAAACTACCGGTCGAGACGAAGACGACCCCGGCCAAAACCATTAAGATCGCACCAGGGATTAACGTGCGACGACGACCGAGCCTGTCAGCAGTCGTGGTAAGCCAAAGCGAGATTGCTGTGTCGCCAGCCAGAGTGAGACTCAGGAGAAGCCCGACTTCCCATTCCTTCAAACCGACTTCCACCAGATAAAGCACCAGCACGACGGAGAGCAGACCGTAGGCGAACATCCTTGAACATCGAGTCGCAAACAGCAGCCAGCCGTCTCGTGTCAACTTATCCGCAATGCTCACCGGAAGGCTCCGTCAGGCTTGACGCCACCTGCGACTGAACGCCACCTGCGACTGAACGCCACCTGTGAAGGAAGAGGACCGTGGTCATGGTTGCTCTCTGGGATACGGCATAATGGGAAGACGCAATAGAGGGTAGTGGGGTTCGACCATTTTCTCCCCCCCAATTCGCCGGCTGGATTATTGGGAAGTATAGCGAGCATTGGTAAGGTTTGTAGGGTCGAGTCGATCCTGAGCCGGGGTCGCACATACCGGGGAGCGGCATTACCGTCATGCCCCATTCTGCTTCGCAGACTCTTATGAGATCGCCAAAACGAAAGACGGCGACTTCATTCTTGTGCAGGTTGAATTGGCAGTCACACGGACGACGCCTTTCGAGCTCACGCATCTGCGTGAGTCGAAGAACAAGGGGCATACGACGAAGGCTTGCTCGCTGTTGTCAGGGACGAATCGGCGAGGTTGACGATTCAAGGCGACACGGAATCCTCGAATATTGCAGCACATATATTCTGGCGAATATATGCCGGATCGACCTCAGCATCGTCTTCGGTCAGGCTTACAGCAGCCCTTCAGCCCTTGTTTTGGCGGTGTTTCCGGTTGCCATTTCGTGCGGGAAGACTTATCATAGCAACAACTCAGTCGGAGGGTTAAAGGCAGGGCATCTCGTTTGACGGGAGGCTCGGCTGGGAAAAAGCCGGCGTGGGTGCATACCTTTCGGTTTGCAACCACGTCGGCTTTTTTTGTTCAATGCGGGAGGTTCACCGCACTGCCAATCCGAAAAATGCTTCTGAGAAGCATTTGGAAGTACCAAAACCTGAACGTGTATACCACTTTCAGCGAGAGTGGTGCGTTGTCGCCCTGGCCGGTATTCGGCAGGGCGGTGTCAGTAACCGACCAGGAAGGATTATCCCTTGACCAGGACCGTCACGAAACAGAAAGCGTCTTCTCCAGCGAGTTTGCCAAAATGTGCAACTGGCATTCCGGGGCTGGACGAGATCACGGGTGGTGGGCTTCCCAAAGGCAGAACGACCCTGGTCTGCGGCGGGGCTGGCTGCGGCAAAACACTCCTGGGAATCGAGTTCCTTGTTCGGGGAGCCACACTGTACGATGAACCAGGCGTGTTTATTGCCTTCGAGGAAACCGCAGAAGAACTGGCTCAAAACGTTTGCTCGCTCGGCTTCGATCTTGATGACCTCATCGAGACCAGGAAGCTGGCGGTAGACTATATCTACATTGAGCGTAGCGAGATCGAGGAAACGGGGGAGTACGACCTTGAAGGACTGTTCATTCGCCTGGGCCATGCGATTGACTCCATAGGGGCGAAGCGGGTTGTACTCGACACTCTGGAGACGCTGTTCAGCGGCCTGTCAAATGTTGCCATCCTGCGATCCGAGTTACGCCGTCTTTTTCGCTGGCTCAAGCAAAAGGGCGTCACATCCATTGTCACCGCCGAGCGGGGTGAAGGCTCCCTTACCCGACACGGACTGGAAGAATATGTCTCCGACTGCGTGCTACTCCTGGATCACCGTGTCGAAGGGCAAATCTCAACCCGCCGCCTGCGGGTTGTCAAGTATCGAGGCTCGGTCCACGCCACCAATGAATTCCCGTTCCTGATTGATGAGGGCGGTATCTCTGTCCTGCCGATCACGTCGCTACAGTTGCAGCACAAGGCATCCATTGAGCGAATTTCCAGCGGTGTTCCGGCCCTGGACGCCATGCTGGGCGGTCAGGGGTTCTTTCGAGGCAGCAGCGTCCTGGTGTCCGGCACGGCGGGCGTTGGGAAGACCAGCCTTTCGTGTCATGCTGCCGATGCCTGCTGTCAGCGGAATGAACGCTGTCTGTATTTCGCTTTCGAAGAATCAGAAGCCCAGCTGCTTCGCAACATGCGGTCGATTGGCCTTGATCTCGAGCCGTGGGTGAAGAAAGGGTTACTGCGCTTTCAAGTCGCCCGTCCGACCATGAACGGCCTTGAAATGCATCTGGCAGGTATTCACAAGCAAGTCGAAGCGTTCCAGCCGCATTTAGTGATTGTTGATCCCATTACGAGCTTCCTTTCGTCAGGGACCGACAGCGAAGCAAGTTCCATGATGGTGCGGTTGGTTGATTACCTGAAGTCACGTCAGATTACGGCTTTCCTCACGAATTTGAACCACGCCGGAAGCGTCCTGGAGCAGACGAATGTGGCGATTTCTTCCCTGATCGACACCTGGTTGCTTCTGCGGGACATCGAACTGAACGGTGAGCGCAATCGGGGACTGTACATTCTAAAGTCTCGTGGAATGGCCCACAGCAATCAGATTCGAGAATTTCTGCTGACTGAGAAAGGCGTCCAGCTCACCGACGTTTACCTGGGTCCGGAAGGCGTTCTCACTGGTTCAGCAAGACTTTCCCAGGAAGCAAAGGCCACGGCGACGGCAGTGCAGCGCAGCCTGGAGATCGAAAGGAAGCGGGGAGAGCTGGCACGAAGGCAACAAGGGCTGGAGGCTCAGATCGCCGTTCTACAGCTGCAATTTCAAACCGACAGGGAAGGAATGGAACAGGACATTACCAATGAACAGGCGTATTTGGAAAGACTGGAACAGAGCCGTCACGAAATGGCGATGAGTCGCAAGGCCGTTTCCAATGGAAATGAGGCACATCCGAAGAAGAAGGGTCACAAATGACGACGCAGACTAAAGCGAGCGATCACGGGGTTGAAACTAAAGAGCCGAAGTTGTGGCAACTGCGACTCTACGTCGCCGGGCAATCTCCAAAGTCTGTCACGGCCTTCGCCAACCTCAGGCGGCTCTGCGAGGAACACTTAGCCGGTGAATTTGAGATCGAAGTGATTGACCTTATCGAGAATCCTCGACTGGCAAAGGATGACCAGATCGTTGCCATTCCGACCCTGGTCAGGAAGTTGCCGGAGCCGATCCGGAAAATCATCGGCGACCTGTCCGATACGGAACGAACCCTGGTCGGCCTGCAACTCCGTTCCTCCATGAAGTGACGCAGGGGACAATGAAGAAAACGAGCCACGCATGATGATGCAGACAACGACCGAAGTGTTCGAGGAGCGGGTGGCGTATCACTCACAGGAACGCTACGTCCTGTGCCTGTATGTTGCTGGTTTAACGCCACGTTCGACGCTGGCGATAGAAACCATCCGGGCGATCTGCGAACGCTACTTGTCAGGCCGTTATGAACTGACGATCATCGACCTCTATTTGCAGCCGGAGATGGCCCGAAAGGCGCAGATTGTGGTCGCCCCCACACTGGTAAAGCAATCTCCGTCGCCAATTCGGTTGTTCATAGGAGATATGACGGATGAGACAAGAATTCTTCAGGGGTTGCGAATCGCTTCCTGAACCGACCTCTGTCAGAGAAAGCCTCCATGCCAATCACGCCAAACACTAACGGCGAACTGCTTGCGGAAATCGAACGGTTGCGCATGCGACTTGAAGAAGCCGAGGCGGTCGTTGAGGCCATTCGGAACGGCATCGTTGATGCGGTCGTCGTTAATGCCGCTTCCGAGGAGTGCGTTTACACTCTGGACGGGGCCGAGCGTCCGTACCGACTGCTGGTCGAAGCGATGGAACAAGGTGTCGCGGTCCTGAATTCGGAGGGAGTGGTTCTTTACTGCAACCCGTGCCTTGCTGAACTGCTCAGAAGGTCCGTGCAACAGATAACAGGATGCACCATCGACAGCTTTGGAGCAGAAGCCGACCAGACCAGGATCGCGGGACTATGGAGGCATGTCGAAAACAAATCGGCCCACGACGAGATTCTGCTGCGCCGCCATGACGGGACCACGTTCCCCGCAGCCGTGACTGTCAGTATGCTGCCGTTCCACAACTTCTGTCTCCTGATCTCCGACCTTACCCAGCAACAGCACTACGACGAATTGATCGTGTCTAAAGCGGCGCTGCTGGACTCCGAGATTCGATATCGACGGCTGTTCGAGACGGCCAAAGACGGCATTCTGATCCTCGACACAGAGAGCGGAAGAATCACGGACGCCAACCCGTTCATGGGCGAACTGCTGGGGTACTCACACGAGCATTTCTTTGGTAAGGAACTGTGGGAGATCGGCCTGTTCAGCGACAAAGCGGCCAACGAAGCCGCCGTGCGAACACTTCAGGACAAGGGATACATTCGTTACGAACACTTGCCGCTGGAAACCAGCGAGGGGCTTCGGGTCGAGGTCGAAGTGGTCGCCAACGCTTACCGGGAGGACCACCACAAAGTCATTCAGTGCAACATCCGTGACATTACGGAACGCAGCCGTCTGGAAAAACAGACGCAGGAACAGGCGTCGGCGCTGGCTAAGTTAGACCATCGCAAGGACGAGTTCCTGGCAATGCTGAGTCACGAACTCAGGAACCCGCTGGCCGCAATCACCAATGCCGTGCAACTGCTGAGTCTTCAGAAGCATGAAGACCCCCTCCAGACTCAGGCCCGAACCATCATCCAGCGTCAGATGGGCCAGCTGATCCGGCTGGTTGATGATTTAATGGAAGTCTCTCGAATTACATCCGGCAGAATTCATCTTCAAAAAGCGCGGACTGGACTGAACGGCATCGTGGAACGTGCCGTGGAAACGACCCGTTCGCTGATGGATCAGCATCAGCACGAACTCACGGTGTCGTTATCGCCGCAGCCACTTTGGCTCAATGCCGACGCATCAAGAATGGAACAGATGGTCGTCAACCTGCTTACCAATGCTGCTAAGTTCACGACCAAAGGAGGACACATCTCAATTGCCGTTCAGCGGGAAGGTGATGAGGCGGTGCTGCGAGTGAAGGATACGGGCGTTGGCATCGCCGCCGAACTGCTGCCCCACATCTTTGAACTGTTCACGCAGGCAGAACGATCCCTGGACCGCTCGCAGGGTGGATTGGGCATCGGCCTAAGTCTGGTGCAACGACTGGTCGAAATGCACGAGGGTCGAGTCGAGGTTTCAAGCGTATTGAGTCAGGGCAGTGAATTTGTAGTTTATCTGCCGATGATGCTGAATCCCGCAACGCAAATACCATCATCGCTTGAAGTCACCGCCGATCCAGTTGGTCCATCCCTGCGTGTTCTTGTCGTCGATGACAATGTTGACGCGGCTCAGACCCTGGGGCTGCTGCTGAAGGCGACAGGTCATGATGCACGAATGGCTTATGATGGGGTCAGCGCCGTAAAAGTCGCTCTCGAATTCCTGCCGAACGTGGTGCTATTGGACATCGGTTTGCCAGGACTCGACGGTTACGAAGTTGCGAAGCGACTGAGGCAGGACTCATCTCTGGATGGTGTCGTACTGGTCGCAGTGACCGGTTACGGGCAGGCAACGGATAAGCTGCGTTCGCAGGACGCCGGATTTAATCACCATCTGATCAAACCCGCCGACTTTGCCAGGGTGCAACAGCTTTTGGCAACTTTGTAGATGAAGGCAAGCCGATCCGAACGCTGCTCTATTGACCCCAACGCCAGTTCCTCGTGCCTTCCAGCGTCCTCGACCATTGACGCCGTATAGCAGGGCCGTTGGTTCGATATCAGTCGTAATGGAGCAGGCCGCATGTTGGCGAGCATGGCGAGCTTCTACACTGAGCAGCAATCAATCGACATGAAAGGTGGCGTGAATCGGCGGGTCGAAGAAGGTCTGTTCCCGCAGAAGGCTCCTTACGGTTATCGAGATTTCCGAGTTGACAAACGTTTTCTTGCAGAGGTTCTTCGACAAGATGCCCATCGGGAGTGATGACGTGCGGGAGTGGTTCCCGCGACAAGTGCTTCGCCCGAACCGGGTGGCAGCAGAGTTCTCAACATTCTGACGGTCGTCATCTTTCGCCTCCCCTGAGAGCCACAGATTGATCGCTGACCGCAGGAATTATCAGGATTGCGAATTTGTGTCGTCGATCCCGGTTCGTACAGAATCTTCGTTCGAATGAAAATTGATGCGAGTATCAGACAAACCCATACGACAGCGGGAGTAGCCCTTGCCATCCAGGTGAGACGTGTTATTGTAAAGTCGGGCGAATGAGGTCAGTGACTTCGTTTGTCACCTTCGGAAGACTAATTTAAGCGTAACTCGACGTAAATTGAGAGACGCGTTAACAGTGAGCCGATGCAGTTGCAGACCGACAGGTTTGCAGCCGCATCGGCTTTTTTCATTTCGAAAACGCCATGAAAAAAAAGATCGAAGATAAGGATAAAGAATGATGTCGAACGATACAAAAGCGTTCATGATTGGCAGCGGAATTGGCTCGCTCGCTGCCGCGGCTTTTATGATTCGCGATGGAGAGATGTCTGGCAGTAACATCACGATTTTCGAAGCATTGCCTTTGCTGGGTGGAAGCCTGGATGGCGGTGGAAGTCCCGACACCGGTTACACCATGCGTGGTGGTCGCATGCTGACGACGGATAATTACGAGTGCACCTGGGAACTGTTCAAGTCGATCCCTTCTTTGGAACACCCAGGTAAGTCGGTCTTTGACGAGACAGTTGAATTCAATGAAGTCATGAAGTCCTGTTCGAAAGCACGCCTGATTGATCGGAATCGCTCCATCATCGATGTGAAATCGATGGGCTTTAGTATGGCCGACCGAACTGAGTTACTGGAACTCGCTGCGGCGAGCGAAGACAAGCTCGGCTCCACCCGAATTACAGACTGGCTGTCGCCGGAATTCTTTACGACGAACTTCTGGTATATGTGGTCAACGACGTTTGCCTTTCAGCCGTGGCACAGCGCGGTCGAATTCAAACGCTACCTGCATCGGTTTATGAAAGAGTTCTCTCGGATCGAGACGCTCGCTGGCGTCAAACGCACCGTTTATAACCAATACGATTCCCTCGTCAGACCACTCGTCAGCTGGCTCAAGGCGCAGCAGGTGCAGTTTCGAAAGGGATGCACCGTCACTGATATCGTTTTGGGAACTGGTGATACGATTCTGGTCACGGAGCTGAAGACGACTGAATCTGGAACGACCGGATCGATCCAAATCCGACCCGAGGATCTGGTTCTGTTCCAGAACGGTACAATGACGGATGCTTCAACGTTTGGCTCGATGACCATGGCGCCGGAGAAACTGACAAAAGCTGACAGCAACGGATGGTCGTTATGGGAGAAGCTTGCGACAGGTCGTCCTGAGTTCGGCAATCCGGCGGCATTCAATTCCAGCATTCCTGAATCGAACTGGCCATCGTTTACGGTGACACTCAGGGACACGGTGTTCTTCGACAAAATGGAGGCAATGTCCGGTAATAAAGCCGGCACCGGCGGGCTCGTCACCTTCAAAGACTCCGACTGGTACATGTCGATTGTCCTTGCTCACCAGCCACACTACGCGAGCCAGCCTGATGGCGTGCAGGTGTTTTGGGGATACGCACTTCACGGTGATCGAGTCGGCAATTTTGTGCCCAGGCCGATGGCAGATTGCAATGGCGAAGAGATTCTTCGCGAGCTATGCGGTCATCTGAACTTCGATCAGGAAATGACATTTGGCAACGCTAATTGTATCCCTTGCCGCATGCCGTATATCACCAGTCAGTTTATGCCTCGGGCGAAATCGGACCGACCTTTGCCCGTCCCGAAGAACTCGAAGAACCTGGCCTTCGTCAGCCAGTATGTTGAAATCGCGGATGACGTTGTGTTTACGGTCGAGTATTCCGTGCGAGTCGCTCAAATGGTTGTTTATCAGCTTCTTGAACTCAACCACGAACTTCCCGCAATCAGTCGGCATGACGAATCTGTCAAAGTGAAATTCGATGCCGTGCTCAAAGCATTTGCATGAGCCAGATGTCGTGCCGTTTATACAATCGATAAGGAACCGCTATGGATCTGATGGGTGTTCCTCAATTCGTGCGCAATGCTGATCGATTTCGCCATGTGGTGACTGTTCTCGCCAAAAACGGATTGGCCGACTGGCTGTCCACAGTGCCAATGCCATGGCTCGATCGGCTCTTTCGAGCGAACGCCACAGAGACACTGACGACGGAACAGCGTATTCGTATCACGATGACGGAACTCGGGACGACGTTTATCAAGCTGGGACAGGTGTTGAGCACCCGACCTGACCTGGTTGGAAAGAAACTGGCCGACGAGTTGGCTCAGTTACGAGCTGACACGCCAGCTGATGACTCTGCTGTTGCCATCGGGTTGATCGAATCCGAGTTACAGGGAAAGATTGATTCACTCTTTGCTGACTTCGAAGCCAGCGCGTTTGCTTCTGCATCGATCGGTCAGGTCCATCGGGCGACAACTCACGACGGGCAGGCCGTCGTTGTTAAAGTTCAGCATGCCGGGATCGAAGAGGTCATCGTCAATGACCTCGAGATCATGGGCGTATTGGCGGACATCGCAGAACAGCAGTCGGCTCGGCTGAAACAGTATCGCCCCGTGCAGACGATCCGTGAATTCCGGAAGACGCTCCTGCAGGAACTCGATTTCGGTCGCGAGTTGCGAAATATGCAGCGTTTCCGAAAGACCTTTGCCAATGACACAGGCATTCGATTCGCCGAGCCACACTCAAACCTGAGCTCACGTCGCGTACTGACGATGGAGCGATTTAAGGGGATCAGCCTTTCAGAGAAGTCAAAGCTTGAAGGTTCCGGTTTGGATCTCAGCGAGATTGCAGCACGCGGCGCGAACTTATTCATTGAGATGATATTCCGCGACGGGTTTTACCACGCCGATCCGCATCCTGGCAATCTGATGATCTTAAACAGTCAGGTCGCAACGGATGGCGGCGAAGTGGCAGAGATCGGTATCCTCGATTGCGGCATGGTCGGACGCATCGACCACGAACTGCGTGATGATCTCGAGCTGGGCTTGATCGCAGTAACCCGTCATGACGCAGCAAAGGTCACAGAGGCTGTGGCGAGGATCGGCAACGTTCCCATCGACTACGACAGATCTGCCCTGAAGGAAGCGATCCAGGATCTTCTTGACGATTACTCGAATCAGTCGCTGGAGGATTTCGACCTGGGCGGGTGTCTTAACGAAGTTGTCAGGATCATACAGGAAAGCAAAATCTATCTGCCTGCAAAGGTCGCGATGCTTATCAGGGTGCTGATCATGCTGGAAGGGACCGCACATCAACTCAGCCCGCACTTCAGCGTCGCAGAACTCATTCAGCCCTATGCAAAGAAGGCAATGAGAAATCGCTGCACTCCCAGGAAGATACTCAGCCGCCTGAGGGCGAACGCCCAGGACTGGGAGCACCTTATCACGATCCTCCCCAGAGACACCGCCGATATTCTGCGCAATCTCAAGCGAGGTAAGTTCGATGTTCATTTGCAGCATCGGCGTCTTGAACCCGTCGTAAATCGTTTGGTCATGGGGATTCTCACTGCCGCTTTGTTCATGGGATCCGCGTCATTGTGCAGCAACCATGTACTTCCGACGATATTCGGTTTCTCTGTTCCCGGATTTCTCGGATGCGGCCTCGCACTCATGATAGGATTCCGAATCACCCTCGCAATCCGGCGTTCGGGACGGAAGTGAGATGACGTGGATATTGAACCGAACAGGCTTCGCCGCCTGCCTGGTGTTTTTTTTGTTGTTGATGTCACTTCTATTTCTTCTCCATTTAGGATTGTTGAACCTGACCAGGTAAACTGGCTGCTGTTGAATGAGCCCAACGCGCCAGCCGATTTTCAGGATCTGTCAGCGACAAGTGCTTTCCCGGAAACATGTTTTTCAGGGACAGGCGCGGGGGCGGCCTTCAGTAGATTTTCGTTTTCCTTTAACGGCTCCACCTTACGAGCCTGTTGCTCTAAGGTTTACAGAGTCTGCGTCTAAACTATCAACCAGTACCGACGGTTCCGGACTTTTCAGGACCGCCGCATGCTCACGAAGAACTTTGCTCGCGGTGTCCTGTGCATCATTGATGGAATCGATGTATCCAATCGTGATCACAAAGTCTTCGCGGCGGCTGGGATTCGTCGTGAAGTTTCGAATGTTGCTTTTGTAAACCGTGGCGTTTGGAACCTGGACGAGGTTTCCCTCCAATGTCATCAGAATGGTCGTCCGCACATTCAATTGCTGGACGTACCCAGTCACGCTCGCGACGTTGATCAAATCTCCGGTGTCGAATGGGCGTTGCAAACTAAGAAAAATGCTTGCGAGAAAATTCTCCGTGATGTCACGAAATGCAATCCCCACCGCCAAACCAATCAAGCCTGTTCCTCCGACAACGAACAATGCTAATTGCGTCAACCCAGACACCCGCAAGACGATATCGTCACAATCTTCCGTAAGTGACCAATGGCTTGCTTGAAACGGGGGTTCTGGTAAGCAGTGGGAACGTGTGTTTCTGAATCGACTTCAGTAACCCCATTGATTTCAATAACTCGCGTCGTTCTTGAGTCGAGGGTGCCGATGAAGTCTACAAAGACGAAGAGGCCGCTTACGGCCGAATTATCTCTTTACTTCTGTCGCGGACCTTCACTTCTCCTCCACCGGCGGTCAGTCTGAAAGAGCTTCGAAAAGAAAACCGACTGTCGCAGGCTGAGATCGCATACACCGCCATTTGCAAAATGATTTCCAGGATTTGGTCGGGAGTGCAGCACACGTTCAGCGCCCACGATGGTGTTCATGTTGCTCTTGCAATAGGACAACGCCTCAGGCTGCGCTCGGTTGCATCGCGAATTGTTCCTCGTGATCGCGTCCAGGGTTGCGTTCACTCATTTTGACCCAAAGCGGCGGTGAGAAACCAGCATACGGGCCAGGGCTGGGGCAACGTCTGATTCGGCGAATCCCTTGCCCCTTTCCTGCAACCGTCATTTCAAGTCCACAGTCACCTTTTCCACTTTGCCGGTGAAAGCGTACGGTGCCTTGTACTCGTGGCTCACGGGGGTGCCGGTGTTCCGGCCGATAAGTAAGCCGTACCCGGTCACTGCGCTGTACTGCCCGGCGACCTTGACGCCCTTCATCTCCCCGACTTGCTTGCCGTCCACTGACAAAGTGACGTTGCCGGTGGAATAGTCCGGCATCAGATGCTTTTCGATTGGCGTGAAATGAACGCTGAGTGTGTGCCGCCCTGCCGGTACCACCGCTGCGGACGACACCGCGAAATGGTCCAGCTTCAGGTAGTTGTGGACGTAATGGAACTTCCCCTCCTTGAGGAACAGCGTCCAGCCGCCGAACTCGCCGCCACTACAGGCGAGCACGCCCTCTGCACCTTTCTCCGGGATAGTGACGTGTGCCGTGATCGTGTGCTCGACACCCAGAATCTGCGGTGCGGCCAACGGATGTAGGATTGACGTGCCAGAGTAATAGGTGTATTGCTTCCTCGGAATCGCCGCGACCGGCCGGGTCGGGTCAGCGACGCGCTGATGCCGGCGGTCATCGAGCGGAAATCGCGACTTGCCACGCACGCTTCAATCCGCGTTCCAATTCCGAACTGCCGCTCAGGACCATCAAGCAGTTGTTCGCTGGGTGCAATCGTCTCGCGGTCTCGACTGTTCCGGCGATATCGCCAGGTGCTGGTGGCGGCAAGAAAATCTCGTGACACCACCCCGAAGCGGAGCAGTTGCGGTCATCCAGAGGGTGACTCGCGGCTGTGTCAGCATTCTTTCACCCCATGTACCTTTTCCCATCGCTTAAACTCAGGTTTGACGCTGGGTGTTGACGAAGGTCGTGGTGTTTCTCCCTCTCCACGCCATTCGCCCGATTCTGGATGCACCCTATGATTCGTTTTGATTGCAGATATTAAAGCCAGTAAATCATCGGAAATGAGGAAAGACTCTCATTTCGAGAAGACAACAGTGAGCGTGACTCAAAATGATAAGGCTGAAATCTCATGGAAATTCTGCTCAAATCCCATGGCTTCTGCCCCCTGCTTTTCCAAAACTCCACCCGAAGTGGCTTCAACGATCCCGGTGGGAATTGATGTGGACAACCTGATTCGGGATCAATTCATCAACACGTGGAGGGAAAGAGGTATGAAGTTAAACGTTCTATGGATTGCGGGCTTGATGCTCGCAGCGACGGCGGGGCAAACGCATGCAGCCATGGTCTTGTACTCCGCGTCGGATGTCGGGGCTTCCGCTGCTGGACCGTGGGTGAATTCAGCTGCTGCTGAGGCGAACTTCCTGGGGACGCTTGGGGTTGCAAACACAATCACCTTCGAAGACCAGGTTGCCGGGTTTTACAAAACATTTGCAGCGGCTCCGGGTGTTACTGTGAATCTGGCCGACACGACCCGGAACTTTGGGAATAGAGCTTCAGGTATTTCCTCGGACACATATGGCAACCTGTGGGGGTTCAATGTTACATCGGGAGGGAGGAAATGGCTGGGGTTTCCGGAATCCTCTGCTACATTCACATTCGATACAGCGATCGACGCATTTGGCTTCTACCTTACTGGAACCCAGACCATTTTTAGCAAGAATATCACTGTTTCATTCAATGACGGGACGTTTCGAACATTGAACGCGCCAATCAATAACGCGAGTGGTGGCGCTTCCTACTTCGGTTTCACCAACGCGGGGAAGTTCATAAACGCCATCACCATTGATTCCGGCCCCCGTGGGGATGACGGTGGCGATCTTTGGGGCATCGACAATATTACGTATGGTACGGTTCGGACAGCTTCTGCCGTCCCCGAACCAGCCTCTCTCGCCATGTGGGGCCTCGGAGCAATCGGTTTGGTGTTCGCCCGTCGGAAACGTCAGCAGATGAAGCTGGCAGCGTAAGCGAAGCAGCACGACAATACTCCAAAGAAACGAGCCCCGAGGAAATGCCCGGGGCTTCATTTTTCGCATCACAGTCGCGAATCCTGCTTTCAGTTTCGGCCTGATTGCTCGCCCTGTGTCCTGCGTCCGGACACCCCGACCGTTCCAGCTGATTCCCCGCTGGCCTGGTTCACGGTAGCTGCCATGTCTGGCCTGCCTGACCTCACCTGATTCACCGGTTCCGAGGTGTCCCAAGTGATCATGAAAGTCGTCGACTGTCAGCGCTAATGGCGATTCATTGAAGCATCTCGCCATTATCGTGTCGGCAACATCTTGAGCCATTTTGCGCACCAATTCATGGTAACTCAACGGCCTGAAAGAGCATCGATCAATGATCGGTGAGATATCGGATCGTTCGGCCAGCTGCTACCACGCTTTTGATTGCTCCCGGCCGACATGTCGTCGGTATGAATCCGTCAGGTACGTTTGAAGCTGAGCAAAACGGACAATCTGCAGCAATTGGTGAACTGGCACCGAGCGATTATCAACCCATTCCTGAAATCCATGCCCCACTGTGACGGAGAGCATTCGCAAAATATGTGGCTCGCAGAAGTCACGGAGGACACCACACTTCAGGCCATTAAGATGAACGTCCGAAAACTCCACGTCCCGATGGCTCTTCGCGAGTCGTTCAAGTTGAGTGAACGCAACTCCTGTTGCTTGATAGAAAGCTTCAGAATCGCCGTACGTCCGCGGACATTGAAATCCTGTCTGCAGTGACCAGGACAAAGCCGGTTCGGTGTATGCGAATTCCGGGGAGGATTCCACCACTTTTTCGTCGGGTTGTCGTAAGGCATGCGATCGTAACCACAAAGTTCACTGGCCGGAGTGGCTTATAATGGTGTCGCATTCGGGGAAAGCCCCCGCGCCGCCGCTGCTGCGATGTAGCCGGTCTTATCGTCAAGCGGACCTCAGCTTTGATTTCACAAACCGCATGGCCCGCGGCAGGGGTTCAATTGGATTGGTTCGGCATGATTTGCGAGATCATGACGATTGGTTACTTGATTACCGAATCCTTGCTCACATTTTTTAGATATTCCATCGCACTCTTCTTTGACTTCGGAACGTAGATTCGAAGCAGTGCGGTGAATGGCGTTGGTGTCTCGATGTTGTTCGGGCTGCCAGGAGAATTGAACCGAATCGTGTAGGAACCGTCTTTGTTAGGGATTGCTTCCGAATTCGAAATGGCTGCCTTGTCCTTGGCCAGCCAGCCATCACTGTTGTAGGTGGTGATCGACCAGAAACCGCCTCGGTCGTAATCGATTTCCGGCGGCGTGAACGTGATGCTCGATGGCAAGCACTTGCCTTCTTTGATCTCAGTTTGGTTCGCGATCGGAGCGTACGCCGCATGTTCGACGGAGAGACCACTCCATCCATAGGCGGTGGCATAGAGATGATCTTGTGGGTTGGTCTGATACGGCCCACCTTGAGACTTACTGGTGTCCGGTAGCTTCCCGGCCTGGACGTCCTTGATCAGCGCCATGCGGATCGCCTCCATCTTCGACTGATCGATGACGATGTTGGGAGTCGCATACGGAACGGCTGACTTCGCTACGATTTTCGCCATCTGCTGGAGTTTGCGAGCGGCTTCTATTCCACCTTCTGAATCCGGAAGCGTTCGGATCCGCATGTTGAGGTAGACGTAGTTGCCGTAAGTCAGGTTGTCGGGCGTGACAGTGAGGCTCTTGCCGGGATACACGACATCGACAATGTAGTTCTGCTGATCGATCACCTCGATGATGTGATAGGTTTTGCTGGGCGGTACAGAAAACGTCGCTCCGTCCCGGACATCGACGACGGCGCTGGAATAAATGACATCCTGATTTTCCCGGATGACTTGTTGAGTCTTGACGTTATTGATACCACTCTGGTGCGCTCACTCATTGATACCGGCTTTGGCAAGGCTTCGCTTGATATTAAAATCGGTCTCCGAGACTTTGTAAGCGTAGTCTGTTACTCCGAAATCCGCCGGTGAGGCGAACCGGGAAGTTTGTTTCCCCACGCTCCCGATGGGCTCAGCCTTGGGTAGCGTGTAGGTGCCATCCAGAACGGACGCTCCGGGACGATAGACCCGCATGAGGAAGTTCCAGCCTTCGGTCACGTCCAGTCGGTTCGGAACGTCACCGCAAAGTTCCTTCGATCCGAAATACACGGTGAACGTGCCGTCGGGATTCAGCTTCACGTTCGAGGAATTGACCAGACTGTTCTCGCTCTTGATGAAACCGTCGTTCCCGTAAATCAAAATGGACCAGAACGCTTTGTTATCCGGCACCTTGTAGGTGGCCTTGTGGCCAATCTTGGGATCGTGGCCCCCGCTGTAGTTCAGGTAGGTAGCGTCCCATTCGGGGAAAAGTCCCCATGCCGCCGCAGCCGCGATGTGACGAGTCTTTTCGTCAACCTTGCCGCGCGGTCCCTGCATCCCTTTCCAACTGCTGTATTTCGCTGAATCCTTTTCGTACTGAGTCGTCAAGGTCTTCAGCGACTGGCGGTCCCACTTGAACTCGGGCAGCGGATCGGCGTTGTCAGCCTTGATGACGAATTGATCCTGCAACTTGTTGACCAACGTGACTTCGTCCGCGTCTTTCGGATTGAACACCTGGATGCGGATTCCGATTCCCAGGTATTTGGTGTCCTTCGGCAATTCGTGCGTGCCCGCGGTGTAAATAACGAACGGGCAGTAGTGATCGTTGTCCACGAGATACACCGAGGCGTAACGGTCTTTGGGCAGTTCGGGGACGGTGATGGTAGCGCCTTTGGAGGTGTCGATAACGCCCATGGAGTAGAGGGTGTCGCGGTTCATCCGTACGACGTTCTGCTTGTCGAGCGGCGTGGGGCTGCGGAAGTGATAGAAGCGATTGATGCCCCCCGCCATTTTCACGATCTCGCCGAACTGCCGATCGGTTTCCGCGCGGATGTAGGTCTCCGGCGTCACCTTCACGGGCTCGGTTTCCTGTGCACGCAGGTCCGATGCGGTCGACCAGCCAAGCAACGTCCCCATGGCCACGAGGGCCAGCGAGAACAAGACGGAACGCTTTAACATTCTGCACCTCATATCTGAATATCTGATGAACGCGGAGACTTAGGAGCACCTCGCTGCTCCTTGCGCCAGCGCGGTGGTTGAGTGCCCGCGAAGTAACCGATTCGCGTGGTGTGCGCGAATCGTGATCCCACGATCAAGACAGCACATGCACGAAGTTGATTTCGAGGGAGATTTTACGCTTTTGAGCGTCGAAAGCCAGGATTGCCGGCACTCGAAGTACGGATAGCCCTGTAGGCTCGGGATTCGTTTGAAGAGTTGAACGTGTTGCGGCGATGGTCGCTCCCGTGCGTTCGAGATGAGACCAGAAACTCGCCGAGGCGGGCTCAAACCAGATTATCTGGCGAAAGTGGCGACGGGATTTGAACCGCGTAAAACCTCACGCGATAAATAATTGCGTCAACCAGAGGTATGCACTCCATAATCTAGTTGCCACGTTTGAACCTGAAAATCTCGGCAAATCAGCCCAAATCGCAAGGTTTTGAAATCAAATCGGGCTGACAGGATTTGAACCTGCGACCTCTTGACCCCCGGGAACCCAATTGAGTCGAATCGATTCAGTGAAAACTCAATGTTTCGTCGCCGATTACGTATCTTTATGCGTCTCTCGTCCAGTATCACACGGTTTCAAAAACACTCGTGAAATAGTGAAAAAAAAATCATTTCGTGGAAAACGGCCCGATTCTTCCACGAAATGAAATCGATTCACCCTGTCTTGCTGATTCGGGAATGGGGCCAGAAAGGAACTACCATGAGTGTCTCTACGTCACTGACACCATGAATGGCCGGATCCAGAAGTTTGCGGTGGGGTAGGCCGGGCCTTATTCTGGGGGCGGGGAAGCATAGCAAAAACGCAGAGCGATCAATGGTCGCGTCCGGGTATACCGTGCAGGAGGCTTGCCTCCTGCACGGTATACCCAATAACCATCGCTGTCAACGCATGTTCCAAACTCATTCATATCATTGGTTTATGTCATTTTGTGTCAAGTTTTTTTGCAAAAAAACTTGACATTCACCCCCTGATATTCGATATTCAGGATGGGAGATACATTTATGGCAACCACGACTGACGTCATTCGCAGGCAAATAAAAAAGGGCGGAGATCGCATTTGGCGACTCTCGGATTTCCCGGATCGCCCCGGTGCGGCCGTCGCACAGGCATTGTCCCGACTGGTCAAAGCAGGGCTCTTGTGCCGAGCAGGAAAAGGGCTGTATTACCGGCCCCGGGCCACAGCCTTCGGTCCGAGCATTCCCAGCTCCGCTCAAATGCAGGCCGCACTTGGGAAGCATGTGAAGGTATTTCCGTCCGGCACCGCCGCCGGAAGCTTCCTTGGCCTTTCGACACAAATGCCAGCAAAGCGTGTGGTATCGACGACACGCCAGAGCGTTCCTCGGCAGTTGATCGGCAAAGATACCATTGTTCACACGCGTCGGCCCGAGAAGTGGAAACATCTCGCCGACACGGAAGCATGCTTCCTCGAATTGCTCCGGGATCGGGCGAGCACCAGTGAACTCAGCCCCGAAGAGACTGTGGCCCGCTGCACGGCCTACCTCTTGAAGCCCGGCGTCTTTCATAAGCTGCGGCCAGTGGTCACGCACGAGCCGCCGCGGGTTCGTGCGATGTTCGGGGCACTATGTGCGGATGCCGGGATCGTCGCCAGTAAACTCGTGTCCTTGCACAAGAGCCTGAACCCGCTTTCGCGATTTGATTTTGGGGTGTTTAAAGTGCTGCGCTCTGCCAAACATTGGCAATCGAAATAGGAGGGTTAGTTGAAGCTTTGTGAACATCCGGATTTTGATCAGCTCATCGTGAGAACGGCACAGCACTTCGCGTCGCAGGGATTCCGGGAAGAGTTTATCGAGAAAGACTATTATGCGATGGGCGTCCTACGGGCCGTCGCATCGCATGCGTTCGACCGAGTGATTTTTAAGGGCGGCACGAGCCTGTCCAAGGCGTGGGGCCTGATCGATCGATTCTCAGAAGACATCGATTTGTTCTTCGATACCGCGATGCTTGGGCACAATCCCACGCGAGGCCAAAAGGACCGGGCCTTGAAGGGCATTCGCGATGCCGTCGCAACCGCGACCGGCATGCCAGCGGAAGGCAAATTCTCCAAAGCCGGGTTTCGGCGTTCGGAGTATTTCAGCTACACCCCGAAATTCGCAGCGTCCATGCAGCCGAAGATCCTGCTGGAGATCTCAACAGCCAGTGGGCGAGAGCCGAAAGAGACCGTGCCGCTTCGGTCCTATGTGTCACAGTTTCTTGTCGACCAAAGGATCACTCTGGGGGCCGAAGACGAAGGGCCGTTCGATGTTCAGGTGCTGCATTTCCGCCGGACGTTCGTTGAAAAACTCTTCGCCATTCATGGCTATGTCCACCGGCAGGTGACCGAGCAGCGGCCCATCGGCAGCTACGCACGGCACTATTATGACCTCCATCAATTGTCGCTGCGTGAAGAGGTGGGACAGTTGCTGGCATCCGCCGAATACGTCACGATCAAGGACGACTATGATCGCATCTGCTCCGAATCCTATCCGGACGTGTATGTGCGTCCCGAAGGACTCACCTTCCGAGATAGCCCAGCATTGTTTCCGGATGCAGCACTGGAGACGAGCCTGAGACTGCAGTACGAAACCCAATGCAAAGTATTGTGTTTCAAGGACTACCCGTCGTGGGATGCGGTCCGTAAAGTGCTTGCTGCCATGCGAGATCGATTGTAAGCGGCTAGCCTGAGAGTGGCCAGCCCAGATCGGGGTGATGCCAGAAACCTTCTTTTACGATTTGGTAGCACACGCACGCTACGGTCAACCGATGACAAAAAGGCACTGCATGCGGGTTCCCATTTGATACACTGAGAGCGAAAGTAGGATTCACGCTCATTGAGATGGCGATCGTGTTGGTGATTGTGGCCCTTATCGCACCTCATCCTGAGAGTGGGCCATCGGAAAAACCACTTGTACCGCACACTGGCGATAACCCGCGAAGAGAAAAACGGCGGATGCAATATCAAGCCGTACAACGGTTTCATCGACAAGGTCTCTCGCAGCGTGCGATTGCGACTCGTGTCAATCCTGACCGCAGCACGGTGCGACGATTCATCCATTCAACAGAATTCCCGGAACGGCCTGTGAGCCGCCGGAGATCCGTGGTTTTTGCAAAAAGTCTGAAATCCGACGAGGCTGCCGTCAAAGCCGCCTTGAAATATCCATGGAGCAACGGTCCCGTTGAAGGACACATCAACCGACTAAAAACTATAAAACGACAGATGTACGGTCGCGCACACTTTGACTTGCTGCGCCGACGTGTCTTGCGATCAGCGTCATAATTCACCAAAAGTGCGGAAGAATCGTCAAAGTCCCCTTCGGAAAACGACGCTCTATCCTGCTGAGTCACGAGGGCGCCCCGGCTGCTTGCTGTGGCTTGACCGCCCTGCAATACAAATCCCACATCGGAATTGGCTGCCGATGTCCGACGACAAACCAATTCCGACGTCGCCAGCAGCCGCGAACTCCACCGCATGCGCAGACTTTACGCCTTAAGCCGCTACGATGTTCGCTTGTTCGAGGACTACTCGGGAGCTCGAACGCTGCTGGCCGTTGCTTTGACAGCCCACTGAACGTTACCGGAGACATCTCGCAGTCCGACTGCGTCGATCTGATTGTAGCCAGGAAAGTTCGCCGAATCGAGGTAAACTTTCACTCGGTGAGTCTTGAGCGGTTGTTTGAAGGGCAGTACTGCCGGCACCGTGAATCCCACAGGCGGAGTGCGCAGTGTGTGGCCGGTCCACAGTTCTACTTCAAGTCCCGCAGAGTCAAAGGCATTGACTTTGTTCACAGCACCGCCGTTGGACGTTTCGTAGACGAGCACCTCTTTTGCCGTAACAGGCTCCGCATATTCCAGCAGCAGCCATTCCGGTTGATCGTCGGCAGTCGCTGAAGCCCACGCAGTCCTGGCGTGTTCGTGCCGATTCGCAGTGTCGGGCAAGCCTGTTGCCTGCTGAGCACCGTAGGCCGGCAGGGAGTTTGCCGAGAACGACGTGTCGATGGTGACTACGGACTCTTCCAGCCCGGCAAGCATCTGAACTTCACGCGAAGACAGCGCGCGGTCGTATATCCGAAGTTCGTCGATTGCGCCGTTCAGGGGGAACCAAAGAAATCTGTTTGGGTCTGAAGGCAAGCCGGCCGGTCCGTTGATGCCGATAAAGACGTCACATTCATTCGCTTTCCTGAGATCGATACGGGTACGTGTCGAATGGACAAGAACTCCGTTGAAGTAGAGTCTGCCTCCTTCGTCGCCGACAACGGTCGCGACGTGGTGCCATCGTCCGACGGCCTGTTCCGGCGGGAAAGCCAATCCGGCTTCTATCTGGCTGAAGCTGTTGGAGAGCAGAGTCACCAGGCGGCGATTGCCGATTTCGCCAAGCGTGATCAACGAAAAGCCTGTCCGATCACCATGCTTTGCCACCAACACCTGATGGGCCTTAGGAACAGTCTGCCCCGAGGACGTCTCACCCGTCTGACCGGCATCGTCGTTCACGTAGAACCAACAGGCGATCGTTGCTGAGTCATCGAATTTCAGAGATTCCGAATTGGCGATGGTAAGGAATCCACGATCCTGGTCGCCGAGCAGTTGAACGGCCTGACCGAGTTTACCTTCGCCATATGCCACCACTCCGTGCGGCGTTCCGTGGTTCTTCAACCCGCTTTCGTCCTCAGAGTTTCCATTGAAGGGAAGGTACGCGACAAGCCCCTTTTTAAGATCCACCTGCACATCCGCTGATTCAGGGGGCTGTCCTGATGATTGCTCCGAGGCGGTCTCGGACCTGGTCGCCTGAGGTGCGGCACCGCATAGAACTGGCAACATCAGGACAACCAGTCGGCCGGACAAAATCGAAATTCGGCGGCAATGACCTTTGACATCATTCATCGCGTCCTCCGTCTACCCCATAAGGCATGAGATTCAGTACCCTCCGCTCACAGCCGCGTGTTCCCCTGCGATGGCGGTCTTGCTTAACGGGTAATAGTGTCGCGGCCGGTTCGACAATGTCAAGCTGGTCGCTCTGAACCAGGACCGCGGCAGAATCCCGACTCCACGGGTTGACATCCTGCTTAATGCGGCGGACAATTGTTAACGCTCGCGAGATCTCGACTCCTCACATCACACTCGATACTGACCGGAGTTATGAAATGAAGTACATTCGGACGACGATACTGCTGGTTACCGTCATCGAATGCGGTGTGACTACGGCAGGCACGGCCGTGCAAGTCAACCCGCTCGCCGGGCTGGTGACGTGGACCATTAATGCCATTGATGATTTCACGCTCCAGCAAGCTGATGTGCATCCGCCTCGTCCGCGGCCTGTCGTTCAGGTACCAGCGGCGAAGAGATTCGAGGACAAACTGGCTTTTGTTGCAGGGATTCAGGCACCCGAGGAGTCACTCGAAACAAGAGTGAACGCTCGCGGCAAGCGTCTGGAAGCTTATTCCGCCGCTTTTGCCGACTGGGCGGCTCGCGTCTGCGACCTTTCGAGCGAAGAACGAGTCGCATTGAATGAATCGCTGGCGCAGCAGCAGGCGAAGCTTCAGGAACGCTGGCAACGGAATACACATCGGCACAAAACTCAGATGTCGGACTACGCTCCCGTGTCCTTCACATCGATCGGCGGTGCGGGAAATTACCTCAGCCGAAAACAACTCGAACCGCTGCTCAGGGAAGCTCTCACGGATGATCATCGTGAAGTTCTGATGGCTGCGTTTGACAAACGTCTGGATGAAATCCGCTCGGCGATGCTGGATGACGCCGTGCGGATGATCGACAATGAATTGTTTCTGTCGGTTAATCAGCGGCAGCACCTGACGATGAAGCTTCGCAGCAGTCTTGAAAACGTAGAAGACGGCGTTTTCACATTCAACCCCCGAGAGTATTACCTGCCACACTCATCGCTGATTCATGCCTTGCACGTGCTCCCCGATTCGGATTTGACTGACGTTCAGTGGCAACGCCTCAACGACGTTTTCAACAACTCCGCATCCGACGACCGTCCCTTGATGTTCTCGCTGATGGCCCCTGAATCCTGGCCGGAGCAGGTGGACGCCGCTTCCGCGGGGATAAAATCCATGTATATCCGCTCGGCAAGAATGCGCATAGAGTGGCTGGCGGAAACGCTTAATCTTTCACCGGAGCAGGAGCAGCATTTGACGATCGCCGCAACCGGAGCCTCCATACAGTGTGCGGCGGCATGGAAGCAGCGGGCCAACGAACAATTAAAGCAATGGAAGGACCAGCAAGGCGGGCAGATTGCGGGCAGATTCCTGCAGTTTAGCATACGAGTTCCGTCAGACGATGAATTTGATCGCAATCAGCTGTGGCAGCATTCGTTAAGCAAACTTGGGGCTGCCGACGCGATTCGCATCCGCGAAGAATTTCATCAGTCGGTGAGAGAAAGGTACCTTGTCGCCATGCTGGACAAGGAACTCTGGCTCACGGAGGAACAGCGAGAACCGTTGGCAGCAATGGTCGCCTCAACATTGTCGACTTTCGGTCAGAACGAGACAGACAGCTATAAAGAGATTCGGTTGCTGACGATCCCTCTGGCCGGAATTGCCAACGATAAGCTGGCAGACCTGCTGACAGAAGCTCAGCAGACAGCCTGGAAGACGCTGCAGAGTCAGTTTCAAATCATCGGCGATGTCGTCGTGATGAAAATGCAGAACGGCCATCCGGCGGAATTCGTGCTGCCTCCGAAACCACAGAGCCGGTGATTGACACATCCATCAGTATCAGCCGGGCGTGATATACTGTGGTTCATCGGGAAGTGGAAATTACGGCACCGGATCCGGCTCATTCGATTCGGATCCGTCATCGGGAAACGGTCGGCGAGCATGCTGTTACTGTGCAGACGAATTTTTCTGTCACTGTCAAAGGCGATCGGAACGCGGACAAGCGATCTCTGTTGCTGCTGGCAATGACGGTGGCTGATGGGAAATTGCGGCTCTCGCAACTAATCCCGCCCGCTGGGGTTGATCAGGCTCGGCCAGTGTTTTTGAAAACGTATGAAGTCATGGAAGAATCGGGAACCATGGCGGAAAACATGGTTCAGGTTCTTGTTCGTCTGGAACACAAGCCGACGAAGAACGGAAACTTCGGGCCGGGATTTGGAAACGGCCTGTTCTCGAGAATCGTCGCGGACTTCGGGAAAAAGCTCGATGGAACGATGATTAACGGCTATGCCAATACTCTGACGTTCGGCAATCGTCCGGGAGAAGAGCCAGCTGCCGAAGGGCCGATTCCGCTCGTGGGTGCCTTTTCGGCGTTTATTCAGTCAACCTGCTCAGAAGATCATTCGATTTCGAAGGGCATTCAGCAGGATGCCCGTCAGGCTGGAATCATTGCCGGAACTCGGCAACCGATGGTCCCGGAACTGCCGCAGATCGACGCAACGATTCTTCCGACGGTTCCCGATCTGGACGATTCAACCTTCAGCAGTACCCATCGAGACGGGATTTATCAGACATACCAGATCGATTCGGAATATCGTGAAACCACAATGGTTGTTCAGATGCCGATTGCGCGGCCTGCTGACTCTATTTATGTGTCGCCTCGCCAGAGTCCGGGGGCTCCGACTCCTGATACTCCGACTCCGACTCCAACAACTCCAGCCAATAACAATGATCATTCGGCATTTGTCCGGCTCGGGCCTTCTCAGTTTCAGCGGATCGTCCGGATTGTGGCGGAGCGGCACGGAAAACCGCCGAAGCTTCCGACTCCGCTTCCTGCGTTCATTGATGGCGACGGTCTGAAGAATGTTCTGCTGAGTCAGATCACACTTGGCTGCGAGCCCACACGAACACCTGACGGGGAAGCGAAAAACTACGTGCTGAGAGCTGAATTTCATTATGGCGTTTCAGGAATTCCGAAGAAGATCAAATTCGGGATTCCAGATTACGAAGAGACTCCAAGTCTCGGAGCCGGCGAACAGTACAATTTTGAACTGTCGAGCATCTTCAGTTCTCAACATGCGATCGGATGAGCTACAACCATTCAGTCTGTACTGAAGAGTGTAGAGATGAGGATTTTTTGGCAGATTTCTAGGTTTTGATAACAGTTGTGGCAGTATATGCGTCTTTGCGGATCGGGAATCTGTTCTTGACCTTTTATGAACAGATTTTCGTTTCCGTCAACCTTGACAGCTCTGAACTTTGGGTTCACGCTGGACCGTGTTTGCCGATGATTTTTTCACTCGGCTGCTCAGCTTTTGGAAGGAGTTTGCGACGGTATGCGTCTCTCAGCACTATCACTTTTTGCTGGCTGCGGAGGCAGTGATCTTGGCCTTAAATCAGCAGGCGTGGAAGTAATCTGGGCCAATGAAAAAAACGAGTCGGCCTGCGATTTCTACTCCCACGTCACTGGTTCATCACGTATTGAACATTGCGATATCACGCGACTTGAGAAATTTCCAAAAGCAGATTTGCTTGTCGGTTGTTATCCGTGCCAAGGCTATAGCCAAGGCGGTCGTCGCAAGTCCGACGCTTCCATCAACTTCCTTTATCGTCAATTTGATCGCGCACTTCGCCAAGTCAAGCCACGCGGGTTCATCGTGGAGAATGTTGACGGGATGCGATTTTCTCAGAATTCTTCACTTTTAGTGAACCAGATCACGAGATTTCGGAGTGCAGGCTATCGGGTGAAATGGAATGTATTGAACGCTCAAGATTTCGGAGTCGCCCAAACACGCCGGAGACTTTTCATCGTTGGTGTTCGAACCAATGAGTCAGGAGTATTTGAGTTTCCATCCCCAACCCATGGAGTCTGCGGAAATCCGCATCTATGCCAACGGGATGCAATTCATCGCTTTCGAAAGCAAACGAACGGCACATATAATCAGGACGAATTCCATTGGTATTATCTGTCACGAAATCGACGACGAGAATGGCATGAGGCAGCAGCCACGGTTGTTGCAAAAGATCGGCATGTTGCCCTGCATCCAGACAGCCCTCCATTGAGGAGGTTAAGCACCGACAAATGGGAGTTTATTGGTGATATGCAGAATGCGAGACGCCTTTCCTACCTGGAATGCGCTGCTCTTCAAGGATTCCCAGACCCCAAAGTCTTCTGTCGGCAAACACTCAGGTTAAGGTACCGGGCTATTGGCAATGCCGTGCCTCCGCCGTTATTTGCAGCGGTGACAAGACAAATGCTGCTTACGCTCGATTCATAGTTCTAATTTTTTGAGTCATTGTTCCCATAAACTTTTCTTCGCAAGTCAAGCATTCAGGATGGCTATGCGCGAGTAACACTAACCGAATCCGATCAAAAAAGAGAACCTTCGCTTCATTCTGCTTCATATAAAGCTGAGTCAAGGACGCCACATGTTGACTTGTCGCAAAAGCGAATAGTGGCTGAGGCGTTGTAATGCGGTCAAAGAAAGTACGAAGCCAACCCATGTCCAATTCTTTGTGCTTTCGCGAATCATCATCTACGTCGTGCTTTCCGCACCCACATTGCCCCACGATGGTCAAGGCTCCAGGTCGCCCGTCCAAAAGCGGTCGTCTAATCACTAAATCAATTCTCGCGTCTTTTGCCTTAGAAATTTGATGTTGCATAAGGGACGCGTTGTTTATAACCCACTCATCTTCACCGAAAAAACACTTAGACTTCATTAGGGAAATCCTCGCATGAATTCCCTGAGTTGTCGACTCAAAGTCACTTTCGCTTGGCCATCCGCATCTGTAGCCGAACGAGCCTGCTCCACAAAATGCAATGAGAAGTTTTGTGGCGACTCGTTCAAAGTGGCGTATTAACCTTTGAAATCCTTTCTCTGGATACATGACGGCAGCGCAGGTCGCAAGGCAGAACTCATATAGTCCAGGCTTGGCTTGTCGGTTCCTGTACGTCAGCCCGGAACCAGATACTTCAAATGGATACAGTTCACCTAACAGTCGTTGTCGCTCGGCGATTACTTCCAGTGCCTCTCCGCTGAGTTTCGCCTCTCCCAACAACTCTTTTTGCCAAATTGGCGTTTGGAATGGTGATTCGTCTGTTTCAGAATCTCCAATGTCATAAGCCTCTCCAGAAATTCGTTCGTCCAAAGTACACATAGAGACGGAAGTGACTCCGTCCTTGAAGGCAAGCAATTCCGCCTGATCTGCACTAAAAGAACCCCGTTGCGTCAGCTCAATTGTCATTTTGAATCGTCCATTTCAGTTCTCTTTCGGCGCCGTGACGAAGATTGGAGCAATTCTTGTAGTCGTTCTGTACGTTCAACAATCTGATCAGATTGGTCACGCAATTCCCTCAGCGTTTCCTTCGTAATTCCAGTAAACCCACTGGCTATCGCGACGGATTTGGCAAGGGCCACATCTGCCTTCTTTAACAGTTCGGAAACCCGGTTTTCAGGAGGCTCGATTTGTTCCAAGGCTGCTTCAACAGAATCGCCGGTTCGAAGTGCGGACAATGAATCGTCATTCGACAAAGCGACGGCTAGTTGGCCAATTCTTCTGGAATCGTCGATAGCTGCGTTTCGTCCTGAAGCACCAAAAAGGAACTGCAAAAGCTGACCAGCTTTTTTCAAAGAGGCTTCGGGGATAGGGTTTGCAGACACTTGGAATTCGGATGGAAGGCCCACAAATGATCGCACGCTCTTGTATCCAAGACTTGTATAAACCCAACTGAACGGAAACTCTTGAAATGAACCGCGACCCTTACGCAGGCTGACTGCCGGGTCATAGGCATTTGTTTCAATCACCTGATTCACAAAATAGTATCCCTCAACGATTCGTTCAACAAAACGCTGATCATCTCCAATCATGGTTCGGATATCTTCAATGGAAAGATTGCTTTGGATGAGTGTATTTGCTACCCATGCAGCCTTTGCGTATGAATCCCATTGTGCCCCCCCAACGATGTGCCGAATTCCTAAATACGGCAAGAGCTTTTCGCGATGTTCTGTATTGCTCCAATCGTATACCTGTACCGGGATCTTTGAATCTTCCGTAAAGTTCTTTCCTCTATACTTGACTGAAAGCGATTTGTGCTTCGCGGCACGTTCATCTGCGGCAAGAATTAGACAGGCTGTTAGCCGCCTGTTTCCTTCCAAGATTGTCACTTCTTTCCCATGAGATTTGTTGATGGCACCAACTAAGGGCTCGGAGTCGAAATACCCGTTTGAGGAAATTGAACAGAGCACATCAGTTATTCCGTGCTGTAGAACAATTTCGTCGAGAGTTTGAATCTCTCTAAGTTGTGCTGTACGAGTCGTGCCTTTAGTGCTGAGTCGTCCGCCAAATCTCGGGTTACCATCGTCCAGGTGCAAAGCAGCAACTGACAAACGCTGAAGGCTGCCATCGGACTTGATCTTTGCCATTTGAATACTCGGCTTTGCACACACAACTGGTAAAATATTTGCTCGGATGATATCTGCGACGATTTGGTACGCAATCGACGAGAACAACTCAATGATTTAAAGTCAGCGGGATTCTGGAAAGAGCCAGCATTGGGAGAATCCATCGCTTATGGCTCTTCGAAGTACGTAATGGAATGCAGCGACGCGAGCGAGACCGCTTCGGGGCCACTCCCTCACTCACTAACTGGGACACCGAACAAAAGTGTGCTTCTCGTTTTGAGGGAAAACCACCAATTTGCTGCAGTTGGGACATGAAAGCTTCGACTTCTGAAATGGCGGGATAGGCTCTGCAGGCCGACAAGCCGGTTCATCTGGCCAGCTTCCCGCTTCTTCAATCCCAGATGATCACTTTCCAGATGGATTGAGCGTAATGGCCGGCAAACGCCCAAAGGTCAAGGTACACGTCACGAAGTACAAAAAAGAAAAAAACCTCGTGATGAGGTACGTTGACCCCGTTTCCGGTAAACAGATTCGCCGGTCGACGGGTACAACCAATCGTTCTGAAGCTTCGAAAATTGCCGGCCGGTGGGAAGATGAATTGAACACCGGAAAGTTCAAACCGTCCGAAGATCTGACCTGGGCAGAATTTCGTGAGCGGTTTGAGGATCAGGCAATTCGTGACATGTCCGATGGATACTTTTCGGCATTTCACTCAGCGTTCAAGCGGTTCGAAGAGTCCACGGGAATTCAGTTGTTGAAGGACCTTCCCGAAGTATTTGATTCTTTCGATCTCAGTCTTCGGCGAAGCGGGCTGTCCTCCAGCACAGTCCGGACGTATCTCAAACATCTCCGAGTAGCGATCAACTGGGGAGTTGAGAAAGGCTATTTGAGCGAGTCGCCAAAGGTTCGCCTTCCTGATGCCCCGGACGAAATGAAGGGACGGCCGCTGACAGATTCAGAGTTCCAAGCAATTCTCAATGCTGTACCGGGTTATGTTGGGGAACTACTTGCCCCCGGCTGGGAACGATATCTTCGCGGTTTGTGGCTTTCAGGACTGCGCCGTGAAGAGTCGTTGATTCTGTCGTGGGATCAGCATTCCCCGTTCTCGATCGACATGACGGGGCTTTATCCGCGGTTCAGAATCTCTGCCAAGGCCCAGAAGAGCCGGAAGTCTCAACTGCTGCCAATGACGCCTGATTTTGCTGAATGGTTACTGGGGGAGGTCCAGAAGCCTGACAGAAACGGGCTGGTGTTCAGTCCGTTTGGAACTTCCGGGGCTCGCCTGACGGGTTCTGAGGTCGGAAGGTACGTCTCGGCCATCGGCAAAGCCGCTGAAGTGGAAGTTAAGCCAGGATCCGGGAAATTCGCCAGCTGCCACGACTTTCGGAGGTCGTTTGGAACTCGCTGGTCGCGCCGAGTGATGCCGGCCGAATTGAAACTGCTCATGCGGCATGCCAGCATTGAGACGACGATGAAATACTATGTGGGCATTGAGGCGGATGACATCGCGACCGGGTTGTGGGCAAGATTCAGTCCGATAGAGAGTAGAGCTCTTTCCAACCCTTAAAGATACCCTTGCATTCTTACATCTATTCAATTGTCCGTCGCAACCGATCTAAACGGAGTCCGAGCGAATTTCGACTTCTAAATCCCTGACATACTTGCCCAACTGCCTCACTGCACTTTCAAACGATCCCTGCGAACTGGTGCCGATAAGCGATTCAATCGAGCCCGATGGACCAGGCGGAAAAATCTTCAGCAAAGTAATTGTTGCTATGCAACCTGATTTCACAGCGTCCCATTGCTCACAGGTTGGATAAATGCTTCGCCCCTGCCACGTCCCATGCTGTGACAAAATGCCACTGTTGCAAGGATTTTTACCGTTTACCACAAAACCAAACGGCTGCTGATCGATCGCGTTACCATTTTGATCCTCTGAATCTGGACGGAGAAGATTTGCAACGTAATAAACGGTGCCGTCTGGACCTCCAGATGCAGTCAACAGAACCTCTGAAGAACACTTTTCAAGCAACGCTGGCGAAATCCCTGGGAGTCCTTCGGCGGAATTGATCACTCGATATTCGCCCGCAGGGCACAAACTGCTGTAACAATCGATCTCAGTTTGGGTAAGCGATACCAAATTCCACTTTCGCGCCATTTACTCTCATTTCTAATGAAACATCGCCCCAGCATCCCAGGGAAGTACGGTTTCAGGTACGGTTTTAATCGGGCTGACAGGATTTGAACCTGCGACCTCTTGACCCCCAGTCAAGCGCGCTAGCCAAGCTGCGCTACAGCCCGTTCTGTGAACATGGTATCCAGATACCTTCTGCGTCACGCAACGGATCATGGCGTCTGCGGACTCGAACGTCAACCCACAGGACGCTTTTCTGTGCGGACGATCAATACGATTCGTAATCGCCCTGCATACACCCTGCGTAACGCTGCCAGGCGTCCTGATCAGGGAAAAATGTGCATTTCACTGGAAGGGAGGTGAAGAGTAAATGCCGGATTGCTCCGCTCGCGGTTATGAGGGAGGCATGACGGCCGAGGCAGGAAGCTTTGGCACTTCAGGCGATTCTCCGGCTGCCGGTTGCGTCGCTGCCGGAGCTGGTTCTACAGAGCGCATTAACGGTTGTGTGGGGAAAGGAGGAAGGTCATTGACGGCTACTCCTGAAACTAAGCCGTCACGACCCAGTGGTAGTCCCGCACCGCCCGGACGAAACGACTCCACATTTAACTGAAATGACCCCGCATCGATCGTCTCTGCCGGAAAAACTCCGGCAGACATCCAGCCGGCGTCCACCCATTCCCGGTCGCTCAGCTCCACCGCTGTATTCTCTTCCCCGTCAGCTCGACTCTGCCAGTATTGCTTCCATTGCTGCATATCGAGCCGCCGGGAATTGTAATCAAGTGCCGCGGTGTCAATTTGCCACATCAGCGAGAAGCGACTGTACAGGTTGGTGAACCCATTCCAGATCAGGGCCGATTCAATGTTCTCAAGGTAGGAGTTTCCAGTCGAAAAGATCAGACGCCCTCCGGGCTGAGCAGAGGCGAAAACGCACGCATCACTGCGAACTGTCAGCATTGGCAGAATTCGCTGAGCACCACGGCCGGTGAGTTCGTCACTGTCTCGCATGTGAAGCAGCGAGCCCGTCAGGATGACCGTAACGTGCTCCATGGCCAGTTCCAGATTTCCGCGAGTCTGCAGCATCGTGGCGCTGCCGAGGTCCTGGAGCATGCTGCCTGCCAGAGCAAACGCTGAATTCTGTATTCGAATTTTCCCCTGCGGCTGTCCAGCAATACGAAACCCATCTGCGGCACCGCGACAGATGACTCGATTGAGTCCGATAAACGTCTCCGACGAAACGGCTTCTTCCGGTGCCGATGCTCCATCCACCAGATCGAACACCGATGTCGACTGGCCCGTGCGATTGCGGCAGTCGAGCGACACGTTTTCCAGCTGAACGCGGTTCGCGCCATCCAGCCGAAACATGCTCCAGCGGTCCGATGCTGGTTCTTCGCGAGTGACCATGCGCAAATCGATGTCCCGGACAGTCAGAGTTCCCCGCCGGAGCGTAAACATTTCGGTTCGTGATGACGCTCCACTGGCCGCACCGTCAAATTCCAGCGTCGGCCTGAACCCCTCAGCCGCCCGAATGATCAGATTCATTCCGACAATTCTGACGGGTGGCTGCGACAAAATATCTTCCGGATAACCATTGTATTTCAGCAAAATGACGTCGCCTGATCGAGCATCGGCAACCGCTCCCTGCAGAGTTCGGTACGAACGTCTGGTTCCATCTTCCGTTTGCAGCACGAACGGTCCGGTATCTGCAGCTGCGGCGACCTGCGGACTACTCGAATGACTGGCGGAGATCTGCAGCACCGCAGGACTGATAACACCAAAAGAAGCACCAGGCAATGGCATCGGGAAGGGCATCACGTAACTGCCGGATGCATCCGCTGACGTCAATGGCGGCGTTGTTGAATTTGTCGCCGTTTCACCGGTGTTCAATCCGGGCGGCGGGACCGGAACGGTGCCTGCCTCTGAGCTATCCGTATTTGCTTTTCCGGCAGCAACAAACGGATCTTCCATGATCAGCGAGCCGAGTTCTTCTTCTGTGGTGTCAGGTATTGATGTGACCACAGTACCGCGGGAAGGAAACCTGTCCAGAAACACGGCTGTCAGACAGATTGCCGCCACGGATGCAAACACCCAAACCGCGCCCATGGGTTGCCTGGGCAGCAGAGGATCCTTCTTCTTCCAGATAATGCCTTCTGCCGGAATGCTCTGCAGACCCATCAAATGGGCAATGTGCAGCAAATCAGACAACAAAAGCGCAGGTGCCTGGTAGCGATGATCCGGGTTGTTCGCCATCATCTTTCTCATGACGGCGGATAGCTCGGGAGAAATTGATGCGTTGATCGACCGCGGATTCGGCGGAGATTTGCCCTGATGGTCCAGCAGTTTCTGAAGCGCTGTCCCTTCCGGGTATGGCGGATGTCCGGTGAGCATATGGTACATGGTACATCCGAGCGAATAGATGTCGCTGCGGATATCCGCATTGCGAGGATCGCGCGCCTGCTCCGGAGCAATGTAGTCAAACGTGCCAAGCGTGGTGCCAGCGACAGTAATGTCGCCGATACTGTCAGTGACATCACGGCGAGCAAGGCCGAGGTCAACGACTTTGACTCGACCAGACTCCGTCAGCATGATGTTAGACGGCTTAATGTCGCGATGAACAATTCCCGCGGCGGCGATATGATTCAGAGCCAGTGAAACCTGAATGGCGTAGTTGATCGTCTCTTCCGGAGTAAGCCTGCCGCTCTCCTGAATCAGGTCCTTGATGGTTTTACCATCGGCAAGTTCGTACGCAATAAAATGCAGACCGTCCTGAGTTCCGGCGTAGTAAACACGAGCGATGTTATCGTGGTTCAAATGAGCACACGCCCGACCTTCATTGCGAAATCTCGCTACGAGTGACGAGTCGTGGGAGGACGCAGGATGCAGGATCTTCAGTGCCACATCGCGGGCGAGTTCCAGGTCCGTCGCGCGAAACACGGCCCCCATGCCTCCCGATCCCAGCCGTTCGCGGATTTCAAAATGAGCCAGACGGATTCCCGACTCTTCCCCGGTCGCAACTCCGCCGGCAGGGAACAATCTCTGACGGAGTAACTCCAGCTGAGGAGGCGTTTCCGAGACAACTTCTGAGTTTTTTTTGTCGGGACTGCTGATGACCGTGTTTTCATCGTCCGCCACCAGCGGGCGTTCCGACAAGGGGACATCAACGGTTGCCATCCGCGGCTCGGCTGCTGAGTCGAAAAGCTGAGTCATGACGGTCTCGCGGGGGACAACAAAGCACTTCCAATGCTCTTACGCCGGGAATATATGCCGACACAAACAGTTGCCGACAGGAATCTGGCGAGGAATGACCGTCGGGCAACCCTCATTACTTCACGCCTGCCCGGCGTATTTTACCCTGTCGGCTATCACACCCATCCAGTATTCCAGTCAGATCTTATGCCTCCGGAGTGCCCGAGTCAAAGAGGCTTCAGGACATATGTACAGTAATCTGAGGAGAAATCTGTCTTGAATCCCGCATAGACCGTGTGACTGGCTCTTCGATTCCTGATCGCCACAAAATTCACCCGACGTTTGGGGGAGCGGCAACTCAGAGGACACAATCGGATGGATTTTCCGATGCATCGAACTGAAAAACGACGAGCACGAAGGGCAAGTCACCAGCAATGGCAGTCCCCGAATTTTGCTGTGCGGTCGCTGGTTGCGGGGATCGTGCGGTCACGCCACTGGATGACGACTTTTTCGAATCCGCGTTCTGACCGGCTGCCGCGATACGACTGCCTGCAGGAGTTTTGGAACGAAGTTCTGGATTGATGTCGGGTGAGTTCGGGACGTTTGGGGAGGCCAAATCCTGGTCGAGTCCAGGGTGCCCAAGTCTGGAAATGGCCAGCATTTCCTGCTCAGCGATCACATTCTGCTCGTTCTGTGAAGCGTTGGCTGGCACGGCCAGAAAGACTTCTCCGAAATGCAGTTCGGATCGCGTCGGGCTCTGCATGGAATGCAGCACCGCATCAATCAGTTGCTGTCGGTCCATATCGGCGACTCGATCCGGATCCCATTCGGCAGACCGAACGAGACTTGAATGGCGCACTCCTGCGAGCAGAGCATTGACGTTTGACGGAGCTGCCGTCAGCAGCACACCAAACCCATCGGAATGAGAAAAACGATTGGTCTCCTGGGAAACGGACATTGGCGAAACCATCATTTTCAGTCCAGCCTCATCCAGAATCGCTCTGATTTGATCGCGAACATCCTGACTGTCTGCCGACGCGATTTTCACTGCAAAGATACGCAGCTGTTCACTGTCGACGAGAAGCTGTTCGGCTTCAGTTCCCACGGTAAGTTCATCGCCTGTTAGAACACCTGCGGAAGCGGAAGTCCCCAGAGGCAAGCTGCGACTGGCCAGCGTTGGTGTTGCATCAGGCCTCTGCAGCATTAAGACCACCAGCATCGCAAGAGCAAGCGTCGACAGACAAACAGTGGCTCGAGTTGTGGCCGACGAACGCATGTGCCGATGTACCGTCCCAAATGCGAAAGCGTCCGCATTCTCCCGGCAGATTGTCACTTTCACCCCATCGTGAATTGAGCCAGGTTCTTCCGTGCCGGATGTCGCCGGGCCGCCGTCTGCAGGTGATTGCTTTTGAATTTCCTGAATGCGTCGCCGCACTTCCACTGCAAATTCACTCCCCGTCGGTTTAACAGGGAGCATTTTCAGCAGACCACGCAATTCAACGGTCTGCTGAGTAAAAGCCTCAATACGTGACGACAGTTCGGGCTGTTGCCGATACGCCGTCAGCAGTGCCCGCTCTTTCGAACTCAGCATATTCCTGGGAGACTTATCATCCGATGTCGCACTGGCATCAAGTTCCTGCGAGCACAGAATAAGCGCATGCTGCAAATCATTGACGAAAGGGGATGAAGACTGCTGATCGGCCGACATTTTGGTGGGCTTGGAAAGTAGAGGAAACTAAAGGCGGCGGGCATTATTGGAATCAGTTCCCCTGGGAGCGATCGGTTGCCCGCTTTGTTCCCGCAAAAATTGTCCACAATGAAAAATCCGTGAAATGACCGTCGAATAATACACCAATATGTATTCATTTGAATACACGTTTGTGGAGGGGACGTCACGGAGGGAACAAGAATTTTTCCAGTCAGTCAGCTCATCGGTTGATCCGGATTACTCTGTGGAAATGCAATTCCACTTCCCGGTCGAGCACTCGGCGAAGCCCTTCCACAAGGCAGTTCGGTTCATGATCTGATTCTCCCTGCAGCTTAACGGACTGCAGACTGGTACCAGGCGGCACACTGAAGGAGCTCTGGTGAATGATCTGATTTCCAGCATCAAGTTCGGGCACGATAAAGTGGATTGTGGCGCCGAAGCAGAGCATATGATGCTGAAAAGCGTCTTCGTAGGGTCTAAAACCGGGGAAAGGAGGCAGAAGACCGTGATGCAGATTGATGATGCGTCCGCCAGCAAATTTCCAGCAAATGTCAGCGGGTAACACTCTCATGTATCGAGCGAGAACGACATAATCAATTTGGTGGGAGTCGATAATGCTTTCGAACTGACTGTAATCAGGGTTTCCGGAGGAATCTCCGATGTTGAACCAGGGAACGTCAAACTGTTCGGCGACACTGCGACAGGAGTTTCTGTTTCCGAGCATTACGGCCGCTTCGGCTCGAAGTCGGCGGTCTCGAATTGCTCGGAGGATGGCGAGAGGTGGTTCGTGCCGAAATGTCGTGCAGATTGCCAGTCGTGGCGGACGAGCGTATTCATCGCGAGCCCAGACGCGGATTTTAAGTCCCCGAAGCGTGCCGATTTGCTGCAGATGATCGCGGAGTTCAGCCACGGAAACGGTTTCCACCGGCCAGTCGATGCGGGTCATCATCGCAAACAGCTGTTCTGAATCTCGGTCATACATCTGAATTTCGTAGATGTTTGCACCGGCGGCAGTGACATAGTGAACGATCGGATCCGCCAGACCTTTGTTATCAGGACCGACGGCCGTGATAATTACCTGCATGATTGTTTTCCGGACAGAAGGGCAGTCAAAGCTGAGCCGCCAGGGCCCGTTGTTTTGAACATTACCAGCATAATTGGCCAATTCGGCATATCCCCTAAGGTCACCTAAGGTGATTCTCCATTAAAAAACAGAGTGGTCAGGGGCAAATTTTGCCTGAGTCGCAGGTTGTACGCAGTCGATACAAATTCACAAGTCACGTTGCCTTGTGATCAGGAATGTTTACCGATGAATGCTCGCGTCTTTTTACTGGTGCTGATGACCGGAATGTTCATGGCACTCTGGAATAGTGATCAGGCTGCCATGCAGGCGGCACTGGCTCGTCGTGCTCAGGCTTCGGCATCAGCCATTGCGAGCCGGAACTCCGGCGTTCAGCCGGTGCTGAGCGGCCGTTCAGATGCAATGCGAACCGTTGCCCAGGCTCATGAACTTGCAGATGCTGCAGAATCTGCCGTTTCAGCAGTGGTTCCGCTGCCGGTGGATTTGCCTGTTGGCGACTATCAGGCAGTTAGTCAGACAGGGCAGACTGTTCGCATATCGATTGATGCAAACTCACAAAATTCGGGACATGCTGTGCAGATTCGCGACATGTATCTGAGTGAAACGCCGGGCGGTGTCCGCTGGTATATTGTCCGAGTGAATTCACAGCAATCAGTTCACTGATGCCGTCAGGCCGGGGGAGGGCTCGCCGCGCGTTGTACTCAGCGCCGTCCCAATCACGCCCGCGACCCGCAGTTGGACCGGCCCCCTCCCGAGCTTGCTTCGCTCGCTCGACCTCCCCCAACTTCGTTGGGAGAGGAGGTTAAAGCTGCGAGAGGAGGTTAAAGCTGCGAGAGGAGGTTAAAGTTGGGGAGGAGGTTAACTAAACCTCCCCTCCCGCGGAGCGAAGCGGAGTGGGAGGGGTCGGCCGTCAGGCCGGGGGAGGGCTCGCCGCGCGTTGCACTCAGCGCCGTCCCAATCACGCCCGCGTCCCGCAGTTGAACCGGCCCCCTCCCGAGCTTGCTTCGCTCGCTCGACCTCCCCCAACTTCGTTGGGAGAGGAGGTTAAAGCTGGGAGAGGAGGTTAAAGTTGGGGAGGAGGTTAACTAAACCTCCCCTCCCGCGGAGCGAAGCGGAGTGGGAGGGGTCGGCCGAAGGCCGGGGGAGGGCCCGCCGCGTGTTGCACTCAGCGCCGTCCCAATCACGCCCGCGACCCGCAGTTGAACCGGTCCCCTCCCGAGCTTGCTTCGCTCGCTCGACCTCCCCCAACTTCGTTGGGAGAGGAGGTTAAAGCTGGGAGAGGAGATAAATGCAAGAACCTAAATTCCGCTGCGAAGCGTACTGACGACCTTATTTCGTTCGAAGTTTGGGTGGTTAAAAAAACGGAGACGGCTGGGAAGCTCGTCAGCGGAATCCTCGACAGGGCAGCAGATCAGGACCTGGAATCCGGCACGACTGGCAGGCGACAGATTACGCCGATACCGATTCCGGCGAGTGCTGTGATGGTAATTCGGAGCCACAGCGGCAGGGCGAGTCTGGTCAGCGACACGATGAGGCAGCACACCACGACAGTGAGAGCCCACCATTTGGTGCGAGCGGACACTGCGTGATTCTGTTCCCAGTCTCGCAGTAGTCGGCCAAACAGCCAGGACGACTGCAATCGAGCATGCAGTTGAGGAGAACTGCGAACCAGCAGATAGCTGGCCAGAAGCAGAAATGGTGTGGCGGGGAGTCCCGGAAGGAGTACGCCCACCATTGCCAGAAGAATAAAGATGCCTGCCAGAAAAACTGCGATCGGTCGTCGGATGCCCTGGTAACAATCCGAACGGTGACGCACCGGAAGATCAGGCACCGGGAAACTCGGAATCACAACGGCCGGCCGCTCAGAAGAACGCGCGGCGGCGGGAGCGCCCATGGTTTCCGTCGGATCGTTATCCGGAAGCTCAGAACCTTCTGCACTGTTCACCCCCGGCACTTCCGTGCTGTGCAGATGTCGCCTTCGCTGGCCGTCGCTTCCTGAGTCGGCCATCAGCATCAGGCTCATGTGAGCCGGGTTGCCGGCGTCGTGATCGAGGCGGAAAGAGTCGCGACTCCCGAAACGGGAGCCGCGACTGTGGGAGATGCTGGTGTCGTGATAAAATTCCGTTTCTTTCACGTTTCACTCTTTCTTTAGAGCGACAGATATTCTCGGCCGTCTGTTGTCGGCCGACTTCAGTATCCAGCGACTTCCGGAATGCCTTTGCTGTCTGTAATGTAGTAACCATCACTCGGACCGGTCGTGTGATCCGAGTTCTGATCTGCGTTTCCGTACATATTGGTTGCCTGATATGCATTCGCAATATCATTCAACTCATTATTGACTGCATGTGATATCGCTGCCAGACCGGCGATTGATCCAAGCACCAGGATCGTACCGATCAGCACGACTTCCGAGGACAGGATCATTCCGTTCTGATCCTTCAACAGATTTTTGAGCAGTTCCCGCATCTTCAGACACTCCAGCCGTAGCAAATCCACAGGAGCAATCAGGGAGTTAGTTCGGGCAAAGGTGCCTGAACTTCTGCAACACAATTGTTCCGTCACGATGCATCCTGACAACACATGTGTTGCCGTTTCGCAACTCTACAACATCCTGCCCATTGTGTGGAGAAACTTTGGCAAACACGCTTTGAGGCCAACGGGTTATCCGGAATTCAACTGGCTGTAACGAATTTTCCTGAAATTCGTTTTCGAGGGTAACGGGAGAACTGTGCCCTCCGGGGGTTGAACTGTAAACTGATTTAGAACCCCTGACACAACGCGGCCACGGAGGTTTTGTTAGGGGTTCTTAAGGCGAGGCGGAACGCGAACAGAAATTCACGAGATGTCTGACCCGTTACGGAGAATTACAGTGATACTGCCGGCTGGAATGCATTTCTTACCAATTCCTGATTTGTTCTGGTCCGCGTATCTCGAGCAGCCTTTTGAACACTGTATCGATTGTGGATGCCTCTTGAAAAATTCGGCTGTTTACGTCATTCAAAAACGATTCGTTGCTGGCGAAGCCGTGTTTGAAATGGCCATCTGTGACGTCTGTCGCCAGCGTCTTACGGATAGCTATTCACAGGAAACAAAAGAAGCTCTGAGCCGGAAGATGACTGAGTATTTTCAGAGAAACGCGGCACTTCTGAGTAATCCTTCAACGGCAGCATCGTCGGCTGAGGAACTTCTCGACCGTACAATGAATTATTGCCTGATGTGCGGAATTGCCAGAAAGGACTGTCGAAAATATTCACTGGCCGGGCTCTTTCGTGCAGATCAGATCATTGTCTATTGTGGTTCCGGTGGTCAAAGTCCCGTTTTGATTTGCGAGACATGCGAAGAAGGGCTCGCCGGTCTGATTTCGAAGAAGACGCGGGACGCATGGGATCGTTTTGTGGAAGAGCATTTCGATGGTCCCCCGGGAATCGATCTGGACATCCCGACCGAACATCCAATTGCGTTTTAATTTTGTCAACAGACCCTTGTGAACTCTATCGATTGAATTCCAGACAGGAAGCGGATGAGTCGTTCGCCTGCACAACTTTTTGATCTGGACGCTGTTCTGCGGACAACAATGATCCGGCACGTTGAGTATCATGCGGTGCTGGAATCAACCAATACGACTGCGCTGGAACTGCTGAGCCCGCTGCTCGACAACAGTCCTTCGCTGGTCCTCACTGCCGAACAGACGGCGGGACGAGGTCAAAAGGGAAATGTCTGGTGGTCCAGCGGCGGGGCGCTCACCTGTTCGATCGTCATCGACCCTGTCACTCTGCCTCTCTCACCGGAGCAGCGAGCACTGTTGTCGCTGGTGTCCGGACTGGCTGTCCGGGACGCGGTTTCTGAGTTTGTCACGGATCGCACGGTGGCGGTGAAATGGCCGAACGATGTGTATGTTGGGAACCACAAGATCTGCGGGATCCTCGCCGAGCAGCATTCCGTGGATGGTCGTCAGGGGCTGATTATTGGCATCGGAATCAACGTCAATAACTCGCTTCAGCAGGCCCCCGTGGAAATTAGAATGCGAGCCACTTCGATGTTCGATTTGCTGAATCGATCATTTGATGTGACAGCCGTACTGATCAGCGTGCTTACGCATCTGGAACGGCGATTCAAACAGGCGGGACAGCAGCTTGTCAGTTTCCTCGCAGAGGCCAATCACCGACATTTGCTCAATGGTCAGCAAGTCATTGTGAAAGTCGGAGAGTCACTGGTGACTGGACAATGTATGGGAATCGATGATAAGGGAAATCTTGTGATCCGCGACAAAGGACAGGTTCATCGCCTGTCGAGCGGTGTTGTGGTCAACTGGCACACAATTGCTGTTCAGCCCTTTTATTGAGTTCCGCCGTTGTTATGAATTCTGGAATGAGTGTTAACTGGTGCGGACTCCATAGAAGCCGAGAATACCTCGGCAGAAATCCGGCAGGTCGTCCGGGCGGCGGCTGCTGACGAAATGTCGGTCAACAACGACAGAAGCATCTTCAAACAGTCCGCCTGCATTGATCAGATCATCCCGAATTCCGGGCGAACCCGTTACGCGAACGCCGCGGTAAATGTTTGCCGATACTGGAATCCATCCTCCATGGCAGATGGCGGCAACCAGTTTGCCTGCGGAGGCAAATTCCCTGGTTATCCGCAGAACTTCCGGATCTCGGCGGAGCTTGTCGGGCATCCAGCCGCCCGCACAGATCAGTCCATCGAAAGGTTCAGTCTGCAGTCCGGCGATGGCAACTTCTGACTGACATGGGTATCCGTTTTTCCCGATGTATTTCTTTCCTGCCTCCTGTCCGGCCACGGTAAAGCTGGCTCCGGCTTCCATCAGCCGCAGCTTTGGATACCACAATTCCAGATCTTCATAATCGTCACCTGTAAAGCACAGAAAAGAACGACCTGGCAGCGAACGACCGACTGTTACCGACATTGGCGGACCCCTCTGATGATGGAAACCAGGAAACCTGCGGATTAACGTGTGTCGTTCTTCAGCCATGTCAGACTTATCAGGGTGTACAGTTTTGCTGAACCGGTCACGGCCGACATAGAATCTGACGGGGCACTATTTCTGAAGAATCTTCTCACGCGAAAATCGATTCTGTCCCAGGATCGTACCTGACCGGGACCCACAAAGAGAAGTCTGGTAATGCTCGGTTTGTTTCATAAAGAGTCCCTAATCACCCGACACAGCAGATGAGCATTGTGCATGAACAGCAGTTCGACAACACCGGCCGTCTTCGCGATCGCCACCATGGATACCAAGGCAGACGAGATTCTTTGGGTCGCATCCTGTCTGCGATCAGTCGGAATCAGTGTATGCGTCGTCGATGTCAGCACTCAGAATATGACTTCCGGGCAGGCAGATGTCCTTTCTGAGTCGGTACTTGCAGCCAGTGGAACGACGTTTCAGGAGTTACAGCAACTGGATCGTGGCGGAGCGGTAACGTGCATGACGAATGCTCTCAGGATCTGGCTGTTGCAGCAGTTTTCGAAAGGAATCGTTCAGGGTGTCATCGGTATTGGTGGAAGCGGCGGCACCGCAATCATCAGTGGTGCCATGCGTTCGCTGCCGGTGGGATTGCCAAAACTGATGGTGTCGACCGTTGCCAGCGGAAATACCAGTCCGTATGTCGACTGCAGTGACATCTGCCTGATGCCGTCGGTTGTTGATGTGGCGGGGTTGAATTCCGTTTCCTGTCGGATTCTCGGAAACGCAGCACATGCCATGGCAGGAATGGTTCGCTGGGACCTGCCTGCAAATGCGACGAAGCCTGCAATCGGACTGACCATGTTTGGTGTAACGACAACCTGTGTTACGCGAGTGAGGCAGAAACTGGAGCAGCAGGGTTTTGACTGCCTGGTGTTTCATGCGACCGGAACCGGGGGGCGTTCAATGGAGAAGCTGGTGGAATCCGGACTGATTCAGGGAGTGCTTGATATCACGACCACAGAGGTTGCGGACGAAATTGCCGGGGGAGTGTTTCCCTGCGGAGCTGATCGATTCGACGCGATTCTGAAAAAGCAGATCCCGTTCGTCCTGAGCGTCGGAGCACTGGATATGGTCAATTTTGGTGCGAGAGAAACAGTTCCGGAGCATTATCGTGATCGAAAACTCCACGTGCACAACGCGCATGTCACGCTGATGAGAACGACAGCTGAAGAGAATCGAAGGGCGGCCGAATGGATTGCGAAAAAACTGAACAGGTCAGAATCTCCGGTATCTGTCGTGTTTCCGGAGCATGGTGTTTCCGCGATCGACCGCGCCGGTCAGCCATTTTTTGACCCGGAGGCCGACGGCGTGTTGTTTTCGTCGCTGCAGGCATCTCTGCATCAGACGGCATCCCGACGATTGCTCCGTCTGCCCATGCATATCAACGACGACGCCTTTGCGGACGCACTGACGGCCGAGTTTCTTCGCCAGACACAATTGCTTAAGGGAGGACAATAATGACAGAAACACGTCAATCCATTCTGGAGCGTTTTTATCGAAAAGTTGAACAGGGTCACCTCATTATTGGTGGCGGCGCGGGAACCGGCATCAGTGCTAAATGTGAGGAAGCCGGAGGGATTGATCTGATCGTCATTTACAATTCCGGCCGTTTTCGCATGGCTGGGCGAGGATCTCTGGCGGGGCTGATGCCCTATGGAAATGCCAATCAGATTGTCCGCGAAATGGCGTTCGAAGTGCTGACTGCAGTTCGCCACACGCCGGTTCTTGCCGGAGTTTGTGCCACAGATCCGTTTATGCTGCGGACAAATTTTCTTCAGGAACTGAAGGTCCTGGGATTCGCGGGGATACAGAATTTCCCAACGGTAGGGCTCATTGATGGAATTTTCAGGGAGAATCTGGAAGAAACGGGGATGGGTTTCGGCCTTGAAATTGAGTGCATTGCGGAGGCACACCAGCTGGACATGCTGACAACGCCGTATGCATTTGATCCGGACCAGGCAAAGGAACTGACGCGTGCCGGAGCCGACATTATTGTTGCGCATATGGGACTGACGACGAATGGAACGATCGGGGCGGCGACGGCGCTCTCACTGGAAGAATGCGTGGATCGAGTCGCAGGGATTGCCGATGCGGCACATTCGGTTCGACGTAACACCATTGTTCTGTGTCATGGCGGGCCCATCGCGATGCCATCAGATGCCGCATTTGTAATGCGGGAGGTGCCTCAGATTCACGGTTTCTATGGAGCCAGTTCGATGGAGCGACTGCCAGCGGAAATCGCGATCACTCAGCAGGTACAGGACTTTGTTCAGTTGCGACGAACTTGAACTCCGCAAAGTCTGTTTCTGCAGAAACTGCAATTCGCTGAATGAGTTCAGCTGTCGTTTTGTCGGCGGACGGATCCTTTTTGCCGACAGGCTCCCGTCCCTCCGGTTGAAAATGCCGAACACATCCGGATCGCAAAAAAACCGATCGCTTCCCGTGGTCATCCCTCTGGACAGTACTCCCGCGGCTCCGATATCAACCCGCCCCGCCGACCGACGTTGAGATCCCTGAGCCCTCTGCTCAGAGTTGTCAACTTCGATCGGCAGTCAGCGACGAGTTGTTATGGAGGACAATTCGTCTGATGAAAAAAATGGTGTGATCATGATTCTGAGGCGGAACACTGTCCATGAGTTTGTCTGGTGTCTGCGGGTTTCGGCGATTACTGCCGAATTGACAACAGATCAGCGGCATGGGCTGTCTTCAGAATTGCTGATCGTTTAACAGGAACAATCGAACAACGCTGCAGGATGTGGTCCTGACTCAGTTTTTTTGCATGGTGATCAGATTGGCTGTCCAGCTGGACATCAATGTTGAGCCCGGTTTCCGGAATCTCGGCAGATGGTGTCAGCTTTTTGACAAACTGATGCATTGTGACGATTTTTCTGTGTCGTGAGGGTCGCGGAAGCCGATCACTGTTGATACGACAGAACATCGGTTTCGAAGGCGCTTGCTGTTCGTCATGGAGGATTGAATGGCTACCAAGGTCAGTGAAGACGTTTCTGAGGTCTGGGTAGAGTACAAAAAAGACCAGACCAACCAGGAACTAAGGAACCGACTCATGGAGCGGTACCTTCCGCTGGTCAGATACAACGCAGAGCGTGTCTGGTCCAAGCTGCCGGAAGGCGTGGATTTAAACGACCTGATGTCCGCGGGTGTCTTTGGACTTATGGATGCTATCGAAGCATTCGATATGGACCGCGGAGTCAAGTTCGAGACGTACTGCGTGCCTCGTATTCGCGGTGCAATGCTGGACGAATTGCGGACTATGGACTGGGTTCCACGGCTGGTTCGCAGCAAAGCCAGCAAAATGGAAGCCGCTCGCAAGGCCGTGGAAGCCAGAGTTGGACGCCCACCCACAGACGTTGAAATTGCCGTTCAAATGGGTCTGCCCATTCACGAATTCGAACGTTTGAAGAGTGAAGCAAGTGCCGTCAATCTGGTCAGTCTGGACAAGAAATGGTACGAGACTGACAGTTATAAAGATGTCCGGGAAGTAGACGTCGTTCAGGATGGTAAAGGTGAAGACCCAACGGATGGCATTCAGAAACTGGATGTCATGAAGCTGGTGACAAAAGGCCTGAACCGCAATGAGCGTCTGATCATCATCCTGTATTACTACGAAGAACTGACAATGAAGGAAATCGGCAATACTCTGGGATTGTCCGAATCCCGGGTTAGCCAGATGCATTCCAGTATTGTCGTGCGTCTGAAGGAACAGCTGGGCCGACGCCGCCCGGAATTTGACTAACAGTTTGAGTATTCTCTGTTCTGATTATTGACTTATCTGTTCAGGAAGCCCGGTTTCAAAGCGAACCCGGGCTTCCTTCTTTTTCCGTTACATGCATGGGTTTTCCATTTTCGTCAACGGCTTCCCAGCTCTTCAGACTGCGACGCAGAGTACGCTCACGCAGCTCTTTTTCCTTCACAAGGTGATAAAAGTGCACCTCAAGGAATTCATAAAGCTGAATCTCTGTATGTACCGAAGCCAGTTCGTGGATGCGCCGCATGTACAAGTCGAGTTTTTCGGTGGTGGCCGTATCTGTTGACACCGGGTCGAATGGTACCTTCATCACGACACGCAGCAGCATCGGTGTGCCTTTGTGCATCTTGCGACGCCCGCCTTCGACTCGGGGTGCCGATCCTTTGAACTCTGCCACAATCGCCTTCTGCAATGGCATAAATGGCATCAGGTGGAGATTCCAGTAAAGGAAAAGCAAACCCGTTGCAGTAATTCCCATCGCAAACATGGCAGCGACCAGCATTCGGCCGGAAACTCGCCTGACACCACCACTTTTTACTTCGTCCGACATAGTACTGCTTATCTGCGATCGTCAGTTCACTGGGAAATCACTGGAAGTTTAATCCGTCCATCACCACCTGTCGCATTGTAGACCATTCCCTTCGTGGCGTCCCGCGAGTTCTTCGAGTCAGATTCTGCACCCAATAATCTGATCAGTTGCCGCTCTTCTGTTGTTCTGATTTGTTGACACTGCCTGGCAATTTTTTCGGGGCTTCTGCATCCATTTGATCGTCGTTCGGAACGTTTTCCTTTTCCCCGGATTCACTGTCCGGCGACGAGCTTTCAGTCATCGATTCCGGATCCGATTCAGCGGTTGCCGATGTCTCTGCAGGAGGACCCTCCGAAACGAATTCTGCGGACACAGACACCTGGAACTCCCCGGCGAATGGCTGGCTTCCGTCACCGAGCCTCCGACCCCTGATTAAAAAGGCTGAGGTGCGAGTGGGTAAAAGAAAATACAGTCGACCTTGTTCATCTTCCCGAGCACATCGAACAATGCGATCTTTGGCGACTGCTTCAAGAACATATCCCAGAGCATCGACGGTCGTATTGAGTCCAATTTCATCGCGATATCGCTGAGCCTCCAGGAATACTCGCTCACCAGATTCCTGCTGCTGCTTGTCTCGAAAGTAGGCCGCAATACCTGACTGCAATTCCCGCGACCGCGCCTGCATGATCGCTGGCTTATGCATTCCTGCCCATCTGATCAGTGCCTCGTTTGCGCGAGGATCGATCATAAACCATGCCTGCCCGGACTCGGCCTTTAATCGAACCTGAAGGCTTTCTTCTTCGGCAGTGAACAGACATGTCATCAAAGCGCTGGAAAATGTCTCCGGATGTTTTTTCAGAATCGACCTGAGGGCAATCTGATCATCAGGGGCCAGGCCAGTTGACGACCAGGGAAGCGCGTCGGGTGGGAGACGAGGATCCGTCAACTGTGCTGCTGCGAGCTGGCCATTCAGTTCCGGAAGTTTGTTTACCAGAATGGCCGCCAGAAAAGCGATTAGTCCAAGGAAGCAGACAACAGGCACCCCGATCATCAAAACTCGCTGCCGATTCTTTTTCATTTTCCGACGTCTGATCGTTCTGCCGGACTTGCCGGTCTCACCCGCTGCTGTTGATGGTCCCACGGCGGACATCATGACATCAATTGGCGAGTCCGGCGCTGATGCGACAGGAGAGACGACGGGCAATACACTGTTCGACGATCCCGTGCCGTACCGTCCGGTCTGCAGAGAAACTGTGGTGACGTCGGCGAGCGGCCGGACGCCGGATGACGTCTCGGAATTTCCGGTGGCTTCCGGCCGGATATGATCCGGAGATCCATCGGTCGGCGGAGGCACGCGATCCGCAGAGTTTTTCGGAGGAATCACGTTGGGAACGATGACGCGCGCGGCACACCTGGGACACCGCCCCTGCCTGCCTGCGAACTGGTCGGCAACTCGCACTGCTGCCGAACAAGAAGGACACTGAAACTCAATCGCCATGACGGGCCTCTGGGCACAGCATTCAGGAATGTCATCATTGAATGTGTGAACGACCGTCTGCCCCGATACAGGGAGACAGACATCCGTTTATAATTCCCGTTTCGAAGCGGGAAGGCAACTCTGAAGTGATCAGCCGGAAAGACAATGAAAACAAAGTCCGGCCGATGGCTGGCAATTACAGCGTTTTACTGAAGAAGAGTCGAGGGATTCAGAAGTTCTTAGCCGGGTTCATGATGTTTGCGGCGCGATATTCGCAGAATCGCATTTGCAGACGATCATACTCCGCTTCTGTCAGAGGTTTGCCGGCCGAGATTTGAAATGGTTTCAGTTCATCTGAAGCAAGATTCTCATGAAGGCGCACGCCAGGAATTGACTGGGAGATTTGTCGCAAAACAGAGAGTGGCGATTCACAAAGTCCTTCATAGGTGATTTCAATGATTCTCTCAGAACCAATCGACTGCAACTGTCCATCTAACTCCTGTTCAATCTGCAGGACCTGACGGCTGACATCATCGACATAGGCCAGCGGGTCTGTCGATTCTGACTGGGTTGCGGCATGCAATCCCCAGCCAACTTTCTTATCGCCCTGAACCTGCTCGCGTGCATTGATCAGCGATTGAGCCACCATTAGGGGATTTCGCCGAATAACGACAAAAAAGGAATTGGGAATAGCTCGAGCGAGCAGATCGAGACAGCTCGTATTTCGGTTATTCTTGTTCAGTAATGGTTTCCGAAATGAGGAACACCAGTGATCGAAGAAACGACGCATCTCAGCCATTTCCTGCGCCGTCAGGTCCGTGCGAGGAACATATCGGTCGTCTCCCAGCCAGCGATTCCAAATACAGAATCCGTCGTTGGGACCGTCCAGCCCGGCTGTCTGTCCGTAATAATTTCGAAAATCCGCACGACTGCGCCGAAACAATCGCCCAAAAAGGCTGGTCGCAGAAACTGGTGACCGAGGAAACATGGCGGTGAGATTTGTAATGCAGCTGACGTCCAGGTATCTGGCGAGAGTCTGATATGCGAGAGTCGTGCCGCTGCGTGGAGCACCGACCACCAGAATCACCGGAAACTCTCCGGCCTGACTCACGGAGCTGTTTTCTTCCTCCATTTTTCGTTCGCGACGGCTCAGCAGGGCATCCGCCGGGCGGGAAATGATACGCAATGCCTCATGAATCAATGCGGAATAAGCCGCCTGTTTTCCAGACAGCAGCATGCGAAACACCAATCCGACAGGATTTTTGAAATTGCCTGAAGGCGCGATACGTGAAGTCATGTGCTGTTCCATGGCCGGATAAACTCTGACGGCTCAGGTATTCAGGCTCGACCGGAGAGTGACAAATGAGCTGATTGAACCTGTGTTGCAGAAATGCTGCCAGATAATGAGACTGATTCTGCAACGTTACCTGTTTTCCCGAACACGGCGTGAAAAAAATGCGGCAAGTGACGAGCTGCTCGCATGAGCATCGCCAAAATAACAGTGGCGCTATTTCGATGTGAATGTTGCAGAAATTCAACTGTTTCGAAAATGCAACAGATTCCGCAACTGCACCGGTAAGGAATGGAAATTTCCTGCGACTGTCGGACTCGGTTACGAGCCAGGGTGGCAGGAATGCCCGATTCCTGAGATGCTGAAGCGAAAGTAGTCGGCAAATACGTGCCTCCGCCCCCTGACGTCCGGCATGTATCGAACGCACGTCACTTCTCAAGGGTTCTGACCTTTTCGTGTCTGATTCCAGCCTAACACAGATTCAGAATGATGATGATCGTGAGCGATCGAGAAAGCTCAGTCAGCAGGGAAATCGTGCGCCGGCAGAAATTGAGGGGTATTCGATCGTCCGTCGGCTTGGAACAGGGGCGTATGGTTCAGTCTGGCTGGCAAGAGAAGATCGCACTGGCAGAATGGTGGCCGTCAAGTTTTATCCGCATCGTCGCGGACTCAACTGGTCAATGCTGAGTCGCGAGGTGGAGAAGCTGGCGGCTGTCTATACGTCTCGAAATATCGTTCGCCTGCTTGATGTGGGCTGGAATGCGGAACCGCCTTATTTCGTTATGGAGTTTGTGGAAAACGGATCGCTTGGCAACTATCTGGCTGCCGGTCGATTATCCGTTGATGAATCAGTACGAATCAGTCGGGAGGTTTGCAGCGCTCTGATTGATGCTCATGGTGCCGGAGTGCTGCATTGTGATTTAAAGCCGGACAATGTCTTGCTGGACGGCCAGCTGCATGCGCGTATCTGCGATTTTGGGCAGGCACGAATGTCGCATGAACAAAGTCCCTCGCTGGGAACATTGTACTACATGGCGCCCGAGCAGGCGGATCTTGACGCGCTGCCCGATGCTCGATGGGATGTTTATGCAGTTGGCGCAATGTTTTATCATATGCTGACCGGACAACCGCCATATCGTAATGAACAGAATCAGAAAAAACTTGAGGACGCTGAGTCGCTTGCTGAGCGTCTTCGGGTTTATCGATCAATTATTCAGTCGTCAGTATCTCCATCCCTTCACCGAAGTATCAAAGGTGTGGATACAAGGCTGGCCGATATCATCGATCGATGCCTCGCTGTGAACCCGCAGGATCGATTGCCGAATGCTCAGGCGATTCGAGACGAGCTGGATGCACGTGATCGCCAGCGATCCCGCAGACCCCTTCTGATGCTGGGAGTGGTTGGCCCCGTTCTGCTGATGGCGGCGACCGTTCCAATTTTTGTGGCGGCTCTGCGCAACAATCTTGATGAGACGGAAGAGAAACTTACGGCTCGTGCTCTGGAGAGCGATGCGTTGTCAGCCCGACTACAGGCGGCCGCGCTGCAGGATGAGCTGCAGGATCGGCTGGAGGAACTTAAGAATGTTCTTTCGGATGGCCAGGTGACGGCCGCAATTGAAGAACTGATGCAAAGGCCAGCGGATGCCGTGGTTCAGGAAATGTTTGAAAAACATGCAGAACCGTTTGCAGAGCGGCCTCGGTGGATGCAGTTACTGGACAAAGCTCGTGAACGTTCAGACATGGCCAATAAGTCCCGGGGCCGTAGTCTCGATACCAGCTGGTTTCTTACCGACGCGGAAGGCACACAACTTTGGCGCAGGCAATTCAGCAGCGACACACTGGGAGTAAATTTTCGGTGGCGAGATTACTTTCACGGACTGAACCGCGAATTTTCTGCAGATGACAGCCCTGAAGGCATTCTGCCGATTCAGGCACCGCACGTCAGTCTGGCATTTCGAAGCGATGCCACAGGCAAGTATATGGTTGCGTTGTCGGTGCCGGTCCGCGATCGAAATGATCAGGTCATCGGAGTCTTCGCTCGTACGGCTCATCTCGGGGATTTGCAGTCACGTCTTGGACAGAGAATGCAGGGGGCTCCGGCGGATACGGTTCGGCGAATTATTGCACTGGCAGACTCTCGTGACTGGCAGCTGCTCGACCACCCCTATCTGACAGAATCAGTACTTGGCCAGTCACCTGCTCAGGTGGCCCGGATTTTTTCTCAGCTGCATATCGATCCGGAAACTGTTGCAAAAATTGAAGCGGATCAGCAGAGGGATGCAAGCGGGATTGGCGACATCCGATTGCGTCAATACCGGGATCCTGTAGGAAGACTTCAGGATCCGGCCGCACGAGAGTATCAGGGGTCATGGATGGCCGCGATGTCTCGTGTCAGTAACGTGGGGAATCCATGGATGGTCATTGTTCAGGAAGAGCAGGCTGCGGCACTTGGACCAATTGATCAGATGGCAGAGCGGGCCACTCGACACGCATGGTTCGCGGTACTGGCTGCGATGTCATTAATGGCCGTGGTCTGGACCATTGTCTGGAGAGCGTTTAATCGCACGCCACTTTATACCCACACGACCACGCCCGCAGGACCAGAACATCAGAGCGACTCCGATCCGGAACGAGTACTCGACCCGCCCTGAGTCCCGCCGGAAGCCCTGTAACTCAAGCCACTCAGCAACTTTCAGAAAATTCCGAGCTGATCTTTGGCGTCGTCGGTCATGCGATCGGGGGTCCATGGCGGCGACATGGTCAGAGTAATTTTGGCCTCATCCACGTCGTTCAGACGTTCGAGAGCCATTTTTGCCTGCTGAACGATCTGGGGTCCGGCCGGACAGGCTGGGCTGGTCAAAGTCATTTCCACCGCAACTCTGCGATCATTTTCCGCATCCTGAGCTACGGAATAAACGAGTCCCAGATCAACAATATTCACCATCAGTTCCGGGTCAATGACCTGCTTCAGCGCGGCAAGCAAATCGAGCTCACTTGAACGTTTGTCAGAGACCGCAGGAGTCTCAGCCGCAGGTTGTGCGTCGGATGCATCCACAGATGCCGCAGTCTGTGTTTCGACGGCATCACCTGTGTGTGCTGCAACAGCCGCTGGTGCCGAAGAAGAAACTTCTGTTTCGCCTGCTGGTTCGATTTCAGACATCAAATTGATCCGGACATGGAAAGACGTTTTCGGGGAGCACTCTGACGTTTAATCAGAATGTTTATTGGTGACGAACGCGACCGAGCGCCGAGTCAGGTCAAACCAGCCCAAATGAACTGTTCACGTATTTCAACTTTAAACACTCGAATCGGGCGAGTTGCCGGCATGCAAAGCGCCTTGCCACTCTTTAAATCGAACTTCGCTCCATGTCGAGGACAAACAATTGCACAGTCGGTAATCACACCATTCGTCAATGGCTGTCCGTCATGAGAACAAACATCTTCAATGACAAAATACTGTTCTTCAATGCGAATCACCAGTGCTGGGATATCGTCGACAAAAACCGATTTTCGTTCTCCCGATTTCAGCTCACTGGTACTGATGATTTGTTCCATTTGAAGTTAAATTATGCTTCTGATGAGGTCAGATGAAAAAGATCAGAGTGGGAACGTACGATTTGAGGCCAGTTGTTTTCAGACTGCGGCCAGAGCTTCAATTCCAAGTTTCCCCTGTACTGTACGGCTAAGCGTTTCACGAACAATTTCCACCGGAATGCGATCGTAGACCTGCTGGAAAAAGCCTTCCACGATCATGTGCATCGCTTCCTTTTCTGAAATCCCGCGACTCTGAGCATAAAAAATCTGCTCTTCATCAACTCTTCCAGTTGTCGCGCCGTGAGTGCAGCGAACATCGTCTGCTTCGATTTCCAGTCCCGGGATACTGTCGCAGCGGGCATTTTCGCTGAGCATCAGTGCGTCGCTTCTCTGATATCCATCAGTCTGCTGAGCGGCAGCATCCACCTTAATCATGCCACGCCAGATAACTCGGGATTCATCCCGCAGTACTTCCTTGTAGAGCAGATCGCTGTGTGTTCCCTGAGCCTTATGATGCTGCTGCGTGTAGTATGAGATCTTTTGATGATCACTGGCAAATGTTACACCGTTGACTTCTGCCGTTGCCGCCCGGCCAGTCAGGTTAATGTCCTGATGGATGTGCGACAGTCGACTGCCGAGCCCTACCACAGTCCACTGCAGAGATGCGTTGTTGTCGACATTTCCAGCCTGATGAGCGAGATGCCAGGTTCTCTGATTCCAGTTTTGTAACTGAACGTAGCGAAGACCCGCATTTTTCCCAACAATCAGCTCCACGCAGCCGACATGCAGACCTGCCATGTCGTTGTTGATTGACGATGTTTCCTCAAGCAGCGTCGCGCGTGCATCGTCTTCCAGAATAACAAGCGTATGCCCAAACTCCGCGATTCCGTCACGACTGTGAGCAATCAGGCTGTGTAACGGCAGTTCCACTTCCACGCCACGCGGCACATAAAGCAGAGTACCACTTGTCCAGAACGCCGCATGCCATGCAGCAAAACGGTCGGCATCGGGACGCACAGCCTTCTTTAAAAACGATGGTTCAAGCAATTCACGATGCTGAATGAGCAGCGTCAGCAGGTCTCCGAAAAGTACGCCCTGGGCGGCAAGCTGGGACGACAGGTGGCTGTGAGTGGTCTGCCCATCCACATGAGCAATACTGCCGCCATACTCCGTCTGATTTGCCAGAAGAGTGCTGATTTCAGTGGTCTGCGCCTTTACCGAGGATGGACGAAACCGGGCTGCATTGAAGACTCGCAGATCTACTCGTTTAAATTCTTCCGGATCAAGCTCGCTTTGCAGCAGCGACTGGTAGATTTCAAAAGCCTCTCGACGAGCATCGCTGATCCATACCGGCTCCACACGCTCCGCCAGAAACTGTTCGAAGACGTCGCGGCTGTAGCCAATTCTATTAATATCAATGGCGGCAGTAGTCATGAAAATCATTGCCAGAAAACAAAAACGGAGAAAACAGATCACTCAGCCACAGACGATCGGAGACAGCCACCGCTGATCAATCAGCCCACGGAGCCTTCCATCTGCAGTTCGATCAGTCGATTCATTTCCACTGCATATTCCATTGGCAGTTCCTTGACGAGCGGTTCGATGAACCCCGTCACGATCATGGCACTTGCTTCCGCTTCCGATAAACCTCGGCTCATCAGATAGAAAAGCTGTTCTTCAGCAATTCGACTGACGCTGGCTTCGTGTTCAATGGCTACGTCACGTTCTTCAACTTCGATATAGGGATACGTGTCGCTTCGACTGTCGGCATCGAGTATCAATGCGTCGCACACAACATTGCTTTTGCAATGGTGAGCACCGTCCTCAATCTTTACCAGTCCACGATAGCTGCTGCGGCCGCCGTCCTTGCTGATACTCTTGCTGATGATGCGGCTGCTGGTATGCGGAGCACAGTGTACCATTTTGGCTCCCGCATCCTGATGCTGTCCCTTGCCTGCAAAGGCAATCGACAGAGTTTCACCTCGAGCCCCCGGCTCCATCAGATAAATGGCCGGGTACTTCATGGTCAGCCTGGATCCCAGGTTGCCATCCACCCACTCCATCAGAGAATCGCCATAAGCCATCGCTCGTTTCGTCACGAGATTATAAACATTGGCGGACCAGTTCTGGATGGTTGTATAACGGAACCGTCCACCACGCTTTACAATAATCTCCACCACCGCACTGTGAAGACTGTCACTGCTGTAGGTCGGAGCCGTGCAGCCTTCGACATAATGGGCAGATGCCCCTTCATCAACAATGATCAGGGTGCGTTCAAACTGCCCCATGTTCTGACTGTTGATTCGAAAATATGCCTGAAGCGGGAATTCAATTTTGACTCCCGGCGGCACATAAATGAACGACCCGCCCGACCAAACAGCACTGTTGAGCGCCGCGAATTTGTTGTCTTCCGGGGGGATGATCGTGGCAAAATACTCACGAAACAGCTCGGGATGATCTCGCAATGCCGAGTCGGTATCGGTAAACAGAACACCCTGAGCGGCCAGATCTTCCTTCAGACTGCCGTAAACCACTTCTGACTCATACTGAGCCTTCACTCCGGACAGATACTTCTTTTCCGCTTCAGGAATTCCCAGTCGATCGTAAGTTCTGCGGATGTCATCGGGAACATCATCCCAGCTGTGTCCCTGTTCCTTGGCCGCCTTCATGTAATAGAAGATGTCATTGAAATCCAGGTGACTCATGTCGCCACCCCAGTTGGGCATGGGGCGGGATTCAAAGATCTCAAGCGATCGAAGTCGGAAATCCAGCATCCATGCCGGTTCCTTCTTCATCTCAGAGATTTGTGCGACGATCTCACGATCCAGACCTTTGCGGCTTTTGAACGCATAGTTATCTGTGGAATCGTGAAAACCGTACTGATATTCGCCAAGCTCAACGTCTGACCTGACCGGCGATTCCGTAGACATATTGCACCACAACCTGTTTTATTTAGAGATACGAAGAATATCGATCAAACAGAACTTAGGTTTCGATGTCGATACTGTTTCGCGATTGAGTAGTTGAAAAACCTGTTAGCCCGTCTGTTTCAGAATACATCATGTCGTGACGGCGGCTACCGTCTGAGCATTATCAGCGGCCGCTTCAGGATGCCGTTCCCGCACTGTCGCATATCCGTTGGCATGAAGTTCGTGTGCGAGCGACGCATCTCCCGTTTCAACGATCCTTCCGCCCAGCATGACATGTGTAAACTGCGGGCGATTGAATTCGAGCAGCCGCTCATGGTGAGTAATAATCAGAACACCCATCTGCGGACCCGACAAACGAGCCAGTCCTTCACTGACGACTCGAACTGCATCGCTGTCCAGACCGCTGTCGGTTTCATCCAGAATGGCGAATCTCGGCTGCAGCATCGCCATCTGCAGGATCTCCATCCTCTTCTTTTCACCACCGGAGAAGCCATCGTTCAGATAGCGGCGAGCAAACTCCGTGTCCATATTCAGGGCTTCCATCCGTTCGCGAATTTCGCGACGGAACTCCCTCATTGGAACAAGACCTTCGCCCTCTTTACGATCCGGATTTCGAATGTTACTCACAGCATGTCGGATGAAGTCGGCTACCTTGACGCCGGGGATCACGACCGGATACTGGAACGCCAGAAACATTCCCAGCCTGGCACGCTCATCTGCACCCAGCTCTGTGATCTCAACTCCGTCGATGTCGATCGAACCACTGGTCACGAAGTAATTTGGATGACCGGCCAGGGCATAAGCCAGGGTACTCTTCCCTGACCCATTCGGACCCATTAAGGCATGCACTTCGCCCTGTCGAATCTCCATATTCACGCCCTTCAGAATGGGCGTCTCGCCGACAGAAACATGCAAATCGGTAATCTTCAGCAAACTACTCATAGCGGCTGCACTTCCTCACATTCAAATTCCTGACCTGAGCCACGCTCCTGTCAGTCATACAAAATAAAGGCCCTCGAATAACCACATCGCTGCATCTGACTCAACAGAAACACAGCAGAGAAATGCAGTTAACTGCAGGGCAATTTCTACCAGATTCAGTCAGTGGACCACCGTGAACCGCACGCTGGCCCTATAAAAACGACGATCGATCACCAGCCGGTGGCAACAGCTGGCTCGCGGACAACACTCCGCAGGATCTTCCGTCAGACATTCAGCGCCGAGTATCCGGAATGATGCGGGACCGGCAGGTCAGTGTCCCCGCGGGTCACTCGCCGAGCCTTGATCTTATCCTGAATCCTCATCAGCCCTTCCAGCAATGCTTCCGGCCGAGGCGGACATCCGGGCACATAGACGTCCACCGGAACCACCAGATCCACACCCTTAACCACGTGATAACCATGCTTGAAGTACGGGCCACCTCCCACAGTGCAGGCACCCATCGCAATCACATACTTCGGATCCGGCATCTGTTCATACAGACGACGTACTCGGCTTGCCATCTTGAACGTTACCGTTCCGGCCACGATCATCAGGTCAGCCTGACGCGGCGTCGCCCGAAAAGCACCCGCACCGAACCGATCAATATCGTATTTGCTGGCACCGGTCGCCATCATCTCGATCGCACAGCACGCCAGACCGAATGTCATCGGCCAGATACTGGATTGCTGACCCCAGTTCAGAGCCTGCTCCATTGTCGTGGTGATAACATTTTCCTCGAATCGACCCTCAATCCATGTCATGTCGCTCGAACCCTCATAAGAACTGCGGAAATACACTGACTGAACCCGACAATGCCACTTGAACGGGAAGTGCAGCGGAAGACTCTATCAGTACACACCGCCGTTTCAATCTTACTCGAATGTTTCCCTGATTTTGGATTTATCCAGACCATCACGCTGTGCCAGGTCACCTCACTCTGCTGACACCAGCGTCGATCCTGACAGCCACCTAATGAGAAGATACCTGAAATTCGCAGCAACCATGCCCGTCCCGACAGCGCGAACGGAATTCCACCGGTGAACCAAGTACCTGCTCCAGCACCTGTCTTTCCACCTGACAGATTGTTTCATCAACCTCCGCCAGCATAGGAAACGGACAGGATGTCTCCCTCAGAATATGCAACCCGCCGGAATGATCACTTTCAACATTGAACCCACTGGCCTTCATTTCTCCGGCAAGCTGATCCATCCGATCACCAACCGACGCACCAGACGTCAGCTGCTTCGTCAGACGCTCCGCCAGTACATTCTGAACTCGCGAAATCAGTTCCGACCGAACCTGAGCATCCGGATGGCCAATGATCGCCTCCCAGAAAATTACCGCAAGTTCCCGGTAATTCTCTCCCAGTGAATGCAGACCTTCTGCAGTAACCCTGTACTCATTCCTTGGACGACCACGCGTCTGACTGCGAAGAGCTGAGATGATCAAACCGGCTGACTCCAGCCGTGCGATTCGCTGCCGAACCGCCGTTCGAGTCACCCCCAGCTTCTTACACAAATCCAAAACGTCCGCACCGTCCGACCGATGCAGATGCTCAAGTATCTCGCGGTCTCTTGCATCAAGTGATGACAGCATCTGCTCACACTTCCCGCTTGTTCCCGCAAAAAAACGGTTCCCGCAAAAAAAAACGGTTCCCGCCAAAAACCCACTTCCCGATAAGAACCAGGAAACGAGTTTGTCAAACCGATGTTCATCTACACCGGATATTAGCGAGCAAACTACTTTTGGCAATTTAAGGTGCCAAAAATGTCCGTATTGAGATCACGTCTCAAAAAACAGAGAAAAACAGGCGTCTCAGACATGCAACAGCGATTTCTCCGGGTTTCCAGACCATACCTGCCTGGGTTTTTCTCCCAATGCTGGTAAACGCGCCTTTCCCCGTGAACCTGTCCAAATCCTGTCATTTTTCTATGCACAAACACGCCGCATTGCGCGTTCACTGCTGTATGCATTTCGCAACATGCCAACCTCAAATGTTGCGTTGTGTCATCAAAGATTTCTCGTCAGTGCCAAATCTTCACTGGCAGGCCTGTCGAACTAAGTTGAATCCGGAAAGGCATTTAAGTTCATGTTACTGGCGTTGCTGACAAATCGTCTTTACAGCGGTTCACGTTTTGCAAAGGTCAGAAACATCCCCTCTTTGCATCGAAGCATCGAGTCAACCTTTTGCCAGGGACAAGGACTTCAATGAGTTCTCGCAAACGCCAGCGTCTGAGTATTCACACCATCGACAATTCCGCGATTGTCTCGCTTCAGGATATGGAGATCTGGGACGGTGCCGACCTGGCGCTGTTGAGAGAAGCCCTGACCGGACTGATTGAAAAGGATGGTTTCCGGTCTCTCGGCGTCGATCTTTCAAGCGTCAAGTACATTCCCAGCGGTTTTTTCGGCATGCTGTTTGAATGGTACGACGCAGGCCTTCAGATTCGCCTGTATTCGCCACAGGAAAACGTGGCGCAAATGCTGTGGTTCCGAATGTTCTTCGCCCACGAAGAAAATAACGCATATCGACTTTGCGACGATGCCGTCCGAAATAACTCTCCGGGACAGCAAGTGGAATACCATAAACGGGTCTTCATGTGCGAAGACGAGGCGAGTGAACAGGACGATGTGGCCGACCTGATCAAATCCGTGCGGTATGGCGTTCGAACTCCCGAAAAAATTCGGTGAGCTTACAACTTCGGTGATCGAAAAAACAGGGGGCTCACAAAACCGACGATTTTCGTTTCGAAGGCCCGTCACCCGTCATGCCTGATCTGTTGCTGGTACGGCAGAGGTTCAGTTCTGGTGCACTGTCAAGCATTGAATTTCGCATTGAATTTTTGGGTAGTGGACCTTGCTAAAGGTCCTGCAGCCAGGGGATCTTTAGCAAGATCCACTACCTCCAACCCGAACTCTTTATCCTGACAGAGCACTAGCCCGCTCTCACGGCCATTCCTTCAGCGCATTCGATTTCACTCACCAGGTCTCAGTTCCCGGTCAGCTCATCTGGCTTCACAATTGGCGTCAGATTCTCTCCAGCTTTGTCGGCCGAATCGGTGTCTGCATTACCGCCAGCTTCCGCCATCTGCTGAGCCTGCCGACTGAGCCGATAAAACGACACACCAAATCCCGTGAATACCGTCGCGGGCATGGCCAGCATAAACAAAATGCTGTACATGTATGCACGTGGTCTGCGGGCGTCGGTTTCATTCGCGGCCTTGCAGGATGGACAGGCCTGAGCTGTGTTCATCAAGCCGGGAAGAAATCCGGCTGCCAGGAGAACGAACAGTAGTGTGGCGAATTGCCGTTTCAAGTTTGCCTTCATCCTTCGCTCCCTAATCCTCATGCCATCAGCGACGTCGCCCGTTTGGAAAACACCTATGTCTGGGCAACGGTACGCCATGGCCACTGATACAACATCAGATAGATTACAACACCTGTGACTGAAACAAACAACCAGATGGGAAAAGTTATTACGGCCAGCCGACGATGAGCCTGCCAGTCCTGCCGAAAGGCATGCTGAAATACTCGAATAGCCAAAAATGGCACGAAGACAGCAAGAATCACATGCGGAAATAAAATGGCCTTGTAAACCAGAGATGCCGTTTCCGAACCGACAAATCTTCTGCCTCGCTCTCCTGTGTATTCGCCCAACGCATAGTGATATGTTAAGTAGCAAGCCAGAAAAGCAACAGAAACCACAAACGCGCTGATCATCAGATTCCGGTGAGTCTGTCGTTTGCCGGCACGAATCGCCGCAAATCCCGAAAGAAGCAATATCGTGCTGAGACTGTTGAGCCCCGCATTTACGCTGGGCAGTTTTTTTGCCCACTCTGGCAGCAGCTCTTCAATTCTATCATTGAGTACCTGCGGGATTTCTGACGGATGCCGGGCATTTATCGTCTCCGGATCAGCGGGCTCAGAACCTGGAGCAACGGACTCAGCCTCGGGCAACTGATCGCCCGCATCCTCTGGCTGTTTTTCATTTTTCGGCTGTTCGTTGCCATTTTTCGTATGGGATGGCGGCTCAGCCGGATCCGATTTCGGTTCTGTATCCTGACTTGACGGTACAACTTTTAACTGAAGTCCGAGTTCACCTGCTGGCTGGTCAGAACTATTTGTGATCGTAAAGCTGAGAGACGGGCCAGGCTTCGGAAATTCTGCCTTGCCCTGAAGGATCTGTCGAAGCTTCGCCATATCATCCGGGTTGGTTGCAAGGAACGTGGCCACCGGGATGGAATCTTCGTTGACCAGGACCACTCGGTTAGTGTGTGCCACTTCAAAGCCGGGCTTTCGCTCCTCGCCGAGATTCGGTGCGACGTACAGCGTAAAGCCTCGGCGAATCAGATCATGAATCTGCAGTTCATCGCCCGTCAGGAATTTCCATCGTTTCGGATCAGCAGAAAAGATCTCTGAATATTTCTGCAGGACTTCGGCTGTGTCATAGCTGGAATCAACTGAGAAAGTGACGAACTTCACATCGGGATTGCTCGTCGATAGCCGCCGATGCAGTTCCATAACCTCTCGGGTGATCATAGGGCACGTGGTCCGACAGCGAGTGAACACAAAACTGGCAACCCACGGATGGCCCTTCAGACTATCGCGACTAACCGTACCTCCCTCGCATTCGGGAAATTCAAAGTCTGGCAGCTCCTTTGCAGGAAAGCCTATTTTCACCGATGATTCTGAGCCGGAACCTGCATCATTCGCACCTGGGTTCTGACTTTCATCGTCATTCCGGACAGTACGAGCGGATCCAGCGAGCAGCCCGGCCGCGATCAGCACTGCAGTCCAGAGCACACCTCCCACAAGCAGATTGAGAGTTGAGATTCCTCGTCGAGCTGTTCGTGGTGTTTTCACCTCTGGCTCACCCTGTTATCAATCGGAAGCGGACATCTCGCAGGAGAAGGAAGACCTTCCAGTCCTGCCGCGTTTCCAAACAAATATGCCGGACCAGCACCATTCTACGCACACCATCCCAGGAATACACGAGGGCTTTCGCTGAGTTCCGTAAGCAGACCCCTGTCATCTCAACCTCGGGAAAACGACTTCATACGACATTAGAGACAGCAGGTCGCGACGTTAGTCGAACGCAAATCAGGAAAAACATCAGTGAGCAGCCTAACGTAACTACAATGCAAAGAATCATTGAGGGCAATTCAGGAGAGCTCGGCAGAGTTTCAGCATAGAGAAGTCTTCGAAGTCCCGCGACTCCATATGTCAGAGGGTTACATCGAATCAACCAGGAGAGCCATCCGGCCTTTTCCCCCGGAAAAAATGCACCGGAAAGCAGCCACATTGGCATTAGCAGAATACTCATGATTGCATGAAAGCCCTGTGTTGAATTCATGGGCCATGCGATGAGAAAACCGAGGGCGGTGAGTTCTACGGCGATCAGTGTCAGAAACAGGCCTGCTGACAACAGACGCATCAATGTCCAGTCCGGATCGAAATCCGGAGCGAGCCCCACCGCGCTCAGCAAGGGGCCGATAACGAGGAATAGTCCGGCCTGAATCAGAGCCAGAGTTGTTCCGCCCAGCAACTTCCCGGCGACAATTGCCGCACGTGATACCGGAGCCACCAGAACTCCCTGAAGAAAACCCTCCCGGCGATCTTCAATAATTGAAATCGTCGAGAATATTGCGGTAAACAGAACAATCAGAACGGCGATGCCCGGAAAGAAGTATTCCTGATACGTCAGCGGACGCTGCAACCCAATGGCCCATGAGGGTGACTGAAAGGAACTTCGGAGTCCGGCACCAAAGAGGATCCAGAAAATGACTGGCTGCCCGATCGCTCCAATCACACGCGTTCGCTGCCTGAAGAATCGAATCAGTTCTCTTTTCGCCAGTGCGACGGACGCGGACATCAGCAATCCCGTGTTTCCGTGGTTCATGCTCATGCTTTGTTTTCCTGTTCCGTCAGTGATCGGCCTGTTCTTGCAAGAAAGACATCTTCAAGTGACGGTTTGGAAATCTGCACGGATTGAATCTCCGAACCAAGTGCCCCGGTAATTTCAGACAGCACCTCCACAGCATTCGCGACGCGAAACACAAGCTCGTTTCCGGCCAGGATCGGTTCCGATCCAATCAGACGGACGAGCCGATCGCGAACCTCCTGAGGATCGCGGCATCGAATTCCAATCCGATCTCCCTTCAGAGATGTCTTCAAATCGTCAGGGGTCCCTCCGTCCACAACACGCCCCTGATCCAGTAACAGAAGCTGACTGCATTGTTCGGCCTCTTCCATCAGGTGCGTAGCCATCACAATTGTCGTTCCGCCTTCCTGCTGCTGCTCCCGAAGAATCTGAAAGAACTCCATACGAGATCGAAGGTCGAGTCCCGTCGTGGGCTCATCAAGAAACATGACTCTCGGGTTGTGCAGAAATCCTCGTGCCAGCTCAACGCGACGTTTCATTCCGCCGGACAAGGTCCCCACAATTTGTTTGTCGCTTCCTTTAACCTGAAATCGCTCCAGCAGCATGGAACTTCGTTTCCTGCATTCGGTTTGACTCAATCCGTAAATCGCGGCATGGCAAAGCAGGTTTTCCATGACGGTCAGGCGAATATCCAGCGCGGGCGACTGAAAAGTCACGCCGATACAACGACGAACGTCCGCCTGTTGTGCAGGCAGTCGAAAGCCGCAGATCGAGATGCGGCCCTGCTGAAGCGGCAGCAGCGTGCTCAGCAGCCGGAACAGTGTCGTTTTTCCTGATCCGTTCGGCCCAAGTAATCCCAGAAAATCGCCGGAAGACACGGAAAAGCTGACGTGACTCAGCGCAGCAATGGTCTGATATGAATGAGTCACATCATCAACGATAATTGATTGATCGGTCATCGACTTTTCGCTGAGTCATGTAACAAAGAAAAACGCTCTCGGGGTGGGTATCCCTCGAGAGCGTAACAGTACACATTTGATTAAGCTGATAAAGAATCTGATTCCGTATTTCGCTGGATTCCGTATTTCGCCGGATACAGTCGTTCCTGATCATGTCAGTGATCAGCAGCTTTCTCCGTTGACGACTCCGCGTTTTCAGGAGCGCCGGGCAGTTCCGTGTGAGCTGCAGCCCCTTCTGCGTGCTGATGCTCATTGTGCCAGGCAGCGAACTCCTCGCCCCACTGTCCGCGCTGCGGAGCCGTACTTGTGTAATAGGGCACTCCAACATCCGGCATCAAAGCGAGCGGCAATCCAATTGCCAGAATTGTTGTGGGGGCCAGCAATACATACTTCCAGTTGCCTTCGAACTTCAGGTGCATGAAAAACATCATCACACACAATGCTTTGGCCACTGCGACAGCGAATACCAGTACGATCGTCGCGAGACGACTTAACGGCAGAACGTCGAACACAACGGACAGCGCTGTACAGCCGCAGAGCACGAAGAAAATAGAGAGATAGTTGACATGATGAGTGTCATGCGTGTCATGGGACATGCGTGTTTTATCCAGATCAAACGTTTGTTCAAAAGTTCATAATATACAACATCGGAAACAGAAAGATCCAGACCAGGTCAACAAAGTGCCAGTAGAGGCCACTGTTTTCCACCCAGTCCGTCCATTTCTCATTCAGGTTGCTTCCCTGCCGAATAGCAGCAGCAAACAGGATCATTCCCACGATTACGTGAATCGCATGGAAACCGGTCATCAGGAAGTAGGTTGAAGCGAACAGGTTCCCGAACAGAATTGGGTGCGGTTCAAATACGCCTTTTGACACCGCAGCTCCAAACTCGCCATCAGCCTTCAGTACATTGAGCTCGGTTTTCACCTCGGCAAGGGTGAGTGGAGGAAAAGATTCTCCTTCCTTCATCGCCGCTCTGGCATCCGTGTACTCCTGCCCGGAAGCGGGGTGCTTCAGTGAAATATTTGCCACCATATGGTCGTGCAGATTCATATAGGCGCGGTACAGTTTGATATCGCCCGCGACTGAAGCCTTCATGCTTTCAACTGCATCTTTGTCAGCCCCGTCAGCGCCCCCGTCCGCGACAGCTTCAATCTGAGTCGCCAGCGTCTTAATGTCATTGGGCTGCGCCGTGACAACAGCCCCGCTGCTGACATACTCGGCAAATCGTTTTCGAACGACCGCCTCGAGTTCCCGATCTGCTTTATGAATCGCCTGAGTCGGCGTCTCGGGGATATGTCCGGGAAGAATGTCGTGAGCAAACTTACCGTAGTACTCGACCGATTTAATTCCAAGGAACACAAAGGCCAGTGCCAGTGTAACCTTCAGAAAGGTCCGTGCCCGGCCGAATCGGCGAAGCGCCATTGCTTCGTGAGCGACAACCACACAATAACTGGATACGATCAAAACGAACGTATTGATACCACCCAAAAGCACATTGATGTGGGTATCGGCGGGATCTCCGGGCCACCCTGGAGATCCAAGCCTCAAAACAATATAGGCGCCAATGAAGGCCGTGAAGAACATGATTTCTGTGCCAAGAAACAGCCACATCCCGAGTTTTGAATTCGGAATGGGGATCCCCATTTTCAAAGCAGATGGCTGAGCTGTATGCGACATGAGCAATCAAATTCAACAAAGGCGACCAGGGAAACATCATACAGACCGAGCAACCTGAAACGAGTTCAGGAAGTCAGACGCAGAAAGTCAAGGACCAGAGACAACAGTAACACAGGAAGACAAATCAGCGAACCGGCCATCAGCCGTCGAGCCGCAGATTCTGTCCGATGAAAACTGAAACGCGCAGTCAGAAACAAATAACCAAGTGACAGGATCAGAGCGGACGCCAGATAGCCGTTTCCGGCAAGTCCCACATATCGGGGCAGACAGCAGACCGGAATGAATACGACCGCATAAATCATGGCGATCAGTCCGGCACGGCGTCCCTGATCAGTAAAACTGGGCAACATCCTCAACCCTGCCTGCTGATACTGGTCACGGTAAATCCAGGCAATTGCAAGGAAATGAGGGAACTGCCAAACAAAAAAAATCGCAAACAAGGCCAGCGGCTCAATTCCGAAGCTGCCGCCTGCCGCAAGCCAGCCCAAAACCGGTGGCATTGCACCTGGGATCGCGCCAACAGTGGTACACAGGCTGCTGCGGGATTTCATCGGAGTATATGCACACACATAAATCAGCATTGTCGTCAGCGATGACAGTGCGGTTGTCATATTCACGAACAGAGCGAGAATCACAAATCCTCCGACGGCACACGCTGCTCCGAGCCCTACTGCTTCTCGCACACTGATCGCCTCTGTGACGAGGGGTCGCAGCCGCGTTCGGAACATCAGAGAGTCTGTAGATCGCTCCAGCACCTGATTCAGAATACTGGAAGCCGCAACGAAGCACACGACGCCAGCCACTGACCAGATCAGCGAAGACCAGGCCACTCCTGTGACCGAGGCCAGAACAAAACCAACCGTGACTGAGATGGCCGACATCAGGGCGATACGAGGCCGGCACAACACCTGCCATGCAGCAAGGCGAGCACTTTGGGAGTTTGTCGCGCCTGACGGCATGTCCAGCGCCGGGCATGTCGAAACATCGTGACGGAGCGTTGACGCTATGCTCATCCTGCACCTCCGCCCGGTCGAACGATTCCAGTCAGATCAGCATCCAGCTTCACTCCCTGCAAACAATTGTTCGACAACATATGCAGACAACTGGCCGCACTGACCACGGTTGAAGCAAGCAGCAACATACCACCAACAGTATGAGCTGAACAGATCGTTGCCTGCAGCCAGCTTCCAGGCGTTCCCACGATCCCGAAGGCAGGGAAACCCAGACGAGTCAGGAACGAACCCAGCCCAAGGAGCAGCTGGAAAATCAGTGACAGGGCAATCAGCCTTCCACAGAATTTTAACCCGGGCGCGTCAGACCGCATCAGACTCCACAGAGCCAGAGCAGCGAAAACGGATACTGCCACGGCACCGGCAATGTGCTCATGCAGCATTGTATGCAGATGGCGAAAACTGCTGCCAAGGAGATACTGACCAAAAACCAGCAATGGCAGCATCACAATGACGGCAAAGGAAGTCGCGGAAATCCTGCTGTCCTGCTGGCCTTTTAATGTACGCCAGCGTCTTCCGGTTGTTACAAGAAACATCACACACAAACAGAAGAACAATCCACCTGTAATGCTGTGCAGCATTGCCAGATCGCTTTTGTCGAAGAGCACCCTTGCTCCTCCCAGGCCACCCTGTGCGATTACCGAAAGCAGAATCGAGACTGAAAACCAGCGAATTCCAGGGGCAGACTTCGACCAGAAAGCGGCTGCAGTAAGGCCAATGCTGAACAGGCCAATCAGTACGCCACCAAGGCGATGACCATGTTCAACAAACTTCTCCGGATTCTTCGCGAAATCCTGAAACCATGGATAAAGAAGCATGTTATGACCGTCAGACGAAGGCCAGTCGGCGAACGCCATACCGGCCTTGAGAGTTGTCACAAATGCGCCCATCGTAATAGGCAGCAACGAAACCAGGACAACGGCCCAGGCTGCCTTTCGCACTGATGGATGAATTTGTGAATCTGACTCGGACACGCTGTCCACCTGAATCGAATTGAGCTGTTTAATGGTGTGCCGAAGTGCTCTTCGAAACACCGGCCGGCGGAGGTGAAGTTTGCAGTATAAAGTCCTGATTCATCGCTTCCGCTTCAGGTGAAGAATACTCGTAAGGGCCACGGTAGCAAACTGGAGGAACATCGAAGTTACCATGTCCCGGAGGCGATGGTGCACTCCATTCCAGCCCATTTGCTCCCCATGGGTTTCGTCCGCACTTTTCCCCGAACAGAATGCTGAGGAAGAAATTGCCGAGCAGCAGGAACTGTGCCGCACCCATGATGATCGCACTGATGGTCATCAGCTGATTCATTGGAAGCAGGTGTTCAAGGTATGGATGCAGATATGGGTCTGCGTAACGACGAGGCATGCCGGCGATGCCGAGCAGATGCATTGGGAAGAACGTTCCGTTCATGCCGATGAAAGTCAGCACGAAGTGAACCTTTGCGACCCGATCGTTCATCAATCTGCCAAACATTTTCGGGAACCAGAACTGAATGCCTGCAAACACACCGAAAAGCGTTGCACCAAACAACACATAGTGGAAATGAGCCACAATGAAGTAAGTGTCGTGGAAATAGATGTCAACCGGAACAGCAGCCATGAAGATACCGCTCAGGCCCCCAACGATGAACAGGGCCACGAATGCAGCACAATTCAGCATCACGGCATTGAACTTCACATTTCCATCCCAGATCGTCCCGATCCAGTTGAAGGTTTTGATGGCTGAAGGCAAAGCAATCATCATCGTGGAGGTCATGAATGTCATACCCAGAGCCGGATTCATGCCGCTTGTAAACATATGATGGCCCCAGACGATGAATCCCAGACCAGCAATTGCCGCCATGGAATAAACCATCGGCTTGTACCCAAAGACTGGCTTGCGGCACATGCAGGACAACATGTCAGAGACCATTCCCATCGCGGGCAGCAGCATGATGTAAACGGCGGGATGCGAGTAAAACCAGAACAAGTGCTGCCAGAGCAGTGGCTGTCCGCCACCCACCGTTGGTTCTGCATTATTCACAATGATTCCGGCAGGGATGAAGAACACAGTTCCCAGAAGCCGGTCCGTAACCAGCATGAACCCCGCTGCAGTCAGAACGGGCAGAGCAAAGGCCTGCAGAATGGCGGTGATAAACATGCTCCAGATGGTCAGAGGCATACGGAACAGAGTCATCCCCGGTGCCCGCATATTGATAATGGTGGTCATGTAGTTGACCGACCCCATCATGGAAGAAACACCAACCAGTGTCAGGCCGATCAGCCACCAGGTCTGAGCAGCTCCGGATCCTGGAGCTGCCTGAACCAGGGCACTCAGGAGCGGATACGAAGTCCAGCCGTTCGCAGGACCGGCAGTCACACCACCAGCGACAAAACTAATTCCAAAACACGCCATGGCCGGCCACATAAACCAGTAGCTGAGCATGTTCAGAACAGGGAACGCCATATCATCCGCGCCGATCTGAAGCGGAATCAGGAAGTTCCCGAAAGCACCGGCAAGAATCGGAATGATGACAAGAAAGATCATCACCGACGCATGCATGGTGAACAGCATGGTATAAAATTCCGGACTGATCTGGCCGCCTTCGCCGGCAAAGATCTTGCCCAGGATTGGCATGTTTTCCCATGGAAACGCCAGCTGCCAGCGTACGGCAAGTGCAAGGGCACCGCCCACCATCAGCATCAGCATCGTCGTAATAAGAAACTGTATTCCGATGACCTTATGGTCTGTGGAAAATACGTATTTTCTGATAAAGCCGATGTCATGATGTCCATGTGCATGGCTGTCGGCATGATCGTGACCGTGTAATGCCGGACTCACAGTAGCCATTACTCATCTACCCTTCAGAACACAAACCAAGTTAAACAACGTTTAAGACCCTGCCAGCTCCACCGTCAGAAATCCTGCTGGCCTTCAGGCAATCCACCCAGGCTAATTCGTCTCTTCTTCAGCTGCCTTGTATCCGTCTTCATTCTGTTCGTCCTGCAGTCGATTCAGATACGCCTTGTAGGCCGCTTCCGACTCGGCAACGATCTTTGCTCGCATCTTGTAGTGACCCCATCCGCACAGTTCTGCGCAGACGATGTCATATTCGCCGGCCTCAGGAATCTCGAACCAAACTGGAATGATGAGTCCGGGAACCGCATCCTGCTTCAGCCGCAGTTGAGGAGAAAAAAATGCGTGCTGGACATCCTGGGTTCGCAAATTGATCTTTACTGGTCTTCCGGTGGGAACGTGTAGTTCATTCACCCAATAAAGGTCATCCGATTCCGGCTCATCCGATAACTTCTTTCCAGGAGCGGGATAGCGAATTCGCCATTCAAACTGCCGGGCAGCGAGTTCCGCAACAGATCCTTCTTCCCGAGTTGAATCCGGATAAAACGACTGAACACGATATTCGGCCCAAACGTCCATCTGATACAGGGCAATAAACACCAGCACGAAGGCCGGAACGATTGTCCAGATGAGCTCAAGACTGTGGCTCCCGTGGGAGTACCACGCTTTTTGACCTTCGTCTCGGGCTGCACTCTTCCAGAGCGCGTAACCCAGAGCAGCCTGAGTTCCGATGAACACAATCGCAACGATCCAAAGGATCAGATAGAACAGCGATTCAATTCGAACTCCCATGGGAGACATCGCTTCGCCGGGGAACCACCAGTTGCTTTCCGGGGCAATCCAGCAGAAGTAAAGGGCCACAATGGGCCAGAAGTAAAAGAATAGTGCCCAAAACTTCTTCACGACACTCAACTCCGTTTGGCAGCCTGTGGCTACCGCAGTTTTTGGGACTGCAGGATGAAAACACTTAAACCAGTCAACTCATTAAAGTGAAGCTGCTGCTGCTGCGGGAGCAGCCGCCTGAGACGAGGCGGATGCCCCGGGCTCGACTTCATAAGGGACACTCAGCACATAATTTACAATGTGCCAGATATCTTCGTGTTCAACGTTCTTAAATGACGGCATTCGGGAACCCTTGATCCCCGCATGAATTCTGGCAAACAGGTCAATCGGACGTCGACCGCCACGATAAATTCCGTACACAAGATTTCGGGGCTGATTCAGGTTGTCCCACACGTCATGAAGACCTGGCTCAGGATACAGTTCATTGGTCACGGGGTTCTTTTCAAAGTCTGTCGTTTGCGGCCCGTCACCCCGACCGGAGATTCCATGACAGTTTGCACAGTTCAATGTCTTGCTGAGGTAAAGTTCGCGCCCCCGGCGCCTTGATTCGATAGTATCGGCAACCCTTGGAATTTTGGGCGTTACGAGCGCTTCCTCAGTCTGAGCCACTGACCATGTCTCTGCAAGCTCATCACTGATAAAGCCCAATTCGTCCTTCAGGTCTGCTCCGATGAATGCCTTGAGTTCTTCAACAATCTCAGCACGCTTCTCACCCTCCTTCACCCGAGATGTCACTGCATCCCGAGAGAAGCTGGACGCCAGACTGCTTGCAGTTTTGCGTTCAAACTCACCCCTCATCGCAAGGAACCTGACGTATTCCACAATCGCATGGATATCGCTGTCATTCAGCAGAAGGAATGAAGGCATATAGGTGCCAGGTATCCCCTGCTTCACGATTCGGGTCAGGTCATTTCTGCTGGCTTTGGAAGTATCATTGGTTGATGTGAATTTAAATACACCGTGTCGATAATCGCGAGGACGCGGATAAAGATACTGTGCGGTCGGCCCATTCCCATCGCCTGAGGTACCATGGCAATGGCTACAATGCCTCTGATAGAGCATCCGACCATTTTTCAGAGTTGAACCGCCGTCAAAAGTGACCTGATCGCCCTGAGCAGGAGCGTTTTGCAGAGCAGACACCAGAGTGGCCGTCCCGGTTGCTGCATCCCACTTCAAAACAGCGGCGGTCTCTCCCGAACATGCACCGGTCACAAACTGCAGTGAGCTCACCTTTTCCGGAACACTGTTACCTTCAGCAAACTCAAACTGCAGCGATTTCACAGCAGCTGATGCGTCAGGGGTCGTTGCCACACTGCAGGCAATCCCACCAAAATCCACGGGAAGCTTTTGCCATGCGACAAGCGTTTGAGGGTTTCCGAAACGTTCATCGACAAGTTCACGAACGCCTTTAACGTCCTTAAAACCTGTCTGGGCTTCATTCATCAGAGACAGTGTTCTATCGCTGTAGACGAACGAAGAATCCCCACGGTCCGAACAACCCGCGAAAAGAATGGGCGATACGAGGATCGCAATTAATCGATGAGCAGTGTTGGATGTCAACGACATTCCCCCAACCCCAGTACACAAATTCGATGAACTTCGAACAACAGAAGACACTACGTAACACGCTTTACTTAAAGGACCGCACGAGACGCGAGTCCCCGCAGTCTGCATCCGGCTACAACGCCAGCTTCTCGACAGGAAGATCGATCTTCATCTCAGTTGACTCGCCAGCTTTCACTGTCACCGTCAGCTTTCGCTCGACAAAATTTCCCTGAACAGACTCGTGCCAGACAGAGAACGAATGAGAACCCGCCGGAAGATCAGCGATTGAAAAACGTCCTTCCGCATCCGTTACTGCTGCGTAGGGATGATCAACCGGAAGATGCCACGCTTTCATCCAGGCATGATAGTCACATGTCACAGCCAGCGGCACAGTCTCTGCCCTGCGGTACTTGAAATTCAGTACGCCTGTACGTTCGTTGGGTGCGACTCCCGAATTCACGCCATCGTTCTTGCTGGGATATGTGTGAGTGTTATGAGCGATCGGATCGTCGCTCAGGACTCGCACAGTCCGGCCAACAGGAACCAGCAGGCAATGCGGAAAGAATCGACAGTTTTTCTGGTCGAAGATGATGTCCTCGCCTTCTGACTGTACCGGCTTGCCGCCAGCCGGTGCCTTCGCCATATAGACGAACACGTTCGCCACGCCCCCGTTGGCGTCAACCATCAGCTTTTCATCCGGCATGTCTACTGCGGAACACACTTCCTTGTCCTTGACGTCCGCACCAGCTTTGATTTTCAAAGGAATTGAAGGAGCAGATCCAGCCAGCACTACCTGACCCTGGAAGACTCCAAATCCGCCTTCTGTTGTGGCAGGAGCTGCAGCATCGGTGGCAGCACCGGCTTCGCCACCTTCTGTCGGGGCGGCCCCCAGATCAGCGGAAACCATGATCACGTCAGGAACAACTGATGCACCGCCACCATATTGCCCACACCCTGTTACGGCGAGGAGAACTCCGGACGCTATCAATTTTCGCCAGTCAGAATTTATCATCGTGTCAGCCACGCAAGAGCATTTCTCAGTACAAATCGTAATCCAGTGCGACCGTTTCATTATTCCTCACCTCCGGCACCCGCCGCCGCATCTGATGCAGGCGCTGTCTGCCCGTCTGCCGGGACTGCAGGGTCCGCTGCAGCAGGAGCTGCTTCAGTGCCAGGAACTGTGTAGACGACTGGTCCGACGTTCTCCATCAGATCAACGTAATTCAACAGCGCATCTCGTGTACCAGTTATCTGGGCTTCCGGATCACCCCTAAACAAGTCCGGGAACTGCGGACTGTTCTTCGGGAAATTCACTGGCATCGAAGTGTATGGCAGGATCCATGACGGTTTATACAGCCACAATTTCAACCAGTCAGCCCTGAGTCGCTTATTCACAACATTCAGATTTGGCCCCTGAATGTCCTTGGCCGGATCCGAAACCTTGAATTTCCGACCAGCAACTGAATGGCATTTCACGCACAACGGGCCATTCAGCGTCTTCCAGGACTCCTCAAGGTACCGTTCGCCCTCTTCGAGAAGTCCGGCATGGGCCGCTTCAACTTCTTTGGAGGTCAGGTAATCCACATCCATCGGTTCAACTTCGTCATACGGGAATGAAGCCCCGTCCACGGCAGCAAAGTAATTGGCCAGAATTCCGGCCTCTTCGCTGCTCATATTGAATCGCGGCATACGCAGCACGGTCGTATAGCGAATCTTTGTTGGCTCAAGCAGAAAATCATGCAACCAGTCCGTCTGAACTTTAAAGCCTTCCTGAATCAGCGGAGGCGGTGAAGCCTGCCATGCCAGGTAGCGATTTCCTGCGGTTCGTGTCTCCATCAGCTGGTCAACAAGCCACTCCGCATAGGAACCCCCGCGAGCCGCTTCATAGTTGACCATTAACGATTCGGGAACAATCACACGTGAACCCGGCAGCAGTCGTTTTTGAGCTTCTCCGCTTCCAAAGTCGGCGGTTTCCCACATATCGAAACCGTGTTCGCGGAACTCGGGATCTTCTTCAGGGTCCGGGGATGAGTAACGCAATCCATGAATGGTTGCAACCGGATATTCAACCGTCTCTTCTCCCACCTTAAACTTTCGTGTTTCACCGGTCAAAACCTGCCTCGGCGGCCGGAAATGCAGAAGCATTTCGAGGGCCTTCTCATGGTCGGCGGGAGAAAGTTCTGTCGGCAGAATCTCGTCGAGATTCGCACCGAAAGTGATTTTGGGAAGTTCAACCATGTGACAGCCCGTGCAGTTATACTTCGTCAGCAGAGCTTCACCCTGAATGCGAGTCTTGTCACGTTCATCCGGAGAATAGATGTAGTCAGGCGCTGGAGGATCTGCGACAAGCCCGAGAATGAACGTCGCAATTGCCTCGATCTCATTCTCTTTGAATGGGAATTTTGGCATCCTCAGACGCTCGTCGTAGCCTTTCGTCTGAGTCGTCATGTAGTCGTAACTTCGAGGCTCCCGCAGCTTCTGCCACACAAAACCAGCGCGTCCATGATGAGCGATGCTGTCATAGAAGAACGCGGCACCCAACCCGGAATCGGATTCTTCCTTTGTGATCTGTCCTTTTTCCAGAAGCCCGGCTTTAGCGTCACGCAGAGCCTGCTCCACTCTTTGAGCAGTGGAATCGAACCTTGAATCAGCAGGTTCACCGTGGTGATGCAGGAATTCTTCGATATGTTCAAACCCAAGCTTGCTTGTGTCTTTACGTCCCCAGTCCTGCAGAGCGACCCCAATCGGCCGAGCCAGCTCGTATCCGGGCATATCGTGACATGCGTAGCAACCATATTTGGAAATTGTCTTTCTGCCGACATATTCCAGCTTTTTGTTCCGCCATTCCGTAGCGTCTGCGATTGCCGCACCATCCTCGCTGGCCAGGGCCGCCTCATCGCCAACAACATCTGCCTTCTTCTGTGGGAATTTGCCTCCGGCCGTTATTTCCTTTGCAACCGAAAGACTGAAGCGGGCCTTATTCAGGTACAAAGTGACCAGCTCATCCAGATCGGCGTCATTCACTGCGAGCGGAGTATACTGGCCAGGCTCTCCCTGACTCAAAAGAAATGCAGTGATATCGGCCGCAGGATCCACAGCCGTCACACCATCCGTGTCGACATACGAATTGAGATATAGATTGGGCATCTTAGTGCGAGCGTGATACCGGTCAGGTTCCCGGATCCACGTGTATAGCCAGTCGCTAAATGCCGGATTATCCGCGTTTCGCTTAATCTTCAGATGAATGTCGCTGATATTTGGTCCGAACTCGGCTTTCGAAGTCGGAACCGCCGCATGCTGATGGCAGGCGAGGCATCCACGTTCGGAGAAGAGTTGCTTACCCCGTTCTGCGCTGGCCTCATAGCCTTCCACAGGCTTCAGCAGATCAATCGGCTCTGAACTGCCAATAAGTACTCGAGCGATACCCGCCAGTTCGGCCGACTCGTACTTCTGAGCAGTCTCATCTTCCTGATTGGACAAATTAAAGAACTGAGGCATACGGGTTGTGGGACGATATCGAGACGGGACTTCGGTCCAGTACTCGATCCATGATGCTGTCGTCTTGCTTGAAATATGCCGGAAGCTTGGACCTACTTTTCGCATTTTTCCGGCGACCTGGCCAGGATCCGCAGCAATTCGGGCTGCTTCCTCCGGGGTCTGAGGTTCCAGACGCAAATCCGGTCCGATAGCGCTGCCCGCGTCAAAGCCATGAATTTCGTGACACCCGAAACATCCATACGTCTTTACCAGCTCGTATCCCTGAGTCACTTTGGGCGCGGAAGCGCCAAACTTCGGACTCACACCAAGCTCCGTCACGCTGTGATGACATTTGATACAGGTTGACTCGGCAAATCGCTCCGGCTGCATTGGGTATTCCCAGAAGTGATTTGCATGATATCCGTATTCTTTGTTCCACTCGCCCGCGAGATGAGGATTGTTCGGAGTATGTTCGGCATTGCCGAAACTTGTTCCCGAGCCCTGACCGTCGTGGCAAATCGTACAGCCGAATTTCGATACCGGGTGTGGACTGGCCGAGGTGCAGAATAGTTCATGATTAGGATGTGTCGAGAACGGCTGAGGGAACACGTTTTCCGACACCCAGTCCTGCACTTCTGAAGTCGAAGGGTGCCCGGCCGGAAACGCTGGAACGTTGCCAGCAGCCGTTCGATCGATGTTCTGATGACAGGTTCTGCAACGGTCAAATCGAGCAATTTCAGTCATGCCCAGGGTTTGAGAAAGGCCAGGCAGCCAGTCCTGGATAATCTTCAAATGTGAGTTGAAGCCGTCGATGATCGGCAACTCCATCAGATTGCGCTTCCAGCGAGATACCGGGTCAGTCGGTTTGATATTATTCAAAGACGCCTGTACACGATTGGCTTCGCCGGATAACTGATCTATTGATACAGCAAGTTTATCACGTTCTGAAGTTGCTGCGCGAACCTCGCCGTTCGTCACTTCCAGTTCGGCTTTCGCAACATCCAGCGTCGCCCGAGTCTCGTCGCAGTCCTTCTGACGTGCGGTGAACTCAGCGTAACGCTTATCCAGTGCATCACCGGTAAGCCCGTCGCGAATCGCAAGGTTGTAGTCGCCTCGCGCCTTATCACGAATTGAGTTCTTAAATTTCAACTCAATTTCCAGCTTCTCAACAGTCCGCAACTGCTGATCTGCTTTCGTGATCAGTTCAGCATTTGCCGTTTCGAATTCAGACACCTGCTGGTCGGCAGCGGTCCGCTTTGCCGTCAGTTCCTGCAGAGCCTGCTGATACGATGAGTTTTCGATCGCCTGCAGATCGCGAACTTTGACAGCCGCCTCCAGATCGAAATTCGTTCGCTGCCAGGCGCGCCATTCGTCTGCCTGGTCCTGACGCATCATGGCAATCACGGAGCCCAGCATGATGATGCTGCTTGCAGCAAACACTCTATGGAGCGACTTCTGATTCCAACGAAAATGATCGGTTGCTGGCATGGTACTCGTTCGGGCCTTCTGCCCTGTACTCTGCTAACGAAAGGGATAACGAAATTTAACGCACCAGGAACTGACAACCACTCTTATCAAACCGTCAGTTCGCTCATCGTTAACTCAAATATTAAAGAAGTACTCTGGGATTCCCACGATGTATTTCAAGCTAAACGCCCACCGCAACAACATCTTGACTGGCAGAATCGCCATCCACAGCAGCAGGTTTGAGAAGACCAGAAATCGCAGTACACCCATTCTGACAAAGTATTTTCGCAGTACCGTCAACCCAAGAATGGGTGGAAGTACCGCAAAGTAAGCAAGAGTCAGGACAATGCCCGGACTTTCCCTTAAGAGAATCGCACCGATTGACGACCCTCTCGGAAGACCGGGTAAGCCAGGCAGACTCCAGAAGATCTCGCTGAGATTGACGTTGTTGGCAGCTTCAACCTTATGAACGTCCCAAAGTTCGTAGATCCCGAAGAAGTTCCAGTTGGGACCTCGAAGGAACGTTCCCAGAACGATCAATGCTACCCACAACGGCAAAAACCCAAATAGAAACGTGGAAACTGCAAAGGATCGTTCTTTGAAAGTGTAGTAACCATTCCCCTTCTTGTTGAAGTCGATGTAGGGAACTGCCATCAGACCACCCAGAATAATGCTCGGTAACACAACCCCGGCCAGCCAGGGGTCGAAGTAAACCAGCATTTCCTGGAGACCAAGAAAGTACCATGGTGCCTTTGAAGGGTTTGGGGTCTTAACCGAAGATGCCGGCTCTTCGAGTGGAGCTTTCAGGGCGATACCCCAAAAAATCAGGAACGCAGTCAGAACTACCATGCAGATGAGTTCGGTATAAACGAGGTCAGGCCACACCAGGACCTTCTCATTGTTTTCCTGCTCAAACAGGGGTCTTCCTTCAGCAACCCGATTGTCGTTGTCCACGGCTCTGCGGAAGTAGATCCAGGTAAAAAAAGCGACAATAAACAGCATGCCTACAATCGGCACGTTATCAGGCTTACCAACAATTTGCCGGAAGTCGTAGTCTGTCAGGCTCAATCCCATGAACACCAGTGAAATATTCAGCAGTGACCATGCGACCGTCGGCTTCGTCCACCATTCTCGCAGTCGAATCATTCCCCACAAAAGGGCGATCGACAGCACAAAGTAGATTACCGGGTTCGCAAAGTTCGCATCCACAAGGTCTTTAAAGAAGACCGGCATTCGAATCAGAAACGTCTCTGCACTGCGAGCACTCGAAAAATGGGCGGCCGACATCATCATAAAGATTGATGAGGCCACGGCCCAAACGGTCGCTTTTGGAACACCGTTCGAAAACTCCCCGTCAACCTTATAACTGCGAACGGTCCACAGCAGGTTCATGAAAAGGAGTATCAAATAGTACCAGCCAAGGCCCGTAAGAACGCTGGAAGTGACGTCAGGATAATGGTTCAGCATTGAAACAGCCCGGTGAGGGAATACACCAGATCAGGGAAAAGGACGTTAATCGCGAGCAGAGTAGACCTCGATCACTCCCTGTCGCGCCCGGCTTCCATTCAACTTCACAATGGCTGGCTGATGCCGCCGTCCTTGCGAACTCGCCAGAAGTGAATTGCAATCAAACCACTGACGACCACCGGAATGGCCACGCAGTGCAGAATGTAAAATCGGTTCAAAGTGGCTTCACCAACAAAACGACCACCCAGAAGCAGGAACTTGGCATCCGACGCATTGGTAATTAATTCGTAGCCGCTTGTGTTCAGCAGCTGGAACCCGGGGCCCTCCATTCCAAGGAACGGAGTTGCGCGAGCCATATTGGAACCCACCGTGATGGCCCAGATCGCCAGCTGATCCCACGGCAACAAATAGCCAGTAAAGGAAAGCAGAAGTGTGAGCACCAGTAAAAGAACACCGATCACCCAGTTGAATTCCCGCGGAGGCTTATAGCTGCCCGTCAGAAACACACGATACATGTGAAGCCACACAGTGATCACCATCGCATGTGCACCCCAGCGGTGAATTTCCCGCATGATGCCAAGCGTCTGAACGTCGCGAAGTGCCTGAATATCGTAAAACGCCCATTCGAGCGTTGGCCGATAATAAAACATCAGCAGAACGCCGGTAATCGTTTCCACGAGGAACAGGAAGAACGTGATCCCCCCCATGCACCACGTGTAAGACAGGGCAATTCCCTGCTGTTTGACCGACACCGGATGCAGGTGGAGAAAGAAGTTGGTCAGCATCACCACAACACGGTTGCGGCGGTCGGTAGGAGCCGGATGCCGAAAAACACTTCTCCAGATCTGTGAATTACGAATGTAATCGCCAACAGACACCGCTGATTCCCCAATACGAAGACGTCGTACCGCACCAAATGCAAAACGACCAGCAAATAACCACAGAACTCAGGAACACCGAATCGCGTTCAATAACCGGGATGATTGAAAGCACTTCTGCTTGCAACACCCCCGCAGTTTCAGGCAACCGGCACAAAACATGCCGGGTTTGACCACTGCCCAAGTTCCTTCTGGAACTTCAGACTTTTATCAACTTCCAGCATCCCATCTTCCGCGAGTCGCAAACCGAATCGCTCCAGAGGACGAGGGGCTGGACCTTCGAAATTCACACCATTTTTATAAAAACCAGACCCGTGACACGGGCACTTGAATTTCTGCTCGCCTTCCAGCCAGTTCGGAGTGCATCCAAGATGGGTACACACGGTGCTGAGAGCGTAAACCAGCTGAGCGCCATCAACTTCACCATTCACAATCCAGACACCAAACTGAGCCTGCCATTTGGTTGATACGGTGCCCGGAGCGTAATCGTTCGGGGGGCCAATCTTGAATTTTGTCGGCGGCTCAACGAGCACGTTTGGCATCATAAAACGAGCAACTGCAAGCGATGACGCAACGGCAGCTCCGCAGAAAGAGGTCCACGCCAGCACAACCGGCGAGCAGATCACAGAGAGCGACTGAACAAGAAAGCCTCGTCGAGGTTCTTCCGCCAGAGCTGGCTTCGCGGCTGGAGCCGCCTTGCCCGGCAGCGGCTTTGAAGGCAAAGCGATTTTTGGGGCTGCAGGTGCTTCAACACTACCGCCCTGCCTTGCGGCACGAATCATCTCCACCGCAGACAGTCCCGCCGCGGCGGCAGCAGGCTTTTCGGCTTTTGCTGCTGGAGTCGCTTTCGGAGTTGCGGCCGCTGGCGACCCGCCCCCGCGAATTGACGCCATAATGTCTGCCGGGCTTTTCGGCGCCGCGGGCGCACCTGCTTTGGCCCTGGCTGCCGCCAGAATATCGCTGGTTGATCCAGGCGCTGCCGCTGCCGGTTTCGCCGGGGCAGCCGCCTTTGCACGAGCTGCGGCAAGAATGTCGGCTGTACCCGAAGGTGCAGCAGCTGGCTTCGCAACCGGAGGAGCCGAACCCGTTGCCTCTGGTGCCTTTGTGGCATCCGAAGCAGCAGGGGCGTCCGGGGCAGCAGGAGTGGCCGGAGCCGGAGATCCCCCACGAATCTTTGCCAGAATATCGTTTGTCGAAGGCTTTGGATCAGTCATTCAACTTTACCAGCAGATTTTCGGCGACTGAAATGAAGACGTTTGCAAGCGGTTTGCAGACAGGACTACTTACCGGCAAACGCCACGTTTCTCTGACCACAGGTTCCAGCGAAGCGATGCAGGGAAGCTGACCGAAGACAACACGTGAGACCGAACACCCCGACACCGAACAAAATGAGACTTCAAGCACAACGGGGTTATGCGTCAGCCCCTGATATCAGACGAATCAGAGCAGCTTTCGGAGCGAAAGCAGAGGACAAGGAACGGCTGATTCTGGCTCTTATCGACCAGAGTGACAAGCTGGTTGACAAAAGGCCATTTTCTTTTCTCAGAGGCAGGAAGCAGGCAAACGGCACTTCCTGGCCCCGGGAAGCAAACGCCCATTTTTCCACAGAAATGATTGACTGTTTTCTGCTAAAGCGTTCACAAATTGCTGCCTGGAAAACCGCGTGGCGAGTACTGCCAGTCTCGCAGGGTCTCTTCGATTGCTGACAGTGTTTTCAGATGTTTTCCGTCATGCCGACGGACTTATTCAGTCGGTACCACACAGCAACGGGTAACATGAATGCGGCCAGCACAATAAAGACAATAAACTGTCGCTGGATTGCGGCGGCAGATCCAAACAACAGGCTCAGCATGCGGTTGTTGATTTCCAGAAAGACCGCGGAGACCAGGATTCCGATCCAGCTGAACAGGTTCTGCACCCCGATGACTCGCCCTTTTTGATCAGCTGGCGGCGATTGCTGCAGAAACGTTTGAATCGGAACAACAAAAATTCCGGCTGCCACTCCGAGTGACATCATGGCGAATCGAAGTGCCCACTCCAATGCACTGGCCGAGAACAGACATTGCAGAATGGACTCACCTGTCGGAGTTTTTGCCATCGGTTTTCCCGCAAAGCTTGCGAGTACACCAATGAGAAACAAAGCTGCCACGACTCCCCATGCACCGCGCATTACCCAGACATCTCCCGAGTTCTTCGCGAGAATTCCGACCGCAATACACCCCACAGCGATCCCAATGCCGATTCCGGCCGTCAGTATGCTGGCTCGTGTGTCTGAAAGTCCCATGACCTCTCGTCCCAGAATATTGACGGCGGGCTGGGTAACACCGCCGATGAACCAGAACATTGTGGCCACCAGAATGGCCATCAGCAGATCCCGACGATCCCGAAGCAGCTGGCGCACATCTTTGGGCAAAAACAGGTTATCCCAGTTCAGGGTGAGATTCGGCATTCGAGCGGGCGTGGGCGGGATCAGAAATGCGGTGACTGTCCCCGCCGCGGCGATTCCAACTGCCAAAACGCTTCCGGTCCAAAGATTTCGATTGAGAATATCCATGGCGAAGCCAGCACACACGACACCAAAAATGATGGCCAGAAACGTGGTCATCTGAACGATTCCGTTTGCCAGAATCAGTCGTTCCGGGTAGTACAGCTCCGGCAAAGCACCGTATTTGGAGGGGCCAAACAGAGCGCTCTGGCCGCCCATAAATGACAGCACAACGATTAACAGAAGCAGTTGCGAAGAGGAAGAAATGCCGGGTATCAGAAGCACGATCAGGGATAAAGCCATAACGGCGATTTCCCCCACTTTGCAGAGCACGATTACCCTCTGTTTTGAATAACGGTCCGACAAAAAGCCGCCAAAACCGGAGAGCAATACAAATGGCAGGGCGAACGCGGCCAGCGCCAGCGGCTGTCGATCAGTCTGGTCGACAGCCATCTGCGTAATGCAGCTCAACAACACCATCTGCTTAAAGTAGTTGTCGTTAAATGCCCCAAGAAACTGTGTCAGAACAAACCCGGTGAACGATGGGGAGGCCAGCCCTGACATCCCTGGAGACACTCCGGAGTCCGGGATCTCGGAGGTCAGACCAGTTGCTTCATACGGGTTTGACATGGCACGCGACTGGTCATTATCTAAAGGGCAATTTCAGCGACAGGCGGATGACGAACCGGTTTATGTTAGTGGATCACTGCTTTTTAAAGCTACCCATGAATTTTTGATGCACCTGATCTCCGGAAAATCACCCTATTCATCGCGAAAACGTCCGCTTCAGATTGACGAGCGCGGGGTGCGGCCGCTTTTATACACCGTGCATGCTGGCCAGGAACGAATCTCTGGTCGGGATGCAGGAACATTGTTCCGCGGGGGCCTTAGTCAAAAGGATTGCTGATGCAGGCTGCATCCTGGCAGAGCGGAGCGGTCGTCACCGGATGCCGCGACAATACTGCAGAATTTGTCGACTGTCTGTTGACCAGAGGATGCTCGGTGGCGGGCATTGTTACCATTTCCAGATCCGTTGCTGACCGAAACAAGGTGCCTTCATGGTGCGATCTGGCATTCGAGTTCGGTGACCGCATTCCGGTGTATGTGGCAAAAAGTTACCCGCTGGATCATGTCGATGATGCCGGATTTCTAAGCAACACCCATGCGGACGTGGGTTTTTGCATTGGATGGCAGCGACTGCTGCCGCCGTGGTTTCTCAGCAGGCATCGCAACGGTGTGTTCGGCATGCATGCTTGTGCGAATCCCCTGCCGAACGGCCGCGGACGCTCGCCAATTAACTGGAGTGTGATTGAGGGTGCTCATCAGCTGCATGCTCACATCTTTCGATACAATGATCAGCCGGATGCCGGTGATCTGCTCAGCGTTCCCCGCATTCAGATTGAGCCGCATGACGATATTCAGACTCTGCAGCAAAAATCCCGGGTCGTCTTTAACCGAGAAGTCATCGAACGATGGGCGGAACTTGTCAGTGGAACCGTTAGCCTTCAACCATTGTGCTCGTCCGATCAGCCCGAGCGATTTTACCCGAAACGATCGGAAGATGATGGCTTGATTGACTGGACGCTGAATCCCGTTCAAATTACCAACTGGGTACGAGCGCAGACGCGTCCATATCCGGGAGCGTTCACCATACTCGACGGAAATCGCTGTGGAGTTTGGCGGTGCGGACCGGCTGGCTGCCGCCACTCTGTGCAAACCGGGACGATTCTTGAGGCCTTCCGGGACGGAACTTATTTTGTGGCATGCGGCGGGAATGACAGCGTGCATCTGCTGGATCACGATCTGTCTCGCCAGCTGAAGCCTGGCAGGAAACTGGGATTATGAAACTGGTCCGCAATTCGAATCCGCTCCATGATTTCAGCTGTGAGCATTATCGAGAGATCATTGGAGCAATTTGCAAAACTCACCGCACACTCTGCTTTCGTGATGTGCATTCCCTTGGGAGATCCATCCTGGAGATCCCTCGATTTGTGATTATGCGCCATGATGTGGAATTCAGCATTCCAGCCGCATTGCGGATGGCGGAAATCGAGGCCGAATTCGGAGTACAGGCAACCTACTTTCTGCTTCAGACCAGCGAATACAATCCGTTTGAAGAAGATGAAGCCGTTCTGATTCGCAGGATTCTGGATCTGGGACACGATATCGGACTGCATTATGATGCTGCACTCTTTGAGAGACTGGGAATCGACCCTCTTAAGACGGCTGCCGCTCAGATCGAGCTGTTTGAGACGTTCTTTCAAACAAAAATCCACGCCATGTCGTCGCACATGCCAATGCGATCCGGCAGGACATTTTCGATTCCCGGTATCCTCGATACCTACGATCCGCTGTTCCTGACGGAAATGAAATACATCAGCGACAGTACTCAGGGCTGGCGTGAAGGAGTGGTCACGGGGAGCCTGGAGAAATACAATCACATTCATTTGCTGACACACGAATATATCTGGCATCCGCATGGCTGGGACTGGTCAGCCCTGCTGTTTGTCGAAGTCCAGGACAAGTTTCAGCGTGCATGGAAACGAGCCGAAAACTTTATCAACATGTATCGCGAAGGTCTGCAAATGCGAGCGATCAAGGACAAGCAGTTTAAGGAACGCTATATGAATCAAAAGACTGACGACAGTGTCTGACCACGAACTTTCTGTTCCCGCCCGTTTACTCGGCCGTACCGGTTTATCGGTCAGCGTTCTGGGCTACGGAAGCATGGGATTACGCGGACCGAAGACCTGGGGAGTCCGCGTCGTCAGCGATGAGAGTGCCGATCAGCTTTTGAATACTGTGCTGGACCGGGGCATCAATTTCATCGATACGGCGCCGGATTATGGAATCAGCGAACAACGGATCGGTCGTTTTATCGGTACTCGACGCCGTGAATTCTTTCTGGCAACCAAATGCGGCTGCGTTTATACACAGCACGCCGATCATCTTGAACTGCAGCACCAGTGGAAACGAGATGTCATTGCCCGCAACCTCGAACAAAGCCTGACTCGCCTGAAAACCGATGTGATTGACATTCTGCAGTTTCACGGCGGCGATGCGGACACCCTGCAGCGTGAAGGGTTGATCGATCAGCTGACAAAATTCCGAACTGAGGGCATGATCCGGTTCATTGGCATTTCTTCCAGCCTCCCTCACCTTCCAAACCTTTTGGATCTGGGAGTCTTCGACACCGTGCAGATCCCATGGTCCTGTCTTGCCCCCGAACATCAGCCTCTGATTGAAAAGGCTGCACATGCAGGCGCAGGAATCATCGTCCGGGGCGGTATCGCGCAGGGAGGTCCCGACGCAGAAATTCAGCGACCTGTTCTGAATGATGTGTGGAACCGAGCGGCACTGGATGAGCTGTTGCCGGAAGGCATGTCACGAGCCGAACTGATCCTCAGGTGCACGCTGACAAATCCGTGGTGTCACACTTCCATTATTGGAACCTGCAATCCACAACACCTGCTCGACAACCTGGCGGCGGCGAATGCCGGTCCGCTGCCCCCTGAACTTTATATCAGCAGATTACTGATCGAGTGACTAAAGTACTTCAAACCGACAGGCATGAACCGATCAGCTGATTCTCTAGACGCTGTCAGACAATAAGTGTCGCTTTTTGCTCCGCAAGTGTCGCCTTTTGATCCGCAAAAGGATGCTCTTTCGCGGAGCGAAAGGCGACTATGGCGGTAACTTATTGTTTTCCAGGTCCTTAGTACTCCCTGGACATTGCCCTATTGAATGGCTCAGTTGACGCCCACGGAACGAAGAAACTGAGTTCCACAGATCATTGTTGCTGCACACTGAATGGCTTCGTGAATCGCCTCATCACTGATTTTCGTCTGGCGGGCTTTTGCAACATGTGCTGCTGTACATGGTTTGCAGCCATTGATGTCACTCAGACTCAGATTGATCAGCTCCACCGTCTGGTCGTCCAGCGATGTTGCCTGAAACGTATGAGCTCGCAGACCCACACCCATTCCATTGAAAACATCAGAGCCGCTGAGTTCTCGAAATTTGAACAGGACGTTGTACATTGAATTTGTCGCACCCACAGCCAGTGCTTCGGCCATTTCCGTTCGACTGATGTCACGTGCTTCTGCAAATGTTTCCAGATAACGCAGCCACGGCCTGGATCCAGCCTGCCCGGCCACCGCAACAGCAATCAGCAGTTTGCGTTTCTGGTCGAGCTTTCCGTCGCCGAGAACAAATTTTCGGAAGTTCATGAAGAAGTCGTGCAGCAGGGCGGGCACCGACGCGAAGTAGCGGAAAATCTCGGGAATCTCATCGACTTCGAACACTTCACGGATTCGAGCATATGCCTGAGCTGCCTTCTCTGAGGCATCCTGGTCGGCGACGGGCGCAACAAATGTCATGAACAATGCCTTCGCAGTTACGGATGGTTCATCTGGTTCGTCGAAACGTTTCACGCAGAAGAATGCGTGCGGCAAGTTGACCGCGTTTGGAACAGAACACTTTCAGCGTGTTGGTCAAGGATCGATATTGAACAATATTCTCAAATGACGACGAAATGCGACAGAGCCTTGCAGGTTTTTTGTTAATGACTTCAGGAAAATCTGCTTGTTTACCACTGGCACTGCCTGTACACCACTGTTTACTCATCGAAGCGGGCGATTTGTTGCTGCATCCCTGCCAGAAATACCGCAACAGAAGGAATCACGTCGCCGCGAAATCTCAGGCACATAAGGCTCGGCGCGAATGACTTAGGATGTTTTTCGATGGTCAGAAGAGATCGGCGGGCGCCAACAGGGACGATTTCCGTCGCGATAATCGGTGATACCGATTCGCCAGAATTCCATGCAGTCACGAGTTATCTGCATAGTAACCACTGTTGCAGTGTAGTTGCAGAATGGCTCGAAATCTCGAAAGTGCTGGAGAGCCAGGCAGGGAGTCGCAGCCAAACCGATGTTTTTGTCCTGTTGCAATCATGCTCGGAGCAGTTCACGCGAAGTGAAATCGATCGATTTATTGGTATGACAAGCCGCAGTACGGTGGTGTGCTGCTATGGTGAATGGTGCGAATCCGACAATCGCACACACGACTTCTGGCCACCTTTTTCACGAATTTCAGTTCGTCAGACCATTCCGTTTCTTGATACTCAGTTTGGGCGGGTTCAGCAGGGCCGTCGTCCGATACCAGCCACGTCTTCCTCCGAAGAAGTCTTCGCAGACCGCTCAGCGAATTATGTCAATCATGACAATTCTGCCTTCCGAGCAGGGATTAACGCGATTGTTGTCAGCAGTGATTATTCGTTTCGGCTAAGCGTCGTACGGATGCTGAAGTTAATGGAGATTTCCGCCTCCGGCGTCAGTTGTGACAACATTGATACGCCTGAATTGAGGATCGCGGCGAAAGGAGGTCCTGTCCTGATCCTGCAGGATTTGGATGATTTGCCGAAATGGGTTGAACTCTCACTAAACCGTCTCCATGGGTACTGGCCAGCCGCGAGGATTTTTGGATTGACGGGACGAATTGACTGCATGGGAGTGGGAAACCCACCGTCTGGTCGTCTTTTGGGTGTGATTCCGAAGCTGGATATTCCGAACAGCCTGGAGTGGTGTGTGCGTTCCACTTGATTTACGTGAAAAAATGTTCAATCTAAGCAAAACTTGTGACATTATGCACACTCCAGTGGTGCTGTGCACAGGGTGGTGACAGTCTGGAAGTGACGGGGAATTGTCGGTACAACAGATCATCACGGAGATCGAAAAGTGAGTCACCAGATCGTTGAATGTCCAGGGTGTCTTGCTCAGTTAAAAGTGCGAGAATCGGCAACGTCAGTGCTGATTGACTGCCCGAGATGCGGCGAGCGGATGGAAATCCCGGGGACTGAGCCACCAGCTGCTCAGCGACCATCCAGACGGGAACCGGATTCTGAGAGTGCTCGGGGAACCTCCCGCGGCGATGGTGCAGGCAGGTCGGGATCCAGCGGTCGGGGGGCTGCCGGCAACGCGGAAAAGCCAGCCGCGCGATCGGGTGATGTGACTCGTCCCTCTCGGCCGGCTGCATCCGGCGACCGTCGTGCTTCTTCAGGACAGTCGGCGGGCAAGGCGAAATCACGACCATCGCCCTATGACGAATATGACGAATTTGAACAGACGTATGAGGATTCGGACACTCGTCCGCCTCGGCGCAACGTACCGTCGCGAACTCGTCCATCTGCCAATCGTTATTCAGACCCTGCCGCTGGCAATATGAAGCTTGTCCTGGCCGGAACAGCCGTGGTCCTTTTGCTGGGGGCTGTCGCTGGAGGGGCATGGTATCTCGGAAGAACAGGGCAGTCGGGTGACGAACTGGTGGCACAGGCCGGTGCAGGCGCCGGTGCAGTTGCTGTGAATCCCGGGACGACAGAGGCTGCCGCAGGTCCTTCCAGCGTGACACCCAATCCCGGCATTTCTCCGCAGACACCTCCGGCGACGAATGCGGCATCCGGCAGCCAGCCTCCTTCAACCGCCAGTGCTCCGACTGGACCTTCTGGTTCAGGCGTCCCTGATGCAGCTCGCCCGGCGATTCCAAATATTGCAGCACTTCCGCTGGATATTCCGCCACCGCTTAATACTCCGCCGGCCGGCAATCAGGCGAATGCAGCTCCTGCTTCACCGTCAATCACTCAACCAGCAATCCCCCAGCCGGCCCCTCAGAATCCGGCTCCCGGGTTCGGCCAGGCGCCTTCCGCACCTGCCGGTGCAGTCGCTGCGACAAACTCAGGGCGAAAGCTTCAGTACCTGTGGAAGCCTGGGAACGAGTTTACGTATCAGGTCAGCATTACGGCGGGCGAGGGAAATGATGCTTACCGCGTCAACGGCAGCTGTCATTACACTGTCAAAAATGACGCCGGCAAAGAAGAAGAAGAGGAAGGATCGGGGACCGGTTTTGCCGTGACGGCCGATGGAGTGATCGCAACCTGTGCTCATGTGGTGGAAGGTGCCCGCAAGATCGAGGTCAATATTAGTGGACGATCGTTTCCGGCAACCGTGATTGCTGTTGACAATCGATCTGATGTGGCACTGATCAGGATCCAGGCCAACGGCCTGACTCCTCTGGGTTTGCAGGACTCGGATACGGTTCAAACGGCCGAGTATGTCCGAGTCATTGGATTTCCGTTATCGGATGTCCTGGGCACCGAACCCAAAGTCACAACGGGAACGGTTTCCGGGATCGTCAATGACACTCAGCGAGGACGAAGAATACAGGTTGATGCGCCGATCAATCCCGGTAACAGCGGTGGTCCGGTCGTCAACGAATCGGCTCAGGTGATTGGCGTCGCCAGTGCCAAACTTGCGGGATCGAGCGTCACTTCGGTTGGATTCGTGTCACCCGTCAATGCTTTGCGGCAACTCATGGTTGCGAATAGTATCCCTGCGAACGTGTCGCCGAAGGGAGTCACGCTTGCCGGTCCGGAGATTGCTCGTCGTGTCACTCCGAGCGTTGCGTATATCAAGGTGACGGGCAGTGGCGGTGGGACTCTGGTGTCCGTTGCTTACAACGCCAGTTTTACGGAAACCGCCGCATTTAATCCCGAACGGATGCGGTTTGGGGCCTTTCCCACCATGCCCTCTCACACTTCCGATCGCGGTGAAATTCGTGTGAATACGTTCGGCGAGATCCATGAGTATAACGGCGAGGAGCATTTGCCGTTCGTTCTGGGACCAGTCGGCGTGTTTTTCATTGAACGTCTTGATCCGTCTTCAGAATCCTCATGGCAGCATGAAGAAGAATCGACTCTCAAGCGGATTCGACGTAGCGACTCGGGTCCCGGATTCGGTGGTCCCGGATTCGGTGGACGAGGTTTCGGGCCTCCACGAGGATTTCCTCGTCCGGGAGGATTCGGCCCTCCTGGAATGGGCGGCCCTTTCGGGCGAGAGAAGCCACCGGACGAGGTGATCGATACGATTCCGGCGATTGAGCGGGTCACATATCAGACCGAAAATGAACTGAACGGAAAAATTTCAATACGGAAGACGTATGAATTCACAACGACTCGAAACCCCGAACGCCCGTATATGAAAATCCGGGGAAATGGGACGGTCGTATTTGATGTCAGTCTTGGCATGCCACACAGTTTGGAATACGACGCAGTTCTGGAGTCCAATGATGACGACGGGAACAGTCGATTTCCGGTAAAAGTAACGTATCAGCTGAGGAATCCGGATGAAGTCCGCAAGGAGCGCGAAGACGCTCTTCGCCGTCATCAGGAACAGCAGGACGAACGACAGCGGCAAAAGACCACCCCGGATCCGGCGCTCGTGGACAGTCTTCTGGATGAAATACGGAAAGCCGAAGGCGGAAATGGAGCCTCATCGCCATTCGGGCGTCTGGGAGATATCGCCGTCGTTGAAGAAAAGCGAGAGCGAGTCCTTACCGTGGCTCGAAGGCATCTGAAGAACAGCAATCCATTTGTTGTCAAATCAGCAGCGGAAGCGTTCGCAAACTGGGCAGGCGAAAAGGAACTGGATGACCTTGTAGAGATTCTTCAGAACCGCGACGGGATTCTGCATTCTGCGCATCAAAAGGTTCTGAATCGCCTGGCAACATTTAAGAATGCCAAAGTGTATCCCATTCTGATTGATGCGATGAACAATTCATCTCTGGTGGGCGACGCAAAGAACGCCATGATTGAAGCGGGGCCCGCCATTGAGCCGCTGCTTCTGGAGAAGTTTCCGGAACAGACCGACAGCCGCATCAAACGCGAACTGCTCGAAGTGCTGAAAAAGGTGGGAACGATCAAAAGTGAATCGTTTCTGGAAAAGATCGCGACCGGTCCGGATTTCTCACTTCGGCACAACGCCCAAAGCGCGCTCGATGCTGTCCGTGCACGCGAATGATCTCCGCGTGAATGATCTCAGGACGTTCAACTTTTTCCGACCATGCTCCATGAGGATAAAGCGTTCAAGTCGGAGGTAGTGGATCTTGCTAAAGATCCCCTGGCTGCAGGACCTGGCTGCAGGACCTGACTGCAGGACCTTTAGTAAAGTCCACTACTCGAAATTGAAAGCTTGCCAAAGCACCAGTGCTCCGTCAGGATAGAGCGTTCGGGTTGGATGTAGTGGATCTTGCTAAAGATCCCCCTTGCTGCAGGACCTTTAGCAAGGTCGTCTACCCGAAATTGAAAGCCTGCCAAAGCAACAGGCAGGTAACTCCGGGACCGGTGTCAGCGTTTTTCGTCGACAGGCAGTCCCGGGGGCAATGCCTTTGAATCGGCCAGCTGGGGCTGAAATGAACGAGACTTACCGACCGGAACGAGTCTCACTTCTCTGACATCCATCACGGCGCCAGCAACCTTTTTCGCCGGGATCAGTTTCAGAGTTCCGGACATCCCTTCCGTCACGTCGACAACGCCCACCGTTCTCCAGATGAAGTTCTGAAAATGTCCCGTTTCAAGAACGGTCAGTGAAAGCGTCTGGTCGTCAACATGAATCGTCACATCACTGCCGCCGTGGCCTTTTCCGCATCCCTGTAATATGTCGACTTCGTACTTTCCCGTCTTCGCACTCTGAAAATGCCATTCGGCATGATCCTTTTCGTTGCTCCAGTATCCCACTGTGTTCTTATGTGGCTGTGGCTCATATCGGAGATTGATCCCGTGAGTGATGGCGTGACTTGCTGGCAGCCTGATTATTCCGTCACTGTCCGGACCATCCCGAAGCGATTCGGACATCAGGGTGAGAGGACCATCCAGATCCAGAACAAGGACTTTGGCTGCCTGATCAGGCAGCGGCGGCAACTGAATCAGCCAGGATGTTGGCTCTGGCTTGAGAGTGGCTGCGCTTTCCGGAGCACCCTGCCAGAAAACAGACCTGACGGAATTGGCAAGTCGCGGAATTTTCAGGATCGCATCGTCGGGGATCTTCGCCAGGGCCACATACAGCCGGCTGGAATCTGACCATGGCGTCCCCTGGTCGATTTTTAGTCCTGCAACGTACTTCGAAGATTCAGGGATCGTTGCCGGGCGCAATGGATTCTCCTTCTCCAGCGCGCCTGCCTGAGTTCCGTCGAACATAAACGACAAAAATATGCCAGGGATCGCCAGGAGCTGAAGGCTGTGCAAAAGGATTCGCATGGCAGAGTGCCTGTTGAAGAAATGAAGGTGCATTGAAATCGGCTTGTGAGAGATGAATACAGCCGCGTCCGTCGCCCGTGAATAAGGGCCAGCAAAGCAGTTGTTCAGGTAACCCGCAGTTGTAGCCGCGGCTGACCGTCGCAGCAACTGGTCTTGTCCCGAACGGGCATTCAGCGTTAGAACAACAGTTTTCACCCTGCGTATTTCTGACGCAGATGGGCCGAAACCCGCAGCCCATGGAAAACGACCATTAAGCCTGCCGAATTGGCATTAAATCCTCATGTGGTGTGATCGCTGTCAATGTGACGCCCCTGTCGACCTGGCAACAGCCACGGGCGCCGTACGTTGTCGGCAATGTGGGGAAGTGTTGGCGGGGGGCCAGAAGTCGAGCGATGCGATCCGAAACGCTCGGGCAATTCTGGAAAAATGGCAGTCCAGTGACATTCTCGACCGTATCAAAACGACGGACGAGATTCCTCCTCTGGTTTGGACGAACGATCCGGAACCCGAAGCGATGCAATACAAACCATGGCAGCCTCGACGTGAAACTCGTCCTGGAAATCCTCCGATTTCTTCTGAGAAAACCTCGATATCGGAGAAGTCCTCGATATCTGAAGAGGACGAGTCGGCAGAAACGGCCAGCAGCGGTGCGTACTCTCCCGCAGCGGGAAAAAGTCGGCAGCCGCTGCCCGATTTTCCGGATCGCACAGAAACTGGAAAGCTGACCGCTGCCAGTTTGCAATTGGATGCCGAATTGGCAAACGTGGCCGAAGAATCCGCGGTCCCTGCAGCTGTATCAGTGCCCGTGGTGCCTCTGTCTGTGCCCGTGATTCCTGAAACAGTTCCGGGGCCATTGTCTGTCGCTGAGGAAGTGAAATTCGAGGCCCAGGAGCATGAACCTCAGAAGACCTGGTTACCAGGGGACGAGAGCGAGCACATTTCAGGCAGCCCAATTTCTGAAGAACGCCCTGCATTTCCCGAACAACTCAGGTTGGCCGATATTGATTCCAGCCGGACAGTCGAGTCGTCCGCTACTGAGCCAGTGGAGCAGGTTACTGCTGGATCACAAATGGAGAAGGAAAACAAAGTCGGACGCAAACGGACATTGGCATCATCGGTCGCCGACAATGAAAATGGCCGACGAGTAAGTTTTCCCGAGGCGGCAGGATTCTCGCAGTCAGCAAACTTTTTTGGGGTTACCCATGTGTTAGCAGCGGCAGCGATGACGGTGCCGGACAATCCGTCGCCGATCGTCAATAATGAGCAGGAAAGTCCTCATCAGGCAAATCCCTCCCCGGTTGCGACGACGAAAAATCCCATACGGCAGTCTGTTCGCCGTCCTGCAATCAAGAGGCGATACAGCCAGCCAAACGTAGAATCCGGTACCAGTCAGGCAGGTTCGGTGACTTCGAAACCAAATCTTCGAGTTGACCGGCCCGTCCGGCTTAGCAAGGCTGATTCCCCCATGGAGCCGCATTCCCGTGAAATTCAGGAACTGCACGCGAACGGCGATCATCCCGTATCCGGCGGCGCAGATAAATCACCGGCTCGTCGAATTCGGATCGACGGACCTGTGACGACGGAGCAGCTCACCGATACTGAGGGTGCCCGATCGCGCACTCAGGGCAGATCCAGACAACGATATATCGACGATGCTCACGAGAATCGAATGAGCGGACCGCATTTTCAGGTGAGCCCGCCGAAGCGAGCGAATCTGACTGCCATGACCGGTCAGTTTCTTGCCTATCTCGGTGTACTTGGACTGACCATTGGCACCGCCATTGTGATTTACGGCCATTTTGGTGGATATTCGGAATATACGCCGACGGGCTGGCTGGTCACCACTGTTGCCCAGATGCTGCTGTTTCTCGGGGTCATCAATCTGGTGTCCGGCGGCATTGAGCAAACCAATGAAGACGTTTCCCGCCGTATCAACTCTCTCGGTGAACAGTTGTTGAGAATTGAACTGGTGACGGAAGAAGCGCTTCGCGGACCAAAGCTTCCGGCCAGTCTTTATGACGATACGGATGCGGCTGATAAAGTGGCGGCCGGTGACTCAGTGACCGTGAAATCCTGAAGTGCTCAATAGCGATGTGAAGAACGTCGTATTTCCGTTTTTTGTCCCGATCGCTCTGCCACTCCGCTCCACGCAGGCGAGTCTCTCCGAGACTCGCGATTCCCGCACCCACGTAGGCGAGTCTCTCCGAGACTCGCGAACTTCGGCGTCTCGGAGATACGCCTCTACGTGGTTTCCGCCTCCAGTCACGAGTCCCGACAGGCCTGCCACGGCGTAATGACAAGTGATACTGCAAACGCAGACGCCGCCCGTTTTCCGGGGAATCGGCAATTTTCTTTCATACTCGTATAGATGGATGAAAATGACTTGGAATTGTTGCCCTTCTACCCGATGTTGCGGTGGCAATGGATCAGATCACGCGCATCTCGATTACAGTCCCGCTGAATCGGCAAAGAGAAAGCAGGTTCCTCATGACGATTATCAATGCGATTATGCTGAGTTTCTTCATGGTCCCAGGCAGCTCGCTGATGACGCCGATTTTCCAGGGCTGTCATTCGTTCCTCTGCACGGCGTGGGATACGGAACAGGTTAAAGCGATTCATGACTGCCGCTCCCGCATTCTTGCGTGCGCCTGGCGAGATGCAGTTCAGGCGGTTCCACAAGGGACGCGAATGGGAAAACAGGGTAAGAGATTTGTTACGGTCACGGAAGCAGTTATTTTTCATTCCGTCCCGCGGTGGTGGCATCGAGAGGTACGACGCGGAGTGGCCGGAAAGGATTTTCGTGTCGGGTTTCCTTGTCGGCAACTGAAAAATCTGTGGCATGAAGATCCCGGTGAAGTTTATTTTTCTGGCGTTGATGAATTATCAATCCGCGAAGATGGATTGTCTGTCGAATTGAAAGGCAGTTCCCTCCTCCTGCCCATGGCGAGCCTAAAGACCCGGCTGGGGTCGACAAGTCTTGCAGAGGCTGGTGCGTTCGCACTTTGCATCACCGAGAAGTCCGTCCTGGTAGCCTTGTTTTGTCCGACCACGGGGTTTCGTAACCCTCAGTCGTTAGTTTGCCTCGACCGCAAATCGGGAACACTGAATTGGACGGGGCAACTGGATCAGCACGTCGTGGGCGGTCTAGGATCTTCAGGTGGCCCAACCTACGCATACACCGAAATCATCGCGACTGATACGAGGATTGCGGTATTCTCAGCGTCGCAAGAGGCCCTCTCGTTGCAGTGCTTCAATGCTGAAACAGGAGAAAAGGAACTGACCTTTGTAAGTAATAGAGTAAAGAATCACAGCGGGGAATGATCTTTCTGGAATCTGAACGGGTGACTGCTGGCCTTTGTCGTGATTGGAAATCGCAAAAGGGGGAATCGCAAAAGGGAAAGGGGGAATCGCAAAAGGGGACATTCTACTTTTCCTTCTGTTTAGGTCTGCCTCTGGGTCGAAGCGGGGATTCAAGACCGAGCAAAGCAGCGGTTTTTTTGTCTGCCAATGAGTATCGCCGAAAGGCCGGATGGCTCTCGATCACGCAGAGCGGGCTGACTGGCGGCAATGTCGTTTACTCGTACGGCTACGATGATCACGGACGAGTTTCTTCATTCACGTCACCAGCCGGGACTCGCAATTATTCGTATAACTCGTTTGATCAGCTGACCGGAGCCACGGGCGGAACTCAGACAGCCGAGGTGTATCAGTTCGATAAGAACGGAAACCAGACGGGTTCCGGAGTCGTCATCGGCCAATACAACCGCGTGACCAAAGTAGCCATCACTCTCCGAGTGATGCTTTGCGATTCGCTGTCATCCCAGGCTGCGATCCCTCATTCGACGAAGTGGTGCTGGTGCTGGATGATCTGGTCTCCTGGCTGGTTAGACCGCCCAGCAATCCGGAGGAAATGCCATCGGCAATTGCTGCGGCATTCACACGTAGGCGAGTCTCTCCGAGACTCGCAAATGCATCGTCCGGAGTCGCCACCAGGCGGCGAAGTTTGCGGGTTAAACGTCTGTTCCGGCGTCTCTGCGAGACGCCGGAACCGCGAGTCTCGGAGAGACTCGCCTACGTGTTTGCCGATGAAGGTTCCGGCACTGGCAACCAGGTGCTGTGGTATTTGTCGGACCAGCAGCACACCGTGCGAGACTGGCGAAGTACGCCTCGACGACGGCTGGCAGTCAGGCGACGGTTCGTAATCATCTGGAATATGATGGCTTAATTGTCGCCATCGTCGCTGATTATCACGCTGCCACGATGCACAAACGCCCCGGCAGCCATTCAGTCGTGGCTTCCGCCGGGTCGAGCCCGACGGAAGCAAGGGAAAGCCTGTCGGTCACCGATTTCCGTCGGGCTCGCCCGGGCGGGATCACAACTGAGTCGCGTGACCAAAGTAGCCATCACTCTCCGAGTGATGCTTTGCGATTCCCTGTCACCCCTGTCCTCGACCTCCACGTTTGATAGGGAAACAAAATGGGACAGCTTCTAAGGAACTAAATCGAATATCCGTTTACTCGTCCTACTGTGATCATCGATGTGAGTAACTGAAGGACGAGTATCAGCTGCCAGAGCAGTGGATCCGGCGTTTTGAAAACCCGCTCCTCACCGGAGTTGTCCGGCTGAGAAAGCAAAGCCGCATTCCCTGCCTGCGCAGTAAGCCATGTGCCTGCGCTGATTGCCAGCCATGGAGTTAGGAAGCACCAGAGCCTTGCTGCTTCGCCCATGTTTTTTCCCGAAAGCCAGAGTATTGACCATGTAGCGGCGGCGGCAAGCACGAAGGACGCCACGTTCCGTTGTTGCATTTCAGGTGGAACGGCGGCTGGCCGAGTCAGTGCGTGGGCTGCAGATAATGCCGACCGGATTACGCTGCAAAATGCAGCTGCAAAGAGCGGTACGCCGACGGCGAGTGCCAGTTCCAGCGGATTCACAAGGAACCATGCCCACCACGATCGCGGAGATGTTCCGTAGAAGCCAGCATGGTTTTTCAGATTGAGCTGCCAGACCGTCAGCAGATTGCAGTCCGTGAAATTCTGCCAGAGCAGAACGCAGCTCACGAATGTAAGAATTCCGGCGACAAGTGGTATCAGCAGTGCTTTCAGCTGGCGGGGGTGAATCAGCAGACCCCGGAGGAATGCAAAGGTCGCAAACAACACAAGAGCTGGCAGATGAGCAAGACTGAGAAGAACACCTGCGAAGAAGGTCAGCGATCCGCAAACGGCCCACAGGATTTTCAGACCCCTGTTCTCCGCAAGAACCGCAGAGCAGGCGAATGCAAGAAACAGGGTCGCAGTGAAAGGATAAATCACATCAGATCGAGGGCTGAAAATACACAGCGACGGTATCGTGGCTGCAAGGCACGCCGATCTCCACGCCGCACTGCGATCAGTCTGGCCTCGACCCGCGCGTTTTAGAGCAGCCACGATCAGGAACACGGGTATTCCGATCAGAGCATTTGAAGTGATTCCCAAAAGTACCATCAACTGCAGCGCGGCGAGTTCCACGGAAGTCAGCGGCCGATTCATTCGAGCCTGCAGTTCGAGATCTCGAAAGATTCGAATTTCGTCAGCCGACCGGATTGCTTCGAGCACCCGGACGAGACCCGGCGAGGCCTTCGTGATCTGCAGTGCTGCGAAATTCAGCAAAAATAAACCGGGTGGATGCGTGCCTTCGTGGAGAACATCGCCCTCCCGCATGCGTTCCTCATAGCCCTCAAGAAGTGAGCCCGCCGAATTCAGTTCAAACGCTGCTTCATAGAAATAGCCGGACGCATATTTATCGTAAAGAATCCAGAGCGGTTTTAACTCGCGATGTGGTGAGGGGGCCGCCTGCTGCAGAGTGAACTGCAGCAAGAATGAAGCACAAACGAGGACAGGAAGTGCTGCAAAAAGTGCTCGACGTTTACCACTGGAAACCCAGCGTTCTCCCGCAAAGGCTATCCACAGAAAAAGTGCGGCCCCCAGAATTGGGAGCGTGATGCGATCCAGCCATTCCGCCAGATCTGCGGGCAGGTTGTGACGAGTCCAGGTCCATTCTCCTGGAACACCCAGTGGAACCAGAGGACTGACAACAACGGCCAGGCCAATAAGCGTGATGACCAGCCATGACACCATCTGACAGTTGCGATTACAGTCCGAGAATCTCATTCCAGAGGCTTTACCATGGGGAGCAGGCAAATTTTGAATTGGTGAGCAAGGGCAGTTGCTGAATATACCCGACAGCAGATTGGAGAATGATCATGGCAACTTCTCCGAATTCCACAATCAGCAACTTTGTGGCGAAGATTCCGGGTGAACAGCAGGCCTTTCCTGTTAACAAATGGGCCGTGAGGGACTATCTTTCCGTCGTCCGTTCAGACGCTGTTCACCCCGTTGACGCCCGTCCCCGCTTTGATTCTCCGGACAGGGATATGACTCAGCGAACGAGCAGTATCGATTCTCATCGGGATTTATCACCCCTGATCCGGCAAACTGGAATTCGACGGTCATTAGGAAGGACATTGTGTAAGGATGCCTGCTCAACAGGGACAAAAAGCAAAACAGCCTGTGTCGTGTGGATTTCTTATCATTCGCGGAAATCCGGTGGATTCCTTTTTGCTGATGAAACATCCATCGCGATGGGATTTGCCCAAGGGACATGTTGATCCGGACGAAACTGAGCTGCAGTGTGCACTGCGGGAGCTTGAAGAAGAAACCTCCATCGGCGCTTCGGATATTGAAATCGATTCCGATTTCCTGTTTCAGAGTAAATATCTTGTGAATCAGAAACGATATGGCGGCAGGGGACTGATTGAAAAAACACTGAAAATTTATTTGGGACGTCTGATTAAACCCGTTGATATTATTGTCACCGAACATGATGGTTATCGCTGGTTTGACTGGCAACCCCCGCATCAGATTCAGGAATGGACGATCGATCCGCTGCTGGCTGCGGTGAATGAGCATATTTCCCGCAACCGATAACACGTCTGGCGTTCCCAGCCTGTTGACGCTCCGTCGCCATCGTCGCCTTTCGCTCCGCGAAAGAGCATCCTTTTGCGGAGCAAAAGGCGACACATATTGTATGACAGGGTCTTACTGGGCGGTCGATCGACTGCCGCCTGGGGATCCGACGATCGGTGTTCCTTCCGGAAGCGGGCGAGCGGCAACTCGAAGCTGCAGGCCGTGAGCGATTTCACGCAGTGCCGGGAAGCTGGAAAACGAATCGGGATAGATCCAGAACGTGATGGCCGAACCGGGAGCAGCGGTTTCCGCAATCTGGCGAAAACGTGAACCAGGACGCACAGCATCTTCGACAACTTCTGCTTCCAGAGACTGGTCCGGAAGAATGGTCCATCGAGAAACACTGATACGCCACGTTCCGGAACCGTACTGCATGGATTCCAGAGGGCTCATGCTGTCACGTTCAACTGTATAGTTCATTCGGTATCCGCCAACGGGCCCAACAGCGCCTTCGTACCGCGTGAATCGAGTGACGGCCGCTTTTCTTGCCTGAACCTGTGCCTTGAGTCGTTCCAGCAGTTCCTCGAGAGGAACGTGACTGATTCGCTTCTTCTCGACACGGAAATGCAGTTCTCCCTTTTCAACAGTCTCACTGACCGGTGACAACCGATGCTGCAGCAGATCCACAGGGGCTTCTGCCGTGGCCAGACCATCGAGAACTTCCGTCAGCTGCAGAGTTTCAAACCGAACCTGTTTCAGGATGCGGTCAGATTTTTCATGTTCTTCAGTTGCGACAGCGGTTGCCTGGGAAACTGTACTGACTTCTGCCTCGGCTGATGTCAGCTGTGATTCAAGCAGCGACACGGCCTCAAGAATGGCCGATTTTTCCTTTTCAACATCGGAGGCCTGTTTGGTGCTGCGGACGAATTGTTGTTTCATCGCGGCAATTTTTAGCGTTGTCAGCTCGGCATCGCCGGAGATTTGCTGCCTCAGCCGCTGGCTCTGATCCGCCACTGATTTTAGCTTCTCCAGTTCTGCCTCTCTCTCGTGACTTTGTCGTCGCAACAATTCCAGCTGTTCCGAGCGTTCAGAAAGCAGTTGGCGCTGTTGTTGCTGTTTGCCGATGTATTCAGACGGGTCCGGCAAAACTGCAGGCTTGGGAGAATCGATCGCCACCGCAGGCGCGGTTGTTTCCGACATGGCGGGTGGCTGGCGAGCCACTTTCATACCGACAATCACGATCAGAATAATCAGAATCCCCACGATGTTTGCGATGACGTCAAGGAACGAGTCTGATCCAAATTCCTGCTCTGTCTGATGTGACCGACGACTCACTGATTTGCTCCCGATGACTGAGCTGCGGGATCTTCCGACTGCATGTCTTCAGCTTCGAAAGGCAAAGCCGCGTACTGATAAGGCGCCGTTTCGTACGATGGGTCGTTCAGAGCAGAGGGTGCAGACGTATCGTCAATAAAAGCACGCCCGGAATCGTCCACCGGAACGACCCACGGAGTAATCTCAATGACCGATGCTGATGGAATTCCAATCTGCTTCAGCTCTCTGGCGAGAGGTATCCGCAACCGTTCTCCCCCCGGACTGACGATAAATTTTACGATCGGTAGCAGTGGTTCGTGCGGTTCTCTTCGGCTGGCTGCGACTTCCTCTGAGATTCCCATTAACAGCTGAGCCAGTGCGGGATCCAGATGATCCGGATCAACTCTTACGGCCGACTTCTGGCCGATGGTCATGTGTTCTGCATCGAGGAAGACAGTGATTCCGACCGGCGTCGACATTTCCCTCCGCAAACTTTCTTTTGTTTTCAGCAGTCTGAGCAAGTCCGGATCAATGCGTGTCATATCGACTGGTTTTCCGGACGTGCTGCCTCCTTCAGGCATCATGACGGGAAAGCCCGCCTCAGTCCGCTGTTCCTGTTTCTCACCGAACTCAGCGCTGCCGGGCTCCCGCTGATTATTAGAAGCGGTGAGAGTGTCCCCGGACATTAACGCTTGCGTATTATTAGATGCAATTCCTTGCGTCTGATTAGACGTCATTCCTTGCGTACTAGTCGAAGGCATACCTTGCGTATCCGCGGACACCGATTGTGCGTCTGCGAACACAGACTGTGTGTCTGCGGGAGGATTGATTTCTGTTGTGACTGAGTGCGGATTCGTCTGCCGGGATGTTGCGGAAGCCTGCAGTTTCGAGGAATTCTGCAACATGGCTTCGTTAAAGGCGGCAATCAATTCTGCCTCAGTCTCTGCTGCTGATTGAGTGGCTGCTTCCGCTGCCGTCTGCGATTTCTTATTGTCGGCGGCACCGAGTCTGTGTCTCGGCAGAACAGAGTTTGGCGAGTCTGACGTTGAATCAGTCTTGTTCGGCGATGTTTTCCCGGCCAATGCAGGAGGTGCAAAACGACGATCCTCGGGCAGGCCTGGCCGTCGAAGCGGCTGAGGTTTATACAGGCTCTTTGGAGGAGCTTCTCCTCCTGCATAGTATCGGCCTTCCAGAGGCCTTCGTGCTGCATCTTCACCTGTGATGACCCGCCCATCCGAGCGAACAACGAGACGGCGTTCGTCAGGCGGCTGCTTTTCAAGCCCCTCAATCAGGTCTTCTCGCTGCCGATTCACCATCGCATACAATGTCTCACGTCGATTCAGTGCCTCCAGGAGAGCATCTCGAACAAGTTTGACTTCCACTTCATCCCGGGCACCGGCAGCAACGACGCGGTCTGATTCAAGCAGTTCGTAGCCAAAGTGGATTCCTGCCTCCGCCAGGATGCGCTGAGCACCATAAAATGGAATACTGCCGTCCGGTCGCACCAGCAACAGGACATAAGGTTCGGATGTTACCGAACTGCCGCAGCGCTGTCGGTGGATTGTTAAAATGCCGGAAAGGAGAGGATTGTCGCGAACGGGAAACCCTTCCATGTCTCTGGCGGTGATGCGTATACCCGTCGGCAGAAATTCGTATCCGGTATTCGAAACATCAACGATCACAGGAGTTCGCGTGGTGCCGGTTGAGTTCGAAAATTCGATCTGAGTCTTTGTCCCTGAACTGACAATCGGCTGTGACTGCTTTACCTGAACCTGCTTTCGCAGATTCAGCAGCGCGGACTTTTGTTCGTAAAGCTGTACCGCAGTCTCTTTTGCCAGCTCGTTGAGTGCGGCCAGCTGGCTGCGTTTCTTTTGCAGTTGCTGCGTTGTATCGTCGATGCGTGCCTCCAGCTGCGAGCGTCGGGCCTGCAGATCCGCAGTCTCCTGCATCAGTGAGACAAGATTTGAGGGGGGCTGCGAGGCCTTCAGGAGATCGAGCTCTTTTTCCACCGATTCAGCATTTGCTTTCAGCTGAGCGATTGCCTGCTCCGTGGTCTGGTTTTCTTCGGTCTTTACCTTGATCAGCGAGTTCGTGTTTCCAAGGACCTCGGTGAGTTCAGCGATTTCCCGATCTGCTTCTTCAATCAGCGTGACGAAATTCGGAAGCGGATCTTTAGCGGGTTCCTCGTCAGCATCGCTCGAAGAATTTTCAGCGGTGACAGGTGCGGGGGAATCGCGGGAAACTACCTCCCGCTGCTGCAAATAGTCAGCCTGTTGTTCATTGCGAATTTGACGAGTCGTGACCAGCAGCAGAAGGATCAGCGAACCCATGGTGCAAACCAGCACCGCGAGGAACGGGAACAGCGAGATTGAATTGTTGTGCTGTCGCCGAGCCATGTCAGAAGACGATCAAAAATGTATTTGGTTCAGGATCTGCTGAAATCGGCATCTCAATGCAGGCCGCAGGCATGGAAAAGGCTGGACGGTGAATACCTGAATCACCGGAATTCAGGCCGCCGACCTTATGTGAGATTTTGCTGTCAGTACATGGACGGCCGCGTTGAGACTGCTGACAGTCTGCTCGAGCGTATCAACGATTTGCAGTGACTGTAGATTGTCATTCAGCATCTGCTGCAGCTTAGCCAGTCGCTGTTCAGATTCTGTCAGTTGCAGCAGAGTCTGACCCAGACGATGCAGTTCTTCCATCTGCCGTGCGGACGAGAGAGATGAAGTGATCATCGCCTCCTGCCACAGTTCAACTCGCCGGCCAAACGTATCAAGGCTCTGATGCAGCTGTTCTGAAAACTGCTGAGTACTGCTTTGCAGAATTGCCGTATAGGTATCTCGAGCATCGTCCACGGATGTACGATGCATTTCCAGCGTGGCCTGAGTCTCCTGATCGAGTGCCCGACTCAGCTGACTGGTTTGTGCGGCGAGAGCATTGCTCCAGCCAGCCTGTAAATCGCTGAGATGGCGACTCCAGAACTGTGTCTGCTGCTGCATTACGGAGGTTGTCCAGTCGGAGAAAACCGACGGAGGCCCGTTTTCCTTTGCCGATGCGGCCGAATCATCCGGAAGCCATGTCAGAAGGTGATCAATCCCGAACTGTTCAACGTCGTTCAGGATGGCCTGTTCGACTCGCTCTACAAGAAAGGAACCAAATACGAGCATGATGGACATGGCCAGCGCCTGAGCGGTGGTATCGAATGCGATCGCCAGACCGGCGGTGACTTCGGGAAGTGAGGTATCGAGCTGCTCGGGGGTCACATTCGCAATCGCGATCGTAATGCCCATGACAGTTCCGAGGAAACCAAGAATGGGGATTGCCCACGAGATTGTTCTCATCAGTGCAAAGCTCTGATGCAGCCGATCAGTAGCGAGGTCGGCCAGATATCTCAGATGTTCCTCCAGCCCACTGTGACGACCACCACGGACATAGTGAAGAGCATCCTCAACTCGACGCGCCAGTACGGTGCCCGATTCCGCAGCACTGCGGCCTGCCAGCCATTCGTGCATTTTTTCAATAATTTGTGATCGTGGTGCGGCACCGGGTTCAAATTCAGGAAGCGTACTGAAAGTGTAAATATGATTGAGCGCGGAGCGTTCAGGGCCTAGTCTTCGGGTTTTTGTCCAGAGGATGATCAGTCCGATGAAAAACATTGCCGTCGCAACGTATTCGACCGGATGTCCGGTGAAAAACCGTGCCACGAACGCTTGTGTACCTGGAATCTGCGGCGCGACGATATAGAACACGACGGTGATGGCCAGGCCCCACCCGATGGCCGCGGAATTGCTGCTTCCAGACAGGCGGCGGTGCTTTTGAATCGCCGGACGAGCGGATTCCATGGTTGTGTCAGACGGTGTGCTGACGTCACTGGGCAGGTTGCTTTGGGTATTCCTGGGCACGGTCACGGTTCCCGAGTGGAAAATGCGATTCAGAGAAAACGCTGAAAATACCGCGTTGGCGGCCATCGAGACGTTTGAAGTTGGCGTTTCGACTCCGGTTTTGGATACGGCTTTTTGCCAGTTATGCGATTGGCGGCTGAATCCGCCGATACAGAACAGGTCTGGCAAAATCGGCAGATCCCTGAAGGGGCGACTGGCCTCACTCAAACACCGTATTTTGCCTGATCGACAAAACCGGAAGGGTCGGATGAGGTCAAATCTGTGATCCTTGTCAGCCGGTCCTGGACGCCAATTTTTGTTACCATGGAGTCCCTGACTGGAAAACGGAACGGCCTTCGATCATGATGTCGTTTCGCTGCCGCCATGGCCAGGAAGACTTTTGCCCCGCGGACAGATGCCGGGGTTTAAGCTGACAGGAAGGAATGCGATGCAGCAGCGGGTACAAGCGAACGAAATTTCGGGGATGGATCCCTGAGAAAGGAATCTTTTCGTATGGATGAAAGTCGATTGCCTGCGCCGTTTCTTGTGAATGGATTACGCCGACTGGTTCACGACCTGAACTCAACATCGCCTCTGCTGGAGCACGGACTTTCGGGGATTCCCTGTGGAAGCACCGATCTCATTTCCTTCAACGATAATTCACTGCAGTATTGTGGTGAACCGATTGAGAAACTGGTCAGAGAATGCGGTTTTGAAGAGGTCATCTGGCTGTTGCTGACAGGATCGAGGGCCAGTGAAGAGCAGCTGGCCGACATTCAGTCGATTGTGGCGGATTCGGCGGTAATCGATCCCACGGCGGCGGAGATGCTGGAACGTATTCCACTGGGCGCCCGCCCTCTGGATGTATTTCCATTGAGCATATCACTATTGTCCTTTTTTGATCCAACCCCTCATGATCAGTCGGCAGATGCGACTCGTTCCCGGGTGTGGAGACTGCTGTCACAGCTTCCGCTGATGCTGGCAGCGGGCCTGGGTAAGCCGCTCCGCGACGGAGGTCTGGCCAGCTCGGCGGATCTTGCTTCGCTTTCGTGGGCGGGTCGCCTTCTGTATTGTCTTTGGGACGAGCCTCGCCTTCCAACTCCGGCTGAGGATGCAGCGATCAATGCTGTGATGACATGTGAATGTCTGACGGAGATGCGTCCGGCCTGTTTTGCGGCTCGATTTGCGGGAAGTACGGTCAATCAGATAGTGGCGGCATTGCAGGCAGCCGCCACACTCTATGTTTCTCAGCTGCGCAATGATCCATTCGCGTGGGCGAGTGAATTGCTGTGGTCATTCCAGGGACCGTCATGGGCGGAAGCATGGTGGAGACGGCGGGAAGGCCAGGCGATGCCGTTCGGGTTTTCCGAGGATGAAGGAGACCCGCGTCCGGGGCTGCTGAAAGAGGTTTGTCGCAGCCTGCTGGGAAGTCACAGGCGAATTGTGCTGGAAGCATCTGCCTGCCGGCTTGAACGAATCCTGCAGCAGCAGGGGTTATTTCCAACGAACGACTGGGTCGCCTGCCGGACGATGACATTGCTGAACCTTCCGGCAGATCGGCAGGCTCTGGTGGTTGCCATGGCTCGCCTCACAGGCTGGGCTGCGCAGGCAATTGAGCAACAGAACTCTGGTATCTCGCTGCTTCCCACTCTACGCTACGCTCCTCAGGATTGTCGGCAGGAGCTCGCCTGAACAATCGAAACTCGAACCAGCGCACACCAGCCTCAATCAGAATTCCAATGACCTTTGCTTTTCAAGAGTGTATCAATCCCGCCTGCAAATCGACTTTTGATGTCGGACAGGTACTCACGTCGTGCCCGAACTGCGGCAGTCTGCTGGATATCAGTTACGACTGGAACCGGCTGCCGGTGCCGTCATCAATGTCATTCTTCCAGGAACGCTGGAACAATCGCCTGAATCCTCTTGATTACAGCGGGGTCTGGCGATTTCGTGACCTGCTGCCTTTCGCCGACGACGATCAGATTGTGACCATTGGTGAAGGTCAGACGCTGCTGCAGAAGAACGATCGACTTGGTGCATTGTGCGGAATGAAAGCAGGCAGTCTTTATCTGCAGTATGAAGGGCTCAATCCATCGGGAAGTTTTAAAGACAACGGTATGACGGCCGCCTCCACCCATGCCCGGATGGTGGGTGCCACAATGACAGCCTGTGCGTCGACAGGTAATACCAGTGCATCGCTGGCGATCTATGCAGGCGTAACGGGTCTTTTTCGCTGCATTGTATTTGTGGGCAGCGGGAAAATTGCCTACGGGAAACTGTCGCAGGCACTTGATTACGGAGCAAAGACGATCCAGATTCGCGGAGATTTCGACGACGCACTGGCTCGCGTCAGAGAGATTTGCGAGAAGCACCCGATTTACCTGTGTAACAGTGTCAATCCGTTCCGGCTGGAAGGACAAAAATCCATCATTTACCGGGTTCTGGAAGGTCTTGGCTGGCAGGTCCCTGACTGGATCATTGTTCCCGGAGGAAATCTTGGCAACAGCAGCGCCTTTGGCAAAGCATTGATGGAATTATCAGCACTCGGTCTGATTGACCGCATACCCAGACTCGCCATCATCAATGCGGCCGGAGCGAGTACACTGGATTCCCTTGTAAATGACGAAGAACTCGTCTGGAATCGTGGGGTCACAAATTCCACGCTGATTGGCCAGTATTACTCGGAAATGGATCAATCCGGACGTCGAGCCCTGACACTTGCGAGTGCGATTGAAATCAATCGCCCTGTCAATCTTGAGAAGGCCCTGCGAGCACTGGACGTTTGTGGTGGAGTGGTGCGAAGTGTCTCGGATCAGGAAATCATCGACTCCAGAGCGATGATTGCCGCCAATGGGTTTGGCTGTGAGCCTGCCAGCGGAGCGACAATTGCCGGCCTTAGAATGCTTCGAGAACAGGGAGTTATTTCATCCGGCGATCGGGTGGCCTGCATTCTTACCGGCCATCAGCTGAAGGATCCCGATCTGACGGTGGCCTATCATTCAAACAACCCGGAACTTCATGCAAAGAAACTGCATCCATCCGGCGTTTTTTCGACGCCATTTGCAAACGCTCCGATTGTGGTGGACAACGAAGAGGCCGCAATTTTGCAGGCCATCGGCATCGTTTAAGGCGTCGTCAGACAATAAGTGTCGCCTTTTGCTCCGCAAAAGGATGCTCTTTCGCGGAGCGAAAGGCGACTATGATTGTCTGCTGTGCGTCGGAGTAAACTCCGACTGTGCTGAAATATGGCGTTTGTTGTCAACAGTGACAGGGTGATGGGTTGCGCTAAAGAAAACGGTTATGCGCGTTCGATGATGGTCATGGGGGATCGCGCCTTTGCGGGATCGGCAGATTTTGCCGATCTCTGAAGCCTGTCTTCTGAGGACTATCTATGGCTGGAGATTACTGCTGCAGGCAGCAGTAAGTTTCAGTCAAGGTCATCGACTGGGGCACAGCATGTACGAATCGCACTTTGGATTTCACCGTCCGCCGTTTATGACATGCGACGGCAGAAACTCTTACTTTGTTTCGGAGTCGGTTCGGAAGATCCTGCCGCAGCTGTTGCACGCGATGCGTTCCGACCTTGGGATTGCAGTTCTCACCGGTCCTGCGGGATGCGGCAAGACAACTCTACTGCGGCATCTGCGCCATCTGCTCGGTCAGGAAGGCCGCGTGGTTATCTGCTCGGGAGCACTGCTGGACAGTCCGGCTGCTCTGCACCAGACTCTGTGGGCTGCAGCGATCCAGCGGGCGGGTGAAAATGCTGACTCGTTTGATCCAAAGGCCGGTGAAACACCACCGCGATGGCAAATCGTCGAGAGACTGCATCGATCTCGTCAGCTCTGGGGGCCGGTACTCCTCCTGCTGGATGATGCACATCTTTTGTCCTCCGCCGTACTGAATGAACTCAGGGCATGGATGGAAGACTCGAGTGCCTCCGCCGATCTGATCCGCTGTCTGCTGACGGGCCCATTGTCTCTTGAAGAAGAACTTGCCAGGCCTGCAATGAGCGATGTCAGCGGACATATTCGCTGTCATGTGTTTCTGCAAACTCTGACAGTGCCGGAATCAAGTTTATATCTGCAACAGCGGTTTCGTTCCGCGGGCCGGGAGCTTGCCGGAATTATTGCCGTTTCAGCGATTGAAGAGATTGTCATTGCGGCCGCCGGTAGCCCTCGCTGCCTCAATCTGCTGACCGACGAATCTCTCGTGACTGCCGCCAATCGGCACCAGATGTTGGTCGACGCCGACTGCGTCAGAACCGCCCTTCAGCAACTACAGCATCTGCCATATGCCTGGAATATCAGCTACTCAACTGACGACTTCGAGCAGCCAGTGCAGCAGGTACAATCGGCATCTTCGTCCACCGTAGAGTTCCATTTCACGGACACTGATAGTAGTGCTTTAGCTGCTGACTCGGCCGCATACTCGGCGACACCGGAAATCACTGAATCAGCCACTCTGGCTTCGCTGACGGACTCTGCGTCAAACGAAGCCGGGAAAGTCCATCGACTGCCAGGTATGATCCGGTCCACGCCGACGTCCATGGCCGTCTTTGAGTTTTCCGGAGAAAGCGTCTTTGAACTGGACCACTATGAACTTTCAGACGGTCCTGAACCCGTGACCGACACCACAGCGACGCGGGCAACAAATGATTCGACTGTCACTGGCGATGAAACGATTTCCGGTGCGGACTTTGTCGATCAGTTGCTCCTGGTTCTGGAATCGGAGAAAGACGACATTTGCAGCGAATCAGCAGGATTCGAACAGAGTAACGAGGCAGAAGTCTGGGGCGGTGAACTGTCAAATCGTCTGCCGGTCTTTGATCGGTATACATGGGTTGCACTGGGCAGAGAAGTACCGCCAGGTCTGACGGCATCGGTATCAAGACGCCATGCCCGGTATGAGGGTGATGAATTTCTTTTCGTTGACGCTGCCGCTTTGAATCACCGGCCCTGCATCGAACAGATCTCTGTTTCGGTGACTTCAGACCAGGAGATTCAGTTGCTTCTGACGACCACTCCCACGGGCGTTGACCACTGGAGAGATGGCCACTGGAGAGATGGCCAGCTTCTGCATTTCCTGCAGCCAGCAGTCAGCGAGAGCGATGTTTCTGACAGGACGGAAGACGAAGTGGATTCGCCCGAGGTCGTCGAATCTCAGGATGCATTCTCTTCCATGGACGATGATGCAATCGTGTCTGGAGCTGAACAGAATGAAATGATCTCCATTCCATTCCGGTCACATGTGCGTTCTGAGTTGTCTGCGGTACAGGATGCGAATACGGAATCAGCGCGAACGGAGCCTGAGTCGAAGTCTGATCTGCAATTGCCGCCTTTTGACGGCTCTCACACGGACCAGCGAATCCATTTCTTTACCCTTGCTGCTTCGGTTGAAGCCCTGGGAGCGGATCGTGGTTCGGAATTCGCGCCCGAATACAACACCTGCCCGCTGGCATCAGATATTTCTGAACTTCAGGCCGAAGTGCAGCGATTCAACACACCTTCGAAACCCGGCAGCCACGATCTGAGCAGGCCAGGCAGTCCTGACGTGTCTTTGGGTTCGGTTAATGCAGCGGCGGCTCAGAATGCTTCACCGCAGGATAACAGCCCTGTTGGCAATGCCGTTGAACATCAGCAAAGTCGCTTTCAATCCCTTTTCACTCGACTTCGAGCAGTACGTGAGACTCGTACGAAGTAAGCGGGAAGTCCCGGATATTTGCCGTTTGGCGACGTCTGAACTATAACGCGGACTTCATCAGCAGATCGCGTAAGCAGATGCTGAGCGGTCATTTCATGATGACAGTTATTTCTGTTGAAGAGAATTCGACGCCATGTCTGCTGCAGTTATACCACGCCATCCCGGGCCTGTCAGCACCTTTGATCAGCCGGTTACAGGGTCTTCTCTGTATCGTTTCTGGGGAGCACACCTTGTTAGTGGAGGAGTCCGGTTTTCGGTCTGGGCACCCAATGCGCGGGAAGTTTCCGTCATCAGCGATGGGAATGGCTGGACAGCCGGACGCGACTGGCTGACATCCAGCGACACGGGTGTCTGGTCAGGGGTGATTAAGGGCGCCATTCCGGGGACTCGGTATAAGTATGCCATCCGAACTCAGAGCGGTCATTTGCTGGAGAAAGCCGATCCGGTCGGATTTTATTCGGAACTTCGTCCTCAGACCGCGTCCGTCGTCTGGAGTCTTCGGGATTTTGAATGGCGCGACCAGGAATGGATGAAGAAACGGGCCGAAACCGACTGGCTCCATTCTCCTGTTTCGATCTATGAGGTTCATCTTGGTTCATGGAAACGGCCAGGCGACGGCCGGACGTATCTGAACTATCGGGAACTGGCTCATAAGCTTGCAGAATATGCGGCGGAGATGGGATACACCCACATACAGTTGCTGCCCATTACTGAACATCCGTTTGACGGATCCTGGGGATACCAGACAACTGGCTACTTCGCTCCCACATCACGATTCGGTTCGCCACACGATTTTCAGTATTTTGTCGACTACATGCACCAGCAGGGGATCGGCGTACTTCTGGACTGGGTACCAGGACATTTTCCAACGGACGGACACGGACTGGCCATGTTCGATGGCACATGTCTGTATGAGCACGCAGATCCGAGGCTCGGTTACCATCCGGACTGGAATACTTTGATTTTCAATTATGGCCGTCGGGAGACGAGTGAATTTCTGGTCTCCAGTGCGCGATTCTGGTGTGACGTATATCACATTGATGGAATACGCGTGGACGCGGTCGCATCAATGCTGTACCTGGACTACTCGCGAGATTCGGGGCAATGGATTCCCAATCAGCATGGCGGCCGGGAAAATCTGGAAGCCATCGCCTTTCTCAGGAGTCTCAATACCACTCTGCACGCCGAGTTTCCCGGAGTTTTGAGTATTGCGGAAGAATCGACTGCCTGGCCGGGGGTTTCCAGACCGGTTTATGCGGGCGGCCTGGGCTTCACAATGAAGTGGGACATGGGCTGGATGAACGACACGCTGCGGTTTATGCGGCGTGACCCGATCTACCGTCGTTTTCATCTGAATGACCTGACATTTCGATCGGTGTATGCATTTTCCGAGAACTTTGTGTTGCCACTGTCCCATGACGAAGTCGTCCACGGCAAACGATCCCTGTTGTCGCAAATGGCCGGCGATGAATGGCAGAAATTCGCAAATCTTCGACTGATGTTGTCAATGCAGTACGCAACACCAGGAAAAAAACTGCAGTTCATGGGTACCGAAATTGGCCAGTGGTCTGAGTGGAATCATGACGTGGAACTCGACTGGGTTCTGCGTACATTTCCCCGGCATGAGGGCGTTCGGCGCATGCTGTGTGACCTGAATCGGGTCTATGTCAGAGAGCCGGCACTGCATGAGGGAGACCATGTTTCAGAAGGCTTTGGATGGATCGTTGGAGATGACACCACCAATTGTGTAACCGTGTTTCTGCGTCATACGCCGGATCATCGGGAAACCGTGGTTGTGGTCTGTAATCTGACACCCATTCCAAGGGGCGACTATCAGATTGGGGTGCCAGAGGCCGGGTTTTACCGGGAGCTTTTCAATAGTGATGCAGAATGGTACGGGGGATCAGGCACCGGAAATCAGGGCGGTCAGTATTCCAAAGCCGTCCCCTCGCATGGCTGTCAGAACAGCATTCGAATTATTGCACCACCATTGGGCGTTTGTATCTTCAAGGCAATCACCGCACCGCTGGCGGCTGAGAGCCCAACTGCTCAGGCGGAAGTCGGCGCGGCGACCATAAATCCGACTGCGTCTGCAGCCGTGTCAAATGATGCTCCGGGAACGGGCTCGGTCAAAAAGACATCAAAGCCGAAGTCCTCATAGTTCATGGCCGGGCAGAAGAAATCAGCAAGCCCGTGTCGTGTCTCAACACTGGCACCAGTGGTCATGCAGTAGTGTCAAATTCCGGCCCCGGGAACACTTGGGTCGGCGTTGAGTGCCACCCGCGGCGAGCCCTCCCTCGGCCTTCGGCCGACCCCTCCCACTTCGCTTCGCTTCGCTGCGCGGGAGGGGAGGTTTTATCAACCTCCTCCCCCGGCGAAGCCGGGGGAGGTCGATCGAGCGATAGCAAGATCGGGAGGGGGCTGGTGAACTGGGGGACGCGGGTGTTATTGGTACGGCGTTGAGTGCCACCCGCGGCGAGCCCTCCCCCGGCCTTCGGCCGACCCCTCCCACTTCGCTTCGCTGCGCGGGAGGGGAGGTTTTGAAACCTCCTCCCC